>NZ_JBWDOG010000001.1:0-815758 GCF_056269115.1 Patulibacter ginsengiterrae
GGCACCAGTACACTACGGCACCACTAACATGACGGAAAAATGTCCAACCCCGAAAGGTCAGACGTACTATTCAAAAACCGAACCTGCCAAAAAGACAGATTCGAATAATCGAACCTGGACGTACAATCCTCTTACGAGAATCGCACGCATGCTGTTGCGTTTTCAAAGACCGACGCGCCCTTAGGACCAGGTGTTCAAACTCTGGAGGCGCACGCCTGACCGGTGTCAGGCGCGGGCTAATCACTCTAGCACAGTCGCTTCTGCTTGTGAAGCTCTCGTTGAGGGCTCCGGCTTGGCGCTGCGCCGCGGTGACCAGCGGCTCGATGAATATACATACGGGCCCTGAGCGATGTCGGCCGGGTCGGCCCCGAAACGCGGCCAAAACCGGCCCCCGGCGCCGGCCGACGGCGTACAAGCCCAGGTTCCAAGCCACTTTCGGGGCCGAAAGATCTTTCTCGATCTTTTCTCCAGCGGGCCGGTCGGGCCCTGTAGTGCGCGAAACGGGCTCGCAGGCGACTTCTCCAGGTCCGGCTGGTCCGCGCGACCCCGAGCCGCGGATCTCCCGCAGTCGCCGAGCGATGCGCCGTCGTGCGCCTTGCCCCGCGGACGGCTGGCGTCCGTCTCGAGCACGACGTGACGTGCGGCGCTGCGGCCCAGGCCCTGCCTTCCCTCCTGGGACCGCCGACGAGCTGCCGTCGTTCGGGCCGGTCGGATCCGCCCCTCGCTTCGCCGAGCTGCACGGAGACGCCCTTCGGAGTCCTCTCGGTGCGGACGGCGCTCCGGTGCGTACCGCCGTCGATCCGTGGCCGGACCGCCGTTCGGCCGCCCGTCCCTCCGGCTCGACACCCTGGTGACGGTCTGTAGACCGGCGTTCGGTCCCAGGTCCGGCCGTGGGTCGTCGCGAGCCGAGCCGCGTGTCCCGGCCGGTGGGCGAGTCGGGCCGCGGGCCCAAGGCGCCTGGGAGCAGCCGCGGCTCCGGCCGCCTTCGACGGCCCGGTCGCGGTCCGACCCCGTCCTCCCGCGAGCTCTCCCCCGCGTCCCTGATCCCCACGCGGCCGAGCGACGGTTCAAGCCTTGTCGGCCCTCCGCATGCAGACGGGCATCCGATCCGCCGGCGCGCCCGGGTGCCGGGTGCCGGGTGCCGGGTGCCGGGTGCCGACGAGACCGGAACACCGGAGACGACCGCCCCGGCATCCCCCCGGGCGCCCCAGATCTCCGGACGCCCCAGACCCTCGGACGCCCCGGATCCCCGGAGCGGCCCGGGTCCCCGGTACGTCCCGGCACCGGTTCGCCCCGGATCCCCGATTCGGCCCGGATCCCCGGAGCGAACCGGATCCCCGGAACGGAACGCCCGGATCCGTTACCGCCCAGCGTGCCCCCGGTACGACGACGCCGGAGGCCGACGCCCCGACAGCGGGCTCGCGGTCGCGGCCTCTAGCCGTTGACGACCAACTTGGCGAAGCGGCGCTTGCCGAGCTGGAGGACCCGGTCGGCGAGCCCGGTTGCGTCGACGTCGAGCCGGTCCGCCGGCCAGACCTCGCCGTCGACCCGGACCCCGCCTTGCGTGATCGCGCGACGGGCCTCCGAACGAGAGACCCCGAAGGCGTCCGCCAACAGCGCCGGGAGATGGACCTCGCCGCCGGTGACGGGGTGCTCGGGGATGTCCTCCGGCAGCCCGCCGTCACGGAAGACGCGGTCGAACGCCTCCTGCGCACGAGCGCCCTCCCCGTCCCCCGCGAAGCGCTCGCACAACGCGCGGGCGAGCGCGCGCTTCCGTGTGCGCGGGTCGGAAGCCGACTCGTCGCCGAGGTCGATGCCGAGCAGATCGCACCAGCCGTCGATCAGCTCGTCGGGGATCCGCATCGTCCGCCCGAAGATCTCCTCGGCCGGCTCGGTGATGCCGATGTGGTTGCCCAGCGACTTCGACATCTTCTGGACGCCATCGGTGCCGACGAGCAGCGGCATCGTCAGGACGGTCTGCTCCGCCACCCCCTCGGCGCGTTGGACGTCGCGGCCGAAGAGCAGGTTGAACGTCTGGTCGGTGCCGCCCAGCTCGACGTCCGCTTTGATCGCCACCGAGTCGTAGCCCTGGAGCAGCGGGTAGACGAACTCGAGCAGGCTGATCGGCTTGCCGCCGGCGTAGCGCTTGCTGAAGTCGTCGCGCTCGAGCAGCTGCGCGACCTTCGGAATCCGCGCCAGGCGCAGGAAGCGGTCCATCGACATGTCGAGCCACTCGCCGTTGCGGCGGACCTCGAGCAGCTCCGGATCCTCGCGCAGGATCCGGCGGGCCTGCTCCTGGTAGGTGCGGGCGTTGTGGTCGATCTCGTCGCCGGTCAGGACAGGCCGCGTCGCCGAACGGCCGCTCGGGTCGCCTACGCGCGCGGTGTAGTCGCCGATGATCAGGACGACCCGGTGACCGAGGTCCTGGAACTCGCGGAGCTTCTGGAGGACGACCACGTGGCCTAGGTGGATGTCCGGGGCCGTCGGGTCGATCCCGAGCTTCACCCGGAGCTGTCGGCCGTCACGCGCTGCGGCGGCCAGACGTTCCTCGAGGATGCCGCTCGGCTGAACCGCGGCAGCGTTACGGGCGAGGAACGCGGCGTCGGCACGGGGGTCAGACATGCGGTCGATGTTAGGATAGTTGGGCTCGCTCTCCGCGAGCCGTGGTCAGGCACCTGCCGCCGTATCGCCTGACCAGCTCGCCCGAGCACTACATGATCGATCCCACCGGACATCCCGGTGCGCCGGTTCCTGCCGCGCATCCTTCCCCGGACGAGGCTCCTCTGGCGCCCGCTGTCGGCGACCTCCAGGCCCCCTGGTGGGGCGGCTCGACGTCCGCCACCCAGACGCCCGCGCCGGTAGCCGCCGCCCCGCGCGCGCCGTCAGCAGCTGACGGCCCAGCCGCGCCATCGGCTCCGAGCCTCCCTCCGGCTGCCGCCTACGAGCAGGCCGTCGGCGGCGGATCCGGCCCCCCGCCGTTCGGCGACGGTGGTGGCGGTGGCGATCACGGCGGCGACGGCGCACCCGGCGCCGACGACGGCGGCGACGACGGCCCGCCGCCGCGCCCCAAGCTGCGGCTGCGCTGGTTGCGGCTGCTCGGCCTGCTGATCCCGATCGGCGCGCTGGCGATCGTCTCGACGGTCTTCGGGATGATGATGGCCGTCTCGCGCGACCTGCCCGACCTGGACACCGCCAAGGAGTTCCGCTCGGCCCGCAACACGATCCTGGTCGACCGCAACAACAAGCAGATCGGGATCCTGGCCGACTCGTCGCGCTACATCGTGACCTCCAAGCAGATCGCGCCCGCGATGAAGAACGCGGTCGTGGCGATGGAGGACGAGCGGTTCTGGACCAACAGCGGCGTCGACTTCCGCGGCATCAGCCGCGCCCTCGTCCAGGACATCATCTCCCGGCGGGCCGCGCAGGGCGCGTCCACCATCACCCAGCAGCTGGTCAAGCTGGCGCTCCAGGCCGAGAACAAGCGAACGGTCTTGCAAAAGCTCCGCGAATCGGCGCTCGCGTTCCACATGACGCGGCAGTGGAGCAAGATGAAGATCCTCACGACCTACCTCAACCGGGTCTACTTCGGCAACGGGGCGTACGGGGTCGAGTCGGCGGCGAAGACCTACTTCGGCAAGAGCCCCGACCACGTCGGCTGCGCGCCGCCGAAGAAGCCCTGCGCCGCCCAGCTGCGCCCGGCCGAGGCCGCGCTGCTGACGGCGATCATCGCGTCGCCCTCGCGGTTCGACCCGGTCACCGAGCCGGAGGCCGCCCTCCGCCGGCGCAACGCGGTGCTGCTCAAGATGGAGCAGCAGGGCAAGATCGACATCGCCGAGTACGAGGCCGCCCGAGCCGAGCCGCTGCCGCCGGCCAACCAGATCGAGCCGCCCTCGCTCGACGCCAAGAACCCCTACTTCGCGTCCTGGGTCAGCGCCCAGCTCGTCGACCGGTTCGGCGCCCAGCGCACCTACGAGGGCGGGCTGAAGGTCAAGACGACGATCGACCAGGGGATCCAGAACGCCGCCCAGAAGGCGGTCAACTCCTACCTGACGCGGCCCGACGGTCCGCAGGCATCGCTGGTCGCGATCGACAACCGCACCGGCGAGGTGCGGGCGATGGTCGGCGGTCCCGACTACCGCAAGAAGCCCTTCAACCTCGCCACCCAGGGCAACCGCCAGCCCGGCTCGTCGTTCAAGCCGTTCGTGCTCGCTCAGGCGCTGCGCGACGGGATCTCGCCCGATTCCGTCTGGTCCTCGAAGCGGCTCGCGCTCCACGTCCGCGACGAACGCGGCCGCAAGGAGGTCTTCCGGGTGACGAACGACGAGAGCGCCTACTCCGGCCAGTCGACGCTCGCCCGGGCACTGACCTTCTCCGACAACGCGGTCTACGCCCAGGTCGGCCAGAAGGTCGGCACCAAGCCGATCGCCAAGCTGATCCGGAGGATGGGCGTCCGCAGCCCGGTCTCGCACAACGCGGCCGTCGTCCTCGGCGCCCCGAAGCGGGGCGTGACGGTGCTCGACATGGCCCACGCCTACCAGAGCTTCGCGACCCGCGGCCTGCGGATCAACGGCTCGCTCGGCGCCCCCAACGACGGCCCCGTCGGGATCACGCGGGTCGACACCGGCAAGCGCGTGATGGTCAACCACGTCGAGAAGAAGCGGGTGCTGCCGACCGCCGTCGCGGACGAGACGACGTCGATCATGCGGACCGTCGTCTCCACCGGCACCGGCAAGCGCGCCCAGTACGGCGGGTTCGCCGCCGGCAAGACGGGGACGACGGAGAACAACGCCGACGCCTGGTTCGTCGGGTTCAGCAAGGAGCTGACCGTCGCCGTCTGGGTCGGCTACCCCGACTCCGGCAAGCCGATGCAGACCGAGTACGACGGGGAGCCGGTCTCGGGCGGGACCTACCCGGCGGCGATCTGGGGCACCTTCATGGGCCAGGTCGCCTCGATCCTCGACGCGCGCTCGCCGACCGGCAGCCGCAAGCAGCCGAAGGGCTCCGACGTGCCGGTCGACGAGGGCACGCCGACGGTCGGCGCGGCCCCCGCCGCACCCGCCGAGGGCGACGGCGACGGGGCCACCAGCTCGGACGGCTCCGGCAGCTCCGGCAGCGGGTCGACCGGCACCGGGGTCGACGGCGGTGGCACCGGCTCGGGCAACACGACCGGCGGCGGTGGCGGCGGCACCGGGGGCGGCGGCGGTTCGTCGACCCCGCCGGCGACGCCGGTGACCCCGCCCGCCACCGGCGGCGGATCGACCGGCACCGGAGCGGGCGGGTCCGCGGGCTCCGGTTCGGGCTCGGGCGGCGGATCCGGCTCGGGTTCCGGCGGTGGCGGCTCCGGCGGTGGCGGCTCCGGCGGCGCCGTCCCGCTCGGCTGAGCGGTCCTCGTCCGGCGGAGCGATCCGCCCCTGGAAGCCCCTCCTCCGCAGCGTCGGGCCGTCCTCGCGGCGGCCTTGCGCCCGTTCAGCCCGACGACGTCGGCCCGCGGCGCGGCATCGCCGCCGGCCACGGACGCGAGACCCCGACGCTCGATGCGTCGGCGAACCGCCACGGCAGCTCGACGGCCTTGGTGATGCCGATCCGGGGGCCGCTCACGCAGACCACCGGCCGATCGTGGTCCGCCGGAGCCATGATCGTGATCGGACCGGCGGCGAGGTCGACGCCGTCCTGGTCCAGCTCGATGTCCAGCGCGAGGGTCAGGCGCCCCGGCCCCGAGGCCAGCTCGCGGTCGGGTCGACCACGGCGGCGCTCGCGGATCAGATCGATCCCGGCCGTCGGCTCGACCGCTCGGATCAGGACCGCGGCGGCGGTGCCCTCCGCCTCGCAGACCGCGTTCAGCATCGCGTGGATCCCGTACGAGCGGTAGACGTAGCCGTGGCCGGGAGGCCCGAAGAGCGTCGTGGTCCGGGCCGTCGGGCGCGGCGGGAGGCCGTAGCCGTGGCAGGCCGGCTCGGTCTCGTGGTAGGCCTCCGTCTCCACGATCCGTCCCGCCGCCCCGCCGTGCACGATCACGCAGCCGAGCAGCTCGCGCGCGACGTCGACCACCGGACGGGCGTAGAAGCCGCGCGGCAGGGCGCGTGCGAGCGGCGGGGCGGCAGC
The DNA here is from genome assembly GCF_056269115.1 of Patulibacter ginsengiterrae. Lineage (NCBI taxonomy): Bacteria > Bacillati > Actinomycetota > Thermoleophilia > Solirubrobacterales > Patulibacteraceae > Patulibacter > Patulibacter ginsengiterrae. Next base: position 6,103 of record NZ_JBWDOG010000001.1, read on the forward strand.
CACGTGCTCAGCCCAGGAGCGCGTGCGCCAGGTCGAGCTGCTCGCGAACCCGGGTCGACGAGGTCCCACCCTGGCTCTGCTTGCGCTCCAGCAGCGAGAGCGGCTCCAGCAGCTCGCGGATCCAGGGACCGAGGTGCTCGCTCTGAGCCCGCAGCTCGTCGTCGGAGATCTCCGACAGCTTGCGGCCCGACTCGACCGCCTCGCGGACGAGCCCGCCCACGATCGCGTGGCACTGCCGGAACGGCACGCCGCGCTTGACCAGCTCGTCGGCCAGATCGGTCGCGGCCAGCAGCTCGTCGGCCGCGGCGGCCGCCATCCGGTCGGCGCGGAAGCTCGCCCCGCCGATCATCCCGGCGGCGGCGGCCAGCGACTGCTCGAGCGTGTCGGCGGCGTCGAACACGTGCTCCTTGTCCTCCTGCAGGTCCTTGTTGTAGGTCAGCGGCAGGCCGTGGATCACGCCGTGCAGCGCCTGCAGGTGGCCGACGATCCGCGGCGCCTTCGCCCGCAGCAGCTCCGCGCAGTCGGGGTTCTTCTTCTGCGGCATCAGCGAGCTGCCCGACGACCACGCGTCGGGCAGGACCAGGAAGCCGAACTCCTCGCTCGCCCACTGGACGATCTCCTGGCCCAGACGCGAGAGGTGGGTGGCGCAGGTCGCGGCGGCCGCCAGGTAGTCGAGCGCGAAGTCGCGGTTGGAGACCGCGTCGATCGAGTTCGGGGCCGGCGCATCGAAGCCGAGCGCGTCGGCGGTCATCGTCCGGTCGGTGTCGAAGTTGACCCCGGCCAGCGCACCGGCACCGAGCGGCATCCGGCGCAGCGCCTGCTCGCGGGTGAAGCGGAAGCGGGCGCGGTCGCGCTCGAGCATCCAGACGTAGGCGAGCAGGTGGTGCGAGAGGTAGACCGGCTGCGCGCGCTGGAGGTGCGTGTAGGCCGGCATCGGCCAGTCGACGTGCCGCTCGGCGACCTCGATCAGCGTCTTCATCAACGCCTCGATCGCCACGATCGCGCGCTCGGCGGCCTCGCCCGTCCAGAGCGCGAAGTCGGTCGCGACCTGGTCGTTGCGCGAGCGGGCGGTGTGGAGCCGGGCACCGGGGTCGCCGACCAGCTCGGTCAGGCGACGCTCGATCGCCATGTGGATGTCCTCGTCGTTCGGCTCGAACGGGAACGAGCCCTCGCGCAGCTCGCCCTCGATCTGCTCGAAGCCGCCGAGGATCGCCTGCAGGTCGTCGTCGCCGATCACGCCGCGGGCGGCGAGCATCGTGGCGTGGGCCCGGGAGCCGCGGATGTCCTGCGGCCACATCCGACGGTCGAACCCGAGCGAGGTGTTCATCTCGCGGAAGACGGGATCCTGAGGCTCAGCGAAGCGTGACATTCACCCGTGAAGTCTAGGTGGACCCCGACGAGGTCCGCGTCCTGGTTGCGAGACCTTTAACTCAGGCGACGCCCGGGCCGACCCCTCTAGTCGCCGGTGAGTACGGCCGTGAGCTCCTCGACCACGCGCAGCACCTGGGCCTGGGTCATCTCCGGGAAGAACGGCAGCGAGAGGCCGCGGGCGGCGGCGTCCTCGGCGACCGGGAACTGGCCCTCGCGGAAGCCGAAGCGCTCGCGGTAGAACGAGAAGAGGTGGATCGCCGGCAGGTACGGGCGGGTCTGGATCCCGCGGTCGGCGAGCGCCCGGATCGTCGCGTCGCGGTCGACGCCGTGCGGGGTCCGCACCACAAAGACGAACCACGAGCGGCGGTCTCCGCCACGGTCCTCGCACAGCAGCTCGAGGCCGGTCCGACCAGCAAGGTCGGCCAGCGCCTCGCGGTACCAGGCCGCGACCTGGTCACGGCCGGCCAGCATCTCGTCGAGCCGCCCGAGCTGGGCGATCCCGAGCGCGCACTGGATGTCGCTGAGCCGGTAGTTGAAGCCGAGCCGGTCGTGGTCGAGCCACTGCATGTCCGGCGCCCGGCCCTGGTTGCGCTCGCTGTCGATCCGCTGCTTGATCTCGGCGTCGCCGCCGCTGACCAGCCCGCCCTCGCCGGTCGTCAGCTGCTTGTTGGCGTAGAACGCGAAGATCGACGGGTTGCCACGGCCGCCGACCGGGGTGCCGTCGGCGTGGACCGCGCCGAGCGCCTCGGCGGCATCCTCGACGATCGGCAGGCCGAGGCGCTCCATCCCGGGGATGTCGGCCGGGTACCCGAAGATGTGGACCGGCAGCAGCGCCGTCGTGCGCTCGTTGACCGCGCTCGCGACCGCCTCGGCCGTCACGTTGAGCGTGTCGGGGTCGACGTCGACGAAGACGGGGGTCGCGTCCTGGTAGAGGATCGCGTTGGCGGTCGCGATGAACGAGAACGGCGAGGTCACGACCTCGTCGCCCGTGCTCACGCCGACCGCCCGCAGGGCCAGGTGGAGGCCCGCGGTGCCCGACGAGACCGCGGAGGCGTGGGGCACGCCGAGCCGCTCGGCGAACAGCCGCTCGAACTCGCCCAACCGCGGTCCCAGCGACAGGTGCCGCGAGCGCAGGACCTCGAGCACGGCCTGCTCCTCCGCCTCCCCGATCACCGGGCGGGCAACCGGGATCGGCTCGCGCTGGTCGCTCATGCCGGGTTGGCCGCCGCGGTCACGCTGGCGGCCGCCGCAGGTGCGACCGGGGAGACCGGGGAGACCGGACCTGCCGCCCGGCGCCCCTCCTGCTCCGAGCGGGCCAACGAGTCGACCAGCGCGTCCCAGGAGGCGGCGATCATGTTCTCGCCGACGCCGATCGAGCCCCACGTCTGCTCGCCGTCGGAGGCGTCGATCAGGACCCGCGTGGTCGCGCCGGTGCCCTTGGCCGAGTCGAGGATCCGGACCTTGAAGTCGGTCAGCTCGATCGCGGCGATGTGCGGATGGACCTGGCTGATCGCCGACCGCAGGGCGTTGTCGAGCGCGTGCACGGGGCCGTTGCCCTCGGCCGTCCGGACGAACCGCTCGCCGCCGATCCAGATCTTGATCGTGGCCTCGGTCTCGACCTTGCCCTCGGCGCGCTGCTCGACGATCAGCCGCCACGACTCGAGCGTGAAGAGCGGCTCGTAGGCCCCGGTCTCCCGCCGCAGCAGCAGCTCGAACGAGCCGTCGGCGGCCTCGAACTGGTACCCGCGGTGCTCGAGCTGCTTGACCCGCTCGATCACGCGCGCGGCCTGGGCGTCGTCGACCTCGATCCCGGCCGCGACCGCCTTCTCGATCACGGTGCCCTTGCCGGCCAGCTCGGAGACGAGGATCTCCCGCGCGTTGCCGACCGTCGCCGGATCGACGTGCTCGAAGGTGCTGGCGTCGGACCGGATCCCGGCGACGTGCAACCCGCCCTTGTGGGCGAAGGCGTTGCGGCCGACGTACGGCTGGGTCGGCCGCGGCGAGCGGTTGAGCAGCTCGTCGACGAAGTGCGCCGTCTCGGTCAGCTTGCTGAGGCGCCCCTCGGGCAGCGCCGGGATCCCCATCTTCAGCTCGAGATCGGCGGTGATCGTGGTCAGGTTGGCGTTGCCCGTGCGCTCGCCGATCCCGTTGGTCGTCCCCTGGACGTGGGTCGCGCCGGCCTGGACCGCCAGCAGCGAGTTGGCGACGCCACAGCCGGCGTCGTCGTGGGCGTGGATGCCGACCCGCGCGTGCTCGCCGAGCTCGGCGACGACGGCGGCGACCGCCTCGTGGATCTGGGTCGGCAGCGACGAGCCGTTGGTGTCGCAGAGCGTGACCGTGTCGGCCCCCGCCTCGATCGCCGCGCGCAGGCAGCGGTGGGCGTACTCGCGGTCGTCGCGCCAGGCGTCGAAGAAGTGCTCGGCGTCGTAGATGACGCGCTTGCCCTCACCGACGAGGAAGGCGACCGAGTCCGCGATCAGGCGCAGGTTCTCCGCCGGATCGACGCGGACGACCTTCTCCAGGTGGAGGCCCCAGGTCTTGCCGACGATCGTGGTGACGTCGCAGAAGCAGTCGGCCAGGATCCGCAGCGACGGGTCCTCGTCGGCGCGCATGTCGCGCCGACGGGTCATGCCGAAGGCGGCGATCTTGGTCGTCGTCCAGGTCTCCCGGGCGAGCAGCGCGAAGAGCTCCTGCTCCTTCGGGTTGGAGGCCGGGAAGCCGGCCTCCACGAGCTGGACGCCGAGCTCGTCGAGCTTCTTGGCGACCCGCAGCTTCTCCTCGGCGGAGAGGGCCATGCCCTCCCCCTGCATGCCGTCGCGGAGGGTGGCGTCGTAGAGCTCGAACGGCCGGGCGGGAACGATGTGGGTCATGAGTGGTGCGAAGTCGAATCGGTGAAGGGCGAGAGGGCGTGCCGGCCGGGGAGCGATCGTGGACCAGTCCCGCCGGCGGATGCAGGCGCGAGGGCGACCGAGCCGTGCTGGCCCGGTGCCCTACGGAATTCGCCGTCCGCCGCTCTGACGCACCCAGGCCACCGTCAGCCGATCTGCTCGCGCACGGGGACCGGATCGAGCCACCGGAGGTAGCGCTCGTCACGACCGTGGAGCGCGTCCTCGAAGATCTGCTGGACCGCCTTGGTGATCGGGCCGGGCTCGCCGCTGCCGATCGTGTGGTCGTCGATCTCGCGGACCGGCGTCAGCTCGGCCGCGGTCCCGGTCAGGAAGACCTCGTCCGCCAGGTACATCTCGGCCCGGGCGATGTCGCGCTCGACGACCTCGAAGCCGTTGTCACGCGCGATCTCGATCACCGAGCGACGGTTGATGCCGTCGAGGATCGACGCCGACTGCGGCGGCGTGAAGATCGTGTTCTCGCGGACGACGAAGATGTTCTCGCCCGAGCCCTCGCAGACGAAGCCGCGCTCGTCGAGCAGGATCGCCTCGTCGTAGCCGCCCTTGGAGACCTCGATCTTCGCCAGCACCGAGTTCAGGTACTGGCCGGTCGCCTTCGCGTGCGGGATCAGGCCGGCCGGGGACAGGCGGCGCCAGGAGGAGACCTTGGCGCGGATGCCGTTGGCCTTGCCCTCATCGCCGAGGTAGGCACCCCACTCCCAGCAGGCGATGATCACGTCGACCGGAGCGTCGAGCGGGCTGAGGCCCATCAGGCCCTCGCCGCGGAACACCAGTGGACGGATGTAGCAGGAGCGGAGGCCGCTGGCGGCGACGGTGTCGAGCGTCGCCTGGCGGATCTGCTCCTGCGTGAACGGCACCGGCATGTAGAAGAGCTCGGCCGACTTGAACAGCCGGTCGACGTGCTCCTGGTGCCGGAAGATCGCCGGACCGGACGGGGTGTCGTAGCAGCGGACCCCCTCGAAGACGCCCGTGCCGTAGTGCAGGGCGTGCGTCAGCACGTGCACCTTGGCGTCGTCCCAAGGGACGAGCTCGCCGTTCTTCCAGATGACGTCCGCCTGCGGCACCGAGTTGCTCCCGTCGCGATCACTCAGCGGACCGCCGTCTGGCAGCCCACAACGCACGACTCTACCGCGAGCGCCAAGGCCCGGTGATCGAGACCCCCCATCCGGTGCACGTGTCGCCCACGGCGGTGGACGCCGCCGCGACCTCGGCGTACGGTCGATGCAGGCGTCGGGCTTGGGCCCAACCGGGCCAGCACTCGTCCCCCGGCGCACAGGAGGGACCATGCCCAACCGCACCCCCGCCCCCGTGGCGGCCCCCAACGCCAGCGACCGCGACCAGCGCATCCGCACCAGCCTCGCCCAGCGCGCCGGAGCGCTCGAGGACGCGCTCGGCGAGACCGGCCACGCGCCCGACCCGATCGACGCCGAGGCCCTCGGGCACTGCCGCGTGACGGTGCAGACCGGCTGGCGGCCGGGCGCCCGGACCAACGACTGAGGGGCCGGACGGACCCGACCCGATCCCGGGCCGGGTCCCACCGCTCAGGCCGCCGGCAACCCCGCCGCCTCGCGCGCCCGCTGCGTGCCGAGATCCTTCAGCCGGCCCCAGTCGACGTCGCGGAAGTTGTGCATCGGGCAGTACTTCGGCCCGCACATGGAGCAGAACTCCGCCGTCTTGAAGTAGTCGTCGGAGAGCGTCGCGTCGTGCATCTCGCGCGCGGTGTCGGGATCGACGGAGAGGTCGAACTGGCGGTTCCAGTCGAAGTCGAACCGGGCCCGCGACAGCTCGCGGTCCCAGCGGGCCGCCCGCGCGCCGTGGGCTCCCCCGCGCGCCAGGTCGGCCGCGTGCGCGGCGATCCGGTAGGCGATCAGGCCCTGCTTGACGTCGTCGGCGTCGGGCAGGCCGAGGTGCTCCTTCGGGGTGACATAACAGAGCATCGAGGTCCCGTGCCAGCCCACGACGGCGGCACCGATCGCCGAGGTGATGTGGTCGTAGCCGGGCGCGATGTCGGTCACCAGCGGGCCGAGCGTGTAGAACGGCGCCTCCTGGCAGATCCGTTGCTGACGCTCGACGTTCTCCTGGAGCTGGTGGAGCGGCACGTGCCCCGGCCCCTCGACCATGCACTGGACCCCCGCGTCCCAGCAGCGCTGGACGAGCTCGCCGAGCGTGTCGAGCTCGGCGAACTGCGCCGCGTCGGAGGCGTCGGCGATCGATCCGGGCCGGAGCCCGTCGCCGAGCGAGATCGTCACGTCGTGGCGGGCGCAGATCTCCAGGACCCGGTCGAAGCCCTCGTAGAGCGGGTTCTCCCGCTCGTGGTGGACCATCCAGCGCGCCAGCAGCCCGCCGCCGCGCGAGACGATCCCGGTCGTCCGGTGCTGGCAGAGCGAGAGGTGGCTGAGCAGGACCCCGGCGTGGATTGTCATGTAGTCGACGCCCTGCTCGGCCTGCTCCGTGATCACCTCCAGCAGCAGCTCGAGGGTCAGGTCCTCCGGCTTCTTGACCCGCTCCAGCGCCTCGTAGATCGGGACGGTGCCGATCGGGACCGTCGCGACCCCGATGATCGCCTCGCGGGTCTCCCGGATCCGCTTGCCGGTCGACAGGTCCATCACCGTGTCGGCGCCCCAGCGCTGCGAGAGCGCCAGCTTCTCGACCTCCTCGTCGAGCGACGAGGTCGTCGGGCTCGAGCCGATGTTGGCGTTGATCTTGACCCGTGCCTTGAGGCCGATCGCCATCGGGTCGAGCGCGGCATGGTGCAGGTTCGCCGGGATCACCATCCGACCGCGGGCGACCTCCGCCCGCACCGTCTCGGGGTCGAGCGACTCGCGCTCGGCCACCCGGACCACCTCCGGCGTCACGACCCCGTCGCGTGCGACGCGCAGCTGCGTTCGCGGGGTTCCCTCGTCCGTGAAGACGTGCCGTTCCATGATGCTCCCTCCGCCGGTATGAACCGGATCAGGTCGTCGGGTCAGCGCGGTGACAGCGCTATCTCAGCCCCTTCCTGGGACCCCCCGGATGTGTGTGGTCCGGCGACCCTACCGCAGCCCGCGGCCGGCACGGCGGCGGGCTGCCGCCCGAACCGCAGCGGGGCGGGACGACGCCGTGGCGCCTCCCACCCCGCGCAGGCCTCAGCCCAACCGCGAGCGGACCGCGGCCAGCGCCTCGGCGGTCGTCGCCGTGCCGCCGAGGTCGCGGGTGCGCAGGCCGTCGCCGAGCGCGCCGTCGACGGCGGCCTCCAGGGCCAGCGCCTCCGCCTCGAGGCCGAGGCCGTGGCGGAGCAGCATCGCGGCCGAGAGGAAGGTCGCCAGCGGGTTGGCGACGCCTTGCCCGGCGATGTCCGGGGCCGAGCCGTGGACCGGCTCGAACACGCCCGGGCCGTCCGGATTGCCGACCGACGCCGAGGGCAGCATCCCGAGCGAGCCGGAGAGCATCGCCGCCGCGTCGGAGAGGATGTCGCCGAAGAGGTTCTCGGTCACGATCACGTCGAACTGGGTCGGCCGCGCGATCAGCTCCATCGCGCAGCTGTCGACGAGCTGGTCGAGCAGCTCGACGTCGCTGTACTCCTCGGCGTGCACGCGGTGGACGACCTCGCGCCACTGGCGCGACGTCTCCATCACGTTGGCCTTGTCGACCGAGGTCACCAGGTTGCGGCGCTTGCGGGCCGCCTCGAAGGCCGAGCGGGCGATCCGCTCGACCTCGGCGACGGTGTAGTGGCAGAGGTCCGACGCGTCGGTCGCGGTGCGGGTCTTCTCCCCGAAGTAGATGCCGCCGGTCAGCTCGCGGACGACCAGCAGGTCGGTCCCGTCGAGGACCTCGCGCTTGAGCGCCGAGCTGTCGTAGAGCGCCGGGACGGGCCGGACCGGGCGCAGGTTGGAGAACAGGCCCAGCTGCTTGCGGAGGCCGAGCAGCCCCTGCTCCGGGCGCGGCTTGGACGGATCCGTGGTGTCCCACTTGGGGCCGCCGACGGCCCCGAGCAGGACCGCGTCGGAGACCTTGCACGCGGCGAGCGTCTCGTCGGTCAGCGCGGTCCCGTGGGCGTCGATCGACGCGCCGCCGAAGACGTGCTCGGTGTAGCTGAAGTCCCCCAGCTCGGAGAGGATCTCGAGGGTCGGAGCGGTGATCTCCGGGCCGATCCCGTCACCGGGAAGAACTGCGATCGCGTGCGACATGTATTCCTAGTTGGTCAGCCGCCGCCGTCGCTCGCGGCAACGGTCGGCGGAAGGTGAAATGGGTGGTGGGACGTCGATCGCTCGACGTCAGCCGCCGCGCAGGCGGGCGGCGATCTGCTCTTCGGTCTCCGGCCCGCGGGGCGTTCCCGCACGGGTCGCGCTGATGTTGAGGCGGACGTAGTCGAGGGTGACCGTGCCCCCCGGCTCGTCGCCGCCGAGCTCGTGACGGACGGCCTCGACGAACTCGTCGTGGGCCTCGACCGGCAGCCGCTCGAGATGGCTGCCGAGCACGACGGTCCGCAGGAACGACGAGGGATCCTCCGGCGTGACGTGGCGCGGCTCCAGCCAGCAGCGGACCTCGACGAAGCCCGCCGCCTCCAGCCGCGCGGTCGTCTCCTCCGGGGTCGCGAAGTTCCACGGGCCCTGCCAGCCGGTCAGGGCCAGGTCCCACGGCGCATGGGTTCGCAGCCGCTCGATCGCCGCCTCGACGCTGGCGATGTTGCCCGCGCCGCCGCACTGCGCCTCGAGCCGACCCCCCGGATGCAGCGCGGCCGCGATCCGGCCGAACAGCCGCTCGTGGTCGTCGATCCAGTGGAAGGTCGCGGTCGAGATCACCGCGTCGACCGGGTCAGGCAGGACCAGCTCGGTCAGGTCCTGGACCTGCAGCTCGACCTCGGGCGGCAGCACCCGCTCGGCCTGGGCGATCATCGACGGCGATCCGTCGATGCCGATCACGTGGCCGCCGGGCAGCCGCTTGGCCAGCTCGGCGGTCACCCGGCCGGTGCCGCAGCCGGCGTCGAGGACGGTCTCGTCGCCGCGCAGCTCCAGCCGCTCGAGGACGTCGCCACCCCAGACCCGGTGCGGGACGGAGACGCGGTCGTAGACCTCCGCCTGCCAGTCGCGCGGGCCGTCGGTCGGGCCCTGGTCGCCAGCGCTCATGCGGCCGACTCCCGGGGCGGGGCGGGGCGGACGGCCGCCCCCTCCGGACGGGTCTGAAGGGGAGCGGTCATCCGGTCCCTCCTAGGCGACGGGGGTCGTCTGAACCGGCTCGGGCGGCAGCTCGAGCGAGCTCGGCGTGATCCAGCCGCGCTGCTCGCGATCGCCCTCGAACTTGTCGATCATCTCGCCCTGGCGAAGCGTCAGGCCGATGTCGTCGAGGCCGTTGAGCAGCCGGTACTTCGTGTCCGGGTCGATGTCGAAGGAGAAGACCTCTCCACCGGCGGTGACCGTCTGGGCGTCGAGGTCGATCTTGGCGTCGCCGGCGGCGGCGACCTTGCGGACCTCCTCCTCCTTCAGCTGCACCGGCAGCAGCCCGACCTTGGTCGAGTTGGAGTAGAAGATGTCCGCCAGCGAGGTCGCGATGATCGCCCGGAAGCCGGCGTCCTCGAGCGCCCACGGGGCGTGCTCGCGGCTGGAGCCGGAGCCGAAGTTGGCGCCGCTGGTCAGGATCGGGTTGCCGATCTCGACGTTGAAGTCCGGCGCCTGCTTGGCGTCGTGGAAGAGGTACTCGCCGAAGCCGGTCCGCTCGACCCGCTTCATGAAGCGGGCGGGGATGATCTGGTCGGTGTCGACGTCGTCACGGGGCAGGTCCGAGACGGCGCCCTCGATGATGTTCACGGGATCCATGGTGGGTCCTTGCTCTCGAAGTTCGCTGGGCGCCTAGACGGCGGCCGGCTCGTTGGCGGGGTCGAAGCTGCGCACGTCCACGAAGTGGCCGGCGATCGCCGCGGCGGCGGCCATCTGCGGCGAGACCAGGTGCGTGCGCCCGCCCTTGCCCTGACGACCCTGGAAGTTGCGGTTGGACGTCGACGCGCAGCGCTCGCCGGGCTGCAGGACGTCCGGGTTCATCCCCAGGCACATCGAGCAGCCGGCGCCGCGCCAGTCGAAGCCGGCCTCGGTGAAGACCTTGTCCAGGCCCTCGGCCTCGGCGGCGATCTTGACCTGGACCGAGCCCGGGACGACCATCGCGTAGACGTGGTCGGCGACCTTGCGGCCCTTGATGACCTCGGCCGCGGCCTGCAGGTCGGCCAGGCGCCCGTTGGTGCAGGAGCCGAGGAAGACCCGGTCGATCTTGATGTCCTCGATCGACTCGCCGCCCTCCAGCCCCATGTACTCCAGGGCGCGCTCGGCCTGGCCGCGCTCGTCCGGGTTGTCGAAGCTCTCCGGCGTCGGCACGTTGCCGTCGATCCCGACGACCATGTCCGGGGTCGTGCCCCAGGTCACGCGCGGGGTCAGCTTGGTGACGTCGACGACGATCTCGCGGTCGAAGCTCGCGCCCTCGTCGGTGTAGAGCTGCTTCCACTGCGCCAGCGCGGCGTCCCAGTCGGCGCCCTTCGGCGCGGCCGGCTTGCCCTGGACGTAGTCGAAGGTCTTCTGGTCCGGGGCCACCATGCCCGCGCGGCCGCCGCCCTCGATGGTCATGTTGCAGATCGTCATCCGGCCCTCCATCGAGAGCTGCTCGATCGCGGGACCGGCGAACTCGACGACGTGGCCGACCGCGCCGTCGACGCCCATCTGGCCGATCGCGCCGAGGATCATGTCCTTGGCCGTGACGCCGAAGGGCAGGTCGCCCTGGAACGTGATCCGCATCGACTTCGGCTTCTTCTGGACCAGGCACTGGGTCGCCATCACGTGCTCGACCTCGCTGGTCCCGATCCCGAAGGCGAGGCCGCCGAAGGCGCCGTGGGTGGCGGTGTGCGAGTCGCCGCAGACGATCGTCATGCCCGGCTGGGTCAGGCCCTGCTCGGGACCGACGACGTGGACGATGCCCTGGCGGCTGGAGCCGAGCGAGAAGACCGGAACGCCGAACTCGGCGCAGTTGTCCTCCAGCGTCTCGACCTGGACCCGCGAGAGCTGGTCCTTGATCCGGGCCGCGACGGGCGTGCCGTCGGTCGGGACGTTGTGGTCGGCGGTCGCGATCGTGCGGTCGGGGCGGCGGAGCGTCCGGCCGGCCAGGCGCAGGCCCTCGAAGGCCTGCGGGCTGGTGACCTCGTGCAGCAGGTGGAGGTCGATGTAGATCAGCCCGTCGGCGACCTCGTGGGACTCCCAGATCTTGTCGAACAGTGTCTTCGGCATATGCGGCTCGTGAGGGTGGAGGGTGGTGCGGCTACGTGAGGGTGGTGGTCGTCCGTCAGCTGCGACGGAGTCCGGCGTTGACCACGGCGAGGAAGACCACGCCGTCGGGACCGGGGTTCTCGAAGTGGTGCGGGAGATCCGCGTCGAAGGTGACGCAGTCGCCGGCGACGAGCGGATGGTCGACGCCGTCGCAGTGGAGGAGCAGCGCGCCCTGCTCGACGAGCACGATCTCGCGGGTGCCCGGCTCGTGCATCGGCGGGTCGCCGACGTTGCCGGTGCGGGCGCCGGCTCGCAGCTCGTGGCGGGTCAGCTCGCTGCGCTGACCGGGCAGCGGCGCAGTCAGGATCTCGACGACGTGCCCGCGCTTGGGCGAGCCTCCGCGGCGGCGCTCGTCCGCGTGCACGATCGTCACCGATCCGCCCTCGTCGAGCCGCAGCAGCTGACTCAGGCGCAGACCGAGGCCGGTCGCGATCCGGGCGGCGACCTGCAGCGTCGGCGAGGTCTCCCCCCGCTCGACCTGGCTCAGGGTCGTGGCCGACACGCCACAGCGCTCGGCCAGATCCCGCAACGACAGGCCCATGTTGTCTCGCAGCGCGCGAACCCGCGGACCGATCTGGATCCGCTCGTCGTCCGCGACCGGGATGAGAGGGGTGGTCGCCATGCCCCTCGTACGGTATCACGTACAAGCGTGCGCTCAAGCGAACGATCGTGCGACTGCGGCGATCGCGAGGCGGGGTCGGTAGGTTGACCCGGTGCCCTTTGCAGACACCAGCGGACACGGATTGGCGGTGGCGGGCCCGCGTCGTCTCGTCCTCGCCCTCCCGCCGCTGGACGCGCAGGCGACGGCGCCCTCCCTGCGCGCCCCGGGCCCCTCGGCGATGCGCAGCGTCCAGGATCGGCAACTCGCGCAACAAAACCGCCCGCCAATCGGCTCTATGTCGTAGATGCCCGACACCGTCAGCCCGCGGAGCGTGCCGGGGCCACCGCCCGCCGGCCCGGTTCCCGCGCTCCCCCGCACCGTCGAGCCGTCCGCGACCGCCGGGCCCGCGGACCCGTTCCTCCCTCCACCCCACACCCAGCGCGTCGCCGAGCGGGCGCTGGAGCTCTCCTACCGCACCGCCCTCGCGGTGATCCGCGACCAGGACCTCGCCGCCGAGGTCGCCCAGGAGGTCGCGATCGCGGCGATCCGGCGCGCGGCGACGCTCCGCGATCCCGCCGCGCTCGACGCCTGGCTGCACCGGACGGCCGTCCGGGCCGCGATCACCGAGGCCCGTCGGCGCACCGCCCGCCGGGCCGCCGACGACGACTTCGGGCAGCCGACCCCGGCGGCCGCCGACGACCGCGGCCCGGACACCGGTCCGGCGCGGCGGCTGCTGGCGGGACTCCCGCCCCGCCAGCGCGCGGCGATGACGCTGCGGTACGTGCACGACCTCGACGATCGCGCGATCGCTCGCGCGCTCGGGTGGCGGGTCGGCACCGTCCGCTCGCTGCTGGCCCGCGGACGGGCGACGCTCCGCTTCGCGCTCGACCAGGCCGACGCGCCGGCCGGAGGCGACCAGTGAGGCGGCGGACGCAGGACGACGACGCGTTCCGCGCGCTCTTCGCCCCGATCCGCGAGGCACAGCCGCCGGTCCGCTCGGAGACCGCCGTGCGTCAGGCCCACACGGCGATCACCGGACGCGCGACCTGGCGCAGCCCACTCCGGCGCGCCTCGGCGGCCGTCTGGCGACGCCCGCGCTCCGGGCCCCGCTGAGACGCACTGCCACCAAAGCGGCGGAGGTGCGTCTGAGGTGGTCGTGGACCAAGCAGGTCGGTACGCGCGATGCGAGAGCACTACCGACCCCGCGAGTTGGGACGCGAGGCGTTCGTGGGAAAGGCGGTCGAACACCAAAGCGGCGGAGGTGCGTCTGAGGTGGTCGTGGACCAAGCAGGTCGGCGCGCGCGACGCGAGAGCACTACCGACCCCGCGAGTTGGGAGGCGAGGCGTTCGTGGACCAAGCAGGGTCGGTGCGCGCGACGCGAGAGCTGTGCGCCAGCACTGCCGAGCGTCGCGCGTGCCGAGATGCGAAGCGTCCACGGCCGCCTCAGACCACCTCCTAGACGGTGCCGTGGATGAAGTACCAGACGAAGATCGCCGCCACCACCACCAGCAGCGGGTGCACCTCGCGCCAGCGTCCGCGGAGCACGGCGATCAGGACGAACAGGATCATCCCGGCGCCGACGCCGTTGGCGATCGAGTACGTGAACGGCATCAGCACGACGGTCACGAACGCGGGCAGCGCGATCCCGATGTCGTCCCAGTCGAGCTCGGCGATCTGCCCGATCATCAGGGCGCCGACGACGACCAGCACCGGGCCGGTCGCGGCCGACGGGATCACCGACGCCAGCGGCGAGAGGAACATCGCGACCAGGAACAGCACGCCGGTGACGACGTTGGCCAGGCCCGTCCGGCCGCCCTGGGCGGCGCCCGCGGTGCTCTCGACGTAGATCGTGTTCGACGAGGCCGAGGCGGCGCCGCCGACGATCGCCCCGGCCGACTCGACCAGCAGCACCCGGCGCAGCATCGGCAGCCGCCCCTGCTCGTCGGTCAGCTCGGCCTTGCGACCGATCGCCAGCGCGGTGCCCATCGCGTCGAAGAAGTTGGCCATCAGCACGGCCACGATCACGGCCGCCGCGGCGGCCACGCCGAGCGTGTCGAAGATGTTGAACGAGATGTCGCCGACGAGCCCGAAGTCCGGTGTCGCGGTGACCGAGCTGGGCAGCTCGGCGCCGGGCACGGGCGTGCCGCTGGCGATCGCGTTGACGACGATCGCGAGCACCGTCGCCAGCACGATCCCGAGCAGCAGCGCGCCCGGGATGCCGCGGGCGACGAACACGCCGATCGCGACCAGGCCGACCACGAAGACCAGGGTGTTCCAGCTCGCCAGGTCATGGCCGAGCGCGACGATCGTGCCGCCGTCCTTCGGGTGCTCGACGATCCCGGAGTTGACCAGGCCGATGAAGGCGATGAAGAGCCCGATGCCGGCGCCGATCGCCCGTTTGAGCGAGTCGGGGATCGCGTTCATGATCGCCTCGCGCAGACCGGCGATCACGAGCACGAGCATGATCACGCCCTCGATCACGATCACGCCCATCGCCTCGGGCCAGTCGAGGCCCTTGCCGGCGACCAGGGTGAAGGCCACGAACGCGTTGATGCCGAGCCCGGCCGCGAGCGCCATCGGCACGTTGGCGAACAGGCCCATCGCGATCGTCATCAGGCCGGCGACGAGCGCGGTGACCGTGACCAGCTGGGTGTGGTCGAGCTTGAGCCCGGTCCCGTCGGCCACGCCACCGAGGATGGCTGGGTTGACGGCCAGGATGTACGCCATCGTCGCGAACGTGGCGAGCCCGGCGAGCACCTCGGTGCGTACCGAGCTGCCCCGCTCGCTTATGCGGAAGAAGCGATCCATGAGGTCCTCGTCGGGGCGTCGAACGGGGGATCACCGCAGCCGGCCCCGGGCGACCGCAGTGGAGCAAGCAAGGGTAGGGCGAACGGCGCCCGAAGTGCTTGGCCCTGGCAGGCACACGGGCCCCGGTCGCGGTCGCGACCGGGGCCCGTGTCGTGCGTGATGCCCGCGCGTCCGCCGCGGCGCACGCGTCTCGGTGGGCTGGCGCCCGCCGATCCTAGATCTTGTCGAGCTCGATTCCGCCGGCGACGAGCTTCGTGCTGCCGACGATCTTGAGCACCGCCGCCTCGCTCTTCGGCTTGTCGAAGGTGGCCGGCGCCGGGTACGACTTCGGGTCGGCTCCGGGGGCGCCGCCGCCGAGGATGTAGCGGATCCAGGCCGCGTGGCGTGCCTCGACCGAGTGGATCGAGAGCGCCGCCTTGACGTAGGCGCGGGTCTTGAGGTTCGGTCCCTGGCCCGCGTAGGCGGCGACGCCGGTGTCCTCCAGCGCCATCGCCGTCGCGCCGAAGTTGGCCGGGGAGATCGCCGTCCCGGCGGCCGCCATGTCGATCGTCGGCGCCTTGACGGCCGCCTTGCCGAGCCCCTTCTCGAGGAACGTCACGTGCTTGGCCTCGTGGTCGGCGACGATCGTCGCGAACTGCTTCAGCTCGGGCGAGGCGAAGTCGTTCTGCGAGACCGCGGCGGCGTAGAAGGCCGCCTCCAGGTACTCCAGCGTGAGCGCGTAGTTGAGGATCTTGATGTCGTTCCTGGTCGACGGCCGGGTCGACGAGATCTTCGCGTCGGCGATCGAGGGCAGACCGAAGATCGACGCCCCCGCGACCACGCCGACCCCGGCCAACGCCCCGTTGCGGAGGAACGTGCCGCGATCGAAGCCGGCACTCTCCGCCGTCTCGCGAACGTCGCCGTTGACGTCGAGCTTGTCCAGATTGATGTGGTGCGACACAGGGCTCTCCTGAAGTTCGGTGGTTTCGAACGCCGCGGTGAGCGGCCTCTCGTGGTCTTGGAACGACCACCCGCCGGATTCGGATGCACTCCTGGGTCGATGGCTCGCGAACGGCGTCCGCAACCGGTGCCCGTACGGGCTCCCCCGGCTCCGGACGCCTTGCCGCGCGCTAGGGGGTCGGTTCGAGCGTGGCCGCCGACACCACGGCGTCCGCGACGGCGATCCGCCGGAGCCCGGCGTTGAGCGCCCGCAGGTACGCGATCCCGGAGGCCCGGATCGTGTCGGTGTGGACCCCCTGCCCGGCGCCGGTCACGCGCTCGCCGCCCGTGACGCCCGGCAGCTCGGAGCGCACCGCGCCGGGGGCGCCCAGCTCGACGACGACCGAGGCCTGGGCCAGCGCGTCCTGCCCGCCGGTGACCGCCTCGACCCGGTACTCGCGGAGCCGGGCGTCGACCCCTACCGCCGCGTCGAGGGCCCGGAAGACCGCGTCGACCGGCCCGTCGCCGGTGAACGACCCGTGCCGCTCGTCGCCCTCCGGCGTGGTCACGACGACCCGGGCGTGCGGCGGACGAGCGTCGGCGCTCGCCTCGACCGCGTAGCTGACCAGCTGGAAGCTCCCGACCTGGGGCTCCTCGCGCAGCTCGTCGGCGACCAGCGCCTCGAGGTCCATCGCCGTCACCTGCTTCTTGCGGTCGGCGACCTGCTTGAAGCGGCCGAACGCCTGCCGCAGCGCCTCGCCGTCGAGCGTGTAGCCGAGCTTCTCCAGCGCGTCCTTGAGCGCCGCGCGGCCCGAGTGCTTGCCGAGCACCAGCTGCTCGACGTCGTCGATGCCGATCGCCGCCGGATCCATGATCTCGAAGGTCGATCGCTCCTTGAGCACGCCGTCCTGGTGGATCCCGGACTCGTGGCTGAAGGCGTTGCGGCCGACGATCGCCTTGTTCGGCGGGACCGCGTAGCCGGTCAGGCGCGAGACCAGCCGGCTGGTCCGCGCGATCTCGGTGGTGACCGCACCGGTGGTGTAGCCGAGCCGGTCGCGCCGCGTCTCGAGCAGCATGATGACCTCCTCGATCGCGGCGTTGCCGGCCCGCTCGCCGATCCCGTTGACCGCGCACTCGACCTGCCGGGCCCCGGCGGCGACCCCGGCCAGCGAGTTGGCGACGGCCAGACCGAGGTCGTCGTGGCAGTGGACGGAGAGGACCACGTCGGCCAGCGCCGGGGTGTACTCGTAGAGCTGGGCGAGGAAGGCCGCGTACTCGTCGGGCGTCGCGTAGCCGACGGTGTCGGGCACGTTGATCGTCGTCGCGCCCTCGTCGATCGCGATCTGCAGCACCTGCGCGGTGAACTCCGGATCCGAGCGGGTCGCGTCCATCGGGCTGAACTGGACGTCGTCGACCAGCGACTTGGCGTGCGCGACCGCCGCCTTCGCCCCCTCCAGCACGTCGGCGCGGGTGTTGCGCATCTGGTGCTCGATGTGGATGTCCGACGTCGAGATGAAGGTGTGGATCCGTCCGCGACCGTCGGCGGCCGCCTCGCGGATCGCCTCTCCCGCGCGGGCGATGTCGCCGGGCTGCGCGCGGGCCAGGCCGGCGATCACCGGGCGGTCGGGGCCGAAGTCGGCGCGCGCGATCGCCTGGACCGCCTCGAAGTCGCCGGGGGACGCGATCGGGAATCCCGCTTCGATCACGTCGACCCCGAGGCGCGCCAGCTGGTGGGCGATCTCGAGCTTCTCGGTCGTGTTGAGCGAGATGCCCGGCGACTGCTCGCCGTCGCGCAGCGTGGTGTCGAAGATGACGACCCGGTTCGGGTCAGCGGGAATGGTCATGCGTGGTCCTCTCGTGTGCTTCGTCCTCAGGGCCTGCTCGGTAGTGGTTCGCGGCTACATGCGGCCGCCACGCGCTATTCCCCCCGAGGGGGGAGCAGAAGCAGCAGGGAGAGGTCGAGGCACAGCGCCATGACGTCTTCGATCGTACCAGCGTCCTCCCCGCACCTCGAACGGAGGCCGACCAGGCACCAGCCCGAGGCCTAAACGGGCCGTGGTCCGCTTATGCTGTAGTGGAAGGATGAGCAGCTCTCCCACCTCCCCGACGCACAGCGACCTGCTGGCCCTGCCCAGCGACGCCCAGGACCTCCTCTTCCGCGAGGCCCGGACCGCCAACAGCTTCACCGACGAGCCCGTCGGCGACGAGCAGATCCAGGCGATCTACGACCTCGTCCAGTGGGCCCCGACCGCCGCCAACACCCAGCCGCTGCGGGTCGTGATCGTCCGCTCGCCCGAGGGCAAGGCGCGCCTGCTCCCGCACATGAGCGAGGGCAACCGGGCCAAGACGGAGGCCGCCCCGGTGACCGCCGTGCTGGCCGCCGACACGCGCTTCTACGAGAACTGGGATCGCCTGTTCCCGCACATGCCCGGTGGCGGCGCCCGGTTCGCCGGCAACCCGGAGGCGGCCGTCGGCATGGCCCGCTTCAACGGCGCGCTCCAGGCGGGCTACTTCATCCTCGGTGTCCGCGCGGCAGGCCTCGCCGCCGGCCCGATGGCCGGCTTCGACAGCGCCGGACTCGACGCCGAGCTGTTCCCCGAGGGCGACCGGCAGTCGCTGGTCGTGGTCAACATCGGCCACCCCGGGCCCGACGCCTGGTTCCCGCGGTCCCCGCGGCTGGAGCACCACGAGGTCGTCACGACAATCTGAGCGGGTGGGCCAGGGCCGCGACCGCGGTCCTGGCCCCACCGATCGCCCGCTCTACAGCGTGAGGGTGCGCCCGTCGGCGAAGTCGTCCTGGGCCAGGATCCCGGCGAGGACGGCGGGCGCGACCGGCTTGTCGGTCGTGATCACCATCACCGCTTCGGTGCCGCGGGTGCCTTCCTCGTCCTGGTGGTAGCCGACGGCGGCCTGCTCGATGTTCACGCCCTCGTCGCCCAGCAGCCCACCGATCCGACCGACCATCCCGGGCCGGTCGACGTAGCGGAGGATCAGGATGTTGCCCTCGAGCTGGAGGTTGAACCTCTGCCCCCACGCCTCGAGCAGGTGCGCGCGGGCGTGACGCCCGAGCGTCGTGCCGACCACGCGGTGCCGGACGCCGTCGGAGACGACCGTCACCCGCACCAGGTCGGTGAAGTCGCGCGCCTGGGTGCGGGTGGTCTCGGAGACCTCGATCCCCCGCTCCTTGGCGATCGACGGCGCGTTGACGTCGTTGACCGACTCCTCGGTCCAGCCCTCGAGCACGCCGCGGAGGACGGCCAGCGAGAGCGGACGGACGTCGCGCTCGGCGATCCGGCCCAGCACCTCGACCTCGATCCCGTCGATCGAGGAGCCGCCGGCCAGCTCGACCGCGATCCGGCCCAGCCGCGTGCTCAGCGGCAGGAACGGACGCAGGATCTCGAGGTCCTCGCGGCCGACGGCCGGTGCGTTGACCGCCGTCATCACCGTGCCGCCGCTGAGCGCGGCGACGATCTGCTCGGCGGCCTGGAAGCCGGCGCGATCGTTCGCCTCGGCCGTCGACGCCCCGAGGTGCGGCGTCAGGATCACGTTGTCGTAGCCGTGCAGCGGATGCTCGGTGACCGGCTCGGACGGGAAGACGTCGAGCGCCGCGCCGCCGACCTGGCCGCTGTCGAGCGCGTCCTTCAGCGCCAGCTCGTCGATCAAGCCACCGCGGGCGACGTTCAGGACGCGCACGCCCGGCTTGACCTTCGTGAACGCCTCGGCGCCGAGCCAGCCGGCGGTCTCCGGCGTCTTCGGCAGGTGGATGGTGATGAAGTCGGCCTGCGCGTAGATCTCGTCGCTGTCGGCGGCCTTCTCGACGCCCAGCTCCTTGTAGCGCTCGGCCGCGACGTAGGGGTCGTACGCCAGGACGCGCATCGCGAGCCCCTGGGCACGCTCGGCGACGAGCTGCCCGATCCGGCCGAAGCCGATGATCCCGATCGTCTTGCCGTACAGCTCGACGCCGGAGAACTTCGAGCGCTCCCACTTGCCCTGGTGCATCGACGCGTTGGCCTGCGGGATGTTGCGGGCCAGCGCCATCATCAGCGCGACCGTGTGCTCGGCGGCGGTGACGACGTTGGACTGCGGCGCGTTGACGACGATGATGCCGCGCTTGGTGGCGGCCTCGATGTCGACGTTGTCGACGCCGACGCCGGCGCGGCCGACGACCTTGAGGTTGGTGGCGGCGGCCAGCAGCTCGGGCGTGAACTTGGTCGCCGAGCGGATCAGGACGCCGTCGTACTCCGGCAGCTTGGACAGGAACGTGTCGTCGTCCCAGTCGATGCCGAGGTCGACTTCGAAACCGGCGTCGCGGAGGGCGTCGATCCCGGACGGGCCGACCTTCTCCTTGACGAGGACCTTGGGCGTGCGGGTCATGTGTCGGTTCCTTGGGTCAGGCGGCGGGAAGCCGCTCGACGACGTAGTCGATGGATGCGGTCAGCTGCTGGACGTCGGCGGGGTCGACGGCCGGGAACGTCGCGACCCGCAGCTGGTTGCGACCGAGCTTGCGGTACGGCTCGACGTCGACGACGCCGTTGGCGCGCAGGGTCTTGGCGACCGCGGCCGCGTCGACGCTGTCGTCGAAGTCGATCGTGCTGACGACCAGCGAGCGATTCGCAGGGGCGGCGACGAACGGCGTCGTGTAGGACGTCTTCTCGGCCCACGCGTAGAGGTGGCTCGAGGAGGCCGTCGTGCGGCCGACGGCGAAGTCGAGCCCGCCGTTCTCGTTGAACCAGTCGATCTGCTCGGCGAGCAGGAACAGCGTCGCCACCGCAGGGGTGTTGTACGTCTGGTCCTTCTTCGAGTTGTCCAGCGCCGTCTTCAGCGAGAGGAAGTCCGGGATCCAGCGGTCGCTCGCGGCGATCTGCTCGATCCGCTCCTGCGCCGCCGGGCTCAGCAGCGCGAGCCAGAGCCCGCCGTCGGAGGCGAAGCACTTCTGCGGGGCGAAGTAGTACGCGTCGGCGTCGGCGGCGTTCAGCGGCAGGCCGCCGGCTCCCGAGGTCGCGTCGATCAGGACCAGCTGGTCGCCGCTGCCGACCCGCTGGACCGGGACCATCACGCCGGTCGAGGTCTCGTTGTGGGCCCAGGCGATCGCGTCGACCGGCTCGACCTCGTCCTGCTGGAGGACGGCGGCCGCGGCGACCGGGTCGGGCGCGGCGCCGGGATCGGCCGAGACGACGGTCGGGTCGCCGAGGAACGGCGCGCCCTTGGTCGCGCTGGCGAACTTCGACGAGAACTCGCCGTAGGTCAGGTGCAGCGCACGGTCGCGGACGAGGCCGAAGGCGGCGGCGTCCCAGAAGGCGGTCGCGCCGCCGTTGCCGAGCGCGACCTCGTAGCCCTCGGGCAGCTGGAAGAGCTCCCGGAGGCCGGTGCGGACGCGGCCGACGAGGTTCTTCACGGGCGCCTGGCGGTGCGACGTGCCCATCAGGGCCGCGCCACGCTCGGCGAGCGCCGTGATCTGCTCGGGACGCACCTTCGACGGGCCGCAGCCGAAGCGGCCGTCGGCCGGCTTGAGCTCGTCGGGAAGGGTGATCGCCGTAGCGGCGTTGTTCGTGCTGGGTCCGGTCATGCTGCTCCTCGGTGTTCAGGAGGGATGTCGGTGCCCAGGCGCGCGGCGGTGTTCGATGCCGCCGCTCCCTGGTGGTCGATTCCACCCCGGTGCAGACGCCAGTCGCGGCGGCAAGGCAGCAGTCTAGCGAAGCACCGACCAGGTTCTCGGCGAACCCGGGCCGGGTGCACCGGACGGACACGCGCCGGCGGCCGCAAATCCCGGCGGAGCGGGGCGCAGCACCCGCCCGGGTAGGTTGCAACATGTGTCCGATCCCGTTCTCGTCGGCATCACCACCGCGGAGCTGTTCACGCCCGAGCGCACGATCCCCGCGCCCGAGTCGGAGCCGCCGCAGCGCAAGCTCTCGCTCGGCATGGACTACCCCGATGCGGTCACCGCCGCGGGTGGCGTCCCCGTCGTCCTGCCGCCGATGAGCCTCGGCGGGGCCGCGCTGCTCGACCGGCTCGACGCGTTGCTCGTCTCCGGTGGGCCGGACGTCGATCCCGCGCTCTACGGCGCCGACCCGCACCCGCAGCTCGGCCCGGTCGAGCGCGAGGCCGATCGCGCCGAGTGCGACCTCGTCCGTGCCGCCGAGCAGCGCGGCATGCCGATCCTGGCGATCTGCCGCGGGATGCAGCTGGTCAACGTCACGCGCGGCGGCACGCTCTGGCAGGACCTGCCGAGCGAACGGCCGTCGCCCGTCGATCACCGGCAGACCACGCCCGGCACGCGGACCAGCCACGACGTGACCGTCGACGGCGATTCGCTGGTGGCCGAGCTGACCGGCCTGGCGTCGGACGAGGGACCGTCCGTGCTCGACGTCAACTCGTTCCACCACCAGGCGATCCGCGAGCTCGGCCGTGGTCTGCGGGTCGTCGCCTGGGCGCCGGACGGCGTGATCGAGGCGGTCGAGGCGAGCGATCGCTCGTTCCTGGTCGGCGTCCAGTGGCACGCCGAGTCGCTGGTCGCCGACCCGCGACAGCTGGGCCTGTTCCGCGGTCTCGTCGCCGCCGCACGGGACGCGCGGATCGCCCGCTGAACGACGCGCGCCGCGGCGGACGCAACGAACGGCCACGCAAGGCGTACCGCGGCCCCAGAACGGGCACGGGTGACGTCATGCCCCTCCGTTCCCTCCCCCGCTACGCACCGGATGCGCGCGCCCCCGACGCGTGGGACGAGGCGGTCGACGCGAACGGCGTGCTCCGCCACTCCCACGCCGCGGCGCTGCACGCGCTCGACCGGATCGGTCTGCCGGACGCGGTCGAGCGGGTCGCCGCGGAGATCGACCGGCTCGGGATCAGCTTCGGCGAGGACGCCGAGCGGTTCGCCGTCGATCCGGTGCCGCGGGTGATCGAGGCCGACGAGTGGCGACGGCTGGAACGGGGACTGGCCCAACGTGCCCGCGCGCTCGACGCGTTCGTCGCCGACGTCCACGGCGAGCGCCGCTCGATCGACGCGGGGATCGTCCCGGCGTCGGTCGTCGAGCGCTCCCCCGCCGCCGAGGCCGACCTCGACGGCCCGACGCTCGCCGCCGGCGTGCGGATCGCGATCACGGGACCCGACCTGGTGCGCGACGCCACGGGCAGCTTCCGGGTGCTCGAGGACAACTGCCGGACCCCGTCCGGGCTGGCGTACCTGTTGGCAGCCCGCACCGCGGTCGACGCGGCGATCGGCGTGCCCGCCGACGTCCGCTCGCTCCACGACGAGCTCGGGCCCGCGCTGCTGACCGCGCTCCGCAACACCACCCCCGCCGGCGCCGACCCCGGTGCGGCGGTGCTGCTCTCCGACGGCCCGGCGAACACCGCCTGGTGGGAGCACCAGCAGCTCGCCGGGCTGATGGGGGTCCCGCTCGTCCTGCCCGACGAGCTGCGGACACGCGGCGACCGGCTCCTCTTGCGAGACGGCGGGGCCCCGGTCTCGGCGGTCTACCGGAGGACGGACGACACCAGCCTCCGCGGCAAGGACGGCCGGCTCAGCACCGTCGGCGAGCTGCTGCTGGGTCCGCTGCGCGCGGGCACCCTCGGCCTGATGAACGGACCCGGCGCCGCGATCGCGGGCGACAAGGCGGTCTACCCCTACGTCGACGGCCTGATCCGGTTCTTCTGCGGGGAGCCGCCGATCCTCTCCGGGCTGGCCGGGTACGACCTCGAGGATCCGCGGCAGCGCGAGGCCGCGATCGACCGGGCCGACCAGCTCGTCTTCA
The DNA here is from genome assembly GCF_056269115.1 of Patulibacter ginsengiterrae. Classification (NCBI taxonomy): domain Bacteria; kingdom Bacillati; phylum Actinomycetota; class Thermoleophilia; order Solirubrobacterales; family Patulibacteraceae; genus Patulibacter; species Patulibacter ginsengiterrae. The sequence continues at coordinate 29,736 of NZ_JBWDOG010000001.1, forward strand.
AGCCCCGCGACGGCCAGGGCGGCGAGGGCGTGACGATCGGTCCGCAGGCCGATCGCGCGGCGCTGCGCGCGGTCACCGACGCCGTGCGCACCGATCCGGCGGCCTGGATCGCGCAGGAGGCGGTCGTGCTCTCGACCCACCCGACCGCGATCGACGGCCGGCTGCTGCCGCGGCACGTCGACCTGCGGCCGTTCGTGCTCGCCGACGGCCGCGGCGGCTGGCGCACCCTGCCCGGCGCGTTGACCCGGTTCGCGCTCGACGACGGTGAGATGGTCGTGAACTCGTCGCGCGGCGGCGGCGCCAAGGACACGTGGGTGCGCTCATGAGCGGCGGCGTGCGCAAGGACGACACGGCCGCGGGCTCGTGGTCGGCGTGGCCGGAGCATCGCGGCTCCGCCCCGTTCACCGTCGGCGTCGAGGAGGAGGTGATGCTGCTCTCGCCGGGCGACTGGGCGCTGGCGCAGGCGGCCGACGAGGTCCTCCCCCGGCTGCCCGAGGCGGTCCGCGCGCAGGTCTCGCCCGAGACCCACGCCGCCGCGATCGAGATCGAGACCGGGATCCACCAGACCGTCGCGACCGCCGTCGGCGAGCTGCGGAAGCTGCGCACGGCGCTCCGCGAGACCTGCGAGCCGCTCGACCTGACCGTCGCCTCGTCCGGCACCCACCCGTTCGCGATCTGGCGCGAGACGGCCGTCGGCGGCGGCGAGCGGCAGGCCGAGGTCTACGGCTCGATGCGCGAGCTCGCCCGGCGCGAGCCGACCTTCGCGCTGCACGTGCACGTGGCGTTGCCCGACGCCGACTCCGCCGTCCAGATCTTCAACCGGATGCGCGTCCACCTGCCGCTGCTGCTGGCGCTCTCGGCCAACTCGCCGTTCTGGCAGGGCCGCGACACCGGCCTCGCCTCGGCCCGTACGCCGCTCTTCCAGGCCTTTCCGCGGGTCGGCATCCCCCGCCGCTTCGAGTCCTACGCCGAGTGGGTGGCCGCGGTCGACCTGCTGGTCGACTGCGAGGCGTTCCCGGACTCGACCTACCTCTGGTGGGACGTGCGGATGCAGCCGCGCCTGGGCACGCTCGAGATCCGGATCATGGACGCCCAGACCGACCTCGACGCGACCGCCTCGCTGGTCGCGCTCGTCCAGTGCCTGGCGCGGATGGAGCTGCACGAGGCGTGGGCGGAGGAGGCGTCGTTCGCGCCGCAGGAGATCTGGGAGGAGAACCGCTTCGTCGCCGCCCGCGACGGCGTCCACGCCAAGCTGATCGTGGCCACCGAGGGCATCCGGGTGCCGGTCGCGGACCGGATCGCCGAGCTGCTGCCGCACCTGCGACCGCACGCCGACGACCTGGGGTGCCGCGCCGAGCTCGACGGGATCGACGCGCTGGTGCGCGAGAACGGGGCGATCCGGCAGCTCGAGCTGGCCCGCGGCGAGGGGCGGCTGCCGGGCCTGGTGCAGGCGTTGTCCCGCGCCTTCTGAGCGGGCGGCCCGGCGACCGTCCGGGGTCCGCGGCAGGATGGGTCGGTGACCGACGTCCCGATCGCTGCCCTCCGCACCCATCTCGCCGAGCTGGACGACCTGCACCACGCGGGGTCGATCATCGGCTGGGACCAGCAGACGTACATGCCCGAGCGTGGGGCGATCGCCCGCGGCAACGCCGCCGGCACGATCGACCGGCTCGCCCACGAGCGAACCGCCGACCCGGCGCTCGCCGAGCTGCTCGACGCCGCGCTCGCGGCGGGCGAGGATCCCGGCCTGGTGCGCGCCGTCCGCGAGGACCATGAGCGTGCCCGGCGGGTCCCGAGCGACCTGGTGACCGCGCGCGCCGAGCTGTCGGTCGAGGCCCAGGGGGCCTGGAAGGCCGCCAAGGAGACGTCCGACTTCGCGCGCTTCGCCCCGGCCCTGCGCCGCCACGTCGAGCTCTGCCGGCGCTACGCGGCCTGCTTCCCCGACGTCGAGCATCCCTACGACGCGCTGCTCCAGCGGTTCGAGCCGGGCGCGACCACGCGTGAGGTCCGGGCCGTCTTCGCGACCCTCCAGGAGGGTCTCGTCCCGCTGATCGCCGGGATCGCGGAGCGCCCGGTTCCGGCGCCGCTGGTCGGACCGTTCCCGGTCGCCGCCCAGCGCACGCTCGCGCTCGAGATGGCCCGTTCGATCGGCTACGACGACAGCGCCTGGCGGATCGACGAGGCCGCGCATCCGTTCATGACCTCGGGCGGCCGCGAGGACATCCGGATCACCACCAAGGAGGACGAGTCGACGCTGGCGATCGGGCTCTTCGGCGTGCTCCACGAGACCGGCCACGGGCTCTACGAGCACCAGGTCGACGCCCGCTGGGACCGGACCACCGTCGGCACCGGCACGTCGCTCGGCATCCACGAGTCCCAGAGCCGGCTGTGGGAGAACATGGTCGGCCGCTCCCGCGAGTTCTGGTCGCACTGGCACCCGCGGGCGGTCGAGCTGTTCCCGGGGCCGCTGGAGGGCGTCTCCGTCGACCGGCTGCTGGAGGCGATCAACGCCGTCGAGCCGTCGCTGATCCGGGTCGACGCGGACGAGGCCACGTACTGCCTGCACGTGGTCCTGCGGTTCGAGCTGGAGGTCGCCCTGATCGAGGGCAAGCTCGAGGTCGACGACCTGCCCGAGGCCTGGAACCGGCGGATGAAGGAGCTGCTCGGGGTCGACGTGCCCGACGATGCCCGCGGCGTCCTGCAGGACATCCACTGGGCCTACGGCGAGCTCGGCTACTTCCCGACCTACGCGCTCGGGACGATCATCGCCGGCCAGCTGTGGGAGGCCGCTCACGAGGCCCTGCCGGAGCTGGACGCCCGGATCGCGGCCGGGGACCTGGCGCCGCTGCGCGACTGGCTCGGCGAGCACGTCCACCGCTTCGGCCGCACCCGCACCGGCGGCGAGATCCTCGCCGAGGTGACCGGCGGCGGACTCGACTCGCGGCCGCTGCTGCGGTACCTGAACGAGAAGTACGGGGCGCTCTACGGGTTGTAGGGCACGGCGGCGGACACCGAGACCGGCCCGACCGGACGTGGCGGAAGCCTCCGCGCGAACCGGCGCGGGTCGGCCCCGTCGTCTCCTCCGCCGCGCCCTGCCTCAGCGCAGCTCGCGCCGGAGGCAGATCTTGAGGCCGGACCAGATCGGGCTGATCGCGCAGACCTTGACGTCGACCAGTCCGCGCGGCAGCACCGCGTCGCGGATCCGGTCCTCGGTGACGTCGGTCGGGAGCTTGCTCGCCCGCTTCGGCCACGCGATCCAGAACGCGCCGTCGGGTGCGGTCGCCTGCGCGAGCGCGGGCAGCTGCTGCTCGAGCACGGCCTGCTCGTCGACGAAGCTGATCGCGAGGTCGGCGGGGCCGTCGAGCCGTTCGGTCACGCTCGCCCCTTCCGGCAGCGGGCCGAGTCCGCGGGCGACGAATCCCTCGGGGGCGCCGAGCACCGCGATCCGCAACCCGGGCTTGACCCCGAGCTTCTTCGCCAGCGGCGTCTTCGCGTAGCCCTGCTCCCACTGGTCGTCGGCCATCACCGGCATGTTCCCGCACGACCTGGACGCGGGGGTGCTTTGATTGGCCGGGATGAGCGACGACGGAGTCCCCCGCCCGCGTGAGACGGCCCAGCGACTGCTCGACGCGCAGGTGGCGTTCCTCTCGGCCGAGCTGACCGACGAGCGGTTCGCCCGGCTCGCCGCCGAGGAGATCGACCACGCGTTGCGGGCAGCGGAGTCGCTGACGCTCGCCGAGGTGGTCGACCGCGAGCAGGTCCAGGCGGTCGCCGCCAAGTACGCGGTGATGGTCCGGATCCCCGGCTCGATCCCGGAGATCATCGGCGAGGTCGCCGCGCGCCTCTACCAGCACCCGGCGCACGATCGCTACTCGATCGGCGAGCTGCTGCCGCCCGAGCACGTCGCGGCGCTGGTGACCAAGCTGCTCGACGAGGAGCCGCTGGGGCGTCGCCTGCTGGAGCGGCTGATGACCGGTCCGGTGGCGGTCAGCTGGCTGACCTGGCTGCTGGAGCGGTTGGCGGCCGACGCCCGCGAGCGGTCCGAGCGGGTGCCGGGGGTCGCTCCGCTGCTGGCCGGTGGCCGGCGGGCGCTCGGCGCGGTCTCGCCCGGGGGCGCTCGGCAGGTCGACGCCCGGCTGCGCGAGCTGGCCGAGGACGTCGCCCGCCGGTTGTTGCGCGAAGCCGAGCGGCTCCACGATTCGGCGTCGGCCGGCGGGCCGCTGGCCGAGGCCGTGCTCGAGCTCTACGACGAGCTCGCCGACGACCCCGTCAGCAGCTTCCGCGGGATCGTCTCGCAGGACGACCTCGAGGATCTGCTGGTGATCGGCTACGAGCTCTGGCTCGACGTGCGCGAGACCGGCCACGTCCGCGCGATGATCGACGAGGGCGTCGCGCTCGTCTTCGACAAGTACGGCGAGATCAGCCTGCGGGAGCTGCTGGACGATCTCGGGATCGGTCGCGACGACCTGCTGGAGGAGGCGCTCCGCTTCGGGCCCCCGGCGCTCGCCGTGCTCCGCGAGCGCGGCCTCGTCGACGCCTTCTTCCGCCGCCGCCTCGAGCCGTTCTTCCTCTCCCCCGACACCCTCGCCCTGCTCTAGCCGCTCAGGCCACCCCGAGACGACGACGGCCCCGCCGAAGCGGGGCCTTCGATTACGAGCCGCGAACGCCAGAGACGAACCCCAGCGCGGGGCTCAAGACCTAGAACGAGAACGGCCCCGCCGAAGCGGGGCCGTCAAGCGCGAGCCGCGAACGCGCAGAGGCGAATCACAGCGCGCGCGGTTCGGTTCGAGGGGGCCGGATCGTGGATGCCTCGCGGTGACCGCCGAGGCGGGGCAGAGGTGGTCCCCGCCCCGGATCGGTGGGTGCCGCGAGGCGCCGCGAGACGGCTGCCTCGAACGAACCGCTCAGCCCTGGGCGAAGCCCGAGTCGTCGATCCAGTCCATCTGCTTGCGCAGCTCCTTGCCGGTGGTCTCGAGCTGCGTCTTGGCCTGCTCCTCGCGGAGCCGGTTGAAGTTCTCGTTGCCGGCGCGGCTCTCGGCGATGAACTCGCGAGCGAAGGTGCCGTCCTGGATCTCGCCCAGGATCTTCTTCATCTCGGCCTTGACGCTGTCGTTGACGACGCGCGGGCCACGGGTCAGGTCGCCGTACTCGGCGGTGTTCGAGATCGAGTACCGCATCCCGGCGAGACCCTTCTCGTACATCAGGTCCACGATCAGCTTGAGCTCGTGGAGGCACTCGAAGTACGCCATCTCAGCGGGGTAGCCCGCCTCGGTCAGCGTCTCGAAGCCGGCCTGGACCAGGGCGGACGCGCCGCCGCAGAGGACGGCCTGCTCGCCGAACAGGTCGGTCTCGGTCTCGTCCTTGAACGTCGTCTCGAAGACGCCGCCGCGGGTGCAGCCGATGCCCTTGGCGTAGGCCAGGGTCAGCGCCTTAGCGTTGCCGGTCGCGTCCTGGTGGACGGCGATCAGGCCCGGAACGCCGGAGCCCTCCTGGTACTGACGGCGGACCAGGTGGCCCGGGCCCTTCGGGGCGGCGAGCGCGACGTCGACGTCGGCGGGCGGCTCGACCTCGCCGTAGAGGACGGAGAAGCCGTGGCCGAAGAGGACCAGGTTGCCGGCGGCGATGCCGTCCTTGACGTCGTTGTTCCAGACGTCGCGGTGGAGCTCGTCCGGAACGAGCATCTGGACGATGTCGCCCTTGCTCGCGGCGTCCGCGATCGAGAGCACCTCGAGGCCGGCGTCCTTGGCCTTCTGGACCGACGACGAGCCCTCGCGAAGGCCTACGACGACGTTGACCCCGGAGTCCTTGAGGTTCTGCGCGTGGGCGTGGCCCTGGGAGCCGAACCCGATGATGGCGACGGTCTTGCCGTCGAGCAGCGTCAGGTCTGCGTCGTCGTCGTAAAACATAGGCGCCCAGTGTATGCGGGCGAGGGCCTTCGCCGCCCTCCGGTCGCGTGCCCGCCGCACACCCGTCCAGCCGCGGTCCGCGTACGGGATCCCATTCGGGCGTCCCGGATCCCGCTCGGACCCGGCGTCCGGCGGCTCAGGCGTCCGCCGCGGCCACCAGCACGGCGCCGGGGATGGCGACCGCGCCCTCGGGCCCGTCCGGGTCCGGGAAGGCCGCCAACGCGGCGTCGATCTCGGCCTCGATCGCCGTGCGGGCGTCGGCCTCGAGTGCCTCGACCGCAGTCCGCGCCCGGCCCGAGAGCGCGAGCAGCCGGGTCCGGTGGGAGGCGGCGTCCGGGGAGCGGAAGACCACGTCGACCCGCTCGATCCGCGGCAGCACGAAGCCGGTCGCGCCGAGCAGGTCGTCGAGCCGCTCGCGGGAGGCGAGCGCGTACGGGCCCGGCTCGTCCGGCGCGGGCGGCCACGGGGCGACGAGGCCGTGGCGGGCCAGGACCTCCATCGGGACCCGATACCAGGGGTTGTCGTCGAGCACGTCCCAGACGGCAAGCGCGATCCGACCGCCGGGACGCAGCACCCGGCGGCCGTCGCGGAGGGCGCTCTCCGGGTCCGGCACGAGCATGTAGCCGAACCGGACCAGCAGGCCGTCGATCGACGCCGCCGACATGTCGAGCCACTCCAGCTCCATCGGCGTGACCTCGACGTTGACGATCCCGCGCTCGGCCGCGTGGCGCTTGGCGGCCTCGACCATCGCCTCGGCGCCGTCGGACAGGATCACCTTGCCGCCGGGATGGACCAGCTCGGCGGCGAGCAGGCCGGTGTCGCCGACGCCGGCGGCGGCCTCCAGCACCACGTGACCGGGCTGCGGGGCGATCGCCTCGATCATCGCGTGGGAGACGGCCTCGACGCCGGACTGGAACCAGACGCGGTGGGTCTCCCACTCCGACGCCTGGCTCTCCCAGCGCTCACGGCTGGCGGCCCGGAGGTCGTCGGGGGTCGGGGAATCCGGCTCGGCGCTCACCCCTCCATCGTCGCACGGACGTTGGCGCGGGACGCCCGACGCTGCACCCCCGAGAGCGCCGCTCAGGAGAGCTCGCGGCGGAGCAGCTTGCCGGACGCGGTGTGCGGCAGCCCGGCGACGACCTCGATCTCCCGCGGGCGCTGGTGCGGGAGCAGCCGGGCCGCGAGCGACTCCCGCAGCGCGGCGACGTCGACGGTCGTTCCCGGGACGGCGACCAGCTTCGCGCAGACCCGCTCCCCCCATTCCGGGTCGGGCCGGCCGAAGACCGCCGCCTCGTGGACCGCCGGGTCGGCCTCGAGGACCCGCTCGACCTCGAGCGGCAGGACGTTCTCGCCGCCGCTGATGATCGTGTCCGAGGTCCGTCCGACGATCTCGAGGTGGCCGCGCGCGTCGAGCCGTCCGAGGTCGCCCGTCCGCAGCCAACCGTCCTCGCCGAGGACCGCGACCGAGACGGTCGGCCCGGCGACCAGCACCTCGCCGACCGCCCCGACCGCGGCGTCCGGCGTCCCCGCCTCCCCCGCGATCGCGACCCGGGTGCAGAACAGCGGCGGCCCGAGGGTCGCGATCTGGCTGCAGGTCTCGCTCATGCCGTAGGTCGGCGCGACCGGGATTCCCGCCTCGGCGGCCTCCTCCAGCATCCCGGCCGGGATCGCGGCACCGCCCAGCAGGGCCCAGCGCAATGCCGGCGGCCGGGTCAGGCCGGCGTCGAGCAGCCGCCGGAGGGTCGTCGGGACCAGCGAGACGACCGTCGGGGCCGGCCCGTCCGCACCGGAGAGGGCGGCCAGCACCCGCTCGGTGTCCCAGCCCTCGTGAACGACCGCGGTGGTGCCGGCGATCGCGCTCCGCAGCAGCACGCTGAGGCCGCCGACGTGGTTCAGCGGCAGCGCGCAGAGCCAGCGCTCGTCGGGCGGGCAGCCGAGCGTCGCCGCCGAGCCGAGCGCGCTCCAGAGCCAGTTGCCGTAGCTCAGCGGAATCGGACGGGCGCTGCCGCTCGTGCCGCTGGTGTGGACGATGATCGCCGTCGCGTCGAGGTCGTGGCGGTCGAGCAGCGGCGCGTCGACGTCCGGGGCGACCTCGGTCAGGTCGGTCCCGCCGTCGACGACGACCGAGACCCCGCGCAGGCGCCGCGCCCGCTCCGCCTCCGGCAACCGCGGGTCGAGCGGGACGACGGGCGCGCCGAGCCGCAGCAGCGCGTGCAGCGTGACCACGAAGGCCGGGCCCGGAGGCAGCACGACGCCGACGGGATCGCCGCGCCGGACGCCGAGCGCCGCCAGCCGTCGCGCGTGGTCGTCGACCTCGCGCAGGAGCGCGGCGTAGGTCGTGCCGACCAGCGCCTCGTGGTCGGGACGCCGCCGGGCGGCACGCAGGAGCCAGGACTCGACGAGCACGACCGCGGAGGCTACGGAAGCCGGCTCACGTGGTGCGCCCGGCGTTTCATCTAGCCTCAGACCCGCGCATGAGCCGTACCGAGCGATCCCGAGGAGACAGCGTGTCCGAGACGACCTGGAGCACCCCGAGCGGTGTGACCGCGGACACCTACAGCGACATCCGCTACGAGGTGTCCGACGCCCCGGCCGGGATCGCCAAGATCACGATCGACCGTCCCGAGGTCCGCAACGCCTTCCGTCCGCAGACGATCATCGAGATCTCGCAGGCGATGGAGCGCGCCCGCGAGGACACCTCGGTCGGCGTGGTCGTCCTGACCGGCGAGGGTCCGCTGGCCTTCTGCTCCGGCGGTGACCAGAGCGTCCGCGGCGACTCCGGCTACCTCACCGATCCGGACAACCCCGACCGCCAGCCGTCGGGCTCCTCGGTCGGGCGCTTCCACGTCACCGACCTCCAGGTCCAGATCCGCCGGATGCCCAAGCCGGTGGTGGCGATGGTCGCCGGGTACGCGGTCGGCGGCGGCCACGTGCTGCACCTGATCTGCGACCTGACGATCGCGGCCGACAACGCCCGCTTCGGCCAGACCGGCCCCAAGGTCGGCAGCTTCGACGGCGGCTTCGGCGCCTCGGTCCTGGTCGACGCGGTCGGTCCGAAGAAGGCCAAGGAGATCTGGTTCCTCTGCCGCCAGTACAGCGCGCAGGAGGCCCTCCAGATGGGCCTGGTCAACACCGTCGTCCCGCTCGAGCAGCTGGAGGCGGAGACGGTCGCCTGGTGCGACGAGATGCTCCAGAACTCGCCGTTCGCGCTGCGGCTGCTGAAGGCCAGCTTCCACGCCGCCGAGGACGGCTACGCCGGACTCCAGCAGCTGGCCCACGACACCAACCTGCTCTTCTACGGCAGCGAGGAAGCGCAGGAGGGCCGCGACGCCTACAAGCAGAAGCGCCAGCCGGACTTCAGCCGCTTCCCCAAGCGGGCCTAGGCCCGACCACCGAGATCGTCACGAGCCGATGAGCACCCACGCCGAACACACCGAATCAGGAACCCGCCCGAGCCCGATCCGGATCTGGATCCTCGCCGCCCGGCCGCGGACGCTGCCGATCGGCCTCGCCCCGGTGCTGGTCGGCACGGCGCTGGCGATCCACCAAGACGCGTTCCGGCTCGGCGGGTTCCTCGCGGCGCTGCTCGGCGCGCTCTTCATCCAGGTCGGCGCGAACCTCTCCAACGACTACTCCGACGCGCGTCGCGGGGCGGACACCGAGGACCGGCTCGGGCCGCTGCGGGTGACCGCCGGCGACCTCGTCCCGCCCCAGCAGGTGCTGGTCGCGACCTGGGTCAGCTTCGGCCTGGCGACGATCTGCGGGATCTACCTGATCGCCACCGTCGGCTGGGTGATCCTGGCGATCGGCGCGGCCTCGATCGTGGCCGGACTGCTCTACACCGGCGGGCCGCGCCCGTACGGCTACGAGGGACTCGGCGAGGTCTTCGTCTTCCTCTTCTTCGGCCTCGTCGCCGTGACCGGCACGCACTACGTGCTGGCCGAGGAGTTCGACGCGACCGCGCTCGCGCTCGCGGTGCCGGTGGGCCTGATGGCGACCGCGGTGCTCGTCGTCAACAACGTCCGCGACATCGACACCGACCGCCGGGCCGGCAAGCGCACGCTCGCCGTCCGGCTGGGGCGCGAACGGACCCGCCAGCTCTACGCCGGTCTGCTGATCGCCGCCTACGTGATCGCCGTGCTCGTCGGGGCGATCGACAGCGACCTCTCGCTGTGGCTGCTGATCGTGCTGGTCAGCAGCCCGATCGCGCTGCGGCTCGTCCAGACGGTCTCGAGCCACGTCGACGGCCCGACCCTCAACCGCGCGCTCGCCGGCACCGGCCAGCTGGAGCTGCTGTTCTGCCTGCTGCTCTCGGCGGGAATCCTGCTGTCCTGATCGGGTCGGTCAGACCGGCCGGTCTGACCCAGGCGACCCCCGCGAGCGCGGGTGCGTACGCTGCGGCGCGTGGAGCTGCGGATCCAGGAAGTGGCGCTTCGGCTGTCGCAGCCGGTGCGTGCGGCATGGGGTGAGGTCACCGAACGGCGGATGCTGCTGGTCGAGCTCGAAGACGACGACGGCCTGATCGGCCGCGGCGAGGCTGCCCCGCTCGAGCCCTACGACGGCGTCCCGCTCGATCGTTGCCGGGACGCGCTCGAGCGCTGCCGCCGGACGCTGCGGGAGATGACGGACGGCAACGGCGCCGACGCGCTCGAGCGCTGCCGCCGGGTCACCGACGTGCCGCACGCGCTCGCGGCGATCGACATGGCCCTCTGGGACCGCGCCTCGCGCCGCGAGGACCGCTCGGTCGCCTCGATGCTGACCGAGGAGCCGTCGCGCTGGGTGCCCGTCAACGCCACGATCGGCGCCGGCGACCCCGAGGATGCCGCCGAGCACGCCCGCGAGGCCGCCGACGCCGGCTTCGAGACCGTCAAGCTGAAGGTCGGCCTGCCCGACGACGAGGCGCGTGTGCGCGCCGTCCGCGACGCGATCGGCCCCGACGTCGCGCTGCGCCTGGACGCCAACGGCGCCTGGTCGACCGGCGAGGCGCTGAGCGTGATCGCCGCCCTCTCCCCCTACGGCGTCGAGCTGGTCGAGGAGCCGGTCCACGGGATCGAGGCCCTGCGCACGATCCGCGATCGACTTCCGGTCCGGGTCGCGATGGACGAGACTGCCGACGAACCGGGAGCGATCGCCTCCGGGGCCGCCGACGCCGTCGTGCTCAAGATCGGCCGCAGCGGTGGGATCGGCGGCCTGCTCGCACGGGCGACGCTCGCCCGCTCGACCCGCGCCGACGTCCTGCTCGCCTCCGCCTGGGACGGTCCGCTGGGGGTCGCCGCCGCGGTCCACGCCGCTGCCGCCCTGCGTCTGCGCGACGCGTCGGGTCTGGCCACGCTGACCCTCTTCGAGCCAGCCGCGCTCGACGCGGTCGGGATCGGCGACGAGAGCCTCGGCGATCTGGCGGCACGCCTGACCGCCCGCGACGGCACGATCCGCGTCCCCCGCGGCGCCGGACTGGTCTAGGCCCGACCCGGCCCCGCGGCCCCCGCCCCGCCGACCGCGGGGCGATGGCGCGACCGCCGCACCGCCCAGAATCGCAGCGGCGCCGCCCGGCGGTGGAGCAGGATCGTGCCGGCCCGCCCGCAAGCATGTGCCCGGGCCGCCCGGACGGGGCGCGGTACGAGTAGGCGGCAGCCCGTCCGCACGTCTGCGGACTGCTGGCCGAAGGAGCCACGATGACCGGTCCGCTGTACCGCCTCGGAACTCTCTGCGTCCGCCACCGCTTCGTGGTCGCGCCACTCTGGCTGCTCCTGGCCGCCGTGCTCGTCGTCCTGGTCACCAGCGCCGGCAGCCAGACCAGCGACGACGTCTCGCTCCCGGGCGCCGACAGCCAGCGTGCGGGCGACGTGCTGCGCGACCGCTTCCCGGCCCAGGCGAACGGGATGAACCCGATCTCGTTCGTCGCCCCCAAGGGGCACCTGCTCACCGACAGCGACGCGCAGGACGCGATCAAGCAGGTCACGAAGGCCTACGCGGACGACACGGCCCAGGTCAGCAGCGCGATCGGGCCGTTCGACCAGCAGGGCGCCGGCCAGCTCAGCCCCGGCAAGACGCACGGCTACATCGCCCTCCAGTTGAAGGACAGCTCCGGCGATCTGACCGACGACGAGGCCCATGCCCTGATCGACAAGGCGAGCCCGCTCGCGGTCGCCGGGCTCGATCCCGCCGCCGGCGGCTACCTCGGCCTGAAGGTCTCGAAGGCCGAGAACGAGTCGTCCGAGGTGGTCGGCCTGCTCGCGGCCGTCGTGATCCTGGTCCTCACCTTCGGCACCGTCGTCGCGATGGGCCTGCCGATCGTCACCGCGATCCTGGGCCTCGCGATCGGCCTCAGCATGATCGGCCTGCTCGGGCACGTCGTCGATGTCCCGACCACCGCGCCAGCACTCGCGACCATGATCGGTCTCGGCGTCGGGATCGACTACGCGCTGTTCGTGATCACGCGCCACCGCGAGCAGCTCGTCGAGGGGATGGACTGCGACGAGTCGATCGCCCGGGCGACGGCGACCTCCGGCGGCGCCGTCGTCTTCGCCGGGGGGACCGTGATCGTCGCGCTCGTCTCGCTGCTGCTGGCCGGGATCCCGATCGTGACCACGCTCGGCTACACCGCCGGGATCGTGGTCCTCGTCGCGGTGATCGGCGCGATCGCGTTCCTGCCCGCGCTGCTGGCGATCGTCGGACTCAAGATCAACGCGCTGCCGCTGCCGGGTAGGCGCCCGCACCACGACCCGCGCCCGCACGGCTGGGCACGCTGGGCGCGTTGGATCGCCGGCCGCCCGTGGCCGGCGGTCATCGTCTCGGTCGTCGTCCTGGCGATCCTGACCCTCCCGATCCTCCAGCTGGAGCTCGGACAGAGCAACACCGGCGCGCTGCCGAAGGACACCAACGCGCGACAGTCCTACGACCAGATGACCGCGGGCTTCGGGGTCGGCTCGAACGGCCCGATCCTGGTCACGGCGACCCTGGCGAAGCCGGCCAAGCCCGCCTCCGGCTCGAGCTCGCCGGCGTCCGATCCGGGCCTCCAGCAGCTGCGGACGGCGATCGCCGGGACGCCCGGCGTGCAGTCCGTCTCCCAGCCGCTGGTCGACCCCGCCGCGACCGCCGCCGTCTACACGGTCCAGGCGAAGACCGCTCCCTCCGACGAGGCGACCGCGACGCTCGTCCACGACCTCCGCGACACGGTCCTGCCGCAGGCCACGAAGGGCCAGGGGCAGACCGCCGACGTCGGCGGGATCACCGCGGGCTACATCGACCTCGCCGACGCGATCTCGGGCCAGCTGCCACTGGTGATCGGCGTGGTGCTCGCGCTCTCGTTCGTGTTGCTGCTGCTCGCCTTCCGCTCGGTCGTCGTCCCCCTCAAGGCGGTGGTGATGAACCTGCTCTCGATCGGGGCGGCGTTCGGGATCGTGACCTACGTCTTCGGGCACGACTGGTCGGCCAACCTGCTCGGCCTCGACGGGGCGCAGCCGATCGTCTCCTACGTGCCGCTGATGATGTTCGCGATCCTCTTCGGGCTCTCGATGGACTACGAGGTCTTCCTGATGACCCACGTCCGCGAGCGGTTCGTCGCGACCGGCGACGCCCACGAGGCGGTCGTCGACGGGCTCGCGGGGACCGCCCGGGTGATCACGTCGGCGGCGCTGATCATGGTCTCCGTGTTCCTCGCCTTCCTGCTCAGCGGCGACCCGACGATCAAGCAGTTCGGGCTCGGGATGGCGGCGGCGGTCGCGATCGACGCGACCCTGATCCGGTGCGTGCTGGTGCCCGCCACGATGGCGTTGCTCGGACCCGCCGCTTGGTGGATGCCGCGTTGGCTGCAGCGCGCCGCGCCGCGGATCTCGATCGAGGGCGACGAGTTCTTCGCCGCCCGCGACGCCCGCACCGCGAGCGCTGCGAGCGCTGCGAGCGCCGACGCCGGCCGCTGAGCGACCTCGCGCGGTCAGCCGGCGACCGCGACCGCCGGCGGCGTCTCCGCCGTCAGCGGGCGCGCGCGGCGCCGCACGACCGCCCGTCCCCCTCGGGCCGGGACGAACGCGACGCCGCGGTACGACCAGCGTTCGTCGCGGGCCGAGGTCGGGACGAGGTCGAGCCGTTCGATCACCGTCCGCAGGACGATGTCCATCTCCATGTGGGCGAAGCTCGCCCCGATGCAGCGGCGGACGCCGCCGCCGAACGGGATCCAGCGGTAGGTGTCGGGCTTGGTCCCGAGGAAGCGCTCGGGCCGGAAGCGCAGTGGATCGTCGTAGATCCGCGGATCCTCGTGGACCAGCACCGCCGAGACCACGATCATGCTGCCCGGCTCCAGCAGCCACTCGCCGAGCCGAAACGGCGCGACCACGTAGCGGCCGAACATCGGGATCGCCGGCCGGACCCGCTGGATCTCCCGGATCGTCGCCTCGCGCAGCGCGCTCCCGCCCGCCTCGACCTCATCGGTCAGCCGGCGCAGCAGGTCCGGGTGGCGTCGCAGCCGCTCCACGCTCCAGGCCAGCGTCGAGGCGGTCGTCTCGTGGCCGGCGGCGAGGATCGTCAGCAGCTGGTCGGCGATCTCGTCACGACTCATCGGGCTGCCGTCCTCGTGGCGGGCCTGCACCAGGAGCGACAGCACGTCGCTGCGGTCCTCCAGCCGCGGGTCCGCTCGCGCGGCGGCGACGAGCCGGTCGACGTGGGCGTCGAACGACCGCCGCATCCGCAGGAACCGGCCCCAGGGGCTCCACGGCCCGAGGTCGCGCTGGGCGAACCGCAGCAAGGCCATCCGCGATCCGAGCGTGACGAGCGGCGGCAGGAGCTCCTGCAGCTCGCGCAGCTGCTGACCGTGGGCCCCGAAGACGGCACGCAGGATCGCATTGAGCGTGATCCGCATCATCGGCTCGAGCGTCGGGAACTCCTGCCCGTCGGGCCAGTGGTCGATCTCGCGGCGTGCTTCCTCCTCGATGATCCGCTCGTAGCCCTGCATCCGCTGGCCGTGGAACGGCGGGAGCAGCAGCCGGCGCTGCCGGAGGTGCCGGTCGCCGTCGATCGTCAGCAACGAGCTGCTCCCGAGGATCGGCCGCAGCGGGCTGCGCTCGCCGGAATAGAGCACGTCGGGGCTCGCGGTGAGCGTCTGCTTGATCAGGGCGGGGTCGGCGATCACGACCGCGCGGCCGATCCCGACCACCTCGATGCCGAAGGCGTCGCCGTAGCGCTGCCGCCACCGCCGAAGGGTCGGCAGCTGGGCGACGACGGCCAGCAGGCTCTGCCATCCGCGCGGACTGCGGGGGCCGTCGGGGTACGAGAAGCGAGGCGGTGAGGATTGCGGCATGGGTCGTTCCGAGCGCCGAGAGAACGGGACGCGGCAACGGTACACCCGCGTACCGGCGATCGCAAGCGTCCACGGACGAACCCCTCAGGACACCGCCGCGGTCCGCCCCGCAACGCCCGACCTCGGCGCTCGCCGCGCCGGGGCCCCGCCGGGTGGCCCGCTCAGAAGACGGCGCGCAACGCCGCGGTGACGACCGCGGCGACGATCACGCAGCTCAGGATCGGCCAGCCCCGGAGGCCCGCCGCGCCCCCGGCCGCGACCCCGACCGCCTCCGGTCCCAGGCGCAGGCTGCCGTCGTGACTGGCGACCCCGGTCACGACCAGCGCCGCGAGCAGCGCCGGGGCCAGCAGCGCGACCACCGCGTTGGCACGCACCGGCAGCGTCCGGCCGCCGAGCAGGACCGGACCGACCGCCTTGATCGCCACCGTCACCGCGGCGATCGCGGCGACCAGGATCCACGGGTCGACGCTCATCGCTTCGGCCACGGACGGTGGAGGCCGATCAGGGCGCCGAGGCTGGCCGCGAGCACCGGCACGCCGGCCGGGGCGATCGGGACCAGCGCGAGCGCGATCAGCGCGCCGACCGCGGCGGCCCCGCGACCGCGGCCCTTCCGCAGCTCCTGGATCAGCAGGACGAGGAAGAACGTCGGGTAGATCGCGTCGAGCCCGAACGTCTCGGGGTTGCCGATCAGGTCGCTGCAGAGCACGCCGAGGACGGTGCCCGCGACCCAGCCGAGGTACTGGATCGCGGTCGACCCGAACAGGAACCAGCGGTCGAAGCTGCCGTCCGGGCGCGCCGCCATCACCCACGAGGGATCGACCATCGCCTGCGCCTGGAGGCCGCGGAGCAGCGGCCGGCCCGGCAGCGACGGGCCGAGCGCCATCCCCATCGGCACGTACCGCGAGTTCATCAGCGCCGCGGCCGAGACCGCCGCCCCGAGACCGCCCCCGGAGGCCACGATCGCGATCGCCGCGAACTGGGCCGAGCCGGCGAAGACCACGGCCGACATCACGATCGTGGCCAGGGCCGGGAAGCCCTGGCCCTGGGCGAGCACGCCGAACGACAGCGCGAGCAGCACCGAGGCGGTGGCGAACGGGACTCCGGCGGAGAGACCGCGCCGGAAGGCGACGCGTGGAGGGTCCTCCTCGGCGGGGGAAACGAGGGCGGCAGGAACTGGTATGCCGATCAGTATGCCGCCGCCGCGGGTCGCTCGGCTCGTCGACGCGAGCCGTCCGAACAGACACGAAACGTCCGCGCCGTACGCGCCGCGCGTCGCCGCAGGATCCCGGCTATGGTCGCGCCGACCATGCCCGAGCGCCCCAGTGACCTCCCCCTCATCGGCCTCCACGTCTCTCCCGCCGGCGGGCTGCCGAAGGCGGTCGAGCGCGGCGTCGAGCGCGGCTGCGAGTCGATCCAGATCTTCACCCAGTCCCCGCGGCGCTGGGCCCCGACCAACCACAGCGACGAGTCGATCGCCCAGTTCCGCGAGGACCTGGCGGCGTCGCCGATCGAGCAGGTCGTGATCCACGCGCTCTACCTCTCGAACGCCGCGACCCCCGATCCCGAGCTGCGCGAGAAGTCGCTGACCGCGATCACCCACTCGCTGCGGGTCGGCAGCCAGATCGGCGCCGTCGGCGTCGTCCTGCACCCGGGGTCGGCGAAGGACGGGCACGTCGGCGAGGCGATCGAGCGCTGCGGCGACGTCTTCCGCGAGGCGCTGGCCGAGTCCGAGGGCTGCCCGCTGCTGCTGGAGGACACCGCCGGGGCCGGCGGCACCCTCGGCCGCTCCTTCGAGGAGCTGCACGCCCTGCTCGACGCGACCGGCGGCGACGACCGGATCGGCTTCTGCCTCGACTCCTGCCACCTGCTCGCTTCCGGCTACGACGTGACCAGCATCGAGGCCCTCGACGGCGTCCTGGCCGAGGCCGACGCCGCGTTCGGGCTCGATCGCCTCAAGTGCATCCACGTCAACGACTCGCAGACCCCGCTCGGCTCCAACCGCGACCGCCACGCGCCGCTCGGGACCGGCGAGATCGGCGAGGCCGGGATCGCCGCCGTGCTGAGCGAGCCCCGCTTCGGCGGCATGCCGGTGATCTTCGAGGGCCCGGGGATCGACGGCAAGGAGCCGATGCGGAGCGACATGGAGATCGCGCTGCGCCTGCGCGACGAGGGCCGACGCGCCCGCGGACTCGCCTCCTAGGGGCCGAGCGACAGGCTCCTCGACGTCCGTCGCTCGGGGAAACCCCCGGAACGGGTCAGGGTTCTCCCCGACTTCGTGCCGGGGATCTCCCTTGTTCGACGCAAGTTTCACCAAGCGCTCCGGCTTCACATATCTGGGCTTGAGGAAACCACGACAGGATGCAGGCAGATCGATTCCCTTCCCCCAGGAGTCATCGAGATGTCTGAAACACCTGATCACGCCAACAGACGACCCTCCCGCCACCCGGTCCGCCGGGTGCGTGACGCCGCCCGGCCCTTGGCCGTGGCTTCGGTCGTTGCCCTGTCCGCCACCGGACTCGGCATGTCGACCGCTCCAGCGGCCGACGCCGACCGGGTCCAGCAGCGGCTCGTGAGCGAGGGCTACCTGACCCCCGATCACGTCACCGGTGCCTACGACGCACGGACCGGCGCCGCCGTCGCCCGTTGGCAGGCCTCCCGCGGACTGCGGGCCGACGGCTTGGTCGATGCCGTCACGGCTGACCACCTCCTGGGGACCTCCAACACTCCCCCGACGAGGAGCTCCTCATGAGCCAGTCCGAGACCTCAGTTCCACGCCCCCAACGCCGTAGCCACCGCACACGGCGCCTCGCGCAACAGGCCATGGCCGGCGTCGGCAACAACGACCTCGCCCGCCGGTTCCGCCGCAAGTCCGAGGAGGCGCGTCCCGATCGCGCGGTAACGGAGATCACGAGCTCCGACGACCACCGCAAGCGGGACCGCAAGCGTCGCCAGTCGAAGCCCCACCGCGGGTACCGTGCCCGGGCTCAGACCGCGTAGCGCCGCGGCCAGCCCGTCGCGGTCGCCCGCGGCGATCTCGGCACGCTGAAGCTCCCGCGCGTCAGGCGGATCGCCGTCCCAGAGCGGCAGCCGCGCCCAGCGCGCGGCGAACGCCGTGGCTCCGTGCGCCTCCAGCCAGGTCGCCTGCTCGTCGTCGCGCGCACGACGAGCGGCCCGCTCGCCGGGGTCCTCGAGACCCGAGGTCGACGAGATCAGCACCAGCCGCGCGACCCGTTCCGGTGCGGCCAGCGCCAGCTGCACCGCGATCCGACCGCCGAGCGAGTAGCCGGCCA
This sequence comes from Patulibacter ginsengiterrae, assembly GCF_056269115.1. Lineage (NCBI taxonomy): Bacteria > Bacillati > Actinomycetota > Thermoleophilia > Solirubrobacterales > Patulibacteraceae > Patulibacter > Patulibacter ginsengiterrae. The sequence goes on from NZ_JBWDOG010000001.1 coordinate 48,224, forward strand.
CGGCGACCGGCCCGTCCGCCGCCAGCTCCGCGAGCAGCGGCAGCAGATCCTCGAGGACCCCGTCGAGGTCGACCGGCCGCCGGTCGGCCGCCGCCCCGTGACCGCGCAGGTCCGGCGTCACCAGCCGGAGGTCGGGTCGCTCGCGGGCCAACGCCTCGCGGACCGGGTCCCACGAGCGCCCGGACCCACCGAAGCCGTGGAGGGCGAGGATCGTCGGCGACGCCATCGTCGGGAGCTTCCCAGAGCGACGACCGACCGCGTTCTCTGGCACCCTCGGACTGTGCCAGCAACGTCTTCAGCGCCCCGCGACGGCCACGGAAGCCGGATCCTCGTCGGAGCGCTGCTCGACGAGCTCGCCCGCGCCGGAGTGACCGACGTGGTCACCTCCCCCGGCTCCCGCAACACGCCGCTGCTGTTGCCGATCACCGCCGACGAGCGGTTCCGGGCCCAGAGCGTGATCGACGAGCGGACGGCCGGCTTCGTCGCGCTCGGCCTGGCCAAGGCGAGCGGACGCCCGGCGCTGCTCTGCTGCACCTCGGGGAGCGCCGTCGCCCAGTACCTGCCGGCGGTGGTCGAGGCCCACCACGCGCGGATCCCGCTGCTGGTCGTGACCGCCGACCGGCCGAGCGAGCTGCGCGATGTCGGCGCCGGGCAGACGATCACCCAGGGCGGGATCTTCGGCGATGCGGTCCGCTGGTCGCATGAGCTGGGCCTCGACACCGGCGACGACGACGGCATCCGCTTCGCCCGCACCCTCGCCGCCCGCGCGCTCCAGGCGGCGACCGGGGCGGCCGGCCGTGGCCCCGGGCCCGTCCACCTCAACCTGCCCCTGCGCGAGCCGCTGGTGCCCGCCGAGGAGGCGCCCCCGCGCGACCGCGGAGGACGCCCCGACGGTCGCCCGTGGGTAACCCGCAGCGGTGGCCCGGGGCACCCCGATCCGGAGGCGGTCCGGCGACTCGGCGAGCTGCTGTTGCAACATCCGCGTGCCGTCGTCGTCGCCGGCCGTCGCGAGGACGACCCCGAGCTCGGCCCGGCGCTGGCCGCCCTCTGCGAGCTGTTGTCGCTGCCGCTGCTGGCCGACCCGCTGTCCGGCGCCCGCCGCGGGCGGGCGGCGATCTCCCGCTACGACGCGCTGCTCGGCGCCGATCCCGGGCTGCTGCCGGTCCCGGAGCTGGTGGTCCGGCTCGGCGACCTGCCCACGAGCAAGCCGTTGCGGCGCTGGCTGGCCGCGCTGCCCGCCGACGTCCCGCAGGTCCACGTGACCGCGGACGGGGCCTGGCAGGATCCGGACGGCGTCCTCTCCGACCTGCTCGTCGCCGCGCCGCTCCCGCTGCTGGAGGAGCTCGCGCCACGGCTCGCGCACGTCGCCCGCGACGGCGACTGGCTGACGCGCTGGCTGGCGCTCGACGCCCAGGCGGCCGCCGCCCAGAGCGCGATCCTCGACCGCGCCGACGAGACGGCTCCGAACGAACCGTGGCTCGCCCGCGAGCTGGTGGCGAGCCTGCCCCCGGCCGCGACCCTGCTGGTCGCCGCTTCGATGCCGATCCGCGACGTCGAGGGGTTCATGGCCCCCCGCGAGGCGATCCGGGTGCTCGCCAACCGCGGGGCGAACGGGATCGACGGCACCCTCGCCACCGCCTGGGGCCTGGCGCTCGCCCGGCAGCCGGGCGACGGACCGGTCTACGTCCTGCTCGGGGACGTCGCGCTCCAGCACGACCTCGGGTCGCTGGTCGCGGCCGGCCGCTCCGGCATCGACCTGACCGTGGTGCTGGTCGACAACGACGGCGGCGGGATCTTCCACTTCCTGCCGGTCGGCGCGGATCCGTCTCCCGACGTCGAGCGGCACGTGATGACCCCTACCGGGCTCGACATCGAGGCGATCGCCGCGGTCGCCGGCGCCGGCTCCCGGCTGCACCGGGTCGAGACCCGTGCCGAGCTGGTGCCCGCGCTGCGGGCGGCGGCGGCCGAGGACGGACTGTCGCTGCTCTACGTCCGCACCGATCGGTCCGCGAACCGCGCGCTGCACCGCCAGCTGAGCGAGGCCGTGCACGCGGCGCTCGCCGAGGCTGCCGCGCCCGACGAGGGCTAGCGCGGCGGGCCGGCGCTACGCCTGCGGCCGCTCGGCGACCCGCCGGACCCAGGCGGTCAGGCGCGGATGCGAGTCGACGTCGAAGCCGCCGTACTCGTGGAGCACGCGGTGGAACGGGTCGACGTCGTCGACCGGCGGTGCCGTGGCCCCGTAGCGCAGGAACGGGTAGGCGGTGACGTCGCAGATGCCGAAGCCGTCGCCGCCGAGGTGGTCCTGTCCGTCGAGCCGCTCCTCGAAGCGGTCGAGCCAGACCCGCATCCGGGCGCGGTCGTCGTCGACCGCCCGGCGGTCGGCGTCCCGCAGCCGCTCGACCTCGAAGCCGACCGGAGCGAGCAGCGTCGCCAACCGGTTCGGCGGCCCCTTCCAGACCTCGTTGAAGCGGTGGCAGAAGACGTCGGCCAGCGCCGCGTCGCCGGGATCGCTCGGCCACAGCGGCGGCTCGGGCCAACGCTCCTCGATCCAGGCCAGGATCTGCGGCGAGTCGACGACGACCTCGCCGCTCTCGGGATCGATCGCGACCGGCACCAGCTCCTGCCCGCTCGCCTCGCGGACGGCGCGGCGGTCGTCGGGGTCGACGTCGACCCACTCGACGTCGAGCCGCTTGTGCGCGGCCGCGAGGGCGACCCGCTCGACGTTCGTCGAGAACGGGACCCGGAGGACGCGGACGTCGGCCATCGCCGGATCGTACGGCCCCGGGGCCTTCCGGCGATCCACCCCGGCGCGGGAACGCCGGACGGCTCGTGCTCGCTCCCGCGTGCAGCGCGCCGCGGCGGGCCGGCCCCGGGACGCACCCCGACACCGTCCCGCTCACCTCCGGCCCGCTCAGTCCCCGCTCACGCCGGTCGCCGTCGACGCCCGGCCTGCCCGCGCGGAGGCCGCATCGCCCGGGCCCGCCGACACGCCGCCGACCAACCGCGGCCGGCCGGCCAGGGCCCCGAACACCAACGTCGGCACCAGCAGCGCCAGCATCACCGTGATCGGCACGCTCCAGCCGCCGGTCGCGTCGTGCAGCACGCCGATCAGCAGCGGTCCGGAGGCCGCCACCAGGTAGCCGAGCGTCTGGGCCATGCTCGAGAGCTCAGCCGCGTGCTCGGCGTCGGGGGCGCGGAGCATGATCAGGGTCAGGGCGACCGCGATCCCGGTCCCCTGGCCGAGCCCGATCAGGACCGTCCAGGCCACGGCGCCGCCGATCGGGGCGAGCAACACGCCGACCCAGCCGGAGCCGAACAGCAGTACCCCGATCACCGCCAGGTGACTCTGCCGGGTCGCGCGGGTCGCGAGCACCGGGACGACCAGCGAGGCCAGCATCCCGGTCACCCCGAACAGGCCGGCCAGCAGGCCCGCGTCCGAGCTGGCCATCCCGTGGCTGATGAAGATCGTCGGCAGCCAGGCCACCGCCGCGTAGAACTGCAGCGACTGGAAGCCCATGAAGAGGGTCACCTGCCAGGCGACCGGGTCCCGCCAGAGCCCGATCGGGACGTGGCGGGGTCGGTCGGCCGCGGCCCGACGCGGTTCCCGCGGGGCCACCGCCCGCCAGACCAGCGCCGCCGCGACCGCGAGCAGCGCCCAGGCCGCCAGCGCCCCGCGCCAATCGGTGCCGGCGAGCCGCTGGATCGGGATCACCGTCGCGCCCGCGATCGCGGCCCCGGCGCTCAGCGCAGCGGCGTAGGCGCCCATGACCGGCCCGGAGCGGAGGCCGAAGCTGCCTTTGATGATGCTCGGAAGGAGCACGTTGGAGACGGCGATCCCGCCGCCGATCAGGATCGTGCCCCCGAACAGCAGCGGCGTCGACGGGATCAGCCGCAGCAGGATGCCGGCGGCGAGCACCACCATCGCCCCGGCGATCACCGTCGTGCCGCCGAACCGTCGGGCCAGCCGCGGCGCGAGCGGGGCGAGTGCCCCGAAGCAGACCACCGGCAGGGTCGTCAGCAGGCTCGCCCCCGCGCCCGAGATCCCGGTCGCGGCCCGGATCTCGTCCAGCAGCGGCGAGACGGCGACGACCGCCCCCCGCAGGTTGAGCGAGACGAGCACGATCGCGCCGACCAGCAGCAGCGCCCGGTTGCGGGTCATGCCGGAGTCTCCCGGTCGCCGTCGACGACCCGCTCGACCTGCTCGCGGGCCGCGTCGAGCAGCCGCGCGATCGCCCCTTCGGCATCGGTCGGGGACCCGCGGCGGACCGCATCGACCAGATCGGCGTGCGCCGTGGCGGTCTCCTCCCGCTCCGGCCCCGGCGGCTCCGAGGTCCGCAGGGAGTCCCGCATCGTCTCGGTCAGCTGTTCGTACAGCTCGAGCAGCAGGGCGTTGTGGGCGGCGGCGGCGATCGCCAGGTGGAGGTCGATGTCAGCGTCGACGAATCCGTCGAGGTCGTCCCCCTCGCGCAGGCGGTTGCGGCGCTCCCAGGCCTCGTCGATCGCCCGCAGGTCGTCGTCGGTGCGCCGTTCCGCGGCCAGCCGCGCCGCGTCGCGCTCGAGGCTGGCCCGGACCTCGATCGCCTCGAGCATGCTCGTCCGCGCCAGCCGCCGCCCCAGCGCCGCGTGCAGGTCGCTGGTCGCCCGCACGTAGGTCCCGTCGCCCTGGCGCGTCTCGAGCAGCCCGGCGTGGACCAGCGCCCGGACCGCCTCGCGGACCGTGTTGCGGCCGACCACCAGTTGCGTCACGAGCTGCGGCTCGGGCGGGATCCGCTGACCGACCGGCCACTCGCCCGAGCCGATCAGCTCCTGGAGTTGGGCGATGACCTGCTCGGTCAGGCTGGGGCGGGTCGTCGATCGCAGCGGCACGGGGATCCTCTCGTAGAACCCGGATGATCCTAACATCCCATGTCTCCCGAGGCTTGCCGTCGAACGACCTCCCGCCCTCCGGCAACGCGTGCACGCCGTCCGCATCCGCGGCGCGCCCGGCCGAACACGCCGCCTGCCAGCCACAAGGCTGATCTTCTGTCTATTTTCGACAGAACAGTCCGTAGTTTGTACCCCGTTTTGGCGCGATTCAGACAAATACCCTTGACGGGTCTACCGGATAGGTCCAGGATGCTGGCCTTATGGGGAGCATTCGCACAGATCACGCTGGGCGGGGCTCGCCCCAGCGGGTCGTCGACGCCCTCCGCCAGGCGCCAGAGAGCACCCGCGCGGAGGTCGCCGCCCGCACCGGCCTCTCCCGCGCGACCGTCTCCAGCCTGATCCGCGAACTGGAGGGCGCCGGCCTGCTCGAGAGCGTCAGCGGCCCGGTCCGCGACGGACGCAGCGGACGACGCCCGGAGCGGCTGCGCCTGACCCGCCGAGCGGGAGCCGTGCTCGGCGTCGACTTCGGACATCAGCACGTGCGGGTCGCCGTCGGGGACCTGGCCGGACGGGTGCTGAGCGTGCGGACCGCCGAGGTCGACGTCGACCGCGGCATGGAGGCCGCCCTCCGCGCCGCCCGCCGGCTCGCCGACCTGGTCATCGCCGACGGCCACGTCGACACCGACGAGATCCTCGCCTGCGGCGCCGGCGTCCCCGGCCCGGTCGACCGCACCAGCGGTCGCGTGGGCTCGACGATGCTGCTCCCCGGCTGGGGCGGGACCGTCCTGGCGACGGCCCTCGAAGAGCGGCTCGGCGTGCCCGTGGCCGTCGACAACGACGCCAACCTCGGGGCCCTCGGAGAACAGGCCGCCGGGGCCGCCCGCGGGGTCGACGACGTGATCTACGTCAAGGTCTCCTCGGGCGTCGGCGCCGGGCTGATCAGCGGCGGCCGCCTGCTCCGCGGCGGCACCGGGATCGCCGGCGAGATCGGTCACGTCGCGGTCGTGACCAACGGCCTGCCATGCCGCTGCGGCGGTCGCGGATGCCTGGAGACGGTCGCCTCGGCCCCCGCCGTCCGCCGCCAGCTGCACGCCACCGCCGGCGACACGATCCCCGCCGACGACCTGCTCGCCGCCCTCGACGGCGGCGACCCGCGCGTGACGCGCCTGCTCGCCGACGCCGGGCGCGCTCTCGGTCGCGCCCTCTCCGGCGCCTGCCACCTGCTCGACCCCTCGATGATCGTGCTCGGGGGCGATCCGGCCTTCGCGACCGACCCGGTGCTCGCCGGCGTCCGCGAGGAGCTCGATCGACGGCGCCTGCCCGGTGGCGGCGCCGACGTCCTACTCGCCCCCGCCCAGCTCGGGGACCGCGGCCAGGTGGTCGGGACCCTCCGTCTCGCCGCCCGGCTCCTGGACGGCAACACGCCTCTGAAACGCACCCATACCCCACCATCCCCACAGGGAGCTACCTCATGATCTCGACGAGGTTCAGGACCGCATTGCTGTTGGCGACCTTGGTTCCTGCCGCAGGCCTTGGCCTGACCGCCTGCGGCGGCGACGACAACAAGGACTCGTCGACCACCGGCACGACGACGGGCACCGGGAGCGGAGGCGCGTCGAAGACCGTCGCACTGCTGCTGCCGGAGTCGAAGACCGCCCGCTACGAGGCCCAGGACCGTCCGGGCTTCACCGACGCGCTCAAGCAGCAATGTCCCAACTGCAAGGTCATCTACTCCAACGCCGACCAGGACGCCTCGAAGCAGCAGAGCCAGGCCGAGTCCGCGATCACGAACGGGGCCGACGTGCTCGTCCTCGATCCGGTCGACGCCGAGTCCGCCGGGGCGATGGTCACCCGCGCCCAGCAGTCGAAGATCCCGGTGATCTCGTACGACCGGCTGATCGCCAACGCCCCGGTCGACTACTACGTCTCGTTCGACAACCTGAAGGTCGGCAAGCTCCAGGGCCAGTCGCTCGTCAACGCGCTGGGCGAGCCGAAGGGCAAGCCGATCGTGATGATCAACGGTGCCCCGACCGACTCCAACGCCGCGATGTTCAAGAAGGGCGCGCTGTCGGTGCTCGAACCCTCGGGGGTCGACATCGCGAAGTCCTACGACACGCCCGACTGGTCGCCGGACAAGGCCCAGACGGAGATGGAGCAGGCGATCACGGCGCTCGGCAAGGACAACATCGACGGGGTCTACGCCGCCAACGACGGGACCGCCGGCGGCGCGATCGCGGCGATGAAGGGTGCCGGCATGGACCCGACCAAGATCCCGGTGACCGGCCAGGACGCCGAGCTCGCCGCGATCCAGCGGATCGTCGCGGGCGAGCAGTACATGACGGTCTACAAGGCCCCGAAGCCGGAGACCGAGGCGGCGGCGAAGCTGGCCTACGCGCTCGCGACCGGCCAGCAGGCGCCGGCCGGGCTGGTCAACGGCAAGACCAACAACGGCAAGGTCGACGTCCCGTCGGTCCTGCTCGAGCCGGTCGCGGTGACCAAGGACAACATCAAGGCCACCGTCGTCGATGGCGGCACGTACACCGTCGCGCAGATCTGCACGAAGCAGTACGCGGCGGACTGCAAGGCCGCCGGCCTGACGGAGAGCCGCTGATCGCCATGTCCACCGAGACGCAGGCTGACGCCACCCCGGCGTCGGCCGGCGCCGAACCGCTGCTGCGCCTGCGCGGCGTGTCGAAGCGGTTCGGTGCCGTCCAGGCCCTCCAGGACGTCGACCTCGACGTCTACGCCGGCGAGGTCGTCGCGCTGGTCGGCGACAACGGTGCCGGCAAGTCGACGCTGATCAAGGCGATCTCGGGCGCGACCCCCGCCGACGAGGGCCAGTTCGAGTTCGCCGGCCACAACGTCAAGATCAACGGCCCCGGCGACGCCAGCCACCTCGGGATCGCGGTCGTCTACCAGGACCTCGCGCTCTGCGACAACCTCGACGTCGTCGCCAACCTGCACCTGGGGCACGAGCGCCACCGTGGCCCGCTGCTCGACGAGATCGCGATGGAACGCGCGGCCCGCAGCCTGCTCGACTCGCTCGCCGTGCGGACCCTCCGGTCCGTCCGGGCCGAGGTCGGGATGCTCTCCGGGGGACAGCGCCAGACGGTCGCCATCGCCCGGGCGATGATCGGTGCCCCGCGGCTGACGATCCTCGACGAGCCGACCGCCGCGCTCGGCGTCGCCCAGACCGAGCAGGTGCTGGCGCTCGTCGGCCGGCTGCGCGAGCGCGGGATGGGCGTGATCCTGATCTCGCACAACCTCGTCGACGTCTTCCAGGTCGCCGACCGGATCGAGGTCCTCCGGCTCGGCCGCAACGGCGGCAGCTTCGGCGGCACCGACGACCAGCGCCAGCGGGTCGTGGCGGCGATCACCGGCGTCGGCGAGGACGAGGTCGAGGCCGCACCGGAGATCCCGCCGAAGGCCCCACCGGAAGCCGGACCGGACACCGGATCGGACACCGGGCCGGACACCGGGCCGGACACCGGGCCGGACACCGGGCCGGACACCGGGCCGGAAGCCCCGCCCACCCCCGACCCCGGGACGTCCTCATGAGCACCACCACGCCGGGCCCCGGATCCGACGCGACCCCCGCCCCCGCCGACGACGCCGCCGACCCGACCGCCTCGGCGGTCTCGCTCGACGCGCGCGACGGCCGCCAGACCGGCCTGCGGGCGCTGTTCAACGGCGGAGGCGACGTCAGCACCTTCCGGGTGGTCGTCGTGCTCGCGCTGATCTGGTTCGTCTTCGCGATCGCCAACGATCGCTTCCTGACCGCGGGCAACCTGACCAACCTGACCCTCCAGGTCGCCGCCACCGGCACGATCTCCGTCGGCGTGGTGCTGGTCCTGCTGCTCGGAGAGATCGACCTCTCGGTCGGTGCCGTGAGCGGCGTCGCCGGCGCCGTGATGGGCGTCCTCTCCGTCCAACACGGCTGGAACGGTTGGATGGCGATCGGGGCCGCCCTCGTGGTCGGGGCATCGATCGGCCTGCTGCAAGGGTCGATCGTGACCTGGCTCGGGATCCCATCGTTCGTGATCACGCTCGCCGGTCTGCTGACCTGGCAGGGCGTCCAGCTGAAGGTGCTCGGCGAGGAGGGAACGATCAACATCACCGACCCGACGATCCTCAACCTCGCCAACACGTTCCTCGCCGACTGGCTGTCGTGGGTGGTCGCGCTCTCCGCGATCGGCCTGCTGATCGGCGGGGCGCTGCTCCGCAATCGACGACGGGCGGTGGCCGGCCTCGAGCTCGAGCCACTGATCCGCACCGCCGTCTGGATCGGCGCGATCACGATCGCGGTCCTGGTCTCGGTCTACGTGGTCAACCAGGACCGTGGGGTCCCGGTCTCGCTCTGCATCCTGATCGGCCTCGTCCTGATCTTCGACGCCGTGATCACCCGCTCCCGCTACGGCCGCCACGTGCTCGCGGCCGGCGGCAGCGAGGAGGCGACCCGGCGCGCGGGGATCCCCACCCGGCGGGTCAAGACCGTCGTCTTCGTGCTCGCCTCGACCCTGGCCGCGGCCGGCGGCGTGCTCGCCGCCTCGCGACTGCTGGCCGTCAACCAGTCCTCGGGCACGGGCGACGTGCTGCTGCTGGCGATCGCCGGTCCGGTGATCGCCGGGGTCAGCCTGTTCGGGGGCCGCGGCTCGGTCTGGGCGGCGTTGCTCGGCGCACTCGTGATCGGCTCGATCTCGAACGGGATGGACCTGCTCGCCTTCGAGTCCTCGGTCAAGTTCATCGTCACCGGCGCCGTCCTCGCCGGCGCGGTCGTGCTCGACGCGCTCGCGCGCAAGCGACGACTTGCGAGCGGCCGCAGCTGACGGCCGGGCCTAGGCGCTGCCGTCGGCGAGCAACGGCAGCAGCGCCTGGAGCTTGACCTCGGTCTCGGCCAGCTCCGCCGCCGGATCGCTGTCGGCGACCACGCCGACCCCGGCGAAGCAGCGGGCGACGTCGGTCTCGAGCAACGCGGAGCGGAGGGCGACCGAGAACTCCCCGTCGCCGGCGGCGTCGACCCAGCCGACGGGCCCGGCGTACCAGCCCCGGTCCATCCCCTCGGTGGCCGGGATCAGCGGCAGGCTGGCCGCTTCCGGGAAGCCCCCGACGGCCGGGGTCGGGTGCAGCCGCGCGACCAGCTCCATGACGCCGACCGATCCGGCCAACTGGGCGCGGATCGGCGTCGCCAGGTGCTGGACGCTGGCGGCCTGGACCACCTCCGGCGTCGGCGGGGCGGTCGTCCAGAGCGCGATCCCGTCGAGCCGGGCGAGGATCCGGCGGACGACGATCGCGTGCTCCTCGCGGTCCTTCCGCGACCGCAACAGGTGCTCGGCGAGGTGCGACTCGACGGCGGGATCGCTGCTGCGCCCGGTCGTCCCGGCCAGCGCGAGCGTCGAGACCCGGTGGCCCTCGCGGCGGATCAGCAGCTCCGGCGTCGCCGCCAGGAAGGTCCGCGATCCGCGGCCGACGGCCAGCACGCAGCAGCCAGTGTAGGCCTCGCGCATGACCCCCAGGACGGCCGCCGGATCCGGGGTCGGGCGACCGGTCACCTGGACCTCGCGCGCGAGCACGATCTTCTCCATCTCCCCCGCGCGGATCCGCTCGACGCTGCGGGCGACCGCGGCCTCGTAGTGGGCCGGGGGCAGCGCGGAGGCGACCCGCCCGCGGCGGACCGGATCGGGATCGAGCAGCGGCGGACGCGCGGGCCGCAGGGCCGCGACCCGGTCGAGGGCCGCCGCGACGGTCCGTTCGGGATCCTCGTCGCCGGTCACCCGGACGGCGATCGTGGCCCGAGCGCGCCCCCCGCGACCGGCCAGCGCCAGCAGCGGCACGTGCAGCGAGGCGGCGGCGAAGCCGTCCCAGGCCGGGCTGGCCGCGCCGTCGTCGGCGAAGGCGAAGCCACCGGTCGCGACCAGCCCCTCGCCCTCGAGGCCGGTGCCGATGTCGCCGATCGCGTCGGCCGCCAGCGCCGACCAGCGGGCCGAGACCGCCGCGAAGCGTCCCTCGCCGGTGGCCTCCAGCGCCTCGACCACGCCGAGCGTCGCCAGCACCTGGCCGTCGCGGTCACGTTGCTCGTAGACCGTCCACGGCTCGCCGGCCCGACGCCCGCAGGCGACGACCGCCATTGGGTCGATCTCCGGGGCGAGGTCGACGGTGATCGACGCGAGCACGACCGTGCGGCGGCCCCGCCGCACCCGCCGCTGGGCCTGCTCGACGTAGCGGATCAGTCGCAGCCGCTGACCGACGGATACCGGCACCGCCTGGTCGGGATGGGTGCTGTGGCGGCGCGGAAGGTTCGACGACGACTTCACGAGAGCAAAGCATTGCACCGCGACGGGCGGTCGGCGGTGAGGACGAGCACGCGGAGACCGGGGACGAGCGGCATCGCTCGCCCCCGGTCTCCGCCGGTCGATCAGGTCTCTTCGCGGCCCCGGGCGATCGCGACCTCGCCGGTGCGGATCATCTCGACCAGGCCGTACGGGCGGACCAGCCGCTCGAACGCCTCGATCTTCGACCGCTCACCGGTGATCTCGACGATGATCGAGCGCTTGCCGATGTCGACGACCTTGCCGCGGAAGACCTCGGCCAGCTCGCGGATCTCGGAGCGGGTCTGGCTGTCGCAGGAGACCTTGAACAGGGCCAGCTCGCGGGCGACGGTCTCGTCCGGGGCCAGGTCCTTGATCTTCAGGACGTTGACCAGCTTGTGCAGCTGCTTCGTGACCTGGTCGATCGGCTGGAGCGCTCCGTCGAGCGTCAGCGTGATCCGCGAGATCCGCTCGTCGTCGGTCGGGCCGACCGAGAGCGTGTCGATGTTGAAGCCCCGGCGCGTGAACAGGCCCGACACGCGCGTCAGCACGCCCGGCTTGTTCTCGACCAGGATCGAGAGGACGTGCTTGCGGCCGGTCCGGATGCTGCCGGCGGCCTCCAGCTCGTCGAGGCTCAGGAGCTCGTTCGAATCGACCATCGCTCAGCCCACCATGTCCCGCGCGGCCTCGCCGGGCACGATCATCGGATAGACCTTCTCGTCGCGCGTCACCCGCACGTCGATGAAGGCGGGACCCTCGGCCTCGAAGGCGGCCCGCAGGTCGTCCTCCAGCGAGCCGGACTCCGTCAACCGGATGCCGCGGATGCCGTAGGCGTCCGCCAGCTTGACGAAGTCCGGGAACGCCTCCTCGCCGCCGAACGTGTTCATGTCGACGTGGCTGTAGCGCTCCTGCCAGAAGAGCTCCTGCCACTGGCGGACCATGCCGAGGAAGCCGTTGTTGAGGATCACGACCTTGACCGGCAGGTTCTCCTGACGGATCGTCGCCAGCTCCTGGATGTTCATCTGGATCGACCCGTCGCCGGTGACGACGACCGTCGTCCGCTCGGGGTCGCCCATCTGCGCCCCGATCGCCGCCGGCAGGCCGAAGCCCATCGTCCCGAGGCCGCCGGAGTTGATCCAGCGACGCGGCTCGGGGAAGTGGTAGTACTGCGCCGACCACATCTGGTGCTGCCCGACGTCGGAGCAGACGATCGCGTCGCCACCGGTGACCTTGTAGATCGTCTCGATGACCTGCTGCGGCTTGATCTCGCCGTTCTCGCCCGGCACGTAGGTGAGCGGGTGGCGCTCCTGCCAGGTGTGGATCCGCTGCCACCAGGGGTCGAGCCGCGAGCGGTCGGCCTCGAGCGTGCGGTACTCCTCGGCCAGGCGGGGCAGGATCTGCTTGGCGTCGCCGACGATCGGGATGTGGGCCGGGATGTTCTTCGAGATCTCGGCCGGATCGACGTCGATGTGGATGAACTTGGCGCGCGGAGCGAACTCCGACAGCTTGCCGGTGATCCGGTCGTCGAAGCGGGCCCCGATCGCGCAGATCAGGTCGGCTTCGTCGATCGAGTAGTTCGCCGCCCGTGTGCCGTGCATGCCCAGCATGCCCAGCCAGAGGTCGTCTGGAGCCGGGTACGCGCCCAGGCCCATCAGCGTGCAGGTGATCGGGAAGCCGCCCTCGCGGACCAGGTCGCGCAGCTCGACGGCCGCGTTGCCCAGGACGACGCCGCCACCGGCGTAGATCACCGGGCGCCGTGCGGCCGCCAGGGCCCGCGCCGCCTGGCGGATCTGCTTCGCGTTGCCCGTCGTGCGCGGCTGGTAGCCGGGCAGATGGACGTCGGTGATCGGCTCGTAGGGGATGTCCGCCTTGGACAGGTCCATCGGCAGGTCGATCACGACCGGGCCGGGACGGCCCGAGCTCGCGATGTAGAACGCCTCGTGGATCGTCCGCGGGATCTCGCGCGGGTCGGTGATCAGGAAGCTGTGCTTGACCGCCGGCATGGTGATGCCGATCGTGTCCGCCTCCTGGAAGCCGTCGGTCCCGAGCAGCTCGGTCCGGACCTGGCCGGTGAAGAACACCACCGGGACCGAGTCCATCATCGCGTCCATGATCGGGGTGACGAGGTTCGTCGCTCCCGGTCCGGACGTGCCGAACGCCACGCCGACCTTGCCGGTCACCTTCGCGTAGCCCTCCGCGGCGTGGCCGGCTGCGGCCTCGTGGCGGACGAGCACGTGGTGGATCCCGGCGTCGACGAACGCGTCGTACGTCGGGAGGTTGGCACCACCGGGATACCCGAATACGACGTCAACACCCTCCGCTTTCAGGCACTCCATGATCGCGTCGACTGCGCGCATCTGCCCAACCTCCCTTCCGAATGATCCGTAGGTCCTGCACCAGAACGAAAGGCCGCCCACAGCGGACGGCCTCAGACCCCCGAGGATAGCAGTGGGTTTTGCCGATGCCCGGCCGCCCGTCGGCCCCGAGCCGCCCGCTGACGACCCGGTCGACCGCTAGCGGCCGGAACCCGAGCCGGGCGGGGCCGGCGGCAGGTAGGCGACCTCCGGGAACGGGAGGTCGGTGCCGCAGCGCATGCACATCGTGTCCGTGATCGGGAGCACGTTGCCGCAGGTGTCGCACCGGCGACGGAGCTCGTGACCCTGACCGGGATAGACGATCGACGCGACGAACCCGAACAGCGGGACGCCCGCCGAGATCGCGAACCAGAGCAGGAAGGAGCTGCCCTTCGAGCGGCCTTGGAGTCCTCCGGCCACGCCGAACAGGACGCAGATCAGGAGGAAGAATGCGAACGAGGCGCCCACCGGTTTAGCCTAGCGGGGAACGACCGGTGACCGACCGGTCGGCGGGAACCACAGCCGAGCATCAGAGAGACACGACTACGTTCTTCCGCTGGGACAGCCTGAGCGAGGCCGCCGCCACGCAACTCGACGAGCCGGTGCTGGCCGGTACGCCGGTCTCGCCGGTGCCCCTGCGCGCGCCCGGGCGCGGCGCCTGGGGTCATCCACCCCTGGCCGGGGCCCAGGTCCGCTACCTGGTGGTGACCGCCGAGCGCGTGGTCGTCTTCGCGCTCGACCGCGACGTCCGCGGTCCGTACCTCTACCGGCTGCTGCGGGCCGAGATCGAGCGGCCGCGGGCGGCGATCCGCGGGGTCCTGCTCCGCCGCCGCCTGTTCGTCTGCTCACTCGTCGTCGTGCTCGCCGACGGCTCGTGCTGGGACCTCGAGGTCTCCCCCGGCCGCCAGGCCTCGTGGGCGCCGGTGGTGGAGGCCCTGGGGCTGCTGCCGACGGAGCAGGCGGTAGCGGACGAATCGGTCCTCGCCTCGAGGCCCGACGCGCCCGCGGCCTAGCCGCCGCGCGACGCGCGGCCACATCCACCCGACGGAACGGGCGGACCGACGGCCCGCCCGGACGCCGAGGCCGTCCCGCTAGAGCCCGAGGATCTCCCGCGCGACCCGCGTGACCTCGCCGCCGTCGGCGCGGCCCTTCGTCTCGCGCATCACGTGCCCGACGATCACGCCGACCGGCTTCATGTTGCCGGTCTTCATCTTCTCGACGGCGTCGGGGTTGGCGTCGAGCGCGGCCTGCACGATCGGGCGCAGCTCGTCGCCGCCGCCGACCGCCGCCAGCCCCTCGCGCTCGACGATCGCCTGCGGGTCGCCGCCCTCGGCGACGAGCACGTCGAGGACCCGCTCGCCCGCCTTGCGGTTGATCGTCTTGGCCAGCACCAGGTCGACCAGCGCGCCGAGCGCGGCCGGGGTCACCTTCGACTTCGACGGATCGGCTTCCTCGCCCTCGGCGTCGAGCCGACGGACGAGGTCGTTGCCGATCCAGTTGGCGATCTGCTGCGCGCGGAGCGCCTGTTCGTCGCCCGTGCCCCCGGACGCCCCGACGGCCTGGTCGAAGAGGTCGGCCAGCGGCCGGCGGAAGGCGAACAGCCGCGCCGACTCGGCGTGCAGGCCGACCTCGCGGTAGCGCGCCTCACGCTCGAGCGGCAGCTCGACCCCGGCGCGCTCGGCCTTCGCCGACTCCAGCAGCTCGGAGGGAACCGGCAGCGGCGGCAGGTCGGGCTCGGGGAAGTAGCGGTAGTCGTGCGACCCCTCCTTCGAGCGCAGCGACGTGATCGAGCCGGTCCGCGGATCGAAGTGGAGGGTCTCCTGCTGGACCCGCTCGCCGGACTCGACGATCCGGGTCTGGCGGGCGATCTCGGCGTTGATGCCCTGCTCGATGAACCGGAACGAGTTCATGTTCTTCAGCTCGGTCTTGGTCCCGAGCTTCGTGTCGCCGACGGGACGGATCGAGATGTTCGCGTCGCAGCGGAGCGACCCCTCCTCCATGTTCACGTCCGAGACGCCGAGCTGGCGGAGCGTCTCGCGCAGCAGCCGCAGCCAGGTCGAGGCCTCCTCCGCGGAGTGGATCTCCGGCAGGGTGACGATCTCCGCCAGCGGGGTGCCGCCACGGTTGTAGTCGACGACCGAGGCCGTCGAGCCGCCGATCCGGCCGCTCGCACCGAGGTGCGTCAGCTTGGCCGCGTCCTCCTCGACGTGGACCCGCTCGAGCCCGACCGAACCGAGTCGCCCACCGGCGACCAGCGGTTCGTCGAACTGGCTGATCTGGTACCCCTTCGGCAGGTCGGGGTAGAAGTAGCTCTTGCGGTGGAAGACCAGCCGCTCGGCCAGCTCGCCGTCGAAGGCGAGGCCGATCATCAGGCCCAGGCGGATCGCCTCGGCGTTGGTGACGGGCAGGGTCCCGGGCATGCCCAGGCAGACCGGGCAGGTGTGGGTGTTGGGCGGGTCGCCGAACGACAGCTCACAGCCGCAGAACATCTTCGTCTTGGTCGCGAGCTGGACGTGGATCTCCAGCCCGATCACGGGCTCGTAGGCGGTCACGCGACACCCCCCGCGCTCGAGGCTGCGCCGTCGCCGGCGGCACCCCCGCGGTTGCGTGCCGGGCTGCCGTCGAAGCCGATCACCTGCTCGAGCGCGTGGGCCGCTTCGAGGATCCGCTGCTCGCTGAAGGCGGGCCCGGACAGCTGGAGGCCGACCGGCAGACCCTCGGAGAGGCCGCTCGGGATCGAGATCGCCGGCACGCCCGCGAGCGAGAACGGCAACGTCGTGACATCGGCCTGGTACATCGCGAGCGGATCATCGGTGCGCTCGCCGAGGCCCCAGGCGACGGTCGGGCTGGTCGGCGTGGCGATCAGGTCGACCTGCTCGTGGGCGGCCCGGAAGTCCTCCACGATCTTGGTCCGGACCTGCTGCGCGCGCCGGTAGTAGGCGTCGTAGAAGCCGCTCGAGAGCGCGTAGGTGCCGAGCATGATCCGGCGCTTGACCTCCGGCCCGAAGCCGTCGTGACGGGTCTTGGTGTAGAGGTCGACGAGACCGCCGTCGGCACCGATGTCGGCGCGGTTGCCGTACCGGACCCCGTCGAACCGCGCGAGGTTCGAGGACGCCTCCGCCGGGGCGAGCAGGTAGTAGGCCGACAGCGCGTGGCGCGCGTGCGGCAGCTGGACCTCGACGATCTCCGCCCCCAGCGCCTCGGCGTGCCGCAGCGCCGCGTCGAACGAGGCGCGCACGCCGGGCTCGATGCCCTCGCCGAGCAGGTCGGTCGGGACGCCGATCTTGAGCCCGTCGAGCCGTTCGGCGGTCGGCAGGTCGATCTCGGAGCTGTCGCCCTGCCAGCCGATCGAGGTCGCGTCGTTGCGGTCGGCGGGACCGGTCATCCGGCGGAACAGCAGCGCGACGTCGGCGACGTTGCGGGCGATCGGCCCGGCCTGGTCGAACGACGAGGCGAAGGCGATCATCCCGAAGCGCGAGATGCTGCCGTAGGTCGGCTTGAGGCCGACGACGCCGCAGAGCGCGGCCGGCTGGCGGACCGAGCCGCCCGTGTCCGTCCCGATCGAGGCCGGGGCGAGGCCGGCGGCGACCGCCGCGGCCGAGCCGCCCGACGAGCCGCCGGGAACGCGGGTCCGGTCCCACGGGTTGCGGACGGGGCCGAACGCGGAGTTCTCGTTCGACGAGCCCATCGCGAACTCGTCCTGGTTGGTCTTGCCGAGGACGGTCGCCCCCGCGTCCTGCAGCAGCCGGACCGCGGTCGCCGTGTAGGGCGGGCGGTAGCCGCGCAGCAGGTTCGACGCCGAGGCGGTCGGCACCCCGGCGATGCAGAAGAGGTCCTTGATCGCCAGCGGCACGCCGGCGAGGACGGTGTCGGTCCCGGGCAGCGGGCGCGGGTCGTTGGCGGTGCTGCCCTGGCCGGCCTCGAGGTCATCGGCGAGCCAGGTGAAGCTGTTGGTGTCGTCGGCGGCGGCGCGCTCGCGGTAGGCCGCGAAGAGCTCCTGCTGGGAGAGGTCGCCTCGGCGCAGGGCCGAGGCCGCCTCGACGACGGTCAGGCTGATCGGATCGGTCATGTCAGGCCTGGGGGCTCGGGACGCGGAAGCCGTCGTCGGAGGCGTCGGGGGCTTGGTCGAGCGCGACCTCGCGCGGGAGCGAGCGGTGGGGCTCGTCGGACCGGAGGTGGCTGGCCGCGGTCAGCACGTGCGCGGTCGGCGGCACCTCCTCCAGGTCCAGCTCGGCGATGGTCTCGAGGTGGCCGAGCACGGCCGAGAGCTCGCGCGCCATCGGCTCGATCTCGTCGTCGTGCAGCGCCAGCCGGGAGAGCGTGGCGACGTGGAGAACGGTGTCGCGGTCGATCATTCGCCCGGGATCTTAGGGCCTATCCCGGTGGGGAGTGGAGTCGTGGTGGTGGGATCGAGGAGGTCGTTCCGGGGGCTGGAGAGCCAGGCGGGCGCGGGCGGCGGATCGACCGTGGCGGCCCGAGGTCGCCTTCAGGCGACCGGCGGCGCGGTGTCCGGCCGGGTGGGGACCGGGCGCGGCGTCGGCGGATCGAAGCGGCTCTCGGGCGCGGCGGGTCGGTCGTCGGCGAGCGCGATCCAGAGCCCGACCACGGCGACGACGAGCCCCGCGAGCCCGATCCAGCCGCCGGCGGCGATGCTCGTCGCGACCTGCAACGGCGGGGAGTCGGCGAACCCGGGCAGCAGCGCGTCCGGGCGGGCCAGGAACACGCGGATCAGGGTCAGCAGCAGCACCAGCGCGCCGTAGGTCCCGACGATGACGACGCTGACGACCGCTCCGTAGGTCGGGCGACCGGGGCCCGCCCGCTGGGCCAGCACCAAGACGACGACGAGCCCGAGTGCGAACAGGCCGAGGAACTCGAGCCACGGGTGACCGAGCGCACCCCACCCGCTGGAGATCTCGGGAGCGGGCGCGAATCGCCGGAGCGTCGCGCAGGCCTCGGCGCTGAGGGCGGACTGGCCGACCTGGCAGCGGGCGTCCGCGTCCGGCGAGAACCAGTCGAGGAAGAGCGAGACGACGAGCGCGGCCAGGCCGCCGAGGGCGAGCAGCTCGCCGGTACGGAGCCGGCCGATGCTCATGCCGGCTCGCCAGCCTGGATCCGCGCCGCCTGGACGGTGTTGGCCAGCAGCTGGGCGATCGTCATCGGCCCGACGCCGCCGGGGACCGGGGTGATCGCCCCCGCGACCTCGACCGCCTCGGCGAAGTGGACGTCGCCGACCAGCGCCGACGAACCGTCGGTCGGCGCGGGATCACGACGGTTGATGCCGACGTCGATCACGGTCGCGCCCGGCTTGACCCAGCTGCCGCGGACCATCTCGGGGCGGCCGACGGCCGCGACGAGGATGTCGGCGCGGGCCGCCACGGCGGCCAGGTCGGCCGTCCGCGAGTGAGCGATCGTGACCGTCGCGTTGCGCTGGAGCAGCAGCTGCGCCATCGGCTTGCCGAACAGGTTCGAGCGGCCGATCACGACCGCTTCGGCGCCGCTCAGCTCGGTGCCGGCGTGCTCGAGCAGGCGGATGACCCCGGCCGGGGTGCACGGGCGCAGGGCCGGGAGCCCGAGCGCGAGGCGGCCGGCGGAGGCGACCGTGAGGCCGTCGACGTCCTTCTCGGGCGCGATCAGGTTGGTCAGCTCGACGCCGTCGAGGTGGCCGGGGACCGGCAGCTGGCAGAGGATCCCGTTGACCTGCTCGTCGGCGTTGAGCCGCTCGATCAGGGCGATCACGTCGTCGCGCGGGGCATCGGCGGCCAGCCGGTGGTCGAAGCCCTGGATCCCGACCTCGGCGCAGGAGCGCTGCTTGCCGCCGACGTAGACGGCGCTGGCGGCGTCCTCGCCGACCAGGATCGTGGCCAGGCCCGGGGGCCGCCCGTGCCGTTCGACGAAGGCGGCGACGTCGCGGGCGACCTCGCCGCGGACCTCGCTCGCTACGTGCTTTCCGTCGATGATCGTGGCGGGCATCAGAGCGGAGGCTAGCCGGTGGACCGGCCCCGACGGCGTCCGGTTCAGCCGATCGGCTCGAGCCGGGCGAAGCCGGCGATGAGCCGCTTCTCGCCCTTCTCGTCGAACTGGACGACGACCACGTCGCCGTCCATCCGCCGCACCTCGCCGTCGCCGAACTTGACGTGACGGACGCGCTCGCCGGGCGTCCAGCCGGGCGCGTCCGCGTCGAGCTTCGGTCCCTTCCCCGGCTTGCCGGTGAGGTCGCTGCCGCGCCGGAGGCCGAGGTCGGCGAGGGTTCGGGCTGCCCCGCTCGCGCTTCCGCCCTTGGCGCCACCGAGCCGACCGACGCCGCTGAAGTCGCCGCGCGGACGCGGGGCCAGCGGGGCGGTCCCGCTCAGGTTCTCGGGCGAGAGGTCGTCCAGCGACTCGGTCGGCAGCTCGCGCAGGAAGCGACTGGGGACCTGGGACTGCGGCGGACCGTAGAGCGCCCGGCGGCGGGCCCAGGTCAGCGCCAGGTGCCGTCGCGCGCGGGTCAGGCCGACGTAGCAGAGGCGCCGTTCCTCCTCCAGCTCGCCGCCGTCGATCGCCCGTGAGTGGGGGAAGATCCCGTCCTCGCAGCCGATCAGGAAGACGGCGTCGTACTCGAGGCCCTTGGCGTTGTGGAGGGTCATCAGCGTGACCATCCCGTCGGGCTCGTCCGCGCGCTTGTCGGCGTCGGAGAGCAGCGCCGTCTGCTGGAGGAAGCGGTCGAGCGGCCGGAGGCCGTCGTCGGTCGCGACGTCGTCGTGGTCGAACTCGTCGGCGTAGGCGTGGAGCTGGTCGAGGTTCTCCAGACGCCCCTCGTCCTGCGGATCGCTGGAGGCCTCGAGGTCGGCGCGGTAGCCGGTCACCCGCAGGATGTCCTCGACGACGTCGGCGATCGGGACGTCGTCGGGCACCAGCGGCGCCTCGTCGTCCTCGGCCGGATCGGGCGTGACCGCGTCGAAGTCGAGGCCGATCGGCTCGCTCGCGGTGCCGTTCGGCGGGGCCGCTTCCGCCACCGCCGTCCCGGTCGCCGCCTCGTGGCTGGCCCCGTGGAGCATCTCGCGCAGCTCGGCGATCTGCTCGGCGAAGCTGCTGACGGCGCGGACGGCGGCGGTCTTGAGGCCGGCGCCGACCGGATCGTTGATCGCCTCCAGCGGGGTGGTGCCGGTGGCCGCCGCGTGCGCGAGCAACCGCCCGACGGTGGTGTCGCCGATCCCCCGCCGGGGCCGGTTGACGATCCGGGCGAAGGCGACCGAGTCGGAGGGATTCTGAAGCCAGGTCAGGTACGCCATCACGTCCTTGACCTCGGCGCGGTCGAAGAACCGCTGCCCGCCGATCACCTGGTAGCCGAGCTCCGCGTTGACCAGGGCGGTCTCGACCGCGCGCGAGAGCGCGTTGGTCCGGTAGAGCACGGCCATGTCGCCGAGCGAGACCCCTTCGCCGGCCAACCGCTCGATCTCCGCGACGACCCAGCGGGCCTCGGCGAAGTCGTCGGGCAGGGCGCGGACGCGGACCGTGTCGCCCTGCCCGAGGTCGGTCCAGAGGTGCTTGGGGCGCTGGTTGGTGTTGTTGGCGATGACCGCGTTGGCGACGTCGAGGATGTTCTGGGTCGAGCGGTAGTTCTGCTCGAGCCGGATCACCCGGGCGTCGGGGAAGTCGTCCTCGAAGTCGAGGATGTTGCGGATGTCGGCCGACCGGAAGCCGTAGATCGACTGGGCGTCGTCGCCGACGACGACCAGATTGCGGTGCCCCGGCTCCCGGCCGGAGCCTCGTCGTCCGCCGTCGCCCCCTTGGCCCGCGGTCGAGACCCCGTCGCCGATGACCGCAACGCCGTCACCGTTAGCCGAGGCGGCGTCACCGTTGGCCGAGGCGGCGTCACCGTTGGCCGAGACGCCGTCACCGTCGATCGAAGCGTCACGGTCGTCGCCGTCCGTGGGGAACAGCCCCATCGCCGCATCGTCTCGCGCAGCGGCCGTCTGGCCCATGGGGTCATCCATGCAGAGCAGCTGGAGGAGCCGGTACTGGGCCGGGTTGGTGTCCTGGTACTCGTCGACCAGTACGTGCTTGAAGGCGTTGCGATAGCGCTCGCGGACCTCGTCATAGCGCTCGAACAGGTCGACGGTCCGCATCAGCAGGTCGTCGAAGTCCATCGCGTTGTTGCGGGCGAGCTGCTCCTGGTAGCGAGCGTAGGCGTCGGCGACCGTCCGGTCGTAGAGGCCGGCGGCGAGGTCCTGGGCTCGTTGCGGGCTCCGCAGCCGGCTCTTGTGATCGGAGATCTGGTTGCGGACGCCGTTGGGCGTGAACCGCTTGAGGTCGGCACCG
Source organism: Patulibacter ginsengiterrae (assembly GCF_056269115.1). Classification (NCBI taxonomy): domain Bacteria; kingdom Bacillati; phylum Actinomycetota; class Thermoleophilia; order Solirubrobacterales; family Patulibacteraceae; genus Patulibacter; species Patulibacter ginsengiterrae. The sequence goes on from NZ_JBWDOG010000001.1 coordinate 70,047, forward strand.
TCGGCCTCGAGGCAGCGCTTGACGAGCCGCTTGGAGTCGTCGGAGTCGTAGATCGTGAACTGGCGGGTGTAGCCGAGCTTCTCGGCCTCGACCCGCAGGATCCGGGCGCAGGCGCTGTGGAAGGTCGAGACCCACAGGCCCCGGGTGGAGCGTCCGAGCAGCTCCCCGACCCGCTCGCGGAGCTCGGCGGCGGCCTTGTTGGTGAACGTCACCGCGAAGATCTCGCCGAGGCCGGCCTGGCCGGTCCGCACCAGATAGGCGACGCGGTGCGTCAGCACCCGCGTCTTCCCCGAGCCGGCGCCGGCGATCACCAGCAGCGGGCCACCGGGATGCGTGACCGCCTCGCGTTGAGGCTCGTTCAAGCCCTCGAGAAGCTCGGCGGCGTAGGCGTCGACAGGGGGCACCCTTCGAGAATAGGACGACGATCGGCCGGCGCGCGCAGCGGCCGACCGGACGACCCTCGCCCGTCGCCCGTCCACCGCTCGTCACCCGGCCCCGTCCCAACCCGCATGTACGGTGGGCGCCATGCCGATCCCCGCGGATGTCCGGCGTCACGCGGCCGACGTGGCGGGTCACGCCCTCTTCGTCACCATCGACCGTGATGCGCTGGACGCGCTCGATGCAGCGGCCGCGCAGGAACCGACACCACCCGATCCGATCCGGCACTTCCACGACGGAAGCCCAGAGGACGTTGCCGACTACGTGCTCGCGCTCAACGCGATCAACTTCGGCTCCGGCTGGTTCCCGACCCTGACCAAGCGCCCTGATTCGAGCGGCTACTGGACCGTTGCCTGGGGGCTCGCCGACCGGTTCCGCCACATCGGGCCGTGGACCTCCGCCGAGCTGCGCACGATGACGGCAGAAGAGATCGCCGACGTGCTCGGCCAGTCACCAGGCCACCACCTGATGGCGCTCTACGCCGAAGCGCTGCGAGATCTCGGAGGCTGGCTCGGACCCCGTCGCGCACTCGACGTCTTCGCCGGAGCCCGCGGATCAGCGGCCCGGCTCGCCGCCGCGGTCGTCGACGGGATGCCGTTCTACCGCGACCATGGCCTCTACAAGCGGGCGCAGATCCTCGGCGCGGACGTGGAGACCTTCGGCGTCGGCGAGTTCCGCGACCTCGACGACCTGACCATGTTCGCCGACAATCTCGTCCCGCATGTCCTCCGCTGGGCGGGGGTCCTGCAGTACGACGAGCAGTTGGCCCACACGATCGACGAAGGCCAGCTGTTGCCGCTCAGCCGTGCGGAGCACGAGATCCGCTGCTGTGCCCTGCACGCGGTCGAGTTGCTCAGCCAGCGGACCGGCGTCCCGCCGCGCCACCTCGACGCCTGGCTCTGGCACGCCGGCCAGCGGCCCGAGGTCAAGGCGCACCCCCGTCACCGCTGCCGGACCGTCTTCTACTGACCGCGAGCCGACCGACGCCCTCACCCGCACGCTCCCCGGGTCCGCCAACGATGCCGGGTTGAGCAGAGATACCGAGGCCGCCAACGATGCCGTGTTGAGCAGAGGTACCGGGGCGGCCGGAGACGCCGGGGCGGCCGGAGACGCCCGGACCATCAGAGACGCCGGGACCACCGGAGACGAGGAGCATCCGGTCCACGGCCGCGAAGACCCTCGAGAGCCACCGCATCTCCGGCGTCGGCCCCGGGGAGCTGCGTCGTCGCACGACCGCCCCCAGGCGCTCCGCGATCCGCGCGATCGCTGCGACCGGAAGCTCGTGGAGCGCCCGCCGCCAAGCGATCGTCTCCCCACTTCCCGGCCGTCCACCGATCCCCCTCATCCCAACCTGGCTCCGCGGCGCTCGCACCTTCCCCAGCGCCACCTCAGCCAGCTCGTCCCGGAACACGTCGAGCATCGCCCGTCGTCCGACCACCGCGATCTGGACGTCCCAGCCGGGAACGGCCCGACGCAGGAGGCCGGCGACACGAACCGCCATCCCCCGTCGGTGCCCCAGCGTCGCGATCCGAATCACCCCCTCGCGGCCCTCGCGCACCCGCGCGACGCGCTCCCGTACGGTCGCGGCGGCATCGACCAGGCCCCGAATCTCCGGCAGCAGCCGCGCGCCCGCCGGCGTGAGCCCGACGTGCCGCGTCGTCCGTCGCAGCAACCGCACGCCGACCGACTGCTCGAGCCGGTCCAGACGAGCCGTGACGGTCGCCGGCGACACCGAGAGCCGACGGGCGGCCGCGATGCACCGTCCCTCCTCGGCAACCACCACGAACGTCTCCAGCTGCCGAAGCTCCATCGAGCGAGCCTACGACGCCAGATCGCACCGCCAACGATCGTCACCGAATCGGCACGCCAACGGCACCTTTCCGCCACGTTCGTCACCAAACCGACACCGTCACGCACGCGTCCTGGCCCGCGCCCACCGCGCGCCGTGCCTGTCCCGGCACGGCGGCTCGGCGCAACGGCGAGATGCCCCGATTGCGGGCCCCGCCAGGTCTCGTCAGCGATCCTTCGAAGAAGCTGAACGATCGTCAACGGAGCTCAGCGCGAGCAGACCGTCCGGAGATGTCAGGACGCGCGGGCGGCCGGTCGCCGGTGTGGTGCTGGCGGCCGGTCTCCCCCGACCCGGCGGCGGCCGCGGTGAGGCTCGCTGCGCTCAAGGCTCGTCGCTGTCGCTCCGCCTGCTGCTGTCGCCAAGCCCCCCGCCGCGGCGACGCTGAGCCGGGTGCTGGCGTCCGGGTCAGCCGCCGGCGGGGCTGCGTCCGTGCTTGGGGCGCAGCTCGTGGACCTTGCCGCCGCCGGTGCCGTCCGGGTCGTCCGCGTCCCCGGTGGCGCGGCTCGACGACGGGGCGCCGCCCAGGGCACGGACCTGCTCCTCGAGCTCGACGACGCGGCGCCCGAGGGCTCCCATCGCGTCGGCGATCGGATCGGGCAGGTGGATCCAATCCGCGTCCGGTCCCTCGACCTTGCGGCCGTCGATCCTGACGGGATGGCCCGGGTTGCCGACGACGGTGCTGTTGGACGGCACGTCGGTGATGACGACGCTGTTGGCGCCGATCTTCGCGCCGTCACCGACGGTGATCGGACCGAGCAGCTTCGCGCCGGAGCCGATCGTGACGCTGTCTCCCACGGTCGGATGCCGCTTGCCGACCTGGAAGCCGGTGCCGCCGAGCGTGACGCCCTGGTAGATCGTGACGTCGTTGCCGATCCTGGCCGTCTCGCCGATCACGACGCCCGAGCCGTGGTCGATGAAGAACCCCGTCCCGATCACCGCGGCGGGATGGATCTCGATCCCCGTCAGCATCCGCGAGAGATGAGCGACGGCCCGGGGCAGGATCGGAACCCCGCGCTGCTGGAGCCCATGGCTGATGCGATGGGCGGCCAGCGCCTGGACGCCCGGCCAGGTCGTCATGATCTCGAGCGCACCGACGCCACGGGCAGCGGGATCGCGCTCGTGGGCCGCTTGCACGTCGCGGCGAAGCTCGGCGGCCACGCGCGATAGGGCTCGAAGTCCCAACATCGTCAGCAAGGCTACCGGGCTCCGCAGGTCGGCCCGTGGGAATGGACGAAGATCATCCCTGTGCTGTCCCGACGCTCAGCGCCAGGACGTTGCACGGGACGCCGACGCCGGGCATCGGCGCGATCAGCGAGGCTGGAAGAACGGGAGGCTCGCGTACCGCTCGCCGCTGTCGGGCAGGATCACGGCGATCCGCTTGCCCTTCGACTCGGGCCGCTTCGCGACCTCGATCGCCGCGCTCACCGCGGCACCACAGGAGAGGCCAGCGAGCACGCCGCAGCGGCGCGAGAGCGCCCACGCAGTGTCGATCGCGTCCTCGTCGGTGACGGTCAGCACCTCGTCCAGCACACGCCGGTCGAGAATCGGGGGCACGAAGCCCGCCCCGATGCCCTGGATCCGGTGCGGACCGGGCTTCTCGCCGCTCAGGACCGCCGAGGAGGCCGGCTCCACGCCGATCACCTGGGTCGCGTCGTTGTGCGCCTTCAGCGCGTGCCCGACGCCGGAGATCGTCCCACCGGTGCCGATCCCGGCCACCAGCACGTCGACCCGCCGGTCGAGCTGCTCGAGCAGCTCGGGGCCGGTCGTCTTGCGGTGGATCGCCGGATTCGCCGGGTTGGCGAACTGGTCGGGCATCCAGACGTCGTCGGCGTCCGCCAGCAGGCGTGCCGACTCGACCGCCTCGGTCATCCCTCCGAGCGACTCGACGACCTCCACGCGCGCCCCGAACAGCCGCAGCAGCGTCTCGCGCTCGCGGCTCATGCCCTGCGGCAGGGTGATGACCAGCTGGTAGTTGCGGGCCGCGGCCACGAAGGCCAGGCCGATCCCGGTGTTGCCGCTGGTCGCTTCGACGATCGTCGTGCGACCCGGGACGATCCGCCCCTCCTTCTCGGCCGCCAGCACCATCGCCAGCGCGATCCGGTCCTTGACCGAACCGCCGGGGTTGTACGTCTCGAGCTTGCCGTAGAGCTCGACGCCGGAGCCCTCGGGCTCGAGCGGGCCGAGTCGGACGACCGGTGTGCTCCCGATCAGGCCGGTGATGTCTGTGATCTCGTCGGCCATGCTCAGATCCAATACATCGTCTGGCCCTGTTCCCGGGCCTCGCGATCGATGACGTCCTGGATGGTGGTCCGCGCTAGCACCTCGCGGGCCGCCTCGGCGACCTCCGCGAAGACCCCGGTGGAGTCCTTCCCCAGCGGGCCATCGAGCATCTCGACGACCTCGAGCACGGTGATCTCCCGCGCGTCGCGGGTCAGCACGTAGCCGCCGTGGACCCCCCGTTGCGACCGGAGCAGACCGGACCTCCGGAGCGTCGCGAACAACTGCTCGAGGAACTGACCCGGGATGTCCCGGCGCCGCGCGAGCTCGGCCACCGGCACGGGCGTGGTCACGCCCCCGGCTCGTCCGAGCTCGGTCAGCGCCTGCACGGCGTACGGGGACTTGGCGGTGATCGAGAGCATCTGAAAGGCGACCGGTCCGGAGGAACGACAGGTGCGGACCACCCGTAGGCTGCTGATCCTATGGCAGCGGCCGGACCACACGCCACGGCGACCGCCCCGGTCCGTCCTCGGCTCCGGCGGGCCGCCCTCATCCTGTGGCGCTTCGGGCCTGCCGTGCTGCTGATGGCGGTGATCTGGTGGCTCAGTGCCCAGCCCCATCTCAAGACCGACCTCGGCTGGCTCGACATGGTCCTGCGCAAGTGCGCCCACGTCACCGAGTTCGGGCTGCTGGCCCTGCTGTGGGCACGCGCGCTTCGCTGGGGAGCGAAGCCCGTGCAGCCGTTCGCCTGGCGACCGCCGTCGTCCGACGGCGGTCTGCTGTCCCCCCGCGCGGCGATCATCGGCGGTGCGGGGATCGCGTTCGCGTGGGCCATCACCGACGAGACCCATCAGCACTTCGTCAGCGGACGCGTCGGCAGTCCCCGCGACGTGGCGATCGACTCGGTCGGCATCGGGATCGCCGTCGCGGTCTGGTGGGCGTTCGATCGCGCCCGCCCCCGCAGCTGACCGGTTCCGCCCCGCGATCTCGACGGTTCCACGCCCCGCGCAGCTTCACGCCCTCGGCGGTTCTGTCTCCTCGGCCTCCGACCCGAGCCGCGACCCGGCAACCACGGCCGCAGCCGCAGCCGCAGCCGGGCAGGGCGTAGCCGCGCAGGGCGGTAGCCGGGCCGGAAACCGGCACGGCACCGGCCGGGCTCGAGGCCCGGCCGTCCCCATCCGGGTCTAGAGCCAGCCGCGCTCGACGGCGATCAGGACCGCCTGGGCGCGGTCGACGGCGCCGAGCTTGCCGTAGATGTTGTGGAGGTGCGTCCGGACCGTGCTGGTCGAAAGACCGAGCTCGCCGGCGATCTGCTTGTAGACGCGGCCCGCCGCGAGTCGCCGCAGGACCTCCATCTCCCGGGTCGACAGCGGGCACGGCGCGGAGCCACGGCTCCGGCGGACCGCAGGCATCGCCTGGTCGTAGAGCAGGCCACGCAGCGCGGCGGCGTCGATGTTGATCGCGCGGGCGACGCGCATCAGCACCTGCGGCGAGACCTCGCCGCCGTGGGCGTGATGGGCGAGCAGGTCGGCCAGCCGCAGGGCAGCGACGTCACGATCGAGATCGTCCGCGTGGTGCCGCTCGACCAGACGGGCCAGCTCACGCGGGAGGCCCCAGCGGCGTACGAGCACGCCACCCACGAGGGCGTGGTCCACGCCGAGCTCGCGGCGCTCGCTGACGAGCCGCTCCTCCGGCGTCGCGTCCCGCGGCAGCACCCGCTCCGGGTAGCCGGCGTGGGCGTGCAGCAGCACGAGCTTGCCGACGTCGTGCAGCAACGCCGCCGACGACAGCACGTCGACGTCGATGTCGTCCACGACGACCGCGATCCGGTGGATCGCGCCCTGAACGGCGGCCACGTGACGGCGGTGCGCGTCGGCCTCGCGACCCCAGCTGCCGGCCCGGTCGAAGAAGTCGACGGTGCGGGTCCGCTCGGCGAGCACCCGCAGCGACGGTGCGGTGACGACCTCGATCGCCTCGCTGATCGACGAGATCCGACCCGCCGAGCTGGTGTCCAGCCGGTTGGCGATCCGCAGCACGCCGAGGCCCAGACCCAGATCGGTCTCGAGCGCGGCAACGACCGCGGCTGGGTCGATCGGCTCCGCGGCGAGCGCAGCCAATAGCCGAGTCTGCGACTCGGCCAGGGCTGGGAACCCCTCTAGCGCCTCGAACGCGGCCGTCAGGCGACGACCATGTTGTTCGTTTGGCCGCGTCGGAATCGACGAGGTCACAGCACGGGTCCCGGCGGTGGCGTCAGCGGCATTGGACGAGAAGAGCGAAGAGGCAGAGGGTTTCACGTCAAGGGGCGAGGATGTCAGGGCCTCCCTGGACGTATCGGCCAGCCAGCGCTCCAACTTGAGTCCGGATTTTCATACATCGGTCCGCGGCCCGCGGAACTTGCCCGAACATCAGCTAGCGATCGACCTACGGTGCGGTAGGGACGGAGCGTTCCGCACCGGCCAAAACGCCCTGTCCCAGGGCATCTGACCCACTCGCGCCCGGGCGAGGCGCCGGAGCCGGGACACCGCTCCGACCTCGCGGAAGGATCCGCCGGTCGGCCGATCCGCCGCTTCGCCGAGCCGCTCGTCGTACCCGTCCACCCGCTCCAGCCGGCTCGGTGGATGCCGCGCCCGATCGCCTGGCCCACTGGCCAAGACGATCGTCATTTCGTCGACCGTGATCCAGCCGTTCGGCCGATACTCGACGATCGGCCGACACTTGTCCAGTCTTCCTCTCGCAACCGCGGGTGGGGCAGCCGCGTGAGGCTCGCCGACACGCTGTCGGTCCGCGGCCGGGTCGCGCCCGCCCCGTTGGCCGCGGCGAGGCGGGACGTGCTGCCCGGCCGCCGACTCAGCCCGCCAGCGCGGCGTCGATCCGCCGCAGGCTCTCGTCCTGCCCGAGGGCGGCGGCGGACTCGAAGACCCCGGGCGAGATCGCCGTTCCGGCAAGGGCGACGCGCAGCGGCTGGAAGACGTCCTTGGCCTTCACGCCGCGCTCGGCGACCAGTGCCCGCAGGGCGGCATCGACCGCCTCGACGGTGAAGTCGTCGAGACCGGCCAGCGTCTCGCGGACCGCGGCCAGCTGCTCGAGGTGGGCCGGATCGAGCCACTTCTCACGGGCCTTGGGGTCGTCGACCGGGCCGGCGAAGAGGAAGCCCGACAGCGCCCAGAAGTCGTCGACGGTCTGGATCTTCTCCTGGCTGATCTCGACGGCGGTCCGGAGCAGCTCGTCACGACCGTCGATCAGGTCGCCGTGACCCTCGCCGCGGAGGTGCGCGGCGATCGTCGCCGCCAGGCCGTCGACGCCCTGGGCACGGAGGTAGCGCCCGTTGAGCCAGCGGAGCTTGGTCTCGTCGAAGCGGGCCGGGTTCTTCGAGACCCGGGTGATGTCGAACCGCTTGACGAGCTCGTCGCGCGGGATCTCGGTCTCGTCCGCCTCGTCGCCCCAGCCGAGCAGCGCGAGGTAGTTGACGACCGCGTCGGGCAGGTAGCCGGCGTCGCGGAGCTCCTGGACCGAGGCCGCCCCGTGGCGCTTGGAGAGCTTCTTGCCGTCCGGCCCGTGCAGCAGCGGGAGGTGCGCGAACAGCGGCGGCTCGGCGCCCAGCGCGGCGTAGACCAGCAGCTGCTTCGGGGTGTTGGAAAGGTGGTCCTCTCCGCGGACGACGTGGGTGATCTCGGCGTCGAGGTCGTCGATCGCGACGGCCAGGTTGTAGAGCGGGCTGCCGTCGGCGCGGGCCACGACCGGATCGTCCATGTGGACGTTGCGGAAGGTCGTGTCGCCACGGATCAGGTCGCGGACGACCGTCTCCCCCTCCGGTACGCGCAGGCGGACGGCACCGACGTTCGGCTCCGTCGAGCGGGTCGGATGGTCGTACCCGCGGAAGCCCTTGTCGGCCCCGAGCTCGTCCTTGTAGGCACGGACGTCGTCGGCGGTCGCCGTCGAGCGGTAGGCCTTGTCCTCGGCCAGCAGCTGCTCGACGACCGCGCGGTGGCGGGCCTCGTGGGTGGTCTGGAGGTCGGGCTCGCCGTCCCAGTCGAGCCCGAGCCACCGCAGCGCGTCGAGGATCTGCTCGATGTTCTCCGGGGTCGAGCGCTCCTTGTCGGTGTCCTCGATCCGGAGCAGGAAGCTGCCGCCGTTCCCGCGGGCCAGGAGCCAGTTGTAGAGCGCGGCGCGAGCGCCGCCGACGTGGAGGGCGCCTGTGGGTGAGGGAGCGAAGCGGACGCGCATCCGCCCAAGGCTAGGGAAGCGCGGCCGTGCCGCGCCGCGCGGTCGCCGCGGCGATCGCCCCGGCCAGCAACCGAACCGCGTGGCCGACGTTGGCGTCGGTCAGCTGGCCGTAGCCGATCGTCACGATCGTCCGGTCCGGCAGACCGGCGAAGGAGGCCGGGACGGCGAACAGCGCCAACCCCCGGTCGGCGGCCTCGCGCATCACGTCGAGGGGTGCGACCGCGGCCGCCGGCACGACCGCGACGTGGAGGCCCGCGGAGACACCGAGCACGGTCGCGTCGGGTAGCTCGCGCTCGACCGCCGCGACGACGGCGGCCCTGCGCGCGGCGTAGCGCCGCCGCTGCGCCCGCAGGTGGCGGTCGTAGTCGCCGGCCTCGATCATCGACGCCAACGCCAGCGGCTCGACCGTCGGGGTGCCCCCGGCGGCGACGAGGCGGCTGCCGGCGACCGCGTCGACCAGCGGCGCCGGGGCCACCATCCAGCCGATCCGCAGCGCCGGGGCGAGCGTCTTGCTGACCGACCCGAGGTGGACCACGTGGTCGGGGGCAAGCCCCTGGAGCGCCCCGATCACGACCCGGTCGTAGCGGAACTCGCCGTCGTAGTCGTCCTCGATCACGAGCGCGTCGACCTGCGACGCCCAGCGCACGAGCGTGGCCCGGCGACGCGCCGAGAGCGCCTGCCCGGTCGGGGCCTGGTGGGCCGGGGTCACCAGTACGGCACCGACGTCGAGCCCGTCGAGCTGCTCGACGCAGAGGCCCTCGCCGTCGACCGGCACCGGCACGATCTCGAGGCCGGCCGCCTGGAGCGTCGTGCGGTGCGGCCAGAACCCGGGCTCCTCGACCGCGATCCGGCGGACCCCACGGCGGGCGAGCACCGTCGCCAGTCGCGAGAGGCCGGACGTCACGCCGGTCGTCAGGGCGGTCGTCTCCGGCGTCGCCACCACCCCGCGGCTGCGTCCGAGGTAGGCCGCGAGCACCGTCCGCGCCCGCAGGGGACCGCGCGGGTCGCCGTAGGACAGCTCGGGGGCCGGCAGGTCGTCGAGGGCCCGTCGCAGCCCGCGCATCCAGGCCTGGCGGGGGAAGGCGGTCAGGTCGCCCGCCATCGGCAGCAGGTTGATCTCGGCGCCTCGCGAGGTGCCGGGGGCGGGCGGCGACTCGTGGACGCCGATCCCGAGCAGTTGGGGCGGGACCTCGGCGACCCGCGTCGCGCCGCCCGGCCGGGCGGCGAGGAAGCCCTCGGCCGTGAGCTGGGCGTAGGCCTCGACCACGACCCCGCGCGAGGTCCCCAGCTCGGCGGCGAGCGCGCGCGACGACGGCAGCACCGTCTCGGCCGCCAGTCGCCCCTGACGGATGCCGTTGCGCAGCTGCTGCTCGATCTGGACCCGCAGCGGCACGACCGAGCCGCGGTCGACGTCGAGCAGCAGGTCGCGTCCGCGGTCGCGACGGGGCGCCGAGGAGGACTGGTCCGGTGATCTTGTTGACAACTGGTCCTTCACGGGAGACCACTGGGACCGTAGCGTGGCGGCAGGTCGTCCGCACGTCTGGACGCCCGGCGAGTCTCGGATCCAGCTCGCCTGCAGTGGTCGCGGCAGCGCCCCGTGAAGGCACCCGGACGACCGGACGCGCACGACCGAGCAGGCCCCGAACGACAGGAGCGGCTGATGAGCAGGATCGAAGGAGTTCCCGACGGTGCCGGCGGCCTCAGCGTCCGCCTCGCCTACCGCCTGATCCGGCCCGTCGTCGGTGGCCGTGTGCCGACGACCTCGCGGATGGCCGCCCGCCGACCGGGCGTGCTCTGGGCGACCGGGCTCGTCGAGCTCGCCAACGACCGTGGCCTCAAGCTGCCCGGCCGGCTGATCGAGCTGACCGTGCTCAAGTCGGCCAGCGTGCTCGGCTGCCCGTTCTGCCTCGACATCGGCTCGTGGATCGCGCGGACCAAGCACGGCGTGACCGAGGAGGAGCTGCGGCAGCTGGCCCGCCACCGCGAGGCCGACTGCTTCAGCGACGCCGACCGGGCCGCCTTCGACCTGGCCGAGGCGATGTCCGCCACCCCGATGGGTGCCGGTGACGACGATCCGCTGTGGGCGCGGCTGCGCGAGCACTTCTCCGAGGACGAGATCCTCGAGCTCGTCCACATGATCGCGTGGGAGAACTACCGCTCCCGCTTCAACCTGGCCCTCGGCCTCACCCCCGACGGGTTCAGCGACGGCGCGGCCTGCGCGCTGCCGCTCGCGGACCGCGAGCTGGCCGCCCCCGCGCCGCCGGCCTGACCGGCGACCCCCACTTCGATCCCACCCACCACAGGAGTCCGATGACCGCCCCCACCCCGCGCTTCAACCCCCGCGAGGCGCTGCCCCCGACCTTCGCCGCCTTCGTCCGCGCCTCCCGCCACGCCGAGGGCCCGGTGCCGGACGTGATCCTCGAGCTGATCGGCCTGCGGGTCTCCCAGCGCAACGGCTGCGCGTTCTGCTGCGACCTGCACGTGCGCCGCGCTACCGCGGCGGGCGCCACCGAGACGGTCCTGCGGGCGCTTCCCGGCTGGCGGGAGCTGCCGGAGCTGGACGACGTCGCTCGCGCGGCGCTGAGCGTGGCCGAGGTCCTGACCACGCTCGACCCCGGGCACGCCCCGGGACCGGTGCTCGACGCCGCGGAGGTCGTGCTGGGGCCGCAGGGCCTGGCCCAGGTCGCCGCCGCGGTGGCCGCCGTCAGCGCCTGGAACCGCCTGATGATCGCGGCCGGGGTCGCCCCCGACCCGAACTACAGCTGAGCCGGCGCCTCGCTGGTCCCGGCGTCGCCGGGACCGCTCGGGGCGCTCGCGCTCCCGGGCCGCCGGCCTAGGCGACGCCCGCCAGCTCGGCGGTCGCCGCCGCCGGCCCGGCGAGCGCGTGCTCGCCGAACAACCGCGACAGCTCCATCGTCAGCGTCGGCCCGGGATCGACGCGGAACGACTGTCCGAGCCGCAGCGAGCGGGGCCCCGCCGAGGTCTCGATCGTGAGGATCAGCGCCGCGTCGCCGGCGTGGTCCCGCAGCAGGTGCTTGAGGCGGTTGAGCTTCGTCTCGCTGATCGCGGCCCCGTCGATGCTGACGTAGATCTCGGTCGGCGCCGCCGCAGCAACCCGCTCGGCCCGCCGCTCGTCGGCCGCCCCGGTGGCCGCCTCGATCTCCTTCTGCGAGGGCGCGAACGGCTTGGCGCTCTGCACCAGCAGCGCGACCCGCTCGTCGTCCTTCAGGTCGAGCCGACCGCGCAGCAGGACGATCTCGTCCGGCTGCAGGATCGGCTCGAGCTCGGGCACGCCCTTCGGGAAGACCACGAGGTCGATCTGCCCCTCGGTGTCCTCCAGCGTCCCGCGCAGCATCACGTCGCCCTTGCGGGTGTTCAGCCGGCGCATGTCGCCGACCATCCCGCCGATCTCGACCCACGAGTCGTGGGCCTGGGTCGCGCGGAGGTCCGCGAGCCCGCAGACCGTCGCCTTCGTCAGCGCGTCGCGTACGTCCTTGAGCGGATGCGCGGAGAGGAAGAGGCCGATCGTCTCCTTCTCCATCGCCAGCAGCTCGCGCTGGTCGAACTCCGTGGTCGGGATCGGCGGGTGGGTGACCATCGCGCCGCGCGCGCCGCCGGCGCCGGGCTCCGGGTCCATCCCCCCGAGGTCGAAGATCGACCCCTGGCCGGCCGCCGCATCCTGCTGGACCTTCTTGCCGACCTGCTGGGCGTCCTCGACGACGGCGAGCATCCCCTGGCGGGTCGCCTTGGTCGACGTGAACGCGCCGCAGCGGATCAGCGAGTCGAGCGCCTTGCCGTTGACCGAGCGGAAGTCGACCCGCTCGCAGAAGTCCCAGATCGAGCTGAAGGTCTCGCCGTCGCGGGCCTCCTTGATCGCCTCGACGGCGCCGTAGCCGACCCCCTTGACCGCGTCGAGGCCGAACCGGATCGCCCCGTCGTGGACGGTGAACTCGTGGTCGGACTCGTTGACGTCCGGCGGCAGCACCGGAATCCCCATCTCCTCGCAGGTGTTGAGGAAGAACGGGACCTTGTCCTTCGTCGACATCACCGACGAGAGCAGCGCGGCCATGTACTCGGCCGGGTAGTTCGCCTTCAGCCAGGCCGTCCGGTAGGAGACCAGGCCGTAACAGGCCGCGTGCGACTTGTTGAAGGAGTAGTTGGCCGCGTTGAGGTTGGTCTGCCAGAGCCAGTCGACGACGCCGCGGTCGGTGCCCGAGGCGAGGCAGCCCTCGCGGAAGGCCGGCTCGAGCTTGGCCATCTTGTCGAGCTGCTTCTTGCCGATCGCCTTGCGGAGGTCGTCCGCCTGACCCGGCGTGAACCCCGCCAGGTCGCGGGCGATCCGCATCGACTGCTCCTGGTAGAGGATCACGCCCTTGGTCGGGCCGATGATCGGCGTCAGTCGCGGATCGGGGATCCGGATCGTGTTCGGGTCGTGCTTGCCCGCCGCGTAGGTCGGGATCTGGTCCATGGCGCCCGGGCGGTACAGCGCCACCAGGGCGATCAGGTCGTCGAACTCGGTCGGGTTGACCTGGCGCATGGCCTTGCGCATGCCCTCGGACTCGAACTGGAACACGCCGACCGAGTCGCCGCGGGCGAGCATCTCGTAGGTCGGACGGTCGTCGAGCGGGATCTGCGCGATGTCGATCTTGGTCCCGGACGACTTCTCGATGATGTCGAGCGCGTCCTGGATCACGTCGAGGTTGCGCAACCCCAGGAAATCCATCTTCAGCAGGCCGATCTCCTCGATCGGTCCCATCGGGAACTGCGTGACCCGCTTGAAGACCTTGTTGCCCTGCTCGTCGACCGTGCGGCTGTCGGTGATCTGGATCGGGACCAGCTCGGTCAGATCGCGGTCGGAGATCACGACCGCGGCGGCGTGGATCCCCGCGTTGCGGACGGTCCCCTCCATCCCCTGCGCCATGTCGAGCACCTGCTTGGCGATCGGGTCGCTGTCGTACGCGGCCCGCAGCTCGGTGCCCTCGGCCAGGCACTTGGCCAGCGGCGGGGTCTTGCCCATGATCGGGTCCGGGATCAGCTTCGCCAGCCGGTCGCCGGTGGCGTAGTCGAAGCCGAGGACCCGGGCCGCGTCCTTGGTCGCGTTGCGCGGCAGCATCCGGCCGAAGGTGACGATCTGGGCGACGCGCTCGAGGCCGTACTTGCCGGTCACGTACTTCATGACCTCCTCCCGGCCACGAACCGAGAAGTCGATATCGATATCCGGCATCGACACGCGGTCCGGGTTGAGGAATCGCTCGAACAGCAGGTCGTACTTGAGCGGATCGAGGTCGGTGATCCCGAGCGAGTAGGCGATGATCGAACCGGCGGCCGAACCACGGCCGGGACCGACCGAGATGTTGTGGTCCTTCGACCACTTGACGAAGTCCCACACGATCAGGAAGTAGGCGTCGTAGCCCATCTTGTTGATCACGCCGAGCTCCATCTCGGTCCGTTCCATCGCGGCCGCGGGGATCGGATCGCCGTAGCGGGCCCGGAGCCCGTCCAGGACCTGCTCGCGGAGGTACGCCTGCTCGTCCTCGCCGTCGGGGAGGAACCGCGGCAGCAGCTCCTGGCCGAGCGGGATCTGGACGTCGCAGCGCTCGGCGATCTCGACCGTGGTCGGGATCGCGTCGGGCCACTCGGCGAACTGCGTCGCCATCTGCTCGTTGCTCTTGACGAAGAACTCGTTGGTCGAGAACGACATCTTCGGGTTCGCCAGCGTCGACTGCGTCTGCACGCAGAGCAGCGCCTCGTGCACGTCGTAGTCGTGCTCGTGGAGGTAGTGGACGTCGGCGGTCCCGACCAGCGGACGGCCGGTCTCACGGGCGATCCGCTCGATCCCGACGTTGCACTTGTCCTGGATGTCGATCCCGTTCTTCTGGACCTCGAAGTAGACGTTGTCCTTGCCCACCACGTTGAACAGCTGATCGACGTGCTCGCGCGCGCCGTCGGGATCGTCGGCGGCCAGCGTCGTGCACATCTTCGAGGCCAGGCAGCCGGTCATCACGATCAGGCCGGTCCCGTGCTGGGCCATCTGCCCGAGGTCGACGCACGGCTTGCCGCGGCGGTAGCCGTCGGTGAAGCCCATCGAGCTGAGCCGCATCAGGTTGCGGTAGCCCTCGACGTCGCGGGCGATCACCGTCAGGTGGTTCGGCTTGATCTTGCCGTCGCGCGAGGCGTGGTCGTCGACGAGGTAGAGCTCGCAGCCGATGATCGGCTTGATGCCCTCGGCGCGGGCCGCCTTGAACAGCTCGATCGAGCCGTTCATCACGCCGTGGTCGGTCAGCCCGATCGCGGGCTGGTCGAGCTCGGCGGCGCGCTTGACGAGCTTGCCGATGTTCGGCTGACCGTCGAGCAGCGAATACTCGGAGTGGACGTGCAGATGAACAGCCGGACCGGAACTCACGCTCTCCAGAGTAGGCCCCGAACCGGACATCGGGGCCCGCTCCGGCGGCCGTCGGCGCCGGCCCGGGGAGGACTGCCTGCAAACGCCACGGACCCTCGCGCTCGGACTCCGGGCCCGGCCCGGCGGTGGACGCCGCCTACGCCGGATCGGTCGGCGGCGGGGCCTGCGCCCGCAGCCGCTCGGCCGCGTCCTCGAGCCCCCGGATGACCTCGTCGGCCGCGTCCAGCCGGCCGCCGGCGAGCAGCTCGCGGGCGCCGCGGGCCAGCTCGGTCATCCGCAGCGAGGGGTCGGTCGTCGTGCGCGGCGTGCGCGCCGCGCTGACGGCGACGGCCGGGGCCTCGGACGGGACCTCCGCCGTCCGCTCGACGGCCACGGCCAGCTCCCGCAGGAGGTCGAGCTCGGCCCGCAGCTCGACCAGACCACTGCGGAGGCTCACGATCCCGGCGTCGCGCTCGCGGTCCGCCGTCTGCCGGAGCGCTTCGGCGTCGGCCGCCTGAGCCGCGGCCAGCGCCGAGCGCGCGGCGGCGACCTCGGCCAGCGCCTCCGCGGCCTCGGCGCGGGCCTCGGCCCGCTGCCGCCGCAGGCGCTCCTCCTGAAGCTGCATCCGCAGCTCGGCCGCCCGCGCGAGCGGGCCGGTGTCCGGTCCCGCGTCGGCCGCGACCGACGTGGACTGCTCGTCCGCGGCCACCATCGCTCCCGTCAGCGGCTCGCGGCGTCGCGGCCGCGAACCAGCACGACGGTCCCACCGACAGCAGCGGCTCCCACCAGCAGCAGCGCGCCCGTACGGGCCTTGCGCCGGAGGCCGAGCTTGCGAGCGATGTACCACTTGGCCGCCCGCCAGGTCGCCCACCCGAGGAGGGTGTAGAAGCCGCGCTGTGCGCTATTCATCGGAGGCGCCCGCCCCCGTGTTCAGGTCGCCGTTGGCGAGCCGCCAGGCCAGCCGCGACTGCAGCGACCACAGCTCGATGAAGCCGGGCGAGGCGTCCTGCGCGAACAGGCCGCCGGACTCGGAGAACGTCGCCAGCTGGGCGTCGTAGACCGCGTTCGGGGACTCGCGCGTGACGACCCGGGCGGAGCCCTTGTAGAGCTTCAGCCCGATCGTGCCGGTGACCCGCAGGTTCACGTGCTCGATGTAGGCCTGGATGTCGGTCCGCAGCGGCTCCCACCAGAGACCGGCGTAGACGAGGTAGGCCCACTTCTGGTCGAGGCCCGGCTTGAACTGGTTCTGGTGGATCGTGCCGACCAGCCGCTCGAGCTCCTTGTGGGCCGGCAGGATGATCGCCGCGGCCGGGACCTCGTAGATGTCGCGGACCTTGAGGCCGACGATCCGGTCCTCGATGTGGTCGAGGATCCCGACGCCGTGCTTGCAGCCCAGGCGGGCGGCCTCCTCGAGCAGCTCGACGATCGGCATCGGCGTGCCGTTGAGCGCGACCGGCACGCCGGCCTCGAAGGTGACGGTGACGATCTCCGGCTCGTCCGGCGCGTCCTCCGGACGGGTCACGAGCTGGAAGACGTCGTCCTCCGGCGCGTGCGAGAGGTCCTCGATCCAGCGACCCTCGGAGCTGCGGCCCCAGAGGTTGTCGTCGATCGAGTACGGCGCCGGGGCGCCCTCGGGGGCGTTCTTGACCGGGATGTTGTGCTCGCGGGCGTAGGCGAGCTCCTCGTCGCGGCCCATCGCCCAGGAGCGGACCGGAGCGATGACCTTCAGCTCCGGCGCCAGCGTGGCGACGGTCGCCTCGATCCGGACCTGGTCGTTGCCCTTGCCGGTGCAGCCGTGGGCGATCGTGTCGCAGCCGTGCTTGCGGGCGTACTCGACCGCGAGCTTGGCGATCAGCGGGCGGCCGAGCGAGGTGAAGGCCGGGTAGCCGTCGCCGTAGTTGACGTTGGCCTTGATCGCCGGGATCAGGTACTCGTCGGCGAACTCCTGGCGGGCGTCGTGGACGATCGCCTCGACGGCGCCGAGCAGGCGCGCCTTGCCGGTGACCTCGTCGTAGTCCTCGCCCGGCTGACCCAGCTCGACGGTCAGCGCCACGACCTCGGCCTGGTACTCGTCCTGGATCCACTTGAGCATGACGCTCGTGTCGAGGCCGCCCGAGTAGAGCAGCAGGACCTTGCGGACCTCGTCCTTGTTCGCCAGGTACGAGGCGACGCGGGTCTGTCCCGGCGACGCCACGCGGCGGACCTCGGTGTGCTCGGCGGACTGGTCGGGAGAGGAGGACTGATCGGTCATACCGGCCCAAGGGTACTGGCGAAGCGCGGCGTCTCGGCGACCGCCTCCCCTCAGTCGTCGTCGTCACGCTCCGGCGCCGCCGGGCCGAGCACCCGCAACAGCCGGATCCGGCCCTCGCCGACCTCCTCGATCCGGACCAGCCGGTCGAACAGCTCCAGCTCCTCGCCCCGCTCCGGCAGGCGCCCGAGGACCTCGAGCAGGTGGCCGCCGACGGTCGCCTCGTGGACCTCCTCGTGGAGGTCCTCGCCGCCCGCGCCGTTCTCGAGCCGGTCGAGCAGCTCGTTGATCCCCGCCTCGCCGTCGACCACGAGCCCGTCGGGCTCGACCCGGATCAGCCGCTCGGCGTCGCGGTCGAACTCGTCCTCGATCTCCCCGACGAGCTCCTCGATCACGTCCTCGACGGTCACGATCCCGACCGCGGTGCCGTGCTCGTCGATCGCGATCGCGAGGTGCTGGCGGGCCCGCCGCATCTCCCGCAGGGCGGCGCCGATGAACGAGGCGTCGCCGACCCGGACGACCGGCCGGGCGAGGTCGACCAGCGACGGCCGTCGCTCCTCCAGCAGCGCCGCCAGCAGGTCCTTGGCGTGCACGACCCCCTCGGCCCCGTCGAGCCCGGCGTCCTCGGGGCAGAGCGGCAGCCGGGTGACGCCGGTCTCGACGGCCAGCCGCGCGGCCTCCTCGATCGAGAGGTCGTCGTTGACCGTCACGGCCTTCCGCCGCGGGACCATCACCTCCCGCACCCGGCGGTCGTCGTACTCGAAGACGTTCTCCGTCAAGCGTCGCTCGGCGGGGTTGATCTCGCCGCTCTCGTCGGCCTCGCGGATGATCTGGAGCAGCTCGCGCTGACTGAACGGCGACGACCCCGCCTCGCTCGCGGGCGGGATCCCGAACGGCCGCAGCAGCAGGTTGCCGAGGCCGTTGAACAGCTGGACGACCGGACGCGTCACCAGGTAGAAGCCGCGCAGCGGCGGCATCAGCGCGAGCACGATCCCCGAGGTCCGTGCGATCGCCGCGCTCTTCGGAGCCAGCTCGCCGACGACCACGTGCAGCAGGGTGATGATCGAGAAGGCCAGGACGCTGGCGAGGCCGACGCTGCCGATCCGCGCGGCGTCGCCGAGGATCGGCTCCAGCAGCGCGTGGAAGGCGGGCTCGCCGAAGACGCCGAGGCCCAGCGAGGCGAGCGTGATCCCCAGCTGGCAGGCGGCGAGGTACGCGTCGATGTGCTCGACGGCGTGGCGGACGGACTTCGCGCCCGGCCGGCCCTCGCTGATCCAGTCCTCGACCTGGCTCTGACGGACGCGGGCCAGGGAGAACTCACCGGCGACGAAGAAGCCGTTGGCGAGGACCAGGAACGCGGCGACCGCCAGCTCTACGGCGACGGTCCCCCCTGCAGCGAGCATCATGTGCGGCGACACGGTATCGCGCCGCAAGGTCGCATCCGGTCGCTTCTCCGCCGTCCGCGCTCTCCCGGCGACCGCTCCGCTCCTCGGCGGCACCCGCGATGATGTTCGGCATGGGTGACCCCCAGCCCCTCTCCCCGCGCGCCCGGAACCTCCGGCGCGGCATCGTCGCCGTGCTCGTGCTGCTCGTCCTGGTGACGGTGGTGGCCGTGGTCGCCCGCAACGGCTCGGGCTCGGGCCTGCCGGCGGTCGACCTGCCCGAGGGCGCGACGGCGGGCACGAAGGTCGAGCGCTACGACCTCCGCAGCACGGCCGCCGGGCGTCGCCTGGTCCAGACGGTGGTGCTCCCGCCGGGCGACGTCCGCGGTCGTCCGCTGCTGATCTTCCTCCACGGCAAGGCCCAGGATCCGGCGAGCTTGGCGGCCACGCCATTGCGCGCCGCGCTGGCCCGGCTCGGGCCGCGAGCGCCGGTCGTGGTCCTGCCCGCCGACGACGGCGGGTCGTACTGGCACGACCGCCGCAGCGGGCGCTGGGAGCGCTACGTGACGCACGAGGCGATCCCACAGGCGATCCGGCGCTACGGCCTCGACGGCCACCGGGTCGCGATCGGCGGGATCTCGATGGGCGGGGCCGGCGCGCTCGCGATCGCCGGGGCGAACCCGCGGCGCTTCTGCGCCGTCGGCGGGCACTCGGCCGCGCTCTGGCCGTCCGCAGGCGCGACCGCCCCGGGCGCCTACGACGACGCGGCGGACTTCCGGCGCAACGATCCGGTCGGACCGGTCCTCGCCGGTCGCGTCCGCTACCGGGTGCCGCTGTGGCTCGACACGGGCCGCAGCGATCCCTTCCGTCCGACCGAGGCGCGCTTCGGCGCGGCCCTCCTCCGCAACGGCGAGCAGCTCACCCACCGCTCCTGGGTCGGCGGCCACGAGAGCCGCTACTGGCAGCACCACATGGGCGCGTACCTCGACTTCTACGCCCGCGCGCTCGCGGCCTGCCGGCGCTAGGAGCCCGTCGAGGAACGCGAGCGACCCGCAGGCGGATGGTCTTGACGGGCTCCTAGCGCCCACACGGTGATCGGGGTCCGGCCGGGCCGGACCCCGATCACCGCAGAGGTCTCAGCTGCCGGGCGTGCTGTCGCCGGGCGTGGTGTCGCCCGTGACGGTGTTGCCGGGGGTCGACGGCGCGGCGGGCGGCGCGTAGCTGACCTGGCTGCCGTCGCTGCCGTCGAACGACGGGAACTTCTCCGTCAGCAGCGAGCCGTAGACGCTGGCGCGGGCACCGTACGAGAGACCGAACGCGAGCGGCTTGAAGAGGCCCTCGGGCAGGCGCCCGATCACGAGGATCACGAACCAGGCGATGAACGAGACGATCCCGACGAGGATCAGCATCACGTAGTTGATGATCGCGACCGGGATCAGCAGGAAGATCCGGAAGAACGTCAGCAGGCGGCTGTACTTCTCCTTCGGCGGCCCGACGAGCAGGCGGACCGGGTACTCCGGATGCTCCCCACCGGAGAACGGCGGGTACGGATCCACCAACAGGTACCCGTAGGCGTAGACCCGCGCGTAGTAGCGCTGGAAGCCCGCGACGAACGAGTAGAGGGCTTCCGGGTAGCGAGCGGTGAAGACGATCGCGAACCAGGCGATCACGACCGCGATGCCGGCGACGAAGCCGTACACGATCAGGAAGAAGTAGTGCGGGATGAACAACAGCATCCGGAAGAAGGTGGTTAGGCGACTGTGGCGCTCAACCTGATCTGCCTGGTATGTGACGGAATCCGGCGGCGTCAGCGAGTCGGCCGGCTGGGGTGGAAGCATGCGCTGCCCTCTGTGTTTGGGTGTTGGACGTTGATGACGGTAGCCCACCGGGCGGCGACAAGCGGACGGATCGCGTGTCGCAGGCACCAACCAACCACCAGTTCCCGCTCCAACCGCCGTCTGGCGGTGGCCCGATCGGCGACCGAACCACCGTCCGGTCGCCGCCGCGGTCGGCGGTCGATCGCTACCGTCACCGGCGTGGAGCCGGTTCCGATCCAGCAAGCCCGCGCCCGCTACGCGGAGATGAGCGCTGGTCCGCGCGGGCTGCTCGAGCTCGACGACCCGGACGACCCGCGCACCGCCCTGATCCCGGCCTCGGCGCTGGTCTTCGCGCTCAGCGCCTGGGAGACGTTCTGCGAGGAGGTCCTGCGGGCCGCCTCGGTCGCCGTGATCGGCGCCGCCCGGCGTCCGGAGGACCTGCCCAAGTCGATCCGCGACACGCTGGTCGAGATCGTCGGCGAGCCCGGTGAGCCGTGGGAGCACGTGCTGCGGCGGCTGGCCGGGGGCTGGCACCGGACGGCGGTCCGCCACCTCGGGACCTCGCTGGAGCACAAGTTCCGCCACTGGAACACGCCCAGCGGCGCGGGCGTCGACCGGCTCGCCGAGCAGGTCGCGGGGATGGCCCCGATCTCCCCGCGCTGGCCGTCCGTGAACGGCCATCCCGGCGCCGACCTGCTCGCCGACGCGATCAGCCGCCGCGGCGAGGCCGTCCACCTCGCCCGGACCGCCTTCCCCGCCGGCGAGGTCGAGCCGGTGCTCGACCTGCTGGACGGGATCGTCGACGTGACCGCCGGACTGGTGGCGAAGCGGATCGGCCACCTGCCGCCGGTCACGTCCGGCTGAGCGGCGGCCGGTCCCCCGGCTCAGCGCGCCGCGAGTCCCGCGGCGATCCGGCCGAGGCCGTCGTCGATCTGCTCGTCGCGGATCGTCAGCGGCGGCAGCAGCCGCAGGCAGCTCGGGCTCGGGGCGTTGACCCAGACCTCGTGCTCGAGCACCAGCCGCTTGGCCAGCTCGGGAGCGCTGCCGTGGCGGGCGAGCGCCTCCGGCGTCAGCTCGCACGCGAGCATCAGGCCACGACCGCGCACGCTGGCGACGTCGGGCAGCGCGAGCAGGCCGGCGGCGAAGCGGTCGCCCGCCTCGACGACCCGGGCCAGGAAGCGCTCGTCGTCGACGATGTCGAAGACGGCGTGGGCGGCCGCGGCGACCAGCGGTCCGCCGGCGAACGTCGAGCCGTGGTCCCCGGCCTGGAAGACGTCGTAGAGGTGCGGGCCGGTGATCAGGGCGCCGATCGGCAACCCGTTGGCGAGCGCCTTGGCGACCGTGATCGCGTCGGGCACGATCCCCGTCGCCTGGTAGCTCCAGAGGGTCCCGGTCCGGCCCATGCCGGTCTGGACCTCGTCGATGATCAGCAGCGCCCCGTGGGCGTCGCAGGCGGCGCGGGCCGCGAGCAGCACGTCCTCGCCGATCGGGAGCACCCCGCTCTCGCCCTGGAAGACCTCGAGCAGCACCGCGGCGGTTCCGTCGTTGACCGCGGCCGTGACCGCCTCGGCCGTCGGCGGGACCGCCCGGAAGCCGGGGACGAGCGGCGCGAACGGCTCCTGCTTCGCCTCCTGCGGGGTCGCCGAGAGCGCGCCGTAGGTGCGGCCGTGGAAGCCGCGGTGGAGGCTGATGACCTCTCCCCCGCGCTTGTGGCGGCGGGCGAGCTTGATCGCGGCCTCGTTGGCCTCGGCCCCGGAGTTGGTGTAGAGGACCCCGCCCCCGAGCGAGCTCTTCGAGAGCCGCTCGGCGAGCCGCACCGGCCCCTCGAGGTGGACCAGGTTGCTGGTGTGCAGCAGCCGGCCGGCCTGCTCGGTGATCGCCATCGTGACGTTCGGGTGGCAGTGCCCAAGCGAGGTCACGCCCAACCCGCAGAGCAGGTCGAGCACGCGTCGGTCCTCGACCGTGTGGAGCCAGACGTCGGAGCCCGAGACGATCGCGACCGGCAGCCGCGCGTAGTTCGGGAGGACGCGCTCACGCTCGATGGCCTCGAGCTGGGCGAGCGACAGGGGATCGGGCATCGGGTGCTCTTCTCGTAGGGCGGGACGTCAGCGGGCGGGGCGGATCTGGCTGCCGCAGCCGTCGTCGGTGAACAGCTCCAGCAGGACCGAGTGCGGCCGTCGACCGTCGACGATGCTGGCGGCCCCGACGCCACTGTGGACCGCGTCGACGCAGGCCTGCAGCTTCGGCCGCATGCCGCCGGAGATGTCGCCGAGCGCGGCCTCGACCTCGTCGGTCGTCGCCTGGATGATCAGGCTCGAGGGGTCGTTCGCGTTGCGCAGCCAGCCGGCGACGTCGGTCAGGAAGATCAAGCGGGTCGCCCCGAGCGCACGGGCGACCGCCGCGGCGGCCTCGTCGGCGTTGACGTTGTGCGAGCGCCCCTGGTCGTCCGAGCCGACCGACGCGATCACCGGCACGAAGTCCTCGGCGACGTGGTCGATCACGCCGGTGTCGACGCGGGTGACGCGGCCGACGAAGCCGACGTCCTCGCCGTCGGGGCCGGTCGTCGTCTCGACCTGGAAGAGGTTGCCGTCGTCGCCGGAGAGCCCGACCGCGGCGTGGCCGTGGCGGCTGATCCGGACGACGATGTCCTTGTTGACCTTGCCGAGCAGGACCATCTTGGCGATCTCGACCGTCGCCGGGTCGGAGACGCGCAACCCACCGCGGAACTCGACCGGCAGGTTCAGCCGCTCCATGTACTCGGTGATCGCCGGGCCGCCGCCGTGGACGACGACGACGTTGACGCCGACGTACTTCAGCAGCGCGATGTCGCGGGCGAACTCCTCGCGCAGCTCGGGGTCGGTCATCGCCGCGCCGCCGTACTTGATCACGACGGTCCGGCCGCGGAACTGGCGGATGTAGGGCAGCGCCTCGAGCAGGATGCTGACGTCGCGGACGCCGGCGCCCTCGGCGAGGGTGCTCAGGATCGGATCGGTCACGTCGTGTACTCCGCGTTGAGGCTGACGTACTCGTGGCCGAGGTCGCTGAAGTAGACCTCGGTCTCGTTGGCGTGCGCCACGGGGCGGCCCTCGGCGTCGGTCGCCGGGCCGACGGTGATGTCGTAGTCGACCTCGGGGCCGCGGACCAGCGTCTCCAGGGCGGCGCGGTCGAACGGCGCCTCCTGGCCGTCGCGGCAGACCTCGACGCCCTCGATCCGGACCTGGACCGGCGTGAAGGCGGGGCCGGGCACCGCGGCGCCGACCGCCTGGACGATCCGGCCCCAGTTGGGGTCGCCGCCGTAGAGCGCGGTCTTGACCAGCGGGCTGTTGGCGACCTGGCGCGCGACCCGCTCGCACATCGGCCCGTCGGAGCCGCGCACGGTCACGCGGCCGACGCGGCGGGCGCCCTCGCCGTCGGCCGTGATCAGCAGCGCGAGCTGCCGCAGCAGGGCGTCGAGCGCGAGGCCGAAGCGCTGCTCGTCGGCCGAGCCCGGGGTGACCGCGACGCCGCTGGCGCCGGAGGCGATCAGGACGGCGGTGTCGGAGGTCGAGAGCTGACCGTCGACGGAGATCCGGTCGAAGCTGCGCTTGACGCAGACGCCGAGCAGCAGGTCTGCCGTCTCGGCCTCGAGCTTCGCGTCGGTGGTCACGAAGCAGAGCATCGTCGCGAAGCTCGGCTGGATCATCCCCGCGCCCTTGCAGACGGCGTGGAGGGTGACCTCGCCGCCGTCGAGCGCCACGGTCAGGCTCGCGGTCTTGGGGAACAGGTCGGTGGTCTCGATCCCCTGGCGGAAGTCGTCGTCGCCGTCGGCCCGCAGCTGCTCGCCGGCCGCGGCGATCCCGTTCGGGACGACCTCCATCGGCAGCGCGACGCCGATCACCCCGGTTGCGGCGACCGCGACCTGGTCCTCGTCGACCCCGGCCGCCTCGGCCGCGGCCCGCCGCACCTGACGGGCGGTCTCGAAGCCGTCACGGCCGGTGCCGGCGTTGGCGTTGCCGCTGGTGACGACGACCGCGCGCAGGGCGTCCAGCCGCGAGCTCTCGCGGGTCACGAGGACCGGCGGCGCCGCCGTCCCCGAGCGGGTGAAGCGGGCGGCGCTGACCGCGTCGGGCTCGTCGCAGACGAGCAGGCCGATGTCGGTCTTCCCCGACGGCTTGATCCCCGCCGCCACCCCGGCGGCGCGGAAGCCGCGCGGGAGGCCCCGATCGGCGACCCCGACGACGCTGTCGGGCACCTCGATCCATCGGGAACGGAAGAACGGCGTCGCGGTGTCGTCGGCGTTTCGCTTTTCCGTACCTGGATCGGGCATTCCCACGAGTCTAGGGCGGGACGCGGGGCCGACGCCGCCTGCTCCCCCTGTGGCCGCCGCGCTTCAGCGCCAGTTCGCCGGACAGTACCGCGGTACTGCTCTTGGTACTCTCGCTGGGTGCCTGCCGATCGCCTACTCCCGTCCGACGACGACGCCGCGGTCATCGCGCTCGCCCGCGAGATCGCCCACGACCGGCTGGCCCCGCTGGCGGCCGATGCCGAGGCCACGGCGGCCTTCCCGCGCGAGCTGTTCCGGGAGCTCGGCGGCCTCGGCCTGCTGGGGATGCCGTACCCCGGCAAGTACGACGGCGGCGGCCAGTCCTACGAGCTCTACCTCCAGGTCCTGGAGGAGCTGGCCTCGGCCTGGGCCAGCGTCGGGGTCGGGATCAGCGTGCACGCGATGGCCTGCTATCCGCTCGCCACCCACGGCAGCGACGAGCAGCGCGACCGCTGGCTGGCCGAGATGGTCGGGGGCAGCCTGCTCGGCGGCTACTGCCTGTCCGAGGCCCACGCCGGCTCCGACCCCGCCGCGATGCGCACCCGTGCCGAGCGCGACGGCGACGGCTACCGGATCACCGGCAGCAAGGCCTGGGTCACCCACGGCGGCGACGCCGACTTCTACACCGTGTTCGCCCGCACCAGCGACGACCGCAGCAAGGGCATCTCGTGCTTCCTGGTCCCCGCCGACGCCCCCGGGCTGACCCGGCAGGCGCCCGAGCGCAAGATGGGCCTGACCGGGTCGACGACCGCCACGCTCGACTTCGACGGCGTCGTCGTCTCCGCCGACCGGCTGATCGGCCGCGAGGGCCAGGGCCTCGCGATCGCGCTCGAGGCACTCGACAGCGGCCGCCTCGGCATCGCCGCGGTCGCCGTCGGGCTCGCTCAGGCCGCGCTCGACCACGCCGTCGCCTACGCCCGCGAGCGGGAGGCGTTCGGCAAGCCGATCATCGACCACGAGGGACTCGGCTTCCTGCTCGCCGACATGGCCGCCGCGGTCGAGTCGGCCCGCGCCACGCTGCTGGAGGCGGCCCGTCGCCGCGACCGCGGCCGACCGTTCTCGCGCCAGGCGTCGATCGCCAAGCTCGTCGCGACCGACGCCGCGATGCGGGTCACGACCGACGCCGTCCAGGTCCTCGGCGGGGCCGGCTACACCCAGGACTTCCCCGTCGAGCGCTACATGCGCGAAGCGAAGGTGATGCAGATCTTCGAGGGCACGAACCAGATCCAGCGGCTCGTGATCGCCCGCCACCTCGCGGTGGCCTAGCCTCGATCGGCGGCCGACCGCCGGCGATCGGCCGCGGCGGGCGTGCCGCGGTCACCATTCCCCCGTACGACCAGCAGGAGCGACATGACGAACATCACCAGCGGCACCGGAGCGATCGTCTTCGGCGGTGCCTCCGGCCTCGGCGAGGCGACCGCCCGCCGGCTCGCCGCCGACGGCGCGGACGTCGTCATCGCCGATCTCAACGTCGATCGCGCCAACGCCGTCGCCGACGCGATCGGCGGACGCGCGGTCGCCACCGACGTCACCGATCCGGGCTCGGTCGAGGCCGCCGTCGCCGCCGCTGCGGAGGCCCCGGGCGGGCTCCGGCTCTCGGTCGTCTGCGCCGGCCTCGCGACCCCCGGCAAGCTGCTCGGCCGCGAGGGCCCGACCGAGCTGGAGCGGTTCGCCAACGTGATCCAGGTCAACCTGATCGGCACGATCAACGCGCTGCGGCTCGCCGCCGCCGCGATCGCCGCCAACGAGCCGGACGAGCACGGCGAGCGCGGGGTCTGCGTCCAGACCGCCTCGATCGCCGCCTACGACGGCCAGATCGGACAGGTCGCCTACGCCGCGTCGAAGGGCGGCGTCGCCAGCCTGACCCTACCGGTCGCCCGCGAGCTCGCCGGCCGCGGGATCCGGGTGGTCACGATCGCGCCGGGGCTGTTCGACACGCCGATGATGGCCGGCCTGCCCGAGGCCACCCGGACCTCGCTCGCCGGCACGGTCCCGTTCCCGGCCCGGCTCGGCGACCCCGCCGAGTACGCCGCGCTGGTCCAGCACATCGTCGCCAACCGGATGCTCAACGGCGAGGTCATCCGCCTCGACGGCGCGCTCCGGATGGCGCCGCGCTGAGGGCCTCCCGCCGCGAGGTCCGCTGATC
The DNA here is from genome assembly GCF_056269115.1 of Patulibacter ginsengiterrae. Lineage (NCBI taxonomy): Bacteria > Bacillati > Actinomycetota > Thermoleophilia > Solirubrobacterales > Patulibacteraceae > Patulibacter > Patulibacter ginsengiterrae. The sequence continues at coordinate 97,053 of NZ_JBWDOG010000001.1, forward strand.
CGGGCAGGCGCGGCGGCGACCGTTCAGTCGTCGTCGTCGCGCTCCGCGTCGCGACGCCGCTGCGTCCGCCGGGTCTCCCAGACCAACGCGATCGGCAGCCCCACGCCGATCACCACGTACAGCGCACGGCCGTCGCGGAACCCGACGACCAGGAAGTAGACGGCGATCGCGATCACCGCGACGCTCGCCAGGACGGTTCGGATCATCACGGGTGGTTGCCCCTACTCGCCGACCAGCGACGGTTGCTGGATGCCGGTCAGGACCAGCGCGGTGAGCTCCTGGTATGCGTCCGAGTCGCGCAGGCCGGTCGCCCGCGTGACCTCGCCGACCTGGATCCGCTCCATCGTCGCGGCGACCGTGTCGGCCACGAACTTGGCGTGGACGGCGCGGAACTCCCCGCCGTCGACCCCGGCCGCGATCAGCTCGCGGACGCGGTTGGCCGCCGCCCGGGTGTTGCGCTCGTAGACCGCTCGGGCCGGCGGGTGCGCACCGAGGTCGGCCATGAACTGGACCGAGGCCGGACGCAGGGCGTCGGCGACTGCCGTGAGGTACGCCGCGATCCGGGCCGCCGAGCCGTCGTGCTCGGCGGTTCGCCGCTCGACGGCCGCGGTCGCGATCCGGAAGAACTGCTTGACTGCGTTGATGACGAGCTGCTCCTTGCTGTGGCCGAGCTCGTAGAGCGTCGACTTCGAGCAGTGCAGGCGCGCCGCCAGATCGGCGATCCGGAAGCGCAGGAAGCCCTCGTCGAGGAACAGCTGCAGCAGCTCGTCGAGCAGCTGCTCGTGGCGGTCGGTCATCGGCACGGGCCAGCCGATTCTACGGACGGCGCGGGTCGGAGCGACGGAACGGCGGCAGCCACGGCCCTCAGCGCTCGAGGATCGCGACGACGCCCATCCCGCTGCCGGCGCAGATGCTGACCAGCGTACGGCCCCCACCCCGCTCCGCCAGCTGCTTGGCCGCGGCGGCGAAGATCCGACCGCCGGTCGCGCCGAACGGGTGTCCGGTCGCCAGCGATCCCCCGTTGACGTTCAGGCGGCTGCGGTCGATCGTGCCCAGCGGGGTGGCGCGACCGAGCCGCTCTCGGTTGAACGCCGGGTCCTCCCAGGCGGCGAGCGTCGAGAGCACCTGCGACGCGAACGCCTCGTGGATCTCGAATAGGTCGAAGTCCGCGAGGGTCAGCCGGTTGCGGTCCAGCAGGTCGGCGACGGCGTAGGCCGGCGCCATCAGCACGCCCTCGTCGCGGGCTGTGCCGTCGACGTAGTCGACCGCCGCGGTCTCGGCGTCGACCAGGTAGGCGAGCGGCTCGCGGCCGTGGGCGTCGGCCCAGCGCTCGTCGGCGAGCAGCACGGCGGAGGCGCCGTCGGTCAGCGTCGTCGAGCTGGCGGCGGTCATCGTGCCGTCCGGCCCACCGAAGCAGGGCCGCAGCTGGGCCAGCCGCTCGGCGTCGATGTCGCGGCGGAGGTTCCCGTCCTCCTCCAGGCCCCGGAACGGCGTCACCAGGTCGGCGAGGAAGCCGCGGTCGTAGGCGGCGGCGAGCTGGCGGTGGCTGGCCAGCGCCAGCTCGTCCTGGTCGGCCCGGCTGATGCCCCAGGCGGCCCCGGTCAGGGCCTGGCCCTCGCCGGGCACCAGGCCGGTCCGCCGCTCCGCCGGGCTGGGGATGTCGAGGTCGAGGTCGGTCGGCCGCAGCTTCAGCAGCTCCTTCGCCCGGTCAGCCTTGCTGCGAGCGGCGTTGATCCGGACCAGCCGTCCCCGCAGCTTGTAGCCGAAGCCCAGCGGCGGGTCGGAGGTCGTGTCGGCCCCGCAGGCGATCCCGGAGCCGATCTGACCGACGGCGATCTTGTTGGCGATGTGGACGACGGTCTGACCGCCGGTCGCGCACTGCTGCTGGATGTCGACCGCGGGCGTCCGACGGGAGAGCCCCGAGTCGACGACCGCCTCGCGGGTCAGGCTGTGGTCGCGGGCGAGCTTGACCACCGCCCCGCCGGCGACCTCGCCGATCCGCTCGCCGTCGATCCCGAAGCGGGCGACCAGGCCGTCGAGCGCCGCGCCCAGCATCTGCTGGTTGGTCGCGTCGAGGTACTCGGCGTTGGAGCGGGCGAACGGAATCCGGTTGCCGCCCAGGATCGCGACCGGCTGGAGCTGTCGCGGGGTCCTGTCGCGACCTGCGGTGGTGGCCATCCGCGGAAGCTACCACTGGTAGCTTCCGCGCGGCCCGTGTCAGGCCGGCAGGCCCTCGCCCTCGGGCCGCCCGAAGGCGACGTTGAGACACTGGATCGCCTGGCTGGAGGTGCCCTTCCAGAGGTTGTCGATCACGCCGAAGACGAGCACGTGGCCGGACAGCGGATCGACGTGGGTGCGGATCCGCGCCACGTTGGTGCCCTGGACGTCGCGCATCCCCGGTTCGGCGTCGGTCAGCTCGACGAACGCCTCGTCCGCGTAGGCCTCGCGGAAGAGCTCGGCGACCTCGGCCGCGGCGACCTCACGGGTCGGGCGGACGTAGCAGGAGACGAGCTCGCCCTGGTCGACCGGCACCAGGTGCGGGACGAAGACCGGCTGCAGCGCCGCGTCCATCCCGAGCCCGGCCAGCTCCTGGCGGATCTCCGGCTGGTGACGGTGGCCGGCGACGCCGTAGGCGTGGACGTTCTCCGAGACCGCGACGTAGTGGGTGTTGCGGGCCAGCTTGCGCCCCGCGCCGGAGACGCCGCTCTTGGCGTCGACGATCACGTCGGCGACCAGGCCGGCGCGGCTCAACGGCGCCAGCGCGAGGACCGCCGCGGTCGGGAAGCAGCCCGGACCGGCGATCAGCCGACCGCCCTCACGGACACCCGCCAGCGCCTCGCGGTGGATCTCCGGCAGCCCGTAGACGGCGGTCCCGAACAGCTCGGGCGCCACGTGCACGTCGCCGTACCACTCGCGGTAGACCGCGGGGTCGCGGAGCCGGAAGTCGGCCGACAGGTCGAGCACGACCAGGCCGCGGGCGTGGAGCCCGGCGACCGCCTCGCTCGACGCCCCGTGCGGGTAGCCGACGATCGCGACGTCGTGGCTCTCGGCGATCGCGTCGAGGTCCGGCTCGGTCAGCACGGTCGGGACGCGGTGGTGCGGGTAGAGCTCGTCGAGCCGCATCCCGGCCTCGGCCCGGGCGGTGATCGCACCGAGCTCGAAGTACGGATGGCGGTGCAGCAGCCGGGCGGCGAGCGCGCCGGCGAAGCCGGAGGCCCCCAGCACCGCGACCCGCGGCCCCGTCGTCCCCGTTCCGGTACCGGCCCCGGGCAGGCTCACCCCGGGCTCAGCCACGGAGCACCGCGCCCAGCTTCTCGGTCAGCGCGGCGACGATCTTCTCGCGCACGCCGCCGATCTCCTCGTCGGTCAGGGTCCGGTCCGCCGCGCGCAGCCGCACGTGCAGGGCGAGTGAGACGTGGCCGTCGGGGATCCCGGTGCCGCGGTAGGCGTCGAACACGCCGACCTCCTCCAGCAGGCTGCCGCCGGCCTTGCGGGCGACGGCGATCGCCTGGGCGGCCGTGACCTCGTCGGCCACGACCACGGCCAGATCGAAGCGGGCGTCGGGGAACTGCCCGACCGGACGGAAGGCGACGACGTCGGGCACCAGCGGCAGGACCTGGTCGAGGTCGACCAGGAAGACCGCCGCCTGCGCCAGGTCCCAGCGCTCGGCCACCCGCGGGTGGACCTCGCCGAGCAGGCCGACCTGCTGGTCGCCGATCAGGACGCGGGCCGCGCGGCCGGGGTGCAGGAAGGCGACGGCGTCGGTCGCCTCGACCGACCAGTCCTCGATCCGCAGCGCCTGGAACAGCGCCTCGAGCAGGCCCTTGGCCGCGAACAGGTCGTCCTCGACCAGCGCCGCGATCGCGAGGTGCTCGAACGGCATCTCGGGGCGGCGCGGATCCGGCGTGTCGCGGAAGACGCTGCCGGTCTCGAAGATCCGGATGTCCTGCGCGCCGCGGGTGCGGTTGTGGCGAGCGATGTCGAGCAGCGAGACGAGGATCGTCGGGCGCAGAACCGCCTGGTCCTCGCTCAGCGGGTTCTCCAGCCGGACCGCCGCGGCCCGCGGATCGTCGTCGCTCAGGCCGAGCCGGCCGGCAGCGCCGGCGTCGGTGAACGACCAGCCGGCGACCTCCTGCAGGCCACGCCCGACGAGGGCGTCCTCGGCCCGCCGACGGGCCTTCTGGACCGGGCTCAGCTGAGCCGCGTTCGTGCGCCGGCGGGCCGGCAGCGTCGGCTCGAGGTCGGCGACCACGCCGAGCCGCGCGATCTCCTCGATCAGGTCGACCTCGCGGCTGACGTCGGCGCGACGCTCCGGCGGCACGACCACGTGCAGCACGGCGGAGCCCGCGGGCGCGCCGCTATCGGCGTCGGTGACCTCGAAGCCGAGCGCGGTCAGCAGCTCGGCCTGGCGCTCCCGCGGGACCGCGGTCCCGAGCAGCCGCTCGACCCGGGCCTCGCGCAGCAGCAGCGGCCGCCTGTGCGACCCGAGCCCGTGGAACTCGCCCTCGTGCTGGGGCCAGACGTCGATCGTGCCGCCGACCCGGCGAGCGCCGACGACCTCGTGCAGCAGCCGCGTGGCCAGGACCTGGGCCCAGTCGACCTGCTCCGGCGCGATCCCCTTGGCGTTGCGGCTGGCGGCCTCGCTGAAGAGCCCGAACCGCTGGGCGGTCTTGTGGATCGTCGGGCCGTCCCAGCAGGCGACCTCGAGCAGGACCCGGGTCGTCTCGTCGCGGACCTCGGAGCGGGCTCCGCCCATCACCCCGGCCAGCGAGGTCGGACCGTCGGCGTCGGCGATCAGGACGTCGCCGGCGGTCAGCTTGCGCTCCTGGCCGTCGAGGGTCGTGAACGTCTCCCCCGCCGTCGCGTTGCGGACGAGCAGGCTGCCGCCGGCGATCCGGTCCGCGTCGAACGCGTGCAGCGGCTGACCGGTCACGTGCATCACGTAGTTGGTGATGTCGACGACGTTGTTGATCGAGCGGTAGCCGGCCGCGGCCAGCCGCGCCTGCAGCCAGAGCGGCGACGGCGCGATCGTGACGTTCTCGAACAGCCGTGCGGTGAAGCGACGGCAGCCACCGTCGCCGGCTCCGTCGAGCGTGACCGAGAAGCCGTCGATCGTGGCGCCGGCGGGATCGGGCTCGCCCGCCTCCTCGGGGACCGTCTCGCGCTCGACGTTCTCCTCGTCGTGCTCGTCGGCCAGGGTCCCGCCGCGGCCGATCCGGTCGGGGGCGCCGGCCCGCGTCCACGGCGCCGGGCGCAGCGGAGCGCCGGTCGCCGCGGAGACCTCGCGGGCGAGGCCGTAGAGGCCGAGGCAGTCGGGCCGGTTCGGCGTGATCTCGAGGTCGAGGACGTCGTCGGCGTGCGGCAGCACGTCCGAGAGCGGCGTACCGGGGTTCAGCTCGAAGGCCCCGGGCAGGTGCTCGTCGAGCGCCAGGATCCCGTTGTGCTCCTCGCCGATCCCGAGCTCGCGCGCGGAGCAGATCATCCCCTCGGAGACCTGACCGCGGAGCTTCGCCCGCTTGATCTTCATCCCGTCGGGCATCACCGTCCCGACCAGCGCGACGGCGACGACCTGGTTCTCGGCGACGTTCGGCGCGCCGCAGACGATCTGGGTCACGTCGCCCTCGCCGGTGGCGACGCGGCAGACCTTCAGCCGGTCGGCGTCGGGGTGCTGCTCGGCGGCGAGCACGCGGCCGATCACGACCGTGTCGGGGGTCTGGACGCCGTGATGGATCAGGTGATCCAGCTCGGTGCCGGTGCCGTTGAGGCGCGCGGCGATCCGGGCAGCGTCGAGGGTCTCGGGGGTCCCGTCGAGGTCGACGAGCTCACCCAGCCAGCTCAGTGGAGCCTTCATGCGAACTGCTCCAGCAGACGGAGGTCGTTTTCGTACAGCAGGCGGAGGTCGGGCACCCCGTAGCGGAGCATCGCGATCCGCTCGATGCCCATCCCGAACGCGAAGCCCTGGACCTTCTCGGGGTCGTAGACGTCGTCCCCGCGGACCGCGCCGACGGCGAGCAGCACGTTCGGGTCGACCATCCCCGAGCCGAGGATCTCGATCCAGCCGGTGCCCTTGCAGAGGCCACACCGCGAACCGTCGCGCAGGTGCCCGCTGCCGGAGCAGCGGAAGCAGCTGACGTCGACCTCGACGCTCGGCTCGGTGAAGGGGAAGAAGTGCGGGCGCAGGCGGATGTCGCGCTCGTCGCCGAAGATCGAGCGGGCGAAGCTCAGCAGCACGCCCTTGAGATCGGCGAGCGTGATGTCGACGTCGACCCAGAGTCCCTCGACCTGGTGGAACTGGGGCGTGTGGGTGGCGTCGCTGTCGGGCCGGTAGACCCGGCCGGGGACGATCACCGCGACCGGCGGCTGCTCGCGCTCCATCGTCCGGATCTGCATCGGCGAGGTGTGCGTGCGGAGGACCCGCTGGAGCGCACCCTCGCCGTCCTTCGTGACCCCGTCGAGCTGCGGCGACGGCGCCAGGTAGAAGGTGTCGGCGCGATCGCGGGCCGGGTGGTTCGGCGCGTGGTTGAGGGCGTCGAAGTTGTAGTGGACGGTCTCCGTCTCCGGCCCCTCGACGATGCTGAAGCCGAGGCCGAGGAAGACGTCCTCGATGTCGCGACGGGTCCGCGTCAGCAGGTGCAGCCCGCCGACCGACTCGCGGCGACCGGGCAGCGTGACGTCGACCCGGTCGGCGATCAGGCGCGCGTCGAGCTCGACGCTCTTCAGCTCGGCGAGGCGGGCGTCGAGCGCCGCCTGGAGCGCCTGGCGCGCCTGGTTGGCTGCCTTGCCGACGATCCCGCGCTGCTCCGGCGGCAGGTCGCTGACGTTGCGCAGCAGGTTCGGGAGCTCGGCCTTGCGGCCGAGGTGCTGGACCCGGAGCTCCTCGAGCTCGTCGGTGGTGGTGGCTGCCGCAACGGCCGCCTCACCCGCAGCACGTAGTTCGGCGATCCGGTCGTTCATCGCCGTCGATGGTATGAGATCGACGGAGCCGGCCGTCCGCCGCTTGCTCGCGGGCGATCGCCGGTGTCCCCCGTCGGACCGAACAGCCGGTCGAATCGGTCGGCGTCGGGGCGCGGACGCCGCGCCGGCGACCCGGCACCGCGTCGCTGACCGGGCGGAGGACTCAGGTGGCCGGGGTGCGGCCGAGCTCGTAGAGCGCGACCGTCGCGGCCATCGCCGCGTTGAGCGACTCGGCACCGCTGATCGGCAGGTGCGCGACCCGATCGCAGGCCGCGATCACCTCGTCCGGAAGCCCCTCGCGCTCGCCGCCGACCAGCAGCGTGACCGCTGCCGTGCCGTCGGCCCCGGCGACGTCCCCGCGGAGCTCGTCGCCGGCCCGGAGGACGAGCGCGATCGTCGTGCCCGGCAGCTGCTCCGGCCCGTCGACGCGAGCCAGCGGGATGGCGAAGACCGAGCCCATGCTGGCGCGGACCGCCTTCGGCGAGTACGGGTCGGCGCTCCCCGGCCCGAGCGACACGCACGACGCGCCGAGCGCGTGCGCGGCCCGCACGATCGTCCCGACGTTGCCGGGATCGCGCACCCCGTGCAGGTGGACGCAGCGCGGACCCACTGCCGTCTCCGCCCAGCGCTGGGGGTAGACCCCGATCGCGCGCGTGCCCGAGCCGAGCGACGAGGTCGAGGCCAGCAGGTCCTCGCTGACCTCGGTCCCGCTGAACCCGCTGCCGGCCGCGACGAGCAGGTCCTCCGGCGTCCAGCCGGCGGCGGCCGCAGCGGCGACGAGGTCCTCGCCCTCGGCCACGAAGAGACCGGTACGGGTCCGCTCGCGGCGCCGCGAGAGCAGGCCGCGAACCAGCTTGAGGCGGGGGTTGTGGAAGGAGCTGATCAGCATGGAACGAGGAAGGGCGCCCCGTGGGACGCCCTTCGAAGACTCGGAACGATCGTCGGGACGGTGGTCCCGACGACGTCGTCAGTCGCTCAGACCTTGGCGGCCAGGGCGTCCTTGGCGACGGCCGTGATGGCGGTGAACGCCTCGGCGTCGCGCACGGCCAGGTCGGCCAGGCTCTTCCGGTCGATCTCGATCTCGGCCAGGATCAGGCCGTGGATGAGCTGACCGTAGGTCATGTCGTTGAGGCGGGCCGCCGCGTTGATGCGCGTGATCCACAGGCGACGGAAGTCGCGCTTGCGGTTGCGCCGATCGCGGTAGGCGTAGACGCCAGCCTTGAGCTGCGCCTCCTTCGCCTCACGGTAGTTGCTGTTCGCGTTGCCGACGTACCCCTTGGTACGTGCGAGCATCGAACGGCGCTTCTTGCGCCCATGGACGGAACGCTTGACGCGGGTCACTTGCCCTCACCCAGCAGTCGGTTGGCCCGCGCCGTATCAGCAGCGGAAAGGATTGCGGCGGTCGCGAACTTGCGCTTGCGCTTCGGCGACTTCTTTCCCAGGATGTGGGAAGACATCGCGTGGCGCGCCGAGACCTTACCGGTCCCGGTCTTCTTGAAGCGCTTCTTTGCGCCCGAGTGGGTCTTCTGCTTGGGCATGCGGATCGGGAATTGTGCCAGATAGGAGGGAAACGTGCGGTGAGGCGTCGCGCAGATCGCGCGACGCCGGCACCGACGTCAGGACAAGTGGCGGCGCGCAGGGACGCGCACCGCCGATCGACATAACCTACGCGGTCGGAGCGTCCTGCGGGCTGCTGCCGTCCGCGGCTTCCGCCGCGTCGTCGCCCCCGGAGGCCTGCTCGGCGGCCTCGACGGGCGCCTCGGCGGCCTCGGCCGCGTCGTCGCCCTCCGTGGCGTCCTCGGCCTCCGTGGCGTCCTCGGCCACGGCGGCGTCCTCGGTCTCCGTCGTCGCCTCGTCCGCAGCCGGAGCCGCGTCCTCGGTCGGCGCGTCGACCACGCCGTCCGTGGCGTCGTCACCACCGACGACGATCCCGGCGGCCTCGGCCTCGGCGGCCTCGGCGGCCTTCTCCTCGGCGGACGCCTCGACGGTCGGGGTCCAGGTGCCGTTCACGACCTCCTTGGAGGGGCTCAGCATCATGGTCATGTTGCGTCCCTCCAGGCTCGGGCGCTGATCGACCTGGCAGATGTCACCGAGGTCGACCACCAGCCGCTCGAGCAGATCGCGCCCGCGCTCGGGGTGCGTCACCTCGCGGCCGCGGAACATGATCGTGACCTTGACCTTGTCCTTGCCCTTGAGGAACCGGATCACGTGCCCCTTCTTGGTGGCGTAGTCGTGATCGGCGATCTTCGGGCGGAACTTGATCTCCCGCGTGACGACCTGGGTCTGGTGCTTCTTGGCGACCTTCTTCTTCTGGGCCTGCTCGTACTTGTACTTCGAGTAGTCCAGAACGCGGCACACCGGGGGGCGTGCCGTAGCGGCCACCTCGACCAGGTCGAGATCGTGGGATTGGGCGTAGCGGAGGGCTTCGTCCGTCCGCATAACGCCGATCTGATTCCCGTTCTCGTCAATGACGCGAACCTCGGGAACCCGAATCCGATCGTTGACACGTGTCGTGTCCCGTTCGGGCGGACGCCGGTCAAACCTACGAGGGACCGGCACTAGTAGGAGCTATTCGCGCGGCGCACAGCGTGCGAGCGCGAGATATCGCGAGCAAACAAGGGACAGATACTAGCGGCAGAAGGCACAAGGCACCAGCCCGGTCGTCCATCCGGCCAGAGACGGCGCCCTCGCGTAGCCTCCGACGGGATGCACCTGCTCTTCGTCTGCCTGGGCAACATCTGCCGCTCCCCCACCGGCGAGGGCGTGATGGCCGCACTGATCGCCGAGCGTGGTGCCGGCGACCGGATCACGGTCGACTCGGCCGGCACCGGAGGGTGGCACACCGGCAGCCCGCCCGACGCCCGGGCCACCGCCGCCGCGGCCCAGCGGGGGATCGGGCTCGTCGGCGGCGCCCGCCAGGTCCGGGTCGAGGACTTCGCCTCGGCCGACCTGCTGCTGGCGATGGACGAGCAGAACCTGCGCGATCTGCGGGCGATCGCCCCGAGCCCGGAGGCCGCGGCCAGGGTCCGCCTGCTGCGCGAGTTCGACCCCGCCTCCGATCCCGCCGACCTCGACGTCCCCGATCCGTACTACGGGGACGGCGACGGGTTCGCGCTGGTCCTCGACCAGGTCGACGCGGCCTGCCGCGGGCTGCTCGAGCAGATCGAGCGGGGTGCCGTCGCCCCACCGACCTGAGTCGGCGGACGCACGCCCTCAGCGGGCGCCCGGGAACGCGCCGGTTCGCGATCTCGTCAGCCTGGGACGCCCATCGCGGCGCGCACGCAGCGCACCGCCGGCGACGGCAGGCCCGCCGGCCACGACAGCAGCAGCGGCAGGCGGACGTCGTCCTCGACCGCGATCACCACCGTGCCCGCGACCGCGGGCGTCTCGACCGGCACCAGCGAGACGGCCTCGGCGTCGACCAGCTGCGTGAGCAACGCCGAGCCGCCCGTGACCCGCGCCTCGACCGGCTTCACGGTCGCGCCGGCCGCAGCGAACCGTTCCAGCAGCAGATCGGTGTAGGGCGTGCCCGGCGGGCTCGCGGTCAGCAGGCGCTCGCCGTCGAGCTCGGCCAAGCGAACCTTCTCCGCGCCCGCGAGTCGGTGGTCGGCCGGCAGGCAGACCGCCATCGGCGTCGGCCGCAGCTCGGCGCGGTCGAGGCCGGTCTCCCCCGCGCCCGCCGTCCGGCTCAGGACGATGTCGATCTCGCGGGCACGGAGGCCGCGTTCGAGGTCGCCGGGCCGCAGCTCGCGGAGCGCGACCGAGACGTCGGGCGCGCGCTCGCGAAGCGCGCGGACGACCTCCGCCTGGTCGATCGAGCCGACCGGCGGCGTGCACCCGATCCGAACCGTGCCGGTCAGCCCGCGGCCGACCTCGCTCGCCTCCGCGAAGGCCAGGTCGGCGCGCCGCAGCAGCTCGCGCCCCGACTCCAGCAGCGCCGCGCCGGCAGCGGTCACGCGGACCTCGCGCGTGGTCCGCTCCAGCAGCTCGACGCCGAGCTCGCGCTCCAGCTCGCGGACGGTCTTCGAGACCGACTGCTGCTTGAGGTGCAGCCGCTCGGCCGCCCGGGTGAAGCTCAGCTGCTCGGCGACGGCCACGAACGCCCGCAGCTGACGCAGGTCAGGCATCGACACCCTGCGGCGATGGCTCCACCACCGACGGGTGTTTCCGTTCCGACCCCACGGGCACGATCATCGCAGTGCCGCAGCGCCCGCGGCCCCGACCCCACGGAGACCAGCATGACCGCACCCGCCCCCACCGCCCGCACCGCCCTCGTCACCGGGGCCTCCCGCGGGATCGGGCGCGACGTGGCCCTCCGGCTCGCCGCCGATGGGTTCGCCGTCGTCGTCAACTACGCCGGCAGCCAGAGCGACGCGGAGGCGGTCGTCCGCACGGTCGTCGACGCCGGCGGGCAGGCGATCGCGGTCCAGGCCGACGTCGCCGACGAGCACGCCGTCGCCGCGCTCTTCGACCGCGCCGAGCAGGCCTTCGGCGGGATCGACGTCGTCGTCCACGCCGCCGGGCGGATGCACCTCGCCCCGCTCGCCGAGTTCGACCTCGACGCGTTCGACGCGCTCCACCGGACCAACGTCCGCGGGACCGTCGTCGTCGACCAGCAGGCCGTCCGGCGCCTGCGCTCTGGTGGCGCGCTGATCAACTTCTCCAGCTCGGTGGTCGGGCTCGCGTTCCCGACCTACGCCGCCTACGCGGCCAGCAAGGGCGCCGTCGAGGCGATGACGCTGGTCCTCGCGCGCGAGCTGCGCGGGCGCGACGTGACCGTCAACGCGGTCGCGCCCGGCCCGACCGCGACCGCGCTGTTCCTCGACGGCAAGGACGACGAGACGATCGCCCGACTCGCCGCCCAGCCGCCGCTGGAGCGCCTCGGCCAGCCGCAGGACATCGCCGCGGTCGTCTCGTTCCTCGCCGGCCCCGACGGCCGCTGGGTCACGGCCAGGTCGTGCGGGCCAACGGCGGGATCGTCTAGCCGCAGACGGACTACGAAGACGAGGCGCCCCCGCACGGGCCGCCTCGCACTTCGACGGGTCGTGCGGTCCTAGAGCGCGGTCCGCTCCCCGACCTTCGTCCCGAGCGTGGCGGCGATCTCGGTGACCGGCGTCGCCGGCTCCTCGCGTCCACCGTGGTGGCGCAGCGCCAGCGTCCCCTGCTCCAGCTCGAGGTCGCCGACGACCGCCATCAGCGGCGCCTTGGCCAGCTCGGTCTCGCGGATCTTGCGCCCGATCGACTCGTTGCGGTCGTCGATCACGACCCGCAGCCCGGCGGCGCGCATCTGCGTCGCGATCTCGTGGGCGAGGTCGCCGTGGCGCTCGGCGACGGTCAGCAGCGTCAGGTGCGCCGGCTGCAGCCAGAACGGCAGCTCGCCACCGGTGTGCTCGAGCAGGATCCCGATGAAGCGCTCGTACGAGCCGAGCAGCGCCCGGTGCAGCACGACCGGGCGGTGGTCGGTGTTGTCGGAGCCGGTGTAGGTGAGGTCGAAGCGCTCCGGCGCCTGGTAATCGATCTGGACCGTGCCGAGCTGCCACGAGCGGCCGAGCGAGTCGCGGAACTGGATGTCGATCTTCGGCCCGTAGAAGGCGCCGTCGCCCTCGTGGACCGTGTAGGGCAGCTGGTTGGCGTCGAGCGCGCGGCGGAGGTCGCCCTCGGCCTTGTCCCACATCTCGTCGGAGCCGAGCCGGTTGTCCGGACGGGTCGAGAGCTCGTAGCTGAAGTCCTCCTGCGCGAAGCCGAACAGGTCGTAGGTGTCCTGCGCGAACTTCAGGCAGGCGGTCACCTCGTCCTGGATCTGCTCCTCCATCACGAACAGGTGGGCGTCGTCCTGGCAGAACTGCCGGACCCGCATCAGCCCGTGGAGCGCACCGGACAGCTCGTTGCGGTGGAGCAGCCCCGGCTCGCTGAAGCGGACCGGCATGTCGCGCCAGCTCCAGCGGCTCTGGCGGTAGAGCTCGTAGTGGCCCGGGCAGTTCATGGGCTTGAAGCCCATGTTCGGCTCGATCACCTCGCCGGCCTCGGCGGCCGAGGCGACGTCGCCGGTCGCCGTCAGGAACATGTCGTCGCGGTACTTGTCCCAGTGCCCGGACGTCTTCCAGAGCGAGGCGTCGAACAGCTGCGGCGTCTTGACCTCGGTGTAGCCGCGGTCGTCGCCCATCTCGCGGCTGAGCGCGACCAGCTCGTTGAAGATCCGCGTGCCGCGCGGGGTCCAGAACGCCGAGCCCGGAGCGGCCTCGGTGAAGTGGTAGAGCCCGAGCTCCTTGCCGAGCTTGCGGTGGTCGCGCTGGCGGGCCAGCTCGAGCAGCTCGAGGTGCTTGTTCAGGTCCTTCTTCTTGAAGAAGGCCGTGCCGTAGATCCGGACCAGCTGCTGCCGCTCGGCGTCGCCGCGCCAGTAGGCCCCCGCCAGCGACTGGAGCTTGAAGGCCCCGATCCGCTTCGTGCCCGGACCGTGCGGGCCGCGGCAGAGGTCCGTGAACGGCCCGTTGGTGTAGAGCGAGACCGTCTCGACCGGCGCGTCGGCCGGCGCGTTCTTGACCAGGTCCTCGATCAGCTCGACCTTGTAGGGCTGGTCCTCGGCCTTGAACCGCTCGAGCGCCGTCTCGACCGAGACGTCCTCACGGAGGAAGGTCTCGTCGGCCGCGACGTGCTCGGCCATCTTGCCCTCGATCGCCTCGAAGTCGCCGTCGTTGAGGACGACGCCCTCCGGGAACTCGAAGTCGTAGTAGAAGCCGTGCTCGATCGGCGGGCCGATCGCGATCTTCGTGCCCGGGTAGAGATCGAGGATCGCCGCCGCCAGCACGTGGGCCGTGTCGTGGCGGATCAGCTCGAGCGCCTCGTCGGAGCGGTCGGTGATGATGCCGATCTGCGCGCCGTCGGGCAGCGGCGCCGCGAGGTCGCGTTGTTCGCCGTCGACGATGATCGCCAACGCGGCCCGCGCCAGGCCCGGCCCGATCGCGGCCGCAGCGTCGGTACCGGTCGCCCCGTCGGTGAGCTCGAGAACCTTGCCGTCGGGAAGCGTGACCTGCATAGCCGCGAAGGGTATGCGAGCGCCGGTCGCGGTGCCCGTCCGGTTGGACAAGGGGTTGACGACGGGTCGTATGCTCGACCGATGGACCCCGCCGAGCTCCGCGCCGAGTATCCCGTCCTGCGGGACGTGGCCTACCTCAACGCCGGCACCTGCGGTCCCCTCCCGCGGACGGCCGGGGCCGCGCTCGGCGGCGTGCTCCACCAGGCCGAGCAGCACGGTCGCGGCGCCCAGCACTTCGCGACCGTCAACCACGCCCAGCAGAACCGCCGGCAGCGCTACGCCAGGCTGCTCGGTGCCCGGCCCGAGGACGTCGCGCTGACGACCGCGACCACCGACGGGATGGCGCGGGTGCTCCAGGGCCTCGAGTGGCGGGCCGGCGACGAGATCCTGATCGCCGAGCAGGAGCACCCCGGGCTGCTCGGGCCGCTCGCGGCGCTCGTCCGCCGGCACGGCGTGGTCGTCCGCGCGGTCCCGCTGGAGCGGATCGTCGAAGCGGTCGGGGTCGACACGAAGCTGGTCGCGTGCTCGCACGTCCGCTGGACCGACGGCGCCGTCGCCCCGAGCGGGCTGGCCGAGCTGCGCGGCGAGGTTCCCGTCCTGCTCGACGGTGCTCAGGCGGCCGGGGCGATCGCGGTCGACGTCCACGCGCTCGGCTGCGCGTTCTACGCGGCCCCGGGCCAGAAGTGGCTGTGCGGTCCGATCGGCACCGGGATCCTCTGGATCGATCCGGCCTGGCAGGCGCGCCTGCAGCCCACGGCCCCCGGCTACCTGAACCTCTCCGAGCCCGGCGCCGGACTCGACGCCCGGCCGTGGCCGGACGCCCGCGCGCACGACGCGCTCGCCACCTCCGGCGAGGTCTCGGCCGCGGCGGTCGCCGCCTACGACGTGCTCGACGAGCACGGTTGGGACGCGGTCCTGGAGCGGGCGGCGACGATGGCCGCACGGCTCGCGGAACGACTCGGCGAGGCCGGCAGGACGGTCGCGCCGCGCGGCCGGACGACGCTCGTCTCGTGGCACGAGCAGGACCCGGTGGCGACCCGCGACCGGCTGGCCGCCGCCGGCGTGATCGTGCGCGACCTGCCCGGCACCGACCTGGTGCGGGCGTCGGTCGGGGCCTGGAACGACGAGCAGGACCTCGACCGGCTGCTCGCGGTCCTGGCCTGAGCCGCGGCCTCTGGCTCGGCCCGTGCGGTCCCCGCCGGGCCGCAGTGCCCGCCCCGCGCTGCCCTACCCGCGCGGGACGTCTACCCCGCGCGTTACTTCCGCGACTGGCGGTCGCGGTTCCCGCGGGGGCCGATGACCTTCGTCAGCTCGGCCGCGTAGGCCGCCCCGAGCACGCAGAGGATCGCGCCGATCGCGAACACGACGCCGATCGCGGCGTGGTTCTCGACCGAGGCGAGGAAGGAGAAGACGATCGCGAACGCGGCGAGGAAGAACGGCCGCGCGTTCTCGATCAGGTTGGTGGTGTGCTCGGCGATCTCGCGCACGTCGGTGTCGCGCAGGGCCTGGGCGGTCGCGCTGGCCGCCTGCGAGACCCGGTCGCCGACGACCTTCGCTCCCTCGGCGGTCCGCCCGGCAGCGGCGCGCCCGCGCGCGCGGGCGCTGTCCTTGTCACCCGCTCCGGGGTCGGCCTTGGCGCCGTCGGCCGGTCCCGGGCCCTTCGGCGGCTGCGCGCCGCCGCCCTCACCGGTGGTGGCGTCGCCCTTCGGCGCCGCGGAGCCAGCGGCAGCTGCCGGCGGCGTGTCCGTCGGGGCATTGGTCGCGGCGGCCGGGGCCCCCGACGGGCCGTCCGCCGGGCTCGAGGGCGCGGCGTCGCCGGCCGGCGCGTCGATCACGGAGCCGGCCGGAGTCACCGTCGGCGGCACCTCGGGGACGGCATCCGCAAGCCGCCCGCCGTTGCCCGCCCCGTTGGTGGCCGGAGTCACGCGGGTGGGTTCCTCGTCGCCTGCTGCCGTGGGATCGTCAGCCATGCCACCACGGTACCGCTCGCCGGTGACCGGGCCGCCGGCCCCTCGGGTCCAGGCGACCACGTATCGTGCGCCGCGATGCCGCGGCTACGTCAGATACCCCGGTCGGCCTGGCTCGCCCTGCTGCTGATCCTGCTCGTCGGCGGAGGAATCCGGGCGTACCAGGCCGGGAACCCGGTCGAACAGCAGTCGGCGGACGCCAAGTCGTACACCTCGATCGCCCAGAACCTCTCCCGCACGGGGACCTACACCGGGCGTACCTCCCGCGGGCCGGAGACGAAGAAGGCCCGCGAGAAGGCAGAGGTCCAGGCGCTCCACTGGCCGCCGGCGACGCCGTCCGTCTTCGCGCTCGCCTACGAGATCGCGCCCGGCGCACATCCAGCCGGCCCCGACGACCTCAACGTCCTGTACTGGACGCAGTTCCTGATCTCGACGCTGACGATCCTCGCCGCCTTCGCGCTCGGCTGTGCGCTGACCGGCGCCTGGACGGGGGTCGCCGCCGCGGCCGTGGTGGCGCTCTATCCCCCGTTGGCGTGGGGTCCGAGCACACTGCTGTCGGAGCCACTGGGCGCGCTGCTGGTGACCTGCGCGTTCACGGCCGCCGCGCTCGCCTGGCGGACCGGACGGCGCCCCTGGTGGGCGCTGACCGGGGCGCTCTTCGGCGGCGTGCTGCTGACCCGCACCGATCTGCTGTTCGTCCCGCTGCTCGTCGCGGCCCTGGCGCTGGTGGTGCTCGGCAACACCGTCGGCTGGAAGCGCGGGTTCCAGAGCGCCGCGCTGCTGGTCGCGACCTGCGTGGTCGTGGTGCTGCCGTGGACGATCTACGCGTCGAACAAGGCGGAGACCCTGGTCCCCGTCACCACCGGCGGCGGCTCGGCGCTGTTCGTCGGCACCTACCTGCCCGGCAACGGCTCGACCTTCGACATGAAGTTCGCGATGCGCGACGACGTGATCCGTCGCCACCCGTCGCTCGCCTCGCGGCCGTACACGCAGATCCCGGCGATCGTCGTGCTCGACGACGTGGTCGCCAAGTACCGGAAGAACGATCCGAAGCTCGAGCGCGACGCCGCGCTCTCGATCGCCGCCCGCCACAACATCCGCACCTACGCGCTCGGCCAGCCGGTCGCGTTCGCGAAGATGATGGCCTTCAAGGCCGGCAAGATGTGGTCGCGCTACGCCCGCGGCGGCGCGACCCCGACCAGCCCGATCTGGCTCGGCCTGCACCTGATGATCGTCGCCCTGGCCGGGTTCGGCCTGCTGTGGGGCGTCGTCCGGCGGCGCGATCCGGCGATCGCCTCGATCCTGCTCGGCGTGACCGCCGCCACCGGCGTGCACACCCTCGCGGTCGCCCACGGGCGCTACAACCTGCCGCTGATGCCGATCCTGATCGTCGGCGGCCTGGCCGGCTGGACGCTGCTCCTGCGCGAGTGGCGCGAGGCCCGCAGTCGGCGCGAGACGTCGCTGCCGGACGGGACCGTACCCGCCGCGACCCCCGGTCTCTGAAGACCGGGGATCGTGCGGGTCACCTAGAGGCACCGACCGGAATCGAACCGGTGTGGACGGCTTTGCAGGCCGCTGCGTAGCCACTCCGCCACGGTGCCCAGGGGCACGCAATGTACCGACTTCGGGCCGCTTCGTGTGGCGACGACACCCGGACGTCACGTTCTCGATCTCGCTGCTAACCTCCAGCATCGCTTGGGAGCGCCCCGAGCAACCAGCGCGATTAGCTCAGTTGGTTAGAGCGCACGCTTGACATGCGTGAGGTCACAAGTTCGAGTCTTGTATCGCGCACCTCAGAAAGGCCCCGCAAATCGCGGGGCCTTTCGCTTTCTACGGGCCCGTAGGAAGCGAGCGCCTACGTGCCAGTAGCGGTCTCGTGGCCTTTTCGTGGCCTAAACCCACCTAGTTCGGCTTCCGATTGACCGCGAAAGCCGCGCCCGAAGGCCTTGGCTTCCCGATTCGGGCCAGCTAGTTTCGATGGCTACTGACAACGCCAAGAGTGCCCCAGGCGACGCTAGAGACGTCCCTGGGGCTGGCACGAGAGGCAAGGACCTCCCATGCACGACCAGCCTACCTGCGGACGAGTGCTGTCCCCCGTCGAATTGGAGGCCCAGCACGAGAACGACGTGTTGCGGCATCTGTTCGACGCCTACCCCGCGGTGTTCAGCCTCGACGAGTTGGTGTCGGAGCTCACCCCGCCGGGCACGAGAGCCGCGAGCCAGCGCGACAGCTTCATGACCGCGATCCAAGACCTGACGGCGCGCGGCCTGTTGCATCAGCACGCGTCGTTCGTGTGGCCGACGCGCGCGGCGCGGGCCGCGCTTGTCCTGACGACGGCGGGGTGATCCTGATGCACGATCAGTCCACGCTGAGCCAGGCGGAGCTCGACGACCAGTTGCAGATGGCGGTGATGATCCACCTGTTGCTCGCCTACCCGGCACCGTTCACCCTCGACGAGATCGTGACGGCGTTCCAAGAGCCGTTCGATCCGTCGTTCCTGGAGACCGACGCGATCCGTCGCGCCGTTCGCGACCTGGCGTGCGCGGGGTTGGTGCACGAGCGCGACGGGTCCGTCCTGCCGACGCGAGCCGCGTCGCGACTCAGTGAGCTGGCCGGATTGGTAGTCACATCTGACTACTGAGCAAATGTGACTACGTTGCTCAAGGCGCGCGCTGCGGCGCAGTCCGCGGCGCGCGTCCGGCCGATGCCGGAGAGAAGGTAGTCGCCGCCAAAGCCCCGTTGGTTGCAGGGCATCGGGCTTCCTTCCGAGGGCGGGTAGGCAAGGTTGACTACCCGCCACCCGCGACTGCTCGCCGTATGGACGATCCGTCGAGCACGCCAGGCGAGGGATGCTGACGGAGTTGTCAGGGGCGTATGGGCCGGGGATACTCGGGGAGATCGGTATGTCTGATCACCGGGAAGTCCCCCTTGCGTTCCGGACCGGCGTCGCTTTGGAGCCGGGAGTGCGTGCTGCTCGTGAGCGGGCTGGCCTCAAGCAGCACGAAGTGGCCGAGCGGATGAACGTCTCGATCCACACGTTCCGGCGGTGGGACCAGGATCGCAATCGGCCCTCGCGTCCTGAGCAGATGCAGCTGCTCGCCGCGGTGCTCAAGACGCAGATCGAGACGATCTGGCCGGCGACGGACGACCCACTCGTCGCGGAGGCGCTGCGACACGAGCGCCAGCGCGCCGCATCGCCGCGCCACGAGCCACCGCAACGTTCAACGGGTACGAGGCTCCCGGCCGCGGCTGAACCCGTCGAGATCCTGACCGAGAAGCCCTCCACGGCTTCGTTGGAGGAGACCGCGTCGGAGCCTTCCGCGGACACCGAACCCCGAGCGGTGCCGAGCGTCGAGGACCCCGAGCCGATGTCCGGCCTCGAGGGCCTTCCGCCGTGGCCAGACGATGACTTTGCCTTCGGGCCACCGATCGAACAGCCATCGGGCGATCCGGTGACGTCGAACTCGGCTGTTCCGACCGGCGGGCCAGAGCGCGAACGTGTGGGCGAAGGCACGGGCGGCGCGATCACGTTGCGCGCGGCCCGTCCGCCGACGGGTGGGCACCTAAAACGCGTGGCGATGGCTCTCGGGGCTGCGCTGGCGATCGGTGGTGCGGGCATGGTCGCCGCGAGCGCGCTCGGTGAACGATCCGACGACGGCAGACCCTCGACGCCGCCAACAGCGCAGCAGGTCGAGGAATGGAAGCGGGCCGACGCACGAGCCCGCAACCTGGCGGTGATGCGGGCGACAGCCGATCGCGGCGACTACAACGCGGCGATCGTGTTGGCGCTTCAGCTCGGCGATTCCGCTGCCGCATCGGGCTATCGCGAGGCCGCAGCGCGACTGTTGGTCGGCCGCGCGGAGAAGGCCGCCCGCCGTGGCGACCTGCCGTTGGCGCGTTCGCGGCTGCGCAGGGCGAAGCGGCGCTACGGCACGACGCCGGGCGCGAGTGCAGTCGAGGCACGGATCCGCGCCGTCGAACGTCAGCGCACGAAGCGTGCGCAGCAACAGCGGGGGGCCGCTCGGCGAGCCGCCGCAGCACAGGCTGCGCAACCACCGGCCGAGAGCTCGACCCGATCCAGCGATTCGTCCGCACCGAGTACGGCTACGCCTTCGCAGTCCGCCACGCCTCAGTCGTCGGGAACGGCGTCGTCAGGCTCGTCCTCGGCGAAGCGCTCTGGCGGCGGGAGCAGCGAATCCGAGAAGACCGTTGATCCGGGGATTTTCTGAGATGGGGAGCGTGATCGTCCGGTGAGCATCGTTCGAGTTGCCGTGCTGTGCGGGCTCGTCGGGGTGGGCTGGCTTGCCGGCGCCCCGGGGGCGCAGGCAGGCGACTACGTCGTGAAGTACTGCCAGTTCGGGCAGGTACTACAGGACTGGCAGCCGTACCGAGACGCGCCGGGGTCGTTGACGGAAAATTGCGCCGCGGGCCCCGGACGCCTGACCGCGACGCTGGAACCGAGCAACGCATCGGGGAACTCGCGCGTGGAATGGATGCTGCGGTGGCCCTCGGGCATCCGGCCGATCCATTTGCGGGTCCAGGCGAACCGCGTGCTGAACGCGGGCACGGGGGCCGCCGAGGGCGGCATCAACCCCTACGGGTTGTGTCGGACCAGCGACGCGGGCGACCCTTGCCCGTCGGGGCAGACGACGTCGGTCACGGTTGATCGAGCGGTATCGGAGGCAGCCGGCGACCCCGGACAGCGGTTCTCGATCGGCGTGAACTGCGCCGGCTCGCTGCTGACCCTCTGCGAGAACGCCTCGGGGACGGTCGAGGCGATGTTGCTTGAGGTCACCTGGAGGGACGTGCAGCCGCCTACCGGGACGGCGACGGTCGACGAGCTGGTGGCGTCCTCGTCCGGCGCGCCGGTGCGCGGCAGCCGATCGGTCGAGTACCGGGCGACGGACGGTGACGGGTCGGGGGTGCGGCGTGTCGAGTCCAGAGTCGACGGCCGAGCGGTCGCCGTGTCGCCCGAGCAGTGTGGCCCGCCCTATGCGTCGATGCGAGCGTGCCCGGCCGGCGCGATCGGCCGGTTGACCGTCGACACGGCGCAGGTCGACGACGGGACCCACCGCTTGGAGATCATCGCGATCGACGTCGGCGGCAACGAGAGTGTCCTCGCGAGCACGACGATCGTGACGCAGAACCGTGAGCAGGTCGGCCCGAGTTCCGATCCCGCGCTGCGCGGCAACTCCAACGGCACCTACGAGGCGGACGACGCCCGTTTGACGGCGTGGTGGCCGGCAACCGGGAAGGCACGGTCGAAGAGTCGAACGGTGCAGCGGCGGTGCAAGCGCTCGGCGCGCTACCGGCGGGCGCACCAGGTCGCCTGTCGAGGTCGGGCGCCAGGGAGCTCGTTGCGAGCCGGGTACAGCGCGCGGAAGTCGAACGTGATCCGGGGCCGGTTGGTTGCCCCGGCGGGTCGTGGCGTGGCCGGGGCGACGCTGCATTTGGCGGCGACGCCGACCGCGACCGGTGCCACCCCGCGCGTGGTGGCGACGGTGAGCACGGATGGGACGGGCCGGTTCTCGGCGCAGGTGCCGGTGGCATCGGGGTCGGCGTCCTACAGCGTTCAGTGGCGCGCACGCTCGCGCGACACGCTGCCCGCCGCAACGGCTGAGCTTCGACGGAGGGTCAAGGCGTCGACGACCCTCTCGATCAAGCCGCGGCCGATCGTCTACCGCGGCCAACGTCTCGAGTTCACCGGACGGCTGCTTGGCCGGACCGGTACGCGGCAGGGAACGGCAATCGCGATCCAGGCCAACGCGGGCACGACCTGGCGCGCCGTGACCACCGTCCGAGCGCGCGCGAACGGACGGTGGTCGGCGATCTACCGGATCCCGCAACAGCTCCGCGGGCGATACCGGATGCGCGCGGTGGTGAAGCCGTCGGCGGGCTATCCGTACGCGACGGGGAGCAGCGGACAACGGCGCGTGATTGTCCGGGCCGGCCGCTGAGAATCCGCCTCTCCCCCATCTTGGTGCAGACCGAAGCCCAGCACGCGGGCCGCAGCAAGCGGCACCGTCCGCCCCGGTGAGCGGGGTACCTATTAGCCAACTCCGACGGTTCGAGGACATCGCCGGGGCGACGGCAGCTTTGCTCGGCCCATCGCCGTGCAGGGCCGCAACCGCCCGGGAGCCTGGTGATTGCTGGCAGGCAGGCACTCGCGCGGCCCGCCGCCATGTCGACTACGGCGCCCGCCGCCGACCCCCGGTGATCGGCTGGAGTCGGCGGCGCGCGGCTTGATGCGTTAGCGAGGAACGAGGGCGTGATGCCAAGACGGAGCGTCTAAGGGCGAAAGGTTCGTTGCGTGTTTGTCGCGCAACGGGCGTACTCTCGGCCACGTGTGTGGCTCTGACTTTGCCAGGAATACGTCGTGCCGCGTCTGGGCGGACGGGCGGGCGGCGCCGTGAACCGTCGCTCCGGCGCCGAGTCACCGCAGCTGGCGATTCGCGTTGCAGCCTTCGCGCTGATTGCCCTGGGCGTCTTCGCGGTGCTGTTCCTGCGGCTGTGGTTTCTGCAGATCCTTCAAGGTGACCAGTTCCTAGCGCAGGCTGACAACAATCGTGCCCGCGTGGTTCGAGTCGAGGCCCCGCGCGGGTCGATCATCGACCGCAACGGCAGCGATGGTCGCGGAACGCTCGTCGACAACCGCGTTGCCACCGTCGTCACGTTGGAGGCGAAGTCGATCCCGCCGGCGGACGTCGCGACGATCAACGGCTGGGGCCAGCGGCGAGGCCGCTTCGACCTCGCAGAGGAGCGGCTCGCTGCCCAACTGATGGCGCCGACAAGCGGCGCGCAGCGTAGGCGATTCGAGCGACAGACCGAGGGGCAACGGGTTCGTCGCGAACGACGTGCCACTCGTGAGGCCGCGCGACGGATGCGTAGTCGCCGCCCGGCGGCACTTTCGGTCAGCCGCGACGCGTCACCGGCGCTGCGGATCAAGTTGGAACAGATGAGTCGGCCGCTGCGAACTTCGACGAGGACGCTCTACCGGCGGGTGGTGGCCAGCGTGGTGCAGGTTCCCTACGCAAGCGTGCCGCTGAAGTCCAAGGGTGTCAACGCCGGCATCCGGAACTACTTCCTCGAGCACCCGGCCAAGTTCCCCGGTGTGACCGTCGCCCGCCAGTACCCGCGCCAGTATCCCCAGGGCTCGATGATGGCGCAGGTCCTTGGGCAAGTCGGCCAGATCAACGAAGCGGAGCTGAAGGAGAAGCGGTACCGCGGGCTTCAACAGGGGCAGCGGATCGGTAAGAGCGGACTGGAGTACGAGTACGACAACTATCTGCGCGGTCGAGATGGTGAGCAGCGGATCGAGGTGGACTCGTCGAATGCCCCGACGGGCAAGGTCACCGAACGTCAGGCTGCGGACGGAGACCGATTGCGGCTGACGATCGACACTGGCCTTGTCAAGGTGGCTCAGGCCGGGCTCAAGGGGGAGATCGGCCAGCGGATCGACCAGAAGACCCACAGGCGCGCCGGTGGCGCGGTCGCGGCGATCGACCCGCGAAACGGTGAGGTCTTGGCTTTGGCCTCTTACCCGTCGCTGGACCCTGCGGTTTTCAACCAAATCAGTGCCCGTCGCTTCCGGCGGCTGACGAGCGCGCAGAACGGTGCGCCCCTGGTCGACAGAGCGATCGACTCCGTCTATCCAGCTGCCTCGACCTTCAAGTTGGTGACGGCTTCCGCTGGTTTGGCTTCTGGCGTGATCACACCGACGTCGTTGCAGGGTGGCGGGTCCTGCGCGTCGTTCGGGCATCCGCCGACGACCTACTGCAATGCCGGGCACGCCGATCATGGCGACCAGAACGTCTCCCAGGCGCTGACGGTGTCTTCCGACACCTTCTTCTACGACGTTGGCTGGAAGGTCTTCCCGCTCCCTGGGTCGCCACTGCAGGCGTGGGCGCGGCACTACGGCTTCCAGCGCCGAACGGGAATTGACCTTCCCGGTGAGGCGGCCGGTGTCGTTCCTGATCAAAAGTGGCGAGAAGGGCGCGATGTTGCCGAGCGCAACTGTCGCAAGCGCGAGAAACGCGCCAACTGTCACCTGGTCGCCGAACTCGGTGGCAGCTATCGTCGCGGCGACAACGTCAACCTCGCGGTCGGCCAGGGTGATCTCCAGATCACGCCGCTCCAGCTGGCTGTGGCCTATTCAGGGCTCTACGACAACGGTCCAGTTCGTCCGGACCTTCGCTTCCCAACCCCGCACCTGGCGATGCGCGTTGAGCAGCCCAACGGCGCGCTGCTTCAGTCCTTCGAGACGACTCGACCGCGCGTCGTTCGCTTGGCTGCCCCGTTCAAGCAGGCGATCAAGCAAGGTCTGGGGGGCGTCACCGTCGACGGCACCGCCGCGTCGGTCTTTCAGGGCTGGGATCAGGGTCGGTACCCGATCCTCGGCAAGACCGGCACAGCGGAGCGCTGCGACCGCGCGGGCGGCACGACCTGCCCTGAACAGGCCTGGTTCGTGGGAATGGTGCAGGACCCGGAGCGGCCGATCGCGGTTGTAGCCACGATCGAGGATGGCGGCTACGGCTCAAGCTCCGCGGCTCCGATCGTCTGCCGCATGCTGCGCACCTGGTACCGGCAATCACCGAGCAGCGTGCCGTGCCGCGGTGACGCCAGCGCCGGGAAGGTCGACTAGCCGACGAGAGTCATGCTGTCGCCCGAAGGGCTGAGGCTAGGGGCGAACAATCGCCCTGGGCTAGGAGCCTGGACGTGTGCGGTTGCTCTGGCATCGCTCAGGTGCGTCAGTAGCAGCGTGATCAGCGCTCGAAAACATCGCCACCCAGACTGGAAACTCTGCTAACGTAGGCGTCAGTAAAGCCCACCGCGTGAGGGCTGCGTACGTCCCGCTGCGCAGGTGCAGCACGTCCCAGGAGTGAAGTTCGTGAAGATCTCTAGAGGCCTGTCCTCTGTTTCGTTGATCCGCGTCTGCCCGCTTGATGAAGCGAGCCGTCTATCCGTCAAGGCGCGAACGACGCATAGCTATGTGTCGTCTGCGTGTAGATATGACGGGCCAAAATGGGAGACGTACGCGTAATGATCAGCTTTAAGGATGTTGGAAGGACTGCGCTGGCGGTCTTGGCCGTGGGCGGGTTGACGGCAGGAATAGCGGCGTCCAGCGCTTCCACTGCGTCGGCTTGGGGGTGTGATGTGGCAAGTGGCGTCCGTTGCTCCAGTTCTGGGTACAACGGATGGACCCGGGTGATCGCCAGCATGAGCGCTACCTCAAGTGAGGTCTGCACAAAGATGGAAACCCAGGCGGGCTCCCAGCGCACGGTGACGGGCGGTAGTGCCTGCTCGTACAACACGAGGGGTAACATGGCGTGCTTCGGGAACGGTCCTGCTGCGAACGCCTACGTCTACTGGGGAGGCGCCGGGACCGTCCGGCACATCGACGGAAGCGCCGCGATTACGGGATGCGAGTGAATAGACCATGACCATTAGTAAGGGAATGAATATGAGCCGGACACGTACCGTCATCGTGGCTTCCGTTGCCGCTGTGGTCGCTGGCGCCGGAGGGCTTGCCGTAGCCCAGGGCTCGGGAGACCCGTCGAGCGCTGCCCCGAACGAGGCAGCGCTCGCGCCCGCGCCGAATGCCGCGCGGCCGGACGCGACGCACGATCCGATCGCGGTGCTGGCAGACACGGCGGCGGCTGCTGCTCCTGGCGTCTCGGCGACCAGCGTTGCGGCAGCAACAATGAAGAGCAACCAGAAAATGATGGAGCAGGTGAACGCGGACGGTTCCGGCTCGCTTCCCCACAGCAAGATCGTGTATGCCGCTCAGGATCGCCAGGTGATCGCATTCTGGGGCGAGGACGACGTTTGTCTGCGCATTCGCGTCGGGCCTAACGGCGCCGGAGGCGGTGGCTTCTGCTCGACCCTCAACACGGCCAACGATCCGGCAACGCCGATGTACTCGGCGCCGGCTGAGGGCCAGGACGGCCCGGTCGTCTTGCTGGCGCCCGACGGCGTGCAGCGAGTCCAGGTGACCGGAACCTCCGGTGCGACGGTCGATGTGCCGATCGCCAACAGCATCGCGGTCGCTGACGTGAAGAGCATGAAGGAGATCAGCTGGACCACCGCGTCCGGGAAGACCTACAGCCGGGCCGCGTCCCGGCCGTAAGGGCCGGCCCGCACCGGCCCCCTCCCCTTTCGTTCGGGGAGGGGGCCGGTGCGGGCTCGGAGACGGGCGTCGCATCGGTGCCCGGTAGCACGAACTCCGCAGTAGAGCGGTCGTGAGGCGCTATGCCATTTGTTCTACGGCGAGGTTCGGTTGGTGAGGCGAATGGTCCGGACTACCTCCCGGCTTTTCGCGAATGCCTCGTCCATCGGAACTTCGCGAGGCCTCCGGCCAGGCCTGCCTGGGAGTGAATCATGTACGTGCTGAAGACCCGGCTGTCATTGGACGACGGATACGCGGTGCGGACACGATGGGGCGGCCTTGCCGCTCGCGTTCGTCGGGGCCCGCGCGCAGCCGCGTACCCGCAAAACCGACCTCTTGATCGCGGCCATGGCCCAAGTGCACGACGCGACGTTGCTAACGCACAACGTCGTCGACGTCCGCGTCGTGCGCGTGTTGCACCTTTCCGATATCGCCTGAACCGATCGGCCTGCCACGGTCTATTTCGCCGGATGATTAGTAGTCACATCTGACCAGTAGTCACATGTGGTCGTTGATTCCGATCCTATCGGGAGATAGGACAAGGGCATGGTTCAGGCGATGGGAGGTGTGGCATGGTGACGATGGAATCGGCGTCGACGACGCCCGCGCAAACGGCCCGGCATACGGTGCGCCGGGGCGACGGAGCAGCCTCGGGAGCGGGCGGACGCCTGCGCGCAATCGCGTCGACGGAGGTGCTGGAGATCGTGCAGCTGCGGTTGCGCGTGATCGGCGAGCCGACACGGGTGCAGATCATGGTGTTGCTGGACGAGCGCGGTGACGCGACGGTTCAGGAGTTGGTCGACCGAATGCCCGGTGTAGTCACGCATCAGAACGTCTCACGGCACCTGCGCGTGCTCTACGAAGCGGGCATGCTGCGGCGCGAGCGCGAGGGGCACAGCATCCGCTACGGGCTGGCCGACTGGACCTCGCTCTGGCTCTTGGAGCAGGTCGCCGCCAGCGTCGAGGAACACCTCGACGCCCAGCGCTCGCTGCTGACCCGAGGAACAACCGGATCGACGTAGGCGCGCGCTCGGCACAAACGAGCGGTGGGCGACGGGCCCGGCCAGACGGCCGGGCCCGTTCTTTGCCACCAAGAATTCAAGATGGCTTGATCACTTGTTCATTTGTGTAAGCCGCGACTTGTAGACCTCTAGAGCTGCCCCGGTTACAAACCCACCACTGAGACATCAGCCCGCCGGGCTGACTGATCGTCAAAGGGGTGGCAATGCGTTGGCTTGATGCGTTTTCTGATGGTGCCCATGGAGGCCGTCCGCGGCTCTTGGCCCAGAGCACCCTGGCCGACGCCGCCCGGGACGGGCGAGGCGACGAGCCGCCGCCGGATCAGCGCGCGGCCCAAGGCCGCCGGGGCGGCAACGGCTTGGCGTCGGTCGGCCGGGTCGCGCTCTGGGCGTTCGTCGGCCTGGTGCTGGTCCGCGGGCTGGGGACGATCCTCGGCGGAAGCGATGGGGCCGACCGCGGCTCCCTCTCTGCTGCACAGGGTTCGCGGTTCCCCGACGACGAAGCCCGTGCGTTCGCGCTGCGCTTCACCCACGCCTTCCTCGGCGGGACGTCGCAACGCTCGGACGGGTACCGACGGGCGGTTGCGTCGTTCTTCGCCGAGGACGTGCGCGATCAGACGGCGGCGCTGCTGCCGTCGCGCGGGCCGGGAGCGAAGGTCGCGTGGGCAACGGTGGCCCGAGAGTCCGCCCTGGGCCGGTTTCGCGCGCTGATCACGGTCGCCGCTGCGTCGGACGGGGTGGTCCGCTATCTGAGCGTGCCGATCGCCCGCGACCGCGCGGGAGGCCTCGTGGTCACCGATCTGCCCGCACTGAGTGCACCGCCCCCTGTGGGCGCGGTCGACGTGCCCGAGCCGGTGACGTTGCCCGACGCGCAGGCACGACCGATCACCGACCTGGTCACGCGCTTTCTCACCGCCTACGTCGGTGGCGGTGACCGAGCGGCGCTGGGGTACTTCCTCGCCCCGGGCACGCGATTGGTGCAGATGGCGGCGGGCCTGGACGTGGTCGCGGTGGAACAGATCGCCCGCGACCCCCGGCCCGTCGGCGACGGGCTCGCCGTCGTCGCGTTGGTCCGCGCCCATGACCGTGCAAGCGGCGCGGAGTTCGTCTTGCGCTACCGCCTCGCGGTGATCAGGCGGGAGCGGTGGTACGTGCGCGCCGTCGCGGGAGGGCCGAGCTCGTGAGCCGCCGCAAGACCCCTCACACGGCTCCGGGCGCGGGCACCGACGCGCAGATCGTCAAGTCGAAGCACCGTCGAGGCGTGAGCGGCCGGGTGGTCGTGGCGCTCGCGTTCCTGGTCTCGATCGGGGTGCTGCTGGTGCTCGCCCCGGGGGCGCTCGCGGCGTCGGGGAACGACGTGGCGAAGAACCTCGGGGATCTGCTGCGTGGCTACGCGGCGCAGTTCTACGGCGGGGTGATCGCGATCGTCTCGCTGATCTTCTTGATCAACCGGCGCTACGTCGAGTTGATGTCGTTCCTGATCGCGGCCGTGGTGGTCGGCTGGATGGTGTTCTCACCCGACGCGATCGCCAAGGCCGCCCGGGCGATCGGACGGCAGGTCCTCGGATGAGCGCCCCGGGCTCTCAGCGTGGCGTGGTCCGCTCCTATCAGCGGATCTTCAGGCCGGACAGGCGGATTTACCAGGTCGAGGGGCGCCGGATCCCTATCCCGGGCGGCGTCCCCTTGGTCTGGCTCGGATACGCGACGGCGGCCCTGCTTGCCGTGTTGCTGCTCGGCACGCGGTCGCCGATGCTCGGCGTACTGCTGGCCGTCGCCTCAGCGCTCGCCGTGAGCGCGGCGGGCGATCGGCGGCTCGCGCTCGTGGCTGGCGCCGTGGTCTTCGCGACGGCGCAGGTGGCCGGGTTGCTGTTGGGCGTGGTGGATTGGCCGCTGCGGCTGGTGGTGCTGCCCGGCCTGGTGGCGACGCTGGGCATGCAGGCGACCCCGGACGGGCGCCCGGCGCATCGCTATGCGCTCTCGTGGCTGTGGTTGCAGGTGCGTCCGCCGCGGCGGTGGCTCGGTCGCGCACTTCCGGTCCACGAACGCGGACGCCTCGATCTCCGGGTCGGGGTCTCACCCGACCACCGCGCCCCCTGGTTGCGCCGTGGGCGGATCACCGGTCCGGCGACGATCGCCCCGGCTATCCCGCTCGCGTTGGTGATCGGCCGGGGGCCATTCGCTCACCGGCGGGCAGCGCTGGAACCGTCGGCGTGCTCGCCGCGCCGCGGTCGGCGTGTCCTGGCCGGTCCGCTGGCGTTGCAGGACGGGGAGCGCTTGGAGGTGCGGCCGTGAGTTGGCCGGTGCCGTTGCGCTACGCCCGCCAGAACGTCCTGTTGGGACCGGGTGGCGAGGCCGCCGCGCTCTACCGCCTGTCGACCGTCGCGTACCCGTTTCTTCCGGCCGGGGAGAAATGGCGGTGGTTGAAGACGTTGGAGCGGTTGGCGACCGTGGTCGGAGCAGACTTCACGGTGCACCGCGTCACCCGCGCCTACCCGGCCGAGCGCTACCGGGACCGAACCCGCAAGCTGCTGGACCCGGACGGCCAGGACCCGGCGGCCTTCGATGCGTTCCTGCGGCGGCACGAACAGCGGCTGCGGTCGCTCAACGCGTTCTGGCCTGAGGTGTACCTGACCGTTGCGCTGGGATCTCCTGAGGACGGCCGGATCGGGGCGACCATGGCCGATCAGCTCGGCCGCGCTCGGCGTCGCCTCGAAGACCTCGCGGGCGTCGGCAGAACGCAGCCGATCCCGGACCGCGAGCTCCGCTCGTTGGCGACCGTCGAGCAGCGGACATTCGAACAGGTGGCGGCCGTGATCGGCTGCCGCCGCGCCTCCACGAAGGAGCTCGAATGGCTGCTACGCCGCAGCGTCCTACGGGGCCTCGATGAACCCGTCGTAGACGGCAGGTGGCAGCCCGACGCGTTGATGATCCGCACCGACGCCGGGCGAGTCGCCTACGAGCCGCTGGGTGCCGACATCACGGCGACGATCGCCGCGCCGCTGACCGAGCCGCGCACCGGCCCGGCCCGGCTGGTGCTGGAGACCGACCAGGGCGACTCTCACCAGACGTTCCTCACTGCCGGGGCTCTGGCAGACGAGGCGGAATTCCCTGGTCCGGTCGCCGAGTTGCTGTTCACGCCGCTGGAATCGGCGGGGTTCGAGGTCGACGCGCTGCTGCGTGCCCGTTGGGTCGGGAACCGTCGCGCGTTGGCGCAGGTGCGCAAGCGGATCGTCGACGTCGAACAGGTCTACCGCGAACAGGCGGAAGGTTCGGCGTACGGGCCGGGGCTGGTGCCGGAAGAAGACCGGCAGTTGGCTCGCGAGTACGAAGCGATCCTCCAAGGCTCGACGCATCCTCCGATGCTCGAAGCGTCGATCTCTCTCGCCGTCGGGGCGGCGAGCGCCGAGGAGTTGGAGCAGCGGGTCGCCACGCTGCGTGACCAGTTCGGACAGGTCCGCCTGCATCGCCCGAGGGGGTTGCAGGAGGCGCTGTTCTTGGACCACCTGCCACAACCCGGCGGGGGCATCGTCCGCGACTACGCGGCGCAACTGACGGTCGAGCAGTTCGGGGCGTTGATGCCGATCGGCTGCGACCGGTTGGGCGCGGATCACGGCATCTACCTCGGCACGACGCCGGCCCGACGCCCGGTGACCTACGACCCGACCGCGCCCTCGCGCGAGTCCCGGGCGTCCGCGGTCTTGTTGGCGGGCACGCTCGGGTCGGGGAAGACCGTGGCGGCACAGGTGATCGCCTACGCGGCCGAGCGGCGCGGCTCAACGATCGTCGATCTGGACCCCAAGCCCGATCACGGCCTGCACCGCATCCCCGCTCTCGAGGACCGGATCCACGTGCTGGAACTCTCGGCGGACCCTGAGCACCGCGGGAAGCTCGATCCGCTCCGCATCGGGCTCCCGGATCTACGG
The DNA here is from genome assembly GCF_056269115.1 of Patulibacter ginsengiterrae. Lineage (NCBI taxonomy): Bacteria > Bacillati > Actinomycetota > Thermoleophilia > Solirubrobacterales > Patulibacteraceae > Patulibacter > Patulibacter ginsengiterrae. The sequence goes on from NZ_JBWDOG010000001.1 coordinate 128,114, forward strand.
GAGGAGCTGGCGTGCTCGTACTACTTGGATCTGCTGCGGGATCCGGCGCCGTCGTGGGAGCACCAGATCCAACGCGCCGTCCGCGACGTGGTCGCCCGGGGCGCCGGTTCGTCGCTTGCGGTGATCGACCAGCTGCGGACCGTTGACCGGCCGGCGGCGAAGGACGCCGCGGATGCGCTGGAGGTCGCCTGCGACTTCGGGCTCGCGCGCCTGGGCTTCGCCGTCGACCAGCCCGGCGACGCGGACCCGGAGGCGGTGGCGCCGGTGACGACGATCCGCACCCCGGGCCTGACCCTTCCCGATCCCCGTGCCTCGCGGGAGACGTATACGCGCGCTGAGCGGATCTCGGTGGCGACCCTCTCGTTGGTCGCCGCCTACGCGCTGCGGTTGGTATCCGGCGATCGGTCGCGGCACAAGGTGGTGCTCTTGGACGAGGCGTGGTTCTTGCTGGCGTCCACGCAAGGCCGGTCGTTGGTCAACCGGCTCGTTCGGCTCGGCCGGGCCAACAACGCGACCGTGCTCCTGGCCACGCAGCGGCTGGAAGACCTCGGCGATCTCTCCGAGCTCGTCGGCACCTACTTCGTGTTCGGGCAGGAGAGCGACGCGGAATCCGCGCGTGCCCTGCGGCTGCTCGGGCTCGATCCGGACGACCAGGCGTTGGTCGCTCGCGTCCGCGGACTTCGACGCGGCCGCTGCTTGATGCGTGACTTGGACGGACGGGTCGGCGAGCTGCAAGTCGACGTCGACCCGCAGCTCCTCACCGCGCTGGACACGACCCCGAACCGCAGGAACCGATCGTGAGCGCCACGGGGAACAACCGCCGCCGCGGCGTGATCGCCGCGGCCGTGAGGCGCCGGTCGGTTCGGTGGGCGCTCGTGATCATCGGCGGCGCGGTCGCCTTGGTGCTGCTGGCGCGTCCGGCCGCGATCGGCGGCGACCTGCTCTCCAACGTCGGACCGGCGTCGCAGCTTCAGGACGGGGCCCTGATGGATGCCCACCCGCTCGGTCACTACGTCCTCGACCACCATTTCTCGGCCGTCAAAGCCGGCGTCTTGTCCGGGGTTGACGTGTCGGGAATCCCCCCGACGATCGCGTGGTTTCTCAGTAACACGCTGTGGCAGTTGACCGCCTTCATCGCGCACGCGCTGATCACGCTCTTCACGTTCGCCTTCTCGCTCGACTTGGTCAACGGGTCCGGCGCGACCGGGGGCGCAAGCGCATTGGAGCCGGTGTCGCGGGCGGTGCGGTCGATCTACCAGCAGACGTTCGGTGAGCCATGGCTGATCGTGTCGGTACTGCTGGCGGGGCTGTGGGCGATCTACAACGCGCTGGTTCGCCGCCGCTACGTCGAGACCGCCGGATCGTTGGCGGTCTCCGTCGTCTACGTCGTGATCGCCCTCGCGTTCGTGACCCAGCCGGAACGCACGATCGGCGCCGCCTCGGCCTGGTCCAACGCGATGTCCGGCGCGTTCCTCTCGCTCACGTCGCAGGGCTCGCTGGCCGACCAGGGACGCGCCAAGCAGGGCGCGGCCGACCAGCTCTTCACGCTGCTGGTCTACGAGCCGTGGACGGTCCTGCAGTTCGGCGGCCGCGAGCACTGCGTCCGGTCAACGGGTGCCGATCGATCGCAGTCGGTGCCAGTCCGACCGCTCTCCACCGACCCGGCTCGTGAAGGCACGTTGTCGCGGCGGTTGCAGCGCACCGACGGCGTCACCGCCGACGGCAAGGTCTGCGTCAGCGACCGCAACAAGCACGCCCCACGCTTCCTGCGGTTCGGGTCGGGGTCGGATGAGCGGGACAAGCTCTACGACGCGCTCAAGGACGGCGACAAGGACAAGCTGGACGACGACGATCCCGCCAAGCGCGACGCGAGCTACCGCCTCGGCCCCGCCGACAAACCGGCAGCGGAGGCGATGGGCAAAGGCTCGCAGTACGAGCGGCTGCTGATGGCGATCGTCGTGTTCGCCGGAGAGCTCGGGATCTTCTTGCTGCTCGGCGCGCTCTCGGTCGCGGTGATCCTCGCCCAGGTTCTCGTCCTGCTGCTCCTGGCGTTCTCACCGGTCGCGTTGGTCGTTGGGGTCTTTCCCGGCCGGGGCCACCAATTCTTCGTGGGCTGGCTGTCGCGTCTGGTCGGGTTCGTAGTGCGCAAAGCGATCTACAGCCTGATCCTGGCCGTGCTGTTGGCGGTCGGCGCGGCGATCAACGAGGCCACCTCGAGCCTGGGATGGCTGATGGCGTTCGGACTGCAAGCCGCCTTCTACTGGTCGGTCTTCCTGTTCCGACACCAGCTCGCGGGACAACTCGCTCTGGCTACCACCGGCACAAAGAGCGGGCCCGATAGTCAGGCGGTCCGGTTGGCCTCGCTCTACGCCGTCGCCCGGATCGCCCGTCGCTCCCTGCCCGGAAGCAGCGGCTTCCCGGCCCGGCGCGGTCGTGCTGCCGGACCGACATCGGGACCGAGCGACCCGCCCGACGACACCCCGCCCCCTCCAGACGCAGACGAACCAGGCGCGCCGCCGAACAGCCCGCCACCCAACCGCCCGGCCACCGACGCCGCGCCGCCACGCCGCGCCGGTGCCAAGAACCCGCCGAACGACCGGGCCCGGACCACCCCGCCGTCCGTCGATACGCCCCCGGACGCTTCCGCGGAGCGGACGTCATCGAATCCCATTGCGGGCGCGCGAACCGCTGGCGACGCCCCGCGTAGCGGCGGATCGGCGGACCGGACGTCAAGGGCACCGGATGCCGCTGCGTCCTCGCATGGGACAGCCGCCCCCAACCGGCAAAACCCGTCGACGCGCCGCGAGGGGCGAGGACGAACGGACGGCTCACCCGCGACACGCAAGCCCGGCGCTGCGGCGCCGCCCTCGTCCGCGACCGGTCGGGACTCGGTCCCGATCGCTCAGCCGGCAAGCGTTCGCCCCACACCGAACGACGCTGCGCCGCATCCCGAGCGCGCTGCTCCCGAGGCCGGCAACCCATTGGAGCGCGAACTCCAGGGTGACACGAAGCGATTGCACCAGTCCGCACCGCGCACCTCGCCTCGGAGCGACATGGCCAAGCACGTGACCGATTCGGAGGCGACCGGATGACCGGATGGTCGCATCGGATGGCCGGTCGCTCGCTGGAGGCACAGCGCCCGCGCGCGTTCGCGTCCGCGGCGTGCGTGCTGCTGCTCGTCGCCGCAGGCCTCGCGCTCACCGCCCACGATGGAGCGCCGGCACCCACGAACCCGAGCGCGACCACGACGGTCTCCAACGGGACACGGCCCGCCGTGATCACGCCGCCGCTCGGCGACGATCCACACGCTGCGTCGTCGACCGACAGCGGTCGCCATGCAGTGATCGGACAAGCACGACGGTTCCTGTCCGGCTACCTGTCCTACCTCTACGGCCGGGGACCGGTCCGCGGGATCCGGGGAAGCACCGACGCGTTGCGCCGACGGCTATCGACGGCCCGGCTCCGTGTCTCGCCGGCGGCACGACGGCGCCACCCGCGCGTCGTTCGCGTGACCGCCGAACCGCTGGACAGCGACCGCTGGCACGTCGTCGCGACCGTCGCCGACGGCGGCGTCGCCCGGTACCCGATCGAGCTGCTGATCGCCACCCAGGCGCACGGCGCGCGAGTGGCGGAGGTGAGCAGCGAATGACCACCCCGATCCCGATGCTGCTGCTCGGCGCGGTCGGATCGCGGCATCGTCGTTCGCGGTGGTGCCTCTGGGCGCTCGTGCTGCTGCCGGTCGGCGTGGTGGTGCTGGCGATGCTCAGCTTTGCCCTCGCGCTGGGCGGCGGCATCGACCAATGCCCCGCCGCGCCCAGCGTCGGCGGTCGCGGACCGGCCGGACCGACGCCGAGCCGGTCCGCGGTCGCCGACATCCCACCCAACCGCCTGCGGCTCTACCGCCGCGCAGGGCGGGCGATGAACATCGACTGGGCATTCCTCGCGTCGATCGGCGCACAGGAGTGCGACCACGGCTCCTGTGCCGGCGACAACGGCTACGGCTGCGCCGGTCCGATGCAGATCGCGATGCGCCGCGGCTCGCCGTGCAGCCCCGGACCGGGCCCCACGCTCTGGGACCGCTACAAGACCGACGGCAACCGCGACGGACGGCTGGACATCAACGATCCGGCCGACGCGATCTATACCGCCGCGAGGGTGTTGCGCCGCGAGAAGAACGCACCCCCGACGGGCGGCACCTACGCCGAGTACCGCCAGGCCGCATGCCGCTACTACGGTGCCTGCGCAGATGCCGTAGCCAGCTACGCGGAACAGGTCATGCGCCGCGCCATCCAGTACGGATTCCGCGGCGCGGGAAGCCCGCGCCCAACCGACGCCGCCACGGCACGACCGGACTCGAGCGTTCCGTCCGCGAGCGGCGGCGATGCCGATTGCGGTGACCGTGTCGGTGAACCGGCGGCCGGTGGAGCGAAGAAGCTCGGCACCGCCCGCAGGCTCCACCGACCCCGACGCCTCGCGCTGCTTCCCGCCTCGGTGGTCGCATCCGGTTTCGGGTCGATGCGCTGCGACGCGCGGATCGTGGCGGACGTCGTCTTCCTGATGCGGCGCTTCGGCACGCGGGTGACGGCGTGTCAGAGCATCCATTCGCTGTCGGGAGAGCATCCGCTCGGCGCGGCGATCGACGTCGTCCCGGGACCGACCGGAGGCTGGGCGGCGGTCGAACGCCTTGCCCGTGCCTTGGGCTGGCGGCGCTCGTGCGCCGCCAGCGGGACCGCGCCGATCTGCGCGAATCCGCCGTTTCGGTTCATTGGCTATTCCGGCTTCCCGGGCCACGGCGACCCCACCACCTGCGTTCCCTGCGGGGGCGGTCCACATCTGCACCTCTCGTGGCAGACGTCCGCTTCGCAGGGCCAATCCGAGAACCGCCCGCGCACCGGGTACTTCGCGCCGTCGTGGATCGACGTGCTCGCCGCGCGGACCACCCATCAACCGAAGGACCCTGATGACTGACCATTCGATCATCGACCTGTTCGCCGGAGCCGGCGGATGGGACGAGGGCCTGCGCGAACTCGGCCACGATGCCTTGGGTATCGAGACCGACGCCTTGGCGTGCGCGACCGCTGAGGCGGCCGGGCATCCGCGCCTCATGGCCGACATTGCCGAGCTGAACCCCGACCAGTTCGATCCCGTCTGGGGGCTGATCGGCTCGCCGCCGTGCCAGGCGTACTCGACGGCCGGGCGGAAGCTCGGCCGCCAGGACAAGCAGCACGTCATCGCCTGTGCCCGCGAACTGGCCGCCGGGGTGGATCACCGCACCGCGCACCGCGCGCAGTGCCAGGACGACCGGTCGCTGTTGACCGTCGAGCCGCTGCGCTGGGCGCTCGCGCTCCGTCCGCGGTGGGTCGCGATGGAGCAGGTGCCGCCCGTCCTGGAGCTCTGGGAGCTCTTTGGCGAACTGCTCACCGGCCACGGGTACCGCGCGGCCGTCGGGATCCTGAGCGCCGAGCAGTACGGCGTGCCGCAAAGCCGCCGTCGATGCTTCCTGATCGCCTCGCTCGACGGGCCGGTGACGCTCCCAGCGCCGACCCACCGCTCGTACAACCCGCGACGGCCGGACCAGGTCCAGCCAGGCGAGGACAACCTGTTGCCGTGGATGAGCATGGCGCGCGCGCTCGGGTGGCGGACGCCGCGGATGACCCACACGAACTGTCAGACCGACAGCGGGCGGCGCCCACGCGGCCTGTCGCGTCCGACCAACCGGCCTGCCCGAACCGTAGACACCATGGCCGGCGTCTGGACCGTCGACCGCATCGACTCAACGTCGCCGAGCGCCTTCGACGACCGGCGACCCACAAGACTCCCCCGCTCCGTCGGCTGTCCGTCACAAACCCCGACGTCCTCGACCTTGTCGGGCCCCGCATGGGCGCACCGTCGGCCGGCGACGACGGTCCTCGGCGATCCGCGGATCCACACGCCGGGCGCGAAGCGCAGTAGTCGTTGTCCGCACGGGCACGACCGCGCCGGTCGTGATGCCGTGCGCGTGACGCCGCAGCAGGCCGGAGTGCTCCAGGGGTTCCGACGCGACTACCCGTGGCAGGGCGCGAGGACCCGCCAGTTCCGGCAGATCGGCAACGCGGTCTGTCCGCCGGTGGCCCGGGCGGTGCTCGGTGCGGCGATGGCGCCGAGCCTGAACGTCGAGCAGTCGCGGAGCACGCGATGAACCCGCTGCCTGCTATGCCGTTCGCCCGGCCCTTCGAGGGGCCGTTCGCCCGGCCGCTCGGGGGACCCACGGCGCTGGTGCGCGACGAGCGGATCGTCAGTGCGGAACGGCTCTCGCGACCCCTGACAGGGGACGACATCTATTCCCATCCCGAGGCGGTGCGGCGATGAAGCCCGACCCGCGCGACGGGACCGCGCTGCTGGTCATGCTCACGATCATCCTCGGCCTTGGCATGCTCGCCGACGCTGCCGAACGCCTCCCGATTCCGAAGGTCGACGTCCTCGAACCCGTCACGCTGGCTCTAGTCGCCGTCGGCGCTATCGCGCTGGTTGCGGTTCTGGCGCTGCGCCGCTGGGGCATCGGTCGGGCACTCAGCCGCCGTGTGCGCGTGCAGATGGTTCCCACCGACGGCTTCGATCCCGAACCCGAGGCGATCCTGCGGTTCGCCGCCGGTCTCGGCCGCAGCCGCCGCGCGGTTCACGGTCTGCTCGATCGTCCCGCCAGCGCGGTTCGAGTGCGGCTGTCGAACGATGAAGCGGGACGGCTTCGCTACGAGGTCGACCTGCCCGAACACGCCCGCGGTCCGTTGTCGACGGCGGGCTTCGATGAGGTCGAGCTGAACGATGTTCCGCGCGTACCCGACGAACCCGGTCGTCGTGCGGCGGTGGCCCGGATCGAACTGGTTCTCGCCCGGCCGAGCACCGAGCCGCTGCGCGAAGTCGACCTGAGCCCGGACCCGCTGACGGCCGTCGCGCGGGCGATCGAGAGTATTTGCCCTGGCGCCGGGGAGTCTGCGGTGATCTGCGTGGACCTGCTGCCGGTCGGTGCTGCGGGGCGTCGTCGCGCGCACCGTCGGCTGCTGCGGGAGGCGCGCCGACAGCAACGGCCGTCACGGCAACCGGTGTCGGTGCTCGACCTCCTGAACGGAACACCGCGAGCGCCGCGGGCGTCCCGCGGCTTCGCGGAGGTCGTGGAGCGCCGCAGCGGCCAGCGAGCGCTGGGGAACAAGCTCGGATCGCCGGAACCGCTGCTGCACCTCCAGGTGCTGATCCAAGCGACCGCAGCAACGCGCGGCCGGGCGATCGACCTCGCCCAGCGGCTGGCGTCGACCTTCGACGCCTACGCGGGAGAGAACTACTTCCGGACCCGGGGCCTGCGGCTGCCGGGCGGCGTCGGCTTTTCCGCCTCCGACGGGCCGCTGCGACGCCGCCGGTTCGATCGTCGGTTGCGAAGCGGCTTGTTCCGGCCGCCAGGTCGATCGCTGGTCGCCGCATCGGAGATCGCGGGACTGTTGAAGCCCCCGACGGCGAAGTGCCGGGCCGCCAACGTCGTGCGCTCCGGCGGGCTGGTCCCCCCGCCGCCGCGCAACCTGCCGACCTTCGCCGGGCAGGCGTCGCTGTTGCCGCTCGGCCGGGTGCGCACCGAGACGGGCGACCGGCTGGTCGGGGTGCCGTTGCGTGACACGTTCTTCGCCTACATGGGTGGGAGAAGCCGGTACGGCAAGACGGAGACCGCGCTTGGCCAGTTCCTGCATCTCGCGCGCTCGGGGCACGGGTGCTTCCTGCTGGACCCGCACGAGGACGCGATCCATCGGGCCAAGGCGTACCTGACCGATCGGGGCCTCGCCGAGCGGGTGATCGAGATCAACCTGGCCGACGACCGGCAGCCGGGCTGGAATCCTCTGGCCGGCCACGGTCTCTCTGCCATGCAACGCACCGAGCGCGTCGACGCCATCGTGGACGCTTTCGCGGCGGCGATGAACTGGGGCGAGCAGAACACCCGGGCGTTGAACCTCGTCTCCCAGTCCGCGCAGGCGCTGACGGAGCTCGCCGCGCGGCTGCCCGCCGCGCTGGCGCCGACGATCTTCCAGATCCCCGCGCTGCTGGGCAACGACGCATGGCGGGACGCGGTGCTGCCGTTCTTGACGCCTGCGACGCGTGCGTTCTTCGTGGAGCGGTTCCCGCGGTTGAGTAGCGAGGCGATCACGCCGGTGACGAACCTGATCGACCGTCTGCGCGTCGCACCGGAGGTCGCTGCACTGCTGGGTTCCCCGGTCTCGAGCTACGACGTGCGCCAAGCGATGGACCGCGGCATGATCGTCCTCGCGTGCCCGGGGACCGGTTCGACGCGGGACCGGGTCGTCGCGAACCTGCTCGTCTACGACCTGCTGCACCAGGCCAAGACCCGCGCCGATCTGCCTCCTGATCAGCGTCGCCCGTTCTACGTCTTCCTCGACGAGGTGCAGACCTACGACCCGGAGGGGTCCGACACCCTCGCAGCGCTCTTGGAGCAGAGCGCGAAGTTCGGGCTGCGGGTGACGTTGCTGAACCAGAACCCCGAACGGCTCAGTCGGGCGACCTGGAACGCCGTCTCGACCAACCGCTCGCACCTCTCGTCGACCGCGCTGGCCTCGAAGGCCGCCGCACTGTTGGCCCGGGAATGGGCCGGGGCGGTCGCCCCGGAGGTCGTCACCCGGTTGGAGCGCTACACCTACCTCGCGTCGGTCACGCTGGACATGCAGGTCAGCTCGCCGTTTCTCGTCCACGGCGCGCCGGTCGAGGATCTGCACGGCGACGCCGCCGGTCCGGAACGGCTCACGGAGCTCGAACACGCGATCGACCGGACGACCCGCCGACGGGCGGTGGTCGACGTGCTGGATGCGGTCGACGGCCACGACGCGGCGATCCTCGAAGCGTTGCGGGACCGGCAACCCGGGCGTACCGGTGCGCGGCCGGGCGCGACGTCGGAGGCGATCGGCGTGCAGACCGCCGGTCGCACGAACAGGAACGCACGATGACCCGGACGCCGATTGCCGAAGCGGTCATGGAGGGGCTGTACCAGCACCGGCTGCTGACCGCCGCGCAGATTCACGTGCTCCATACGCCCGACCGGCTCCGGCGTCGAACTCGCGCGACGCTCAGTGAGCTGGTGCAGCGCGGGTTGGTCGCGGCCGCGCCCGACGTCACCGGCGGCAGGCGCAAGGTCTTCTATCTCACCGCCACCGGGACCGAGACGGTCGAGAGCGCGCCGACGGCCGAGCGCCGACGCAAGCTGATCGAGCCGGAGCAGGCTTGCGGTCCGCTGCAACGCCACACCCTGGCGGTCAACGACGTGGGGATCGCGTTCGTGCGCGCCGCGCGAACGCGGGGCGATGAGTTCGGGCCGCTGTCCTGGCACCACGAGATCGCCCACCCGATCGGAGCGCCGCCGGGCCGCAAGCGGGGCGAGGACCTGATCGCCGACGCCCTGTTGACCTATCAGCAGGACGACGACGGACGGATCCGCGTCTTCTATCGACTCCTCGAGCTGGACCGCGCGACGATGCCCGCTCCACGGCTGGCCGCCAAGCTCGCCCGCTACGCGCGGCTCTACCACCACACGATCGCGACCAGGCCGAACGTCTCACCGCTGCGGTTCTGGGAGACCCGCTACCCGGTCTTTCCGACCGTGGCGCTCGTCCTCGACGGCGATACCCCGGAGCGATTGACGAGACGGCGCTACGCCGCCCTCGCGCTCTGCGCCGACGATCGCGACCTGCGCCGCACCCCGCAGGTCGACATCGCCGCATGCCTCTTGGACGACCTCCGGACCGACGGGCCCTTCGCCCCGATCTGGCGGCGACTGGTCGACCCGGAGTTGGCCGTCGACTGGCTGGGACGGCCGGCGACCGCGACGAGCCAAGACGCGGAGCCGTAGGTATGGAGCTCGACGCCGACACGATCGAACGGATCGCGCAGCGCGTCGCCGAGTTGCTGCGCGAGCGTCAGCCCTCGGACGTCCCGCCGGCACCGGTGCGGCTGGTCGACGCCGCGACGCTCGCCCGCCGGCTCGGTGTGCGTCGCGAGTGGGTCTACCGGCACGCGCAGCAGCTCGGGGCGATACGCCTCGGCGGCCCGCACGGCCGACTGAGGTTCGACCTCGACCAGGCCCTGAGGAAGCGCGACGAGGAGCCGGAAGCGGGCAAGGCCGAGCAGCCGAATCGGCCTGGACGTTCGGGCCTTGGCTTTGCCGAATGCACCACCTACAGTCGAAAGGGCAGTACGAACAGCGGCCGGGCGGCGCGGCAACGCCCCCGGCCCGACACCGGGAGCACGAGCCACCCGATGCAACGCCACCGTAGCGCCACGAACGGGCGTCGCTGATGCCGCGCCCGACGACCGGCACGATCCACACGCATTCGCTGACCGACGGCACCCGCGCATTTCACCTGCGCGTGCCGTTCGAGGGCGAGCGCGTGCGGGTCGTGCTGCACGAGATCGCCGGGTGCGTCTGCGGGTGCGGCGGCGGCTGGGACGAACCGGCCGCTCGAACCGAGCTCGGGAACATCCTCGCCAGGATCCGGGTCGGGATCTGGAAGCCGCCGACGCCCGTCCTCGAACCGGTCGACTCCGACGGCGCGGTGCCGTTGTTTCGCGACTACGCCGCGTGGTGGATCCAGGCGAAGGTGACCGGCGAGATCGGGGTCCGTCCGATCGCGAAGAACACCGAGAACGGCTACCGGGTCCAGCTCGGCCATCTGGTGCGGTTCTTCGGCGGCTATCGGCTGGATCAGATCGACCGGCCGCTCTGTCAACGGTTCAAGGGCTACAAGCTCGAAGAATCCCGAGAGCTGCGCGAGGCGCTGGAAGCCGGAGCCGACCTACGGGATCGCATCGGCCGTCCGGCCCGCCCGCTTTCGGCCGGGTCGCTCGCGCGGCTGATCACGACGCTGGCGGCGATCCTGGATGAGGCGATAGAGGACGGCCACGTCGCCTCCAACGCCGCGCGTGGTCGCCGGATGAAGGTGCATGTGCCCAAGTCGCGCCGGAGCTTCCTGGAAGTGGACGAGCTGACCGCGTTGTTGGCGGCAGCGTCGAAGCAGGATCAGCCGTTGAGCGAGCCGGTCGGCGATGTCGGACCCACCGCGAAGGCGGTCGCGGATCTGTTGATGCGCGGCCTGCGTCCGGCGCAGATCGCCGAACGGCTCGGACTCGCCCGCTCCACCGTGACCTTCCACGCCAAGCGCCTCGGGGCGCAGGTCGTCGGCCGCGGATACGTTGGTCGGCGCGTCGTCTGCGAGATCCTGGGCCGCACCGGCGTGCGCGTCAGCGAGCTGTGCGACATGAAGATCGGCCACGTTCGCCTGCACGAGCCCGACGGCGCGAGGTTCCGGATCCCGGACTCCAAGACCGAGACCGGCATCCGCGAGGTCCAGATGACCCCGGCGCTGGTCGAAGCCGTCGTCGACCACCTCGACCGCCTGCAACGTGCCGATCACCCCACCGGCCCCAACGACTACCTGATCCAGAGTCAGTCCGGTGGTCGGATCTCCCGGGAGCGGGTCGGCACGATCGTCAACGACGCCGCCGAACTAGCGACCAAGCGGCGCGCCGCCGAGGGACTTCCGCAGATGCCGAAGATCAGCCCGCACAGCCTGCGCCGGACCTACATCTCGGTTGCGCTGCGCGCGAACCAGTTCGACGTGAAGTGGGTGATGAGCCAGGTCGGCCATGCGGACTCGCGGATGACGATGGACGTCTACGCGCAGCTCGAACAGCGGGTCGACCGGTCGCACGGAGTCAACTTCGATCGGCTGCTCGCAGCGGCGTAGCGACTACGTCGGATCGCTGGCGCCCAAACCGCCCGGAGGTCCGTCGGGCAATCGCTGGCCTCGGACCACGGACGCAGCTCGTCGCCGCCGAGACCCGGCCGGCTTATCCTCCTCCGGTGGCTGCCTCGCGGAGCAGCGTGGCAGTCTTGTCGGTCCCTGCCCCAGTCTCGATGACCAAATTCTCGGTCATCACCCTGAGGAGCCTCACCGTTTCCTAGCCACCGCTCGCTACTGATTTTGAAACGAGAGGGCACGGACAACTCGCAGGTCGGAAGTCACCAGACGAACTGCCGGGCGTCACCGGATCCTGCTCTCGCCCGGGACGGGACTGGCGTCGAACACCTGTGCAGCGTCCGCGGGCCCAGGCGGTGCACCGTCGGCGGCTTCAACAGCCCAGCGATCTAACTTTTCCCTACCGACCCAGCCGGCGTCCGCCGATCACCCGGTGCCGTGAACGCCGCGGTCGGGTGCTATCGCTGCCTGAGGCGCACGGGGTTGGTATCGCGGTTGTCGTTGCAGACGCCTGCCTGCGCCTGGATCGCAGCGCCGAGCGGCGGGGCCGTCGCGAGGTTCCACGGACAGATCGCCAGGCCCCCGCCGGCCGTGGGGATCGAGTAGACGTTGCCGGACGCCGATCCGACATCGGGCAGCGTCTGGGTCGGCGTCAACGCGCCGGCCCCGTCGACCCACGTGGCCCGCGTCACGGGCGGGTTGTCCGCCTGCCACGCGACCAGCAGCGGTCCGCTATCGGCACCAAGCACGACGGGGTTTCCGCCGAAGAACCCAACGGGAGCGAGCTGCGTCGTCGGCGCCGAGCTCAGCTCGGAGACGGTCGGCGCCGTCTTGAGGTTCACCGGGAACCTGGTGTCGTCGTCGTGGGCGCGCCCAAACGACAGTAGTACCCAACGGCCCTGAACGGTGGCCGCGACCGCCGTGTCGCCTGTCGCGACGATCGGCCCACTCAGCCGCTTGCCGTTGCGGGCCTGGGAGATCCGGATCTTCGCGTGGTCGTTGTTCCAGGTAATCCAGTCTTGACCATCTGTCGTGTGCGTCAGCCACGGGTACCCGGCGTTCCAGACGTTGTCGGTCGGGCCGCTTCCGACGAGGCGATGCTGATCGACGATCGCCCATCGCTCGCCCCAGCGGATACCGGCCTTTACGACCGCGCGCGACCTATTCATGTCCGACGAAACCCAGAGCCGCCACGGCGTCACCGACGAACCGGGCGTCTTCGACTGGGACCGCACGCTCTCCAGCGCCTTGACCGGGCGGGTGCACGTCCCGCCACCGCACCATGCCGTGTAGGTCCGCCACGTCCACCGGTGACGGCGAGCCTTGGCGCGCTTGACCTCCGTCCACGCGATAACGACGCGGTGCGGAACTGACGGCGTGCCGCTCGCCTGCGAGGACGCCCACTCATCGACGTACGCGCCGGGTCGGTTGATCTTCACCACCGACTGCCCGGACCCGACCTCAAACGTCGCCGCCTGGCTCGTCGGGGCCGCCGCCAAACCGACAGCGACAGCCCCGACGGCCACCAACGGACCGGCTTTCCTGAAACTCGCTCGCCGCGTACGCATGAACGTTCTCCTCAATGGTCGGTGACGAGCGAGGTTGGTGCTACTGCAGCTGGAACTTGCAGCTGGCCGGGAACCACAGCCACGGCGTGTCGGGCCGGTCGGTGTGGGTCATGATCCAGTACTCCAGTTGATCCCCGTTGGACGGGTTCTTGGCGCGATACCGCGAGAGATACCGGATGTACTCGATCTTCCCGACATCGAACGGGGAGGTCCGACGTCCAGGCCAAGCGCCGACAAGCGTAGCCGCGACGGCCGCCAGGATCACCGCGCTTGATCGCACCGACACGCTCTCGGTCCCGGTGTGCCGGTCCGGTGATCGGCACGCATAGGGTCGCCGATCATGACCGCTCTAGCGACGGCCCCCGCCGCTCCGGCGGGGGCGGTCCTAGATGGCTACTTGCCCGGATCCTGGGCCATTGATGCCAGGTCGGCCGGCTTGCCGGGCTGGCCATCGACTCGGTACGTCAGTGTGCCGATCTGGTCGACGGGGAGGACCACCCCGACCACGTCGTTGACCGGCCGAAGTGCGAGGGGCGCGCCCGAGCCGCCGGGAGCGGAGATCTGCACATCGGTTGCCTTCGGCGGCAGGACCGCGCTGACCGCGTACTTCCCTTCGCCGAGGACCGTGACCGAGGCAATCGGCCTGTCGATGCTCTGCTGTCCGTCACGAAGATCCTGGCAGCCGCCGGAGCCGCCGCCCTGCGGCAGCGCGAGCGCGACACAGAACGACCGGCTGGCCGCCCCGTCCCTCGCGCTTGCCGACGTGATGCCATAGCGGACCACTCCGGCGTCGGTGGCGACGGTCGTCGCGTCCCTGACCGGTCCTCCAGCGCTGGTGGCGACCTTGTCCAAGAACGCGCTCGCGGCGCTCTGAACATCGGTGGCTGCGGTCTTGCTGGAGGGCGTAGACGGCGAATCAGCGCCGCCGCTGGTGATACCGAACGCGACGCCGGCGGTAGCGCAGATTGCGCAGCCAGCGACCACGGAGAGTCGTCGAGAGATCATGAATTGCTCCTAGTGATGTGGGACTGAGACGAACCGGATGACCTGGTCACGCGATCAGGTCGACGCCTGGCTACGTACCCAGATTACGCCGCCGTTGCCCGCCCAGTAGCCGTAGGCCTTCTTCGGCGTCGACGGTGACGCGAACCACGTGTGGTAGTTGTTCGTGCCGGTTCCGCAGACGCTGCCTGCCGAGACGGCACCGGTCGTCAGCCCATCGCGGGCCTTCGTGCAGACCTGGTCGCGGTGGTACTCCGAGTCGACGTTCTGGTACGCCACAGGCCTCGCAACGTCGTAGTTGTTCCAACAAACGTCTCCGGAACTAGCCGTCGGACACGGCACCGTATTCGTCCACGCGTTGGCGGGCGCGGCAGCGACCAGGCCCCCCGCCACGGCGGCGCCGCTGGTCAACAGCAGCGCCAGTCGGCGATTCATACCCCTACGGACATGCCCCTGGTACATGCTCACGAACGTACTCCTTAGGTTGTTTAGCGGACACATCCGTGACCGCGTGGAGCAGCGTAGGCCTAAGTAGACTCATACGACCAGAGACCATCGTCTAAGGTCCATTTCAGAACGAGCTAGGCAAGCCGTCAGCCGCGCATCCGGACGTGGAGCCCAGGATGCGAACGATCTGCCGACTACCCCGCCGCCAGCCTGGGCTCATTCGCTCGCGCTGCTTCCCGCAACTGGCCACCTTCCGCGTCGAGGCGGCTTGTGCCGCGCACGTGGGGCCCAGCTATCGGGACGTGCCGGCGGGCCAACCCTGCCCGAGAATGGCGACCCTGTTCCGGCATCAGAGACCTGTTTGCTGGTGGGCGGAGCGCCAGGCCCGTAGAGGAAGAATGAGGAAATGGGTGAGGCGACCTCCGGCTGAGGTCAACTCGCCCGCTCCCAACAGCTCGCCGCTCCGGGCATCGTCTCGCGAGAGGAACAACGCGATCATCGAGCCGACGATCACCAAGTGGCTCTCGCCTTGACGCAAGGTTCCGACCTCTCGCAGGGATCGATCGATCAGGTACGTAAGGCGCGTGGTCGCTGCTGTCTCGCTGCTGTAGTAGCCGATGGCGCTCCAGCTGCCTGTCCGGAGATCGTCCGCTTGATCAACGTAGCTGTCGAGCATGGTCGACAGCGCGCCGACCCAGGTGTACGCAGCAACGGCGGCTGCTACGTCCTCCTCGGTCGTGTGGCTGTCGGCCGCGAGGGTCAGGAGGATGATCACCGTCATCGCAGAGGCCGCGCCGGAGGCCAGTTCCCACCACTTCGCGTCCGTCTCGGGGCCGTGCGACGCGAACACGAGTCGCCGCAGTGCCGCATCGCGTCGTTCGGCAACCTGATCGTGACCAATGTCCAGCGACGACGCGAGCGCGGCTTCGCGAACCAGGCGGTCGCGGACTTGCCGGTAGCCAGGCAAGGCGGCGCAGCCGGTGCGGCACGCCGAGACGAGCGCGGAGAGGTAGCCGCGATCGTCGTTCCACGGGTGGTCGTCGTAGTAGTCCCGTCCCACGGCGTCGGCGTCGAGGTCGACGGCATCGGTGAACGCCAGCATCAGGGTGCCGCCGCTCGCGCCGCGAGCGGCGGCACCGTGTTCGCTGGCGTGGTCGAGGAAGTTCGCCAGGACCTGAAAGTCGACGAGGAGCCGCAGGAGCTCCGGCGAGCGTCGAGGGGGGAGGATCCAGAACAGCGCCGCGCCGTCGGCGTAGGATCGCTTCTCGTCCAACGCCGATAGCGCCTCGGCCCGCATCGACCGATCCGGAATCGCGTCAGCGAGTTGTCGCCAGACGCCAACCTGTCGGCCGACCAGCCGCAGGCCCCATCCCAGCTCGCGGCCTACTGCGCCGCCGAGCGCACGAACTTGAGCGAGCGAAAGTGGCGCCGGATCGTTGCGGTCGATCGCGCCTGGTGCGTCGGATCGTCGCCCTCTAGTCACCCAGCGACGGTCGAACACGAGCCACAAAGTAGCCGGGGATCGCCACGACAAGCATCGCGACGCCGATGACCAGAGCACAGCTGACCAGGGCCACCGTGCCTTGGATCGTGTACACAACGGGGAAGCCGCTGATGCTCGCCAGCGCACGGGAAAGCAGCGCCTGTCCCAGCAGCGCGAAGACGCCTCCAGCCAGGCAACCGGTGACGAACAGCGCTCCGCTCTCGATCGCCAGGGCTCCCCACATCCGGCCTGTCGCATGGCCGTCGAGCTTCTCGTTGCTGACCATCGGCCGCCGTTGCCAAAGGAGCGCTGCCATCGCGGCGGCCATCGCGAGCACCGCCGCCGCGAGCGTCAGCGTCGAGATCTGGCTGAGTCGAGAGAGGCCACCCCGTGCTGATGCCTGTTGGCGCCCGCTCCGTTCCGCGGCGCTCTCGACACGCATCGCGGAGTCTGACCCGAGGGCGTCCGCGATCAGCTGGCGTTGGTGAACCAGATCCGCGCCCGGGTCGAGCTTCACGTGGTACGCGCTGATGGCGTCGCTGCGCCACGCACCCGTATAGGTCTCGGGGCTCACGACGATGGCGCCGCCCGACCAGCCCAGGTTGGTCGTGATCGCCGCGACCCGCAGACGCGTCGGTGTTGGTGCCGGCAAAACGAAGGACTCGCCGATGCGCAGGTGCAGCTCGTCGGCAAGCGCGCGCGAGACGGTGGCCCATCCTCCAGCGCGCATCCGAATGGCGGCGTCCTGTGCCGACCCGTCGAGGATCTGGGAGGCCGGCACCGGTGGCCGGTCTGGCTCAGGTGGGGAAACCACCCAGACCCGCCGCCCCGCGATGTCGAAGAAGCTCGACCGGTACGGCTCAACGCGCCGAACGCCCGGAAGTCCCGCCAGCGCTCGTTCCGCTGTGGGCGTGAATGCTGTGGTTGCCAGTAGGTCGCCGGTGCCGTAGGGAGAGACCCAGATGTCGGTGGCGTGGTTCAGGTCGTGGCTGACCCCGTCGAGGCCGGTTTGGAGGTTGTTCCGTGCCCCTTCCAACGAGACCGCGCCGAAGACGGCGACCGCACCGATGGTCGCGATGGCAAGGGACCGGGCTCGCCACTGCCGTGCTCGGAGTTGGGGAAGGGCCAGCTCGATGGACATGACCGCTCGCGCCCGCCGCTCGCTGAATCCCGCAAGCACCACGATCACGGCGGTGAGAAAGCTTGGTACGAGCAACACCAGCGAGACCCCGAGCGCGATCAGACCGAACAGCGCGGCGTCCGGTAGGGCCACCGTGATGACGAGCGCCACGACAAGCAAGGCGACGCCAGCGCCCTGCGCGATTCGCTGGGACCGGGTGCTGTCCACGCCCGTACTCGCGCTGGCTTGCGGCACGCGGGCGGAGATCACCTGCCGTACTGGCGCGAGGACTCCGAGGGTGGCGGCGAGCAGTCCGCCGACGATGGCGATCGCGTAGCTCACCCACGTGACGATCCGCATGTCCCCGAGCGGGAACGCGCCCGAGAGAAACCGGACGTCGGAGCCGTAGCCCCGGCGCGAGACGACCTCTCCGAGAACAAGCCCGGCGGCCACCGCCACCACGCCGATGACCAGCGCATCGAAGAGCAGTATTCGCGCCACCTGCGACGGCGTGAATCCGTCCAGGCGAAGGTCGATCGCCAGAGCACGCCGGCTGCCCGCCGACACCAGCATCGCGCAGAACGCGAACAGAAACCCCACGATAGCGCTGAGAACGCTGGCGATCATCGTCGACTGGCTTGCAGGCTCCGACGCAACATCGAAGAGCCGAGACTCGTAGTCCGAAGGGCGAACGTCGAGCCCGCCAGCCTCAAGGCGCTGTAGGCGATCTCCAACCGCGCCCAACTGGCCCGGTTCGGCCTCGACCAGAACCCGCGAGACCTTGCCCGGAAGCCGTGCGAGCTTCTGGACGTAGGCGAGGGGCGCCAGGGCGATCGAGGTGTCGATGAGCGCGCCGATCTCCTCGCGTCCGGCGATGGCGACCGGCACCGTCACGGTACGCCCGTCGATCTGGAGTTGCCCGCGGTCGCCAAACCTGATGCCCATCGGCCGCGCGATCGGAGCCGGGACCCCGAGCGCGCGCTGCTTCGCTGCCTCGCTCGGACTGAAGCCCTGCAGCACGGACCCACCCAGCTGGATGGCACGGGGGTCCGCGCCGAAGACGGTTACCGGGTGGGAGCCTCGCGGGCCGACGAGGTGCGCCTCGATCTGGAGGACCGGTGCGGCGATCCGTACCCCCGGCATGTCGCGCACCGCGTCGGCCACCTGCTCGGGGAAGCCACCGGCTCCCCGGGCGACGAGCTGGACCTGGCTGTTGCCCACCAGTCCGCGATTGAGTGCCTTGACCGGACCCGACAGGCTGGTGCTCGCCACCGACGCGGCGAACAGCAGGGCGACGCCGATGGCGATCCCGGTGACCGCCAGCAGCTCCTGCAACCACTCGTGGCGCAGCCTGGCGCGGTAGATCGTTGCAATCGCCCGCCACCGCAGCCGAGATCCCGCCGGTAGCTCGTGCTCGCGCTCCAGGGTGCTGGTCACGGGCGTGACGGGATCGCGGGAAGGGTGGTCTCAGTGAGCGCGCCGTCTTCCAGGACGTAGATGCGGTCGGCGTACTCGACGGCATGGGCGTCGTGGGTGACCAGGAGCGTCGCCATCCGGCGCTCCTCCGTCATCGTCTTCAGCATCCCCAGTACCTCGTGGGTCCGCTTGCTGTCGAGACTCCCGGTCGGTTCGTCGGCGAGCACGACTCCGGGTCCGGTCGAGAGGGCCCTGGCGATCATCACTCGTTGCCGTTCACCCATCGAGAGCTGGTCGGGCCGATGCTTGAGCCGGTCCTGCAGGCCGAGCTCCTCCAGCAACGGAGATACCTGTCGCCGTGCCTGCTTGACGCTCAGTCCGGTTCCGAGCAGTTTGATCGCCGCGTTGTCCAGGGCGGTGGCCCCGGCCAGCAGGTTGAACGACTGGCGCACGAAGCCGAGGTCGTGCATCCGGTAGCAGGCCGCATCGTGCTCGGAAAGCGCAGAGACCTCTCGCTCGCCGACGTAGATGGCACCGCTGTCGGGGCGCAGCACCGCCGCAGCCATCAGCATCAGCGTCGACTTCCCCGACCCGCTCGGACCAAACAACGCCACCAACTCACCCGGCGCGACCTCAAGTGAGACGTCGTCTACGGCCCGCACGACCTCTCCGCCCGTCGAGTAGTGCTTACGTACGTGGCGGAACTCAAGGACTCCCGAGCGATCCGGTTGACGTTCACGATCTGTCAGGTCCGGACCGATCACGACCGCGACCCGTCGCTCTGCGCGGGCCTGCGAGGGAAGTCGACGACGGTGGCGTCGCCACTGGGCTCTCGGCCGACGAGGCGCCCGCCGGACAGCGACCAGATCGGGGTCGCTCCCTCGACATCCGTGATCTCGGCGGTCGTCACGAGGACGGCGGTGTCGGTGGCTGCGACGAGCGACCGCAGCAGCGCCATGATCTCGTCGCGCTCCAGCAGGCCGAGGCCAGCGTTCAGGTCATCCACCAACAAGAGTCGCGGCCGTCGAACGACGGCGTGCGCGATCGCTACGAGGGTGCGTTCACCGTCGGAGAGCCGATCCCACCCGGCATCCGCCAGACCATGCGCGCCAACCCGGTGAATCGCCTCGTGGGCACGCCGCCGCGCGACGGGCCAGTCGACCCGGTCCATGATCGCCATCGCCACCCACTGGGCAACCGAGATCCCTCGGATCCTCGGTCCCCGCCGCGTGACGATTCCGATCTCGTGGTGCAGAAGCGCCGACCGCTCCCGCACCGAGAGCACCGCGAGATCCCGGCCTCCGACGAGAACACGTCCGCTATCGGGTTCGAGCAGACCGGTGGAGAGGCCCAACAACGTGGTCTTGCCGCTGCTCCGCGCTCCCCAAACGGCACCGATCTCGCCGCACTCGAGCTCGAGGCTGACGTCCCGAAGCACGTCGAGCCGATGGTCGCCACGCCAGCGCCGCAAACTGACGTTCTCCAGAACCAGTGCGGGTGCGGTCATGATGTCGAGGAGTCGAGCCGGCCCGAATCAGTCTGGTCACGCACCGCCATCAACTCGCTGCGAATGTCCGCTAGCCACCTCGCCCGGCCGGCAAGCTCCGCTGCCCTCAGGCGGCCGAGTAGGCGGGCTGACAGAGCTTCCCACGGATCGAGAGCTTCAGCCAGCTCTTGGACCATCGGTCCGCGTCGCTCTCCAAGCCGCGCCAGGCAAGCTCGTTCGGCTTGTGAGACGAAGTCGATCAGCAGATGCAGGTGATCGGGACGCGCCAGCCCGATCCGTGCGCGCAACTCGTGGTAGGAAGCCGGAGACTCGGCGAACCATTCCCCCAAGCGGTCCCTACCGTCCTCGGTGATCGCGTAGAGCATTCGCGGGTTGCCGCGCTCCGCGTTGGAGGGGGACGGTGAGCGGTGTGGCTCAACGAGGCCCATCTGACGGAGCTTCACCAGCGCTTGGTAGACCGACGATCCGTTCAGCGACTCGGACTCCGGATCGACCGCCCACTCGGTCAGCTGCTGCGTGAGGGCGTAGCCGTAGCTTGGACGCTGGGCCACCAGCGCGAGGACGATCCACTTCGTCGACGAGGACATGACGGAGGCTCAGAACCGGAAGGTGAACATCGGGACCGCGAGCATATGTGATCGATGACACACCCGCATTCCCTGGTGGAAGATCTATAGACGTATCGTGTCTACTTGCGGTCCATGCGGAGCTCAGGCGCCCAACCGCTGCCTTGGGCAGCGAACGGTCGCGTCGGCGCTCCGACCTGTGCCGTCCAGGAAGCGGAGCACGAGTTGAAACCGAAGGCCCCGGCGAGGGCAGCGGTCGGGCAACACGACTCCGCCGGGCCGGTAGAAGACGCCTCGACCGCTGCGCGTCACGCGATAGACGATCTCGGGCCCACCGATGACCACGTCCATCCGGCTCAGCGCGAGGTTCAGCTCGATCCCGAAGAGGTTCCGCGGGATCTTCGGCACCTTCAGTCGCAGCGCGAGCCCGAACGGGCGCGGCGCGGTGAACAGCTCGCCGGTGTAAGAAAGCTGCGCGATCAGGGGGTTGCTCGTCGTCACCAGAAGTGCCAGCCCGGGCCGGTCGGACTCCGTCGCTCCCGAGAACAGCTGAACGTCGGCACTCCCGCGGATGGGCCTGTGGTCGTCCTCGTCGGGGAAGAGCAGCGTGGCCGTGGCGGTCCCGGACCCCAGCCGGGAGTTCCTGGGACAGCCGATGATCGCATCGTCGGGCACGATCACGCTCGTGATCTCTGCCTTGGGGCGGTTGCATGTGGCGATGCCGAGTCCGCTGGTGGCGACGTCCAGCCCGCGGGGTGTCCGGATCTGCAGGTCGGTCACCGGGGACCGGAGCCGCCCGACATCGATCCCCAATCCGACACGGATTGCCGCCTGCCCCCCGAGGCGAGCCCCGTCGGAGAGGCGAACCGAGAACCGAACGGGCGGTGCCGCCGCATTGACGGTGGCCGCCGCTTCGGGAAGGCACGAGATCGCAAGCAGCGACGCCGCGAGTGCTAGGCGTGATCGACGCAAGAGCGAAGTGCGTCAGTACGCCAGCGAGCCGCTGGCATTGATCGTGGCCGCCCAGGTACGACGATTGACCACGCCGTCGAACCGCCCTCTACCACGGGCGTTGGCATAGCGGCCGGTCCCGCCGGCCATCGTCGCCGTCCCGCTGAACCTCGACCGCAACCCGCCCGATCGAGCCTGACCGTTGATCCGGAGGTTCACCGAACCGCCCTTGGCGCGAATCGTGACCGTGCCGCTCAGCGACAGCGCGTTCAGTGTCATCCGCGAGCGGGCGGTCCCCGGAATCGTCCCGGTCACCTTGCCCGAATGCGTAAAGGTCGATCCCGATTTCTTGACGAGCTTCAAGCTCGCGTTCTCGCGCACCTGGATGGTTCGCGCGGCGGCCGCGTCGCTTGCGGTGAGGCCGTGGACCGCGCTGACGCTCGCCGCGACGACGGCAACCGTCGACAACATCGACGCGGCCCTAGGCTTCCAGGCCAGGATCGTTCCAGGTGCTAGATCGCGTCGCATGCGGCGAACGTACCAGAGCCAGTGCATTGCACACAGGCAAGTCTCCCGCGCGTCGATGCCGCTCTGCTCGTCTACCACCAGTCGCTCCGGAGTCGCAGATGGCGTCGCCCCTCGCGGTGCCGTGGCCGTGATCGCCAGCTGCGACGATCGGCCGCCTCCTTGTTCCGGCGAGCCCGGGCTTGGTCGGAGAGTGCGCCGCGCGCGATTCCCGTCACGACGGTGGGGCCGCGCACGATCAGCAGTAGGTCATCGCCGATCAGGGCGTAGCGATACCCCCGGCGGCCTGGCCCTCGCAGCCACTCAGGCTGCTCCGTCGACATACGCCCAACCTGGTCCAGGAGGAGCTGCACCCGCTCCAGAATCTCCGCCCGTCCGATGAGCGCGGCGGCGAACCGTTGCTCCAGCCGCAAGAGGGCGTGCTCTTCGACAGAAGCACTGGAACCGTCCGGCAGCCTCAACCGCGGAGCCAGCGGGCGAGGCCACGGCGAGCCGGAATCCAGGTTTTCGTCGAACGGAGAGGAGGACATGCGTGTTGTACGTCGATGAAGCGTGGCAGTCAGGCTACGCGCCGAGGCACACTCCTCGCAATACCCGTATTGCACTAGTTAGATTGGAATAGAGAGGTTGAACTAGTCCAAAACGGACACGAAGACGACGTCCGCAATTCTGCTATTCGTTCTATTGTGTCGCCATGCCCAGACGCACCGTCCGGGGCGTGCAGATGAGGAGGATCGACATGCACGATGAGACGTTCCAGCAATCGCCAGACGACGAGGTCAATTTGCTACAGAGCGCCATTTTGTTCTTGCTCGCCGACGAGTACCCGGCCCAGCTTGCGGTCGACGAGATCGTCCGCGAAATGGGGGCCAGCTCAGATCCCGAAGCGACGAAGAACGCAGTCTCCAAGCTCGAAAGGGCCGGCATCCTGATGCGCCATCGCGACGCCGTCTGGGTCGCGCGCCCCGCCATCGGCGCCCTCCGCGTAGCCGACTGCATCGCGTAGTCCCACGCAAAATACGTCGCCCCGAAACCCACGGCCCCGGGCCAACGATGCGTGTGTTTCATGCCTCCCCCCCCCCGCCCCATCAGAGGACGAGAGAGGACTGGGCAGTCAACAACCTGATGGCCGCATTGCGCATCGTCCCGGGTGCGCACTGGTCCTTGAAGGCGACTCTCGCCGCGGTCCTGATTGGCCTCCCGCCGCGCCACCGACCCACTGATCCCCGCCCTACGACGAAACGCGCACCGGGGCCCGGGTTGCTCGCCAACCGTCGCTCGATACAGCCGCCCCCTAATACCGACCGCTACTTCAGGCGCCCTGCTCGCGGGCAACACCTACGCGAAGTCGTTCGACCCGTCTACGCCCAAGGCGGACCGGCCCGTGTCCGTGACCGTCACGTCCAGCGGGAGTGCCGAATCCAAGACGGCGAAGCTCGCGGGCTTTGCCGCAGACGGCACCCGCCGTAGCGCTCATCCTGGTGGCCCCAATGCTGGGGCCACCAGGGTTAAACGACGGGCGACGCTGCCGTCTTGCCTCGATCCAACCTGAACTGCCGGGCACTCGATCGGGGCTTCCCGTTGCCGCTGGGACGCCGCAGACGCGCGTGCAGCGTCGTGCGCAACGTCCACGTGACACGGACGGAGATCTGCGCGTTTTGAGGGGCGGACCGACCGGTCGTCTCTCCGCATGTGCGCTGCGCTACCTGAGCGGCCCGCCCACACTGGATACCCACTGACCCTCTGAATCTCGCCCCCCGATCGAGACCACTGGTTCAGACAACGTCGGCTTGCGACTCCCCGTTGGCCTACCAGCGGGCGGCGCTGTCGTGGATGAACCCGAGATTGTCGCGGTTCCAGTTCAACCAGTCGAGCAGCTGGAGCCGGAGATCATGCGTCGTACGGATGTAACCGGCCGGGGCCGCGATCGTGTCGACGATCGGCGCTCCCGCACCGCCCGCGTGGCTCGCGACGCGATCACCGGCCGCCAGTGACGCTGCCCAGCGATGACCGCTGCGTAGTTCCTCGGCGACCTCGGGAGCGATGTCGACGCCTTCGAGCGGGAGCGGTTCGGGCGCCGGCATACGCGACATCGCAGCGCGAATATGCGAACGTATGTTCGTGTCGTTGTACGTCGAACTTCATAGCCATTCGGCCTATTCCTTCCTCGACGGCGCGTCGCTGCCGGAGGAACTGGTGCTCGCCGCCACGCGGCTCGGATACGACGCGATGGCACTGACCGACCACGACAGCGTCAGCGGGTCGATGGAGTTCGCCCAGGCCGCTCGCTCCAGTGGCCTTCGTGCCATTCACGGGGCTGAGGTCACGGTCGTCGCTGGGCCGCGGCCTCCGGCCGGCCGGGATCCCGGTCCGGACGTTACGCGGCACCTGACGTTGCTGGTCCAGAACGCTCGCGGCTGGAAGAGCCTCTGCCGGCTCCTGACCCGCGCGCACGAGCACACGCGTGAGCATCGGCAGCGTCAGCGGACGCAGCCGTGGGTGACGATTGCCGACGTCTGCCACCACCACGAGGGCCTGGTCTGTCTCAGCGGCTGCGCTGATCATGGTGTCCGCGATGAGCCGACGCTGCGGATCCTGCGCGATGCGTTCGGTCGCGACGACCTCTACGTCGAGCTGCAGCGCCAGTACCTGCGCGGTGATCGAGACCGCGTGCGGATTCAGAGGCAGCTCGCTCGCCGGCTCGGACTGAAGTGCGTGGCTACCGGCAACGTCCATGCGCACTCGCGAGCGCGCGCCCGGCTACAGGATGCGTTCGTTGCCATCCGTCACCACACGCCCCTCGACGCTTCCGAGCCGATCCGCCGCGGCAACCACAGCCACGTCCTGGCCTCGCCGCATTCGATGTTCTCGCGCCAGGTCGACCAGCCCGATGCGGTCGCCGAGTCCGTGCGCTTGGCAGACCGCTTGCGGTTCGATCTCACCGAGCAGTTGCCCTACAGCTACCCCGGGCTTGAGAACGCGAAGGCCGGCGCCCAGCTGACCGCCGTTTGTCGTGCCGCGTTCGATGGCCGCTACCCGGTCGGGCACCGATTCCGGCGCCCCGCCGAGGCGCGATTGGACGAAGAGCTCCGTCTGATCGGCAAACTCGGGCTCGACGGCTTCTTCCTCTTGCACCACGAGATCCTGGAGCTGGCCCGCGAAGTCGCCGTCGGGGTGCGTGGCGGCTCGGCGGCTCGATCAGTGCTGCCGCCCGGACGCGGCCGAGGGTCATCGGTGTCCTCGATCGTCTGCTACTTGACGGGTCTCTCGCACGTGGACCCGATCGAGTCCGGACTGTCACTCGGCCGGTTCTTGCACGAAGACATCAGCGGGGTGCCCGACATCGACTTGGACTTTCCGCGCGACGTCCGAGCGGAGCTGATCGTGCAGGTCCACGAGCGCTACGGCACCGACCGCGCCGCCCTCGTCGCCGCCTTCCCGACCTATCGCTCCCGCGGAGCGATTCGCGAGCTCGGAGCCGCGCTCGGCCTGCCCGCCGCCGAGCTCGAGCGCGTCGCACGCGGCTCCGAGGGCTGGTCGGCGATGAACGTCGCCGAGGACATCGCCACCGCCCAGGTCACCCCACACCACGGACCCAGGCTGCGCGGTACCGACGAGAACGCGCCGCGCGACCGGTGGGAATGGCTGGCTCACCTGTCCAACGAGGCCCACGGCCTGCCGCGCCATCTCTCGCAGCATCCGGGCGGGATGATCATCGCGACCCGACCGCTGATCGACTGCTGCCCCGCCGTACCCGCCGCGATGGCAGGCCGGCAGATGGTGATGTGGGACAAAGACAGCTGCTCAGACGGCGGATTTCTCAAGATCGATCTCTTGGGTCTCGGGATGCTCTCCTGCGTCGAGCGCAGCGTCGAGCTGATCTCCAAGCGCCACCCTGAACAGAACCCTCTGGATCTCTCGCGGATCCCGCTGGACGATCCCCAGACGTTCGGTGCGATCCAGCGCGCGGAGACCACCGGCGTCTTCCAGATCGAGAGTCGCGCGCAGATGGGGTCGCTGTTGCGTACCCGCCCGGCGACGCTCGACGAGCTGGCCATCCAGGTCGCGATCGTCCGGCCCGGCCCGATCCAAGGCGGCGCGATCGACCCCTACATCGACCGCCTCCAACGCCTCCGCGCAGACCCGAACTTCCAGATCACCTACCTCCACCACTCCCTCGAACCCGCACTCCGCGAAACGCTCGGGACGCTGATCTTCCAAGACCAGGTCATCGAGGTCGCCCAAGCCTTCTCCGGGTTCACCGCCGGCGAGGCCGAGGGGCTACGACGCGCGATGAGTCGCAAGCGTTCCGCCGAGGCGATCGAGGCCCACCACCAGCAGTTCGTCGACGGCGCCCGAAAGACGCACCGAGACGTCACGCCCGAGACCGCCGAGCAGGTCTGGGACATGGTCCGCGGGTTCGCCGGCTTCGGCTTCCCCAAAGCCCACGCCGCCGCCTTCGGACTGCTGGCCTACCAGTCGACCTGGTTGCGGGTGCACCATCCCGTCGAGTTCTGCGTCTCGCTGCTCAACGAGCAGCCGATGGGGTTCTACCCGCCCGATGCGCTGATCCACGACGCCCAACGCCGCGGAATCACCGTCCTACCCCCGGATGTGCGCACCAGCGATACCGACTGCACGATCACCGACGACGGAGCGATCCAGATCGGGCTCGGATACGTCAAGGGCGTCCAAGCCGACGAGACCGATGCGCTAGTTGCCGAACGCGACGCACACGGCCCGTGGGAGTCGTTGGGGAACCTCGCGACCCGTCTGGGGCTCAGCGTCCCGTCGCTGGAGCGCCTGGCCTGGGCGGGCGCCTGCGACGAGCTCGCCGGCCAAGACGGCGTTCCGGTCCCTCGTCGACGACGCGCCGCGCTCTGGCAGGTCGGGCTCCTCACGCCCGGCCACAACGTCAAGGCCGGCACGCAGCTCGCGCTAGAGCTGACCCCCGGCGCCCATGCAACGCCGGATCTCAAGGACTCCTCGGCGTGGGATCGCATGATCGCTGACTACGCTGCCACCGGCCTGACCACCGGGCCCCACCCCCTCGCGCTCCTGCGGCCGCAACTCGCGACCTCACGCGTCCTGCCGAGCGACCAGCTCCCGCGGACCCGACACGGCTCAACAGTCCGGGTTGCCGGACTGGTACTCGCCAGGCAGCGACCTGCCAGTGCCAGGGGCGTCACGTTCTTGTTGTTGGAGGACGAAGAGGGCACCGTTAACCTCGTCGTCCCGCCCGCCGTCTACCTCCGCGATCGCCTCGTGGTCCGAACCGAACCGCTGGTCGCCGCGGAAGGGCGCCTCGAACGACACGCAGCCGGAGGTGGACAGATCAACATCGTCGTGCGCCGCGTCCGAGCCCTCGACGATGTCCTCGCGTCCGCCAACACCCCGGCGCGGCGGCTACACGAGCTTTCGCCCGAGCAACTGGAGAGGTGGCGCCAGCGGGAGGGAGGGCAGCTTCGCCCGACCGCCGACGGCACCCCAGTACCGCAGCAGTTCCGAAACCCGCCCAGCGTCCAGCACTTCGGGCAGGGCCGAAGAGGGAGATGACCCAGCGCCACGCCGCTGCCCCGCCCGCTACGCTGCCGCGGTGCTTCGCCCCGCCCGAGCCCTAGTCAGCCTCTGCCTGCTCGGCCTCTTCGCACTGTCGTTGACCCTAGGAGGCGCCCCGGTTGGCGTCGAGCGAGCAGTCGCTGCTACCTGCTCGGACTACGCCAACCAGGCGGCAGCCCAAGCAGCCAAAGACACCCGAGACAGCGACGGTGACGGGATCTACTGCGAGGGACTGTCCTGCCCCTGCGCGGGCCCGTCGGACACCGGCTCGAGCCCATCGAAAGACTCGCCCGAGCCCTCCAAGCCTGTACCGACACCTCAGCGCACCGAGGCAGACCCAAAGAACTGCGTTGTAGTTCGCAAGACCGTTTCAGTCGGACTCTCCCGAACGAAGTACCCGGCCGTCCGAGACCACTGGGAACGGGCAATCAAGAAGGGCTGGCCGCGCATCCTGACGATCCACCGCAAGGGCGCTGCCCAGCGCCGAGCCAAGTTGCTCGCCGGCATGCCGACCCGCACGGGCAAAGATCGCGACGAGTATCCGATGGCGATGGCCCGAACCAGCGTGAAAGCGGACGTCGAGTACGTTGACTCCAGCCAGAATCGCGGCGCCGGCTCAGCGCAGGGCATCAAGCTTCGGCGCTACTGCAGCGGCCAGCGATTCAAGATCGTCTGGTACTAGCGACCCCGGCCCGGTCGTTGCAATCCGCCGCTAGCCGCTGAGCGACCGACTCGACTTATCGGCAGGCTGCGGGTCTCCTAGCGCTACGCGCCGGGCCAGCCGGCCCGGCGGCTAGGCTGCGCCGATGTTCGTGACGAACAAGGAGCCGATGTCCTCCCGCATGTCCGCTTGGCACTCAGCCTTGCAAGGTCAGCTAGCGGCTGGCGGTGCAGGCGCTTCGTTGCTCACGTTGGGACCGCGGACAGTTCTTGAGGAGATAGGGAACACGTGTGAGGCGATTTTGGCGGGGCACGGCGCAACGAACGAGGATGACCGCGCCTCGCTCGCCAACGATGCGTATGACATGTGCAGGGGTCTTGGACCCTCGACCGTGAAGGCGATTGGCGCTGCTCTGAATAGCTTTCGAGGTGCGGTGGGGCCAAAGCAGCTGTCGACGGGCACTGGCTCGAGGGCCGTGAGCCTTGCTGCGCAGGTGCTGACCGAGCGGCTCTGTGAGCCGGAGGTCGCGGCGGCGGCGTGGGATGACGTTGTTCAAGCCTTTGAGGACGCTGCGGTTGATGCAGAGCTCGGCGAGCACCGCATCATGGTGTTGCGGGAACTCTGTGAACTCCGGGGCCATGTCTGGTCCGACTTCGGAGGTTTGGCAGAGCTTCTATCCGGCCTGCTGAACGACTCCAGTACGTCGGCCGCTCATGCCGGCGCGATCGACGCAGCTGATACTTGCGACCCCAGGTCTCCGGCGGGCTTTTCAGAGTCGCGTCGTCGGGCCATCTGTCGTGAGGCGGTCGCTGCCGACGCCGAACGAGGTGACGTCGTCGTGTGGCTCTTGTTCGCTCACGCATGGGTCGACTTCTGGCAGCCGCTCGGACCGGTTCAGCTCTTCAACGTGGGCTTGGTGCCTGAAGGTGCTGGGGCCGGAGGACCGCTGGAGCAAATCGAGGGGTACGTGCCTCCGCGCGAACTCGCCGACTGGGAGGAGGCCTCGACGTGGCTTGGTCATCTCGAGTTGCCGGACGACGTTCAGGGCGTGCTCGTGCGTGTGTCGCTGACCGACACGGCCGTTGGGCAGGCGCCCGCCCGCGCCCGGGACCTCCTGGAGGGCCTGATTGAGGTCGCCGAGGACCACTCGGGCTGGGTTCTTTGCTCGGGCGAGTCCGTGTACCGCGACAAGGCGGGGTGGTACGGCTCGCGCCTTCGGTTCGACCTTCACCCGGAGGCCGTACGGAGAGGCTCGCAGCACCCGGCGTTCGACAGCACTCCGGCGAAGTTGCGCCACATCGGCACGGCGTTTACCGAGCGGCTTGCGTCCGGTGACGCGTTGGCGGCTGCCGCAGTTGAGGATGCCCGTTGGGTTGTGGCGGTCTCGCGTATCCCTCGTGCGGAGCAGAGAGTGGCGTTGGGCACCAGGGCTCTGGAGCGCACGCTGAGCGTTGTGCAGGTCAAGGGTGAGGCCTGGCCCGAGGTGACAGAGCGCTACCTGCTGGCTCCGTGGTTGCGGCTGCAGCGGCTCCGGTGGGCTCAAGCGATGTGCCTGAATGCGCGGACGGGGGTGTGGAAGACGCATGGCCGTTCGGGGCCGTTCGCCAAGATGGTCGAGGACCTGGTGTGGCCGCGCGACGAGAAGGACTCCTCAGTGAGTTACTGGTCTGCCACGGGCCTCACCCGGCTGGAGCTGTACTTTGGCCCGTTGGCCACGAGCATCGCTGTAGAGCGTCCAGAACACCGTTTGGTGCGGGAGGCCATCACGGTGCTCCGCGAGCCGAAGGCCGCAACAGCTTGGTTGGACGAGCAGGGAAGGCTCTTCGTCCGGCTCCTGGAGCGTGCGGAGAGGTGTCGCAACGCGGTGATTCATGGGCAGCAGCCGAGTCTTGGGTCGCTTGGGACCGTCGACGGGTTCGTTCGCGACCTGGGGCGCCTGGTGGCGCAGGAAAGCATGCGTAGCGCTCAGACCGAACAGGTGCCCCTTGTCGAATTGGAGCGCTGGCGCAACGAGTTGGCGGACCAGCGGTCGCGCTTCGAAGCAGGTGAGCGTCCCCTCGACGTCTGGTTCGCCGACGAATAGCGAACCGGCCGAGCCGGCGGGCGGTGCGTCGCCGCTTCAGAACGCAGCGGGCCGTCAGCCGCCGAGCAGTTGGCCTCCCAGCGCAATCACGGCGGATGCCACGCCGATGGTCAGTTCGACATGTACCCCGATCCGTCGGGGACATCGAGGACACTTGCGGTGTGGAGACGATCGCGTTGTATGCGGGGCTTCTGGTCGCGTTGGCGACCCTCGCCATATGGGCGGTCTGGGTTTGGCGTCGCCGACCGGATTGGATGCGGCGACGGCGCTCCGATCGGCAGCTGGCCGAGTTCGTAGCGCCAGACAAACCGCCGATCTACCTTGAGACCTACGTGCAGGAAAGCGACGGTCGGGTCATCGTTCGCGGCGTCGGTGGTCGCTGGGGTAGCGCGCCGCCCAGCCTGTTGCAGCGAACGGGGTGGACCCTCGCCGCGCCGTACGAGGGGTACCGGTTCAACCGAGTCTGCCCCGACTTCGGACAGTCCACCGTGGCGATGCCCGACCCGGGCTTCATCACCGCCGCGATGCGGTGACCCCGGCAGGGCATCCATTTCCCGTCACTCGCGTGCGCCGTCAGACTTGACGTGTTGAGCGGCCCACTTCTGTGACGTGTTGGGCGGCCCACTTCTCGAAGGTCCGGCGGGAATCTCGCTCGATGGGCTCAATGCGAAGCAACGGGTCGTTCGTTTCGGCCGCAGGTATGCCCGAAGCGCGTCGATCAGGCGATCGTGAATGTGGTTGAGCTGGGGATGGCCGTCGTGCTCCCACAGCTCATCGGGGATACCGTCTCCGTCGCCGTGCATGATCGCGTTGCGCAGCAAGTTAAGTCGCGCGAGCCAGAACCCGTTGTCGCTGAGCGGCTTACCTTCCTTCCCGCATTGTTCCTCGGTGTAGATGGTCTTCGGCGGGTCAGATTCGCTGACGAGGTGACAGTAGGCGTCTGCCAGCTTGCCGATCCTGCCTTCGTCCACCAAGACCTCTAGGGCCGCGCGTGTCGCGCCGACCCGGATTTTCGAGCGTCACGGCCTCGGCGTTGCTCAGAGCGAGGCGGTACCAGTCCAGCACCACGGCCAGGCGGTTTGCAGCCTTCCCCTCGGCGCCGAGGGCAACGAACGCCGCTTCGGCGAGCTCGACGTCAAAGGAGGCGAACGCGGGCTTGGCGAGTTCGACGGGAGCCGGAACGAGCGGCAGCGGTCTGTCGCTGCGTCCGAGGTGCCAGGCAGTCGCACGTACGAGCTTCCCATTCTCGGTGACGAACGAGTTACCGTCATCACCATCTACTGCAGCGGGCATCCCATCGGGCGGCCCCTGGCCCCTGAAGGAAGGCGATCGGCTTCTAAGCGGGCCGATAGCCGAACCGCTCGGTCGAACGGCCCTGAACCCAACCGGAGTATCGCGAGACCGCCACTCCCACCGATCGAACGGTTCTCCTCGAAGCTATGTCCCCGTGTTCGCGCCGTTCTACCGGCTCTCAGAATCAGCGCCGTTGAGCCATTCGCCGGAGCGCTCAAATTGTAGCTCCCGAGCCGCGCTTGTCGCCAACATCAACCCCCGGATTGCGTTAGGACGGGTGAAGGTTGCCGCGACAACGCCGTGCACGCTCGCGTGTCGATTAAAGCCCGGAAGACGCCGCCTGGTGTTCTGGACGGCGGTGCTAAGGCTGCATCGAACCGCGGTCGCGCGGAGTCGGGTGAGTTGCCAGGTTTCCGGGTGAGAGTCACGCAACGGAGCAAGTTCCTTGCAGAACTGTTCGAAGCGATTGAATCCGTACCGGGCGTTGATTATCTCGCTGACGCAGGCCGCCGCTGTGGTCTGCGCGGGTGTGACCAGGCCAGCTTCCCAAGCATCCCAGCCGGCGAGAACCGCTGCTCGCAGGTCGGCTAGTTCCGGATGGGTGATGGCCGCTACGACTTCTCGCGCTGACTCGACGATCTCGTCGGAGTGGGCGAGGAGCACAGCGTCCCGTGCCTCATGGTCGCTGGCGGCGATGAGCGCCTTGACGACCGCGCCCGGCGGCACCCAGGCCAGGGGCACACCGTCGTCGGCGGCCATCAGCTTGAGCGCCGCGGTCCATT
This sequence comes from Patulibacter ginsengiterrae, assembly GCF_056269115.1. Lineage (NCBI taxonomy): Bacteria > Bacillati > Actinomycetota > Thermoleophilia > Solirubrobacterales > Patulibacteraceae > Patulibacter > Patulibacter ginsengiterrae. The sequence goes on from NZ_JBWDOG010000001.1 coordinate 160,857, forward strand.
CCTGCTCGTCGAGATCCATCCAGTTCTCGACCCGCCCGCTGGCAGCCGCGTACTGCACCGCGGCCATGATTTCGATCACCCTGTCGCCGTTGGCGTCGAGCCAATCACGCGCAGGTTGCACGGCCGCTTGAACGCCGTCCGCCCACTTGTCGAGGCGCTCAACGGTGGGACGCGTCGCGATCTCCAGGTCCGCCACCCACTGCTGCGCCTGTTGGATCATCGGCCGTATTGGCCGCAAAGAGGCGCCAAACGCCTCCGCCTGCCGCATCACGCTAGGGAGAAGGCTCTCCGGTGGTTCACCCGCAGGACGCTCGCTCATCGCCATCACCATAGTCGGCGCCGTACGCTGGACGCTTCCTTACCCAGGAGACAGGCCGTAGGCTAGCGCCATGCCGACCGGGCCCCGAGAGCTTGTCGACGCCCTCCTCCTTGAGAACTGGGGTCAAAGTTTCCAGCCCTTCACCGACCGCGATAGGCGTTGCCTCGACGCCTTCAATGATCTGTGCTGGAAGCTTGCTACCCGCACGTTCTTCACGCAGCCCTCCGGCCTCCACTTCGGGAGCTACACCATCATGCGCGGCGCCAACGAGGAGGCCATGGAGGTTGCCGGAGTAGTCCTTCGGCGCGTGTTGCTCGCCGGAGAAGCCACCAACCACGACACGGTCGTCGAAATTTTGAGGCGTCGTGTCCGCCCCGGTCCGAGCGCGGCCCGCACCCATGCTCTGCTTGAGGAGCTGCAACGCCGCTTCAACTCCGCTCAAGCCGAGCCTCTGATGCACCGCGTCGACCAGGCTGACCTCGACGCGGGTCGATTCCCCGAGCCTGTCGAGACCTTCGACGCAGCTCGAGTCCTGGACGACTGGTTGCACGGCACCGTCGTCAGCGGCGACGCTATCAAGCGCGCCAACGTCGAACGGTGGTCAGGAATCACCTACGAGTGGTCCGTCGCAAAGGCGCTGCGCAGCCTCGGTGGAGCAGTCCTCGAGACACATGTGGTTGTCCGCGGGGCCCTCGGCGTCCTCGACGTAGATCGTCGCTCAGCCCTCTACTCCGCGGAAACCACTCCGATAGTCCTTGGCAGCCCAACACGGGCCGGTGCCGCCAAGCCGTACGTCCTCGATCGACCCGCTGAGATCTACCGTCCATTCACCAGGGAAGAGACGACGCGCCTTCGTGCCTATGCTGCCAATGTCCGCCGCCTGGGCCACATGCGCTTCTTTGAGCAGGCGCCGAAGGCCGCCAAGCTGGCGCTCGGCGGACGGCGCTCTCACCAAGAGATGCGGGAGCCGGACGACGAAGCTGTCCGGGCGGCCATCACGCAGTTCCGCCAGGTCTACAACCCCAATGAGCCCACCAGCTATAGGCCGACCTTCAATCTCCTCAAGCGGAGCGTTCACGAGCGCGGCGGCCCCCTCGCGGGCGAGGCGATCCAGGAACTCGACGCGCACGTGGATTCCGAACGCAATCGCGTTCGTGCAGGGCTCGGAACCGGCGTGGTTGTCGGCGACAGCGACGAGCAAAGTTCGATCGACGTGCGGCAGCTCTTGGACGCCTATCTCCATGGCCACTACTTGCATTCCGCCAACACGAAGTCCGAACTCGTAGCTCGTTTGGAGGAGGCGGGGCCACTGGGCCGCATGACGCTCTTCTCGACGATGAACGAGCTGCGGGACATCTTCTGGATCGGCGCGAACGTCGTCGATTGTGTGCTAGGTACGCCGGCTCTTCTCGACGCCGACTCCCGGCCTACAGTGACGTGCACTGGCCCCCCACCACCACCCTCGTCGTTCACGCGACCGCCTCCAACGCGCCGGGCACCCGACCGCGCCCAGCGACTACCCCGTCCAGAACCGAGACGGAGGACGGCTCGCCCGCGAGCGGGTCGGGACGATCGTCGGCGAGGCAGCCGCGTTTGCCAGTGAGCAACGCGCCGTCCACTGCCTCCTGGCGCTGCCGAGCATCAGCCCGCATAGCCTCTCTGGCGCACCTATATCTCGATCGCTCTACGCGCCAACCAGTTCGACGTCATGTAGGTCATGAGCTAGGTCGGCCAGGCCGACTCCCGGATGACGATGGACGTCTACGCCCAGTTGGAGCAGCGGGTGGATCGGTCGCATGGGGTGAACTTCGACGGGCCCCTCGTCGCGTCCCTAGAGGGCGGCGTCCAGTGTCAACCACCGGTCGACTCCAAGCCTTGCCCTTAACGCCTGGATCCCGGGCCGACCGTGCAGGTTCTGCCGCCATCGCCACGAACGCGAAGAAACGCTATTGGCTGTAGCTCCCCTACACTCCCGACGATGCCCTGGCGGTTTCTTACGCAGCACCAACCTCTAGGCGAAGGTGGTTTCGGGACGGTCTATCCGTGCCACCTCGTCGAAGACGGCCGAGTAGTCGACGACGACTACGCAGTCAAGATCTGTGCCGTCCCGGACGGGGACGATGCGGAGGAGTGGATCACGCGGTTCCGCAACGGTGGGCAGCTCGGGAAGCGCCTTCGCCATCCGAACATCATGCCCGTGGAAGCCACCGGCAATCGAAAGGACGGCACCCCCTTCATCATCATGCCCCGCGCCAGCGGCGGCAATCTTCAGACCTGGATTCGGCGCGAGAATCCCGAGGAATCCGAACGCATCGATCTGTTCAGGAATGTGCTCGAGGCCGTCGCCTACGCGCACGGCCAGAAGATCTTGCACCGCGATATCAAGCCGCCGAACATCCTCTTGCTCGATGGGGCGCCTGTCGTCAGCGACTTCGACCTAGCTAAGGACATCGGTCCGAACAACGCGGGCCGCGGCATCACCGAGACCTCAGTCGGGCTCGGATCTGAAGGCTACATGGCTCCAGAGCAGTGCACCGACCTCAAACGCGTAGGCGCTCAAGCTGATGTCTATGCCCTCGGGCGCGTGCTCTGGTGGATGCTGACCGATCGCGATCCCGTCCACCTGGCTCCGCTTGATCCACTCCTAGTCCCCGCGCAGTTTCGAGCCTTCATCGAAAAGGCGACCGAGTACCGCCAGGACGATCGTCACAGCTCGGCCACCGAGATGTTGCGGGCCTTCGAATCTCTCCTCGCAGCTCCCTCGGGCAGCCTCAAGAAGATTGCGCAGGACCTGGTCGAACGTTGGAACGCCGACACGGGGTCTCTGGCACGCGCCGGAATCATCAAGGAACTTGACGAGCACTTCCAGCGCCACGCTGATGACTTCGAGCTGCACTACGAGATCGCGCCGTTCTTGCCCCCCGCTCTCCTCCAGACGTGGATGACCGAGCGCGGAGCGGGATTCGTGCAGATGGTCGCCGAGGTGATGCGTGCTTCGGCCGGGAGCCTTCCGTGGGACGACTGCGATGGGTTCGCGCGCTTCTATCTGACGATCTTCCAGATCAGTACCGATTCCGACCTACAGGTCAAGGCGCTCGAAGAGGTGCTTCGCATCGGCGCCACACATAACCGCTACGCCGTGGCTTCGATGTTGCGCTCAACACTGGATGACATCGATTCAAAGGGCGACGCACGCCTCGTGGGCGCGGCCGTCAAGGCACAGCAAGATCACGCTGCCTGGTTTCGCGTTAACGATTCAGTACACCCGATCATCATCAAGGCGTTCGTAGATGCAGGTTCCAAGAACTAGCTGCCCATCCCGGCCAGCCTCCCAGGACAACGCGTGAGCCCGATAGGCGAGCCGGAACTACCCGCTTCGGATCTCCTGGCGCTCGTTCGCCTGCGGCTGTTCTTGGAGCGAGCCGACATCGCCAGCCGCGACCAATCCCTGGTCGGACGGCACGCCGCATTGGTCGCGATCGACGGCGCCTGCGAACTCGCACTCGGTCTCGCAGCGGCACGCCTCGAAGCACCGGATAGGTCCTACAAGAACGTCCCGGAGCTACTCGCGAAGGTTGAGGAGCTCGCGTCGTGGCGCTCGCCTCGCAGGCGTGAGGTCCGGGCACTCCATCGCGCACGGAACGCCGCTCAGCATGAGACCGTGATCCCCGACGCTGGGCACTTGCGTGAATGGGCTAGCGCGGCACTGGAGTTCATTCACGGCCTCATCCGCCAGGTCTTCGCTGTGAGTTTGCGCGACATCACGCACGCCGAGGCCATCGCTGACGACCGTCTTCGCGCGCGCATCGCCGCGGCCGACCGCGCGCTGATGGCGAAGGATCCCACTGCCGCCTTCGAACATGCTGTCGCGGCATTCAGTGACGTCCTGGGGCGGTGGCGCGCGCAGCAGGAGGACGCCTACGGTTCAGGCCTCTACAGCTCGAGCTTTGATCGAGATCCACGCTTGTGGGACGCACACCAGCGAAGCGAGGAGTGGCTCGACGTTGGGGTCTTCGCCGCCGACCTCGGGGAGTACCACTGGTTCGCAGCGACACGTCGCCAGGCCGCCGAAGGGGTGCCCCTGGCCGCGCAGGATGCGCACCGAGCAATGCTCTTTGTCTTTGACTGGATCTGTCGCTGGGAGCCCTTCAACGCTCGCTACCCGCGTGAGCGGTGGCGCGCGCACTACGCCGAGATGAAGCCTCCGACCACAGAGGAAAGCGGAGAGCCGGTCGCCGTCGGCGTGCGAGTCGGGGGTAAGGCTGACATCGCTGGACAGCACCGTACCGAGTTCGTCGTGACGATCGCCAATCTCCCCGAGCAAGGTCGAAGCGATTGGGGCCAGGACATGCAGTACGCGCTAGATGCCGCCAGAGAAGCAACGGGCCACGCGGACCTCCAGATCCAGCCCGGCTCCCAAAGCCTGTCCGGAGACTTCACCTTCTTTGTGGCACCCGGAGCTCCGGCGGACGCGATCGCTGAGGTCGTCCGAGCCGCTCTGATCGAGGCCACCGCTTCTTACCACTGCCGTCGCCTCCCGGACGAGGTTCGAGGACGAGACGTGGAGGCGTTGGTCGCGCCCATTCGCGCCGTATTCGACGAAGATGATTCAGGCTTGTTCGGTGCCGTTAGCGGCGAACACGACCTTCGACCTGGAGGAGAAGTCGTTGTCGTCACGACGCAGGTGCTCGGACCGTCCAACGACGTGGCCGTCGTCGGTAGCGTGTTCCAAGCGCAAGGCGGAGTGCTCGCGTCGCTCAAGTCGGCACCCGCTGCCATACGATTCGATGCTTTCAGGATTGACGATTCGGGCCTTGACCTGCTTCGGTCAGCGATCCGTAAAGCCGTCGACCAAGTCGAGCACGTCCGCCGCGAACGAGCGAGCACGCTAGCCCTTCGAGCCGAACTTGAGCAGGAGCTCAACTCGCTGCTTCTTGGGCGAACAACGGACTAGACGAATCTTCTGTGTACCGCACTCGTTGCCCCACTGGGGCTGACGATCAGCGTGCCGACGGCCGGCCGCGCCTAGCGCTTGCGGCGACACGCGGGCTCCGCTTTCGGCGTCGAAGATGTCACTCGGCGGCTTCCCAAGGCGTCGTCAGCTCCATCAAGATCGCGGCGCGCAGGCGCGCAGGGAATCACGGCAGCGAAGAACCTCCGCCCAGTCCGCCCGCGCTGGGGGCGTGAAGTTCGCTCGTGAGCACCCCGTCCCGCTGCGTGGCTCGATCTCGAGGAACGCGGCAACAGGAGTTCGCGGTGTCCACGGAGCGGTGCACGCTGACCGAGTACCCGACGGCTTCGGCAACAGACGCCTCCATCAGCCCAGGTTGCGCCTACGTCCGTCAGCTCGCCAGCATCCAACGCCGTACTGCCACTGATCTGGATCCGCCGCCGCGTGGGTCATAGTGTCCAGGATGGAGATCGGTCCTGTGCTCGCGCCGTTTAGCCTCGAAAACCGTCGGCGCCTTATAGATGAATTCCTCGGGCCGCGCGCTATCAACCCAGCAGATGCGTGGCGCGATGTCTACCGGCTCCTCCTCTGGGTGGATAGCCGCACGGGCCTCGCTCATTGCTACGAATCCGATAAGTCGCAGCCTGGAAAGCCGTGGTATCCGCGCAGCCTCGTGTTTCACAAGTGGCTCGCAGCCCACCTGGGTACGCCCCCGACCGCACTTAAGGACGAGATCGACTTCATGTTCCGTGAAGTGATCGGTGCGGTCACCGCTGCGGAAGCAGATCAAATGGTCCGCAAAGCCACTGAGACCCAGTTCAAGCTCTTCCCGCGCGACGAGATGCCGCAGCCAGGTGACGATCCGGCACTTCGAGCGATCCTTGAGCCACTGTTTTCCGGCTCGGATGATTACGACCCGGACGATGACCTGATTGATGACGTCATCCGTAAGATCTACGCCTACATCGGCTCGGGTAACAAGCGCGCGAATCTCTTGGGTCGAGGTTTCGAAGATGTACTGGCTGCGGTTATAGCCCGGCTGCCGAGCCCGCCCGCGCTGTATGGCACCCAGACAGCGCTCGCGACGATCCCAGGCTTTCGTCCCGCTCGAGTAGGCGACAAAGTCGAGAAGGTCGACCTCTGGGTTGGAGACGACGACACGCGGAGGATTCTCGTTTCTGCGAAGTGGTCAGTCCGAGCTGACCGAGAGAAGCAGATGGGTGTTGATTTTGCTACATACGTCAACGCGAACATTCTTCGGGACCCGTTCGAATACGTGTGGGTGACGAACGAATTCGATCCCGCGCGGCTCGTTGCCAATGCAACCGATAGTGCGATGAACCGGATGCTTCTCGACTCCGTCGTTCACATCTGCCCCGAAGCGCTCTGGACGGTCCACAATCTCGATAGCCCGACGGGCCGGAACCGCGTGGCGCTCCGTGAACTGATTGAGAGCGGGCGAATCATCGGTCTCGGGGAATGGCTTGAGCAGCTCGGTTCGCTGACGCCGTCGTATGGCAGCTGAGGGACGGATCTGACGAGCCCCGAAGCTGGCAGCTCCCGGCCAGAGAGCCGGAACGAACCCCGACGATTCAGGAACCGGGCCAGACGATCGCAGGCTCATTTTGTCCGACGTCTGGCGTATTGTCGGGACGGTGGCGCGCGAGACTCCGATGACTGCCGTCGACCTGTTCTGCGGGGCCGGCGGCCTGTCTCAGGGCTTCACCGACGCGGGCATTCGTCTCGTCGCGGCCGCTGATCATGATCCCGATTCCTGCGCGACGTATCGGAAGAATTTCCCAGAGGCCACGGTAGTTGAGGGCGACCTTACGCTGCCCGAGAAGCAGCAAGAGCTCATTGCAGCCCTCGCCGATACTGAACTCGACATCCTTGCCGGTGGCCCTCCGTGCCAGGCATACAGCCAGGTCCGAAATCACGACCGCCTCATAGACGACCCGCGAAACCGCCTATACCGCGAGTTCGTCAGTCTCCTCGAGGAGCTTCAGCCTCGGGCGCTAGTGCTCGAGAACGTCCTTGGAATGAGCCAGCTCAAGGGCGGCGCGGTCAGGGCGCAGATCGCCCACGACCTTTCTCTAGGCGGCCAGTACAACGTCACATCTGGTGTCCTGGACGCTGGTGACTTCGGGACCCCCCAGCGTCGACCTCGCCTCGTCTTCATCGGCCTACGCGCCGAAATCGGCACCCCCGAGATGCCCGTCGGCACGGGACTGTCGAAGCTACTTCGGAACGGAGCTGGCGGACACATCGCATCGGTCGACAGCAAGACCGCAACCCGACTACAGAAGATCCTCGCCGATCCTGCGGACGGTCGGGCGGTCACGGTCCGGCAGGCGCTAAGTGACCTGCTCGAACCCGGGGAACTCTACTCCAGCGATCCGTCGTCGGCGTATCAGACTCTCATGCGCCGGAGCAGTATCGCCGCCCAAGATCACGTCCCGTCGCGGATCCGCGACGACACGAAGCTGCGGCTAGAAGCGATACCTCCTGGCGGAAACGTGTACGACTTGCCAGAGCACCTGCTAAAGCGGTATCTCGGCACCGACAAGTGGGGTCCGGCCGGCAATGGTGAGAGGCTTGCCCGCCGGCATTTCTACGCCTATCGCCGCCTTCATCCCGACTGGCTGGCCTGGACGGCGAACACCAAGGCCGACTTCGCGTACCACTACCAGACACCTCGCGGACTCTCGGTCCGTGAGGCAGCCCGAATCCAGGGTTTCCCCGACCACTTCACCTTCGTGACCGCGGCCCCGGGAACTCCTGGCCAGATCAAGAACGGTGCACGCCACTCACGCTACCGCCAGGTCGGCAACGCGGTCCCCCCGCCGCTGGCGGCAGCGATCGGTCGCCAGGTGGCCAGCCTCCTGGAGAGGTTGACGCCGGCCCCCTGCTAGCTGGCTACCTGGCCACAGCACCGAATCCGCTCGGCTCGGCAGCGGCGTCGGGCCGAACCGCCCTTGGCTAGCCCACGTGGATCGTGACCTACCTAGCACGCTACGGTTCAGGCTTGAGGCCCCAGCGCGCGACTTCGCTCGCCACGAACGGTGCGTCGGCTTCCAGACCAGCCAGGGTCACCTTGCCCCTTAGATATCTATGTACAGCCCGTCTACGGCTCGCAAGGCACCGGATCTTGTTGCGCGCGCCCTCGCGGGGTTCCTGGCGGCCGGCACGCCGTCACCCGGCACGTACTGAGCCTTACTGGGTGCCGATGCCATGGCGCTGCAGCAGCGCCGTGAAGAACGCGTCCGCAGCGGCGGCTCCGTCGTCGGCCATCAACTCGGCCGCGCCGAATCTGTAGACCTCATAGCCCGCGAGTCGGAGACGCCGGTCTTCCCGAACCATCGCGGCGTACAGAGCGGGGCTCGCTCGATCTCCGATCGCGTAGTGCTGCTTGCCGTCGACCTCGATCACGACGCGGGCCTTGTTGGGCAGGAGCAGTAGAAAGTCCATTCGCTGCCGGACCAAAGCTGAGCTGCCGTTCCGGGCCGCAAGCTCTCGCATGGTGTAGGGGTCGTAGTGGAGGTAGACCTGCGGGATCAGCGCCGGCATCGCTCCGCCGAGCTCGCGACGATACCGGCTCGCGTATGCCTCGAACAGGACCAGCTCAGGAGGACTCTCGGAGCTCAACGATTCGCGTAGCCGCCGATAGAGGTTCCTGGGTGTAGTCGGCTCGTCGGGGTCGGTGGCTTCGCGCCTTGCCCACCAGGCGGTGAGTTCACCCCAAGTGAGCCCGTGCGCCGAAAGCGGTCGATCGTAGACCAAGCAGTACTGGGCGTTCTCGACGATGTCGACGACGTTGTTGATCGCGTCACGGAGAACGATGCGCGGCTTCGGCCCGTCGGCCGCGAAGATCAGGTTCTTGAGTTCACCGTCCACGCCGGACGCGCCGGTACTCGCCAGTAGTCGCGACAGTACCTCGTCTTCGTGGTGGTCCTCGATCTTGCGTCCGAGGTCGACGAGCCCCGGGAGCGCCAGTCCAACGAGCCGCCGCGACACGTACTGCCGCTTGCTGTGGAAGGGGTTTTCATTTTCGTCGGCTGGCGCAAGCCCCAGCGCGACGCACGCGTCCTCTAGTTCGTACGCGCTGATCGGGTAGAGCGCATCTACGATCGCACGGCGAAGTTGAGCGGCGGTTGCGGCTCCGGACGTCGTCATCACGGGCAACCCTAGAGGGCGGTCCTATCTTGCGGCGGAGACGATCGAGCCGCAAGCAGTGTGACGAAGAGGGTGTGGGTTTCTTCTTCAAGCAGTGGGAGGGCACCGCCCGAAATAACGAGGTCGCATTCTTGACCGGCGCACCTGGCACGAAATGCCGACGATCGCATCGGGGCGCAGGCTCGCAACGGTTTAGGCCACGGCGACAGGCCTCGTGGCCCTAACCCCCGCGAAACCGCGCAGATCCGCGCATATCGCCCACGCGGACGTCGGCACCTTTTCCCTGCAAATCACGGCAAACCCGTGACCAATCCGCGTCGTTGACATGCGTGAGGTCACAAGTTCGAGTCTTGTATCGCGCACCTCGAAGAAGTTCAGAAGGGCCCCGGTTTCCGGGGCCTTTCTGCTTTCTGGGGTCCTTTCGGGTAGAGGCCACCTTGAGCGGCTACGCGCCAGGTTTTTGGGTTCGTGGCCTGATCGAGGTCGGTCTCGTGCCGAACTGGCCTGGCTCGCACCGCGGAGCCTTCGCCCCCCCGCGACACTGGACGCCCGACGCCCGGTGAAAGACGACCGGGTGGTCAACCCCCAGGGCACTCTCGGTGGCGAGGCGCAAAACGTCACCCGGCGGGGCTCAATCCCTTGTCCAGGAACGCGGCCGAGACAGCATCGGCCTCTCTTCCCGCCTAACGGTGCCGCGGGCCCCCAGCGGCAGCCGAGGTCGCCTTCGGGCGCGCGGTCTTCTTCGTCGCCCGACGCTGCACCTTGGCCGGCTTGAGATAGACGTTCGAGCTCAACGCCTGGAGCCCATTCCAACGGACGGTCGAGAACCACGGCCCCGCCGTCATGCCCTTCGTGGTGAAGGTCCCGCGCCCGTGCACGTCGAGCCTGATCGTTCGGCTGTACCTCGTCGGCCCGTACTTCGAGCGACGAAGCGCGACGGCCACCGTGCCGGAGATGCCCTTGCAGCGGATCGTCACCCGCTGACCGACCTTCGGGGTGAATGGGGTCAGGCGACAGTCGGGCTTGGTGGTGCCGGACTGGCCGGTGCCATAGATGACCGGAGCCGCGGCCGGGGGCGCCGGAGCTTCGCGCACCTGCACCACTCCCCCAGGCAGGCCCGCGGTATCGATCGTCAGGTCCGGGTCACCGTCCTGGCGGTCCCTCGCGCCGTAGACGCAAAGGCGGTAGTCGCCGACCCGGTTGGGCAGCGTGACGGTCGTGGCAATCACCCGCGTGCCGTAGACCGGGATCGGGTCCGGCCCCGGCGAGAACTGGTCCAGCGCGTTGTTGGCGGGCGCGGTGGTCTGGCACGCCTGGTCGGCGCGATTGAGGGCGACCGTTACGGATTCAGGCGCATTGCTGGTCGCCGATCCCACGAGCTTGACCGTGGCGCCTGGATAGAGCGGCCCGTCAAGTCGCACGTCGGCGGTGACCGTCGGCCGCTGCACCTCGAGGACCACCGGCTCGTACAGGAGGGTCGTGGCGTCTTGGTCGTCGGCGAGCGACAACGTGCCTTGCAACCCGTAATAGCCGCACGCCGTGTAGCGGCCCGGCTGATCGAAGGTGATCGCCTGCGTCTGCCGGAACGGCGCCGCCTTGGGGTCCCCGGCCTTCCAGGAGTAGCTCTGGGAGTACACCTCGCCGATCGTCTCGGCGTACGACTTCGGGCAGCTGATGCCGGGCGGCAGAACGCTCAACGCCGCGGCCGGATCGGCATCGCCGTCGTTGGCCGAACCCGCCGTCTTGGACGCGTCTCCGGACAAGGTGACCCGCACGGGAACCCCGGCGAGAACGTGCGGCTGGTCGGAGCTGATGCTCCAAACCGACGGTGACCCGGTCACCGGGGCGGCCGCCACGACCACGGGCACGGCCAGGAGACCCGCCAGGGCGACAGCCGCACCGGTCGCGGTGTAGGTCTTCAGCGTCACTCGGCGCATCAGTCGGCCTGCTTCCAGAGGGTCGTTGTCGTTCTCGGTGCCGGCTTCGCCTGCGGGGTGGCCTTGCGCACGGCCGTCGCGGCACGCACCACGAACTGGACCCGGCCGACAACTCGGCCGTCGTGCCGAACCTGGCCGGCCCAGGTCCCGACCTGGAGTCGCCGGGTCGGGAGGCTCGCGCGGCCGCCGCGGAGCCGCAACGTGAACGTCCGCAGCGTCCGCGGAAGGCGAGCGCCGGGCGGCCGAACACGGACCCCGATCGTTCCCACGGCCCTCGGGCAGCGCACGACGACGGAGCGTCCGCGCCGAACCGCAACGTCACCGATCTCGCAGACGATCGGGCTGACGGTGACGACCGGCTGGGTCAGAATCGAGGTGTCGATCGCCATCGGGGGCGGCAGGATCGCAACGGGCGGGGTCACGTTTGCCGGTGGCACGAGCGGCGGCGTCACTGGCGGCGGGCTCGGTGCGCCCGCGATCGCAACGACTGGCCCGGTGGTCAGGAGGTCTGGATCTCCCTCCTGTCCGTCGCGAGCGGCATAGGTGCACAGGTGGTACTCGCCACCGACTCGGGGGAGCCCGACCGCTACGGCGATCGGGTGAGGAACGCCGTAGAGCGGGAACGACTCCGGACCGGGCGTGAACTGGTCTACCGGTTGATTGACCCGGGCGGTTGCCCCACACGCCACCGTCGCCCTGTTGAGCTGGAAGCTGACCGTCTCGGGCGCGTTCGACGAAGCCGTGCCGCGCAAGCGGATCGTCTGACCGCCCTGGAGCGGCCCGTCGAACTGGGCGTCGATCTGGACCGTGGGGCGTGCGACCGTCAGGGCCGCCGGGGCGTACTGGATGGTGGTCGCTTCCTGGTCGTCCTCCAACGAGCGCAGACCCTCCAAGCCGAAGTAGCCGCACGCGGTGTAGGAACCCGGCTGATCGATCTGTACCGCCGGGGCCTGCGCGAAGGGCTCCGAACCCGTGGCGCCTCGTAGCCAGTGCCACGCCTGCTGGAAGACGGCACCGGTCACCTCGGCGTAGGAGCCAGGACAGGCGACGCCGGGAGGGAGGATCGCCAGCCCCGCCGCTGGGTCCGCGTCGGCCTCGGGATCGGCCGGGGCGGTGCCGGCCGCGTTGCCCTGGATCTCGATCCGAACGGGAACCCCGGCCACCGGCGCCTGCTGCGGCTCGACCTTCCAGACGCTCGGATCGCCGATCGGCGCGGCGAAACCGGGCGTGGCGCCGAGCGCCAACGCGCCGAGCGCGGAGAGCGACAGGGCGGCCCAGCGCCGGTGGGTTCGGGCAGCTGGACGTGGGTCGACGACGACGGTTCGGTGCCTGGTGAAAACCACAAACGCTCCTCGGGACAGGGGTGCGGCAGGGAGAGCGTACAGCCTCAACCAATGACGTACACAGGTTCGGCCGCGGGCCGGCCGGTCGTTGAGTTCAAACGCTCGTACGTCATCGACGGGTCTGCTAGAACTGGCCGCGATGTGTCCCGACATCCCCCGCACCAGGCCCCTGCCCGCAGTGCGGCGTCTCCGACGCCCAGCCGCAGGGACCGTGGTCAGTCGTGACCGGCGCCACCCCGCCCGCAGGACCCTCGCCGTCCTCGGGGCAGCGACCGGAGTGCTCGCGCTCGTCGGCCCAACCGGGACCCAGGCTGCTCCGTTCACCGCGCCCTATGTCTTCGCCGGCAGCTCCGTCGGGAGCGCGGGTTGGTCGAGCGCCGACGTGCCGTCCCCGAGCTCGTGGTACTCGACCAGCCTCGGAGCCGGCGGAATCACGGTCTCCCCGACCGGAAACGGCGGCCAGATCTACGACAACGACCTGCGAGGTGGCACCCAGTTCACGGCACCGGCCGGAACGACGGTCCTGTCTGCGGCGCTGTCCGGCGTCGACGGACGTGGCGCCGACGGTCAGCGAGCGCGGGTGAACCTGGTGCCGCAGCCGTACTTCGAGCTGCTGGGAGGCGAGTCGTGGGGCAAGGCGACGACGGTCGACGGGACGAGTCTGCCGACCGCGTTCACGCTCACCCCGCCGGTCGGGCAGACCGCGTCCGCGCTACAGGTGCGGCTCTATCCGATCGCGTGCGGCAACCCCGGCCTGGGCCAGCCGAACTGCCAGAACGCTCCGGCCAACAGCCAGGCACGAATGAACGTCGGCCAGGTGACCGTGACCCTCGATGATCCGACCCCGCCGGCGGTGGCGCTCGGCGGCGTCGCGGGCGGCTGGACCAACGCCTCGTCGGTGACCGCGACGGTCACGGGTGCCGACACGGAGTCGGGGACGTCGCGGGTCGCGCTCGACGTCAAGGCGGGCTCGTCGACCAAGCGCCTGACCTTGGGCACCTGGGCACAGGACACCTCGGGCAATGCCCTGCCCGGCTGGCCCCAGAGCCAGGCCGGGAGCGGCACGGTCCAGTTGCCGCGAACGGGAGCAGTCACGTTGACCGGCCGTGCCGCCAACGGCGCCAACACCGAATCGGCGAGCGGACCGGTGACGATCCGGATCGACCGGGTCGTCCCGAAGGTCACCTGGCCCAAGAAGCTCCAGGGCGGGCAGTCGGTGACCGTCCGCGACGGCGAGTCCGGCTTGGCAGCGGCAACCGTCACCCTCGACGGTCAGCCGGTGACGTCCTCCTGCCCCGCAGCGGCGAAGCAGTGCAAGCTGCGGATCCCGACCAAGGCCCGTGGCAGCCTGCGGATCGCCGCCACCGACATCGCCGGGAACCCGACCACGCAGAGCCGCCAGGTCGTGCCCGCCCCGCGCAAGGGCGGTGCCGGCAGCAATGGCGGCGGCTCCCGGCACCCCGACAAGGGCGGCGGAACGAAGAAGCCCTCGGCGAGCTACTGCAGGAAGCACCCGTCCGCCCGAGCGTGCTCGTCGCCGTCAAGCAGCTACTGCCGGGCGCATCCGAAGGCGAGGAGTTGCGCCCGAAATTCGTCCTCCTCACTTTTCAAAGGGACGCCGCGACCGATCTCTCGGACGTTCCGCCTCAAGGCCGCCAACAAGGTCGGCGGCAGAGCTCCAACCGCGATCTACGGATCGAGCCGCTTCACCAACTTTTGCAGGCCGAAGTGGCGCAAAGGCGAGTGGAGCAGCGCAGACGCCGATACGGGTCGCCAGACCAAGACATTCGCTATTCCGGGTAAGGGCTACCGGACCGGAATGGCTCAGATGACAGCTTCGTCTATGACCTGCCGCAATGGCGCGACGGCCGTCTTGCCTACCTTTCACTGGAACGCATCGGGATTTGCTCCGTCCGGCGACGCCAAGACCACATTGATCGTTGCCAGCCGAGCCGACCGGCGAGACCACGCATCGGTCAACTTCCTCGATCCGCTGGGCAGCGAGTTCAATCAAGACGACGTCGATCCCCAGTTCGTCGATCAGGCCCGAGCCGTCTTCTTCGTTCTCGCCGCGCCCGCCGACTATCGACCCCGCAAGATGGGGACGCTCTACATGAGCATGCGCACCAAACCGCTCGCCATGAACGTCGGCCGCAAGACGGAGCGGGACTTTCGCGAGTACCCAGCCTCCGGTAGGCGCAGTGCAAGGGCCAGATCGACGAAGGCGGGCCGCTAGCCATGTTCAAGCTCGGCAAGTCTTGGGCCACCAGAGCCGTACCGCCCCTTTGCATCGCCGCCGTCGCGTTGTCGTTCGTTGGTTCAGGTCGAGCCATCGTGGCGAACACAGATCCGCTGACGGACGCTGGTGCCTACGTAACGGAATGCGTCGCGCCGACCTTGGCGTACTGGCGAGGCCGAGCGACAGCCGGCCACCCGTGGCGACCTAGCGCGATCACGATCGAGACGACGGCCACCGCCAGTGCCCCGTCGACAGACGTGGTCGTGACGCTGCGAGCGCCCGGCGGTGCCTCCCTCGGTGCTGCGACGTTTCGGGTGTCCGTCGTCTTCCGAGACGGAATCTCGGAGGAGGAGGCTCGTCGGTTGGAGGACTGCCAGACCGCAGTGGTTGGGGTCGACGCCGAAGCACGTGCGCTTGCCGCGTTCCCTCCTCCCCTACGTGGCCAGCGCCTGCTGACCGTCGAAGGCGCCCCCACCCGCGTGGAGCGCGATGGGAGCGCAGTCGGCGTTGCGTTCGCGAGCCCCCGTGACGCCCCTCGTGCTCAGCTCTCACGGCTTGGTCGGGCATGGAGGGGGCCGAAGGCCACGGGCCTGTATCTCGGGGATTCGCTCAGCCAGCAAACGCAGAACGCACGAGTACGGCTGTGTACGTCGACCCAGATCCTTGACGGAGCGAGGCGGTCCCGCCGCAAAGCACTGGTGCGAGAACTGCTGCGAGGCCGAGTTCGGGGACTCGTCGTCTCGTGGCGAGTGAGAGCTTCAGGAGAGCCGAACGCCGTTCTCCGCCGTTGCCCGGCAGTTGTGTCTCGTCGCTGATCAACACGATGAGCCATTGCTCCCAATTCCAGCCGATCCGACTTCAGCTGCGAGTGCCCAGGGAGCACTCGCGGAAGGGTCGTCGCCGAACGAAGAGACAGCGGTAAGTTGAGCGGCGTGCGCGTGACCGTCCCGGCAGGCCTGTGCGTTGCGATCGTCCTCAACGGCTGCGGCTCTTCTTCGACGCCGTCAGCAACCCGCCCCTCCGATGCCGCGCTCGGGCGGACAGCCAACGCGGTGCTCGCTGCGGCCCGTGACCACGACGTCAAGCGCTTCTGTGCCCTGCTCCCGTCGTCGGTGGTGCGCGGGATCGGCGGCAGTGCAAAGTGCCCAGCCTTCGCAGCAGGGGAGCTTCCGGCAGCTGGCAGTGGAGACGCCTTCAACCTGCTCGGCCCTCGCCCGGGAGCAGTTCGCCAGATCGTGGACGTCACGAACTCCAAGGCTCTCGACCGTCTGATCGACGCACGCGGGGGAGCTTGGATCGTGCTCGTGGGTGGCGGGCGTCGTCGGGCGCTCGACGCCCCCGAGTGGCGGGCGATCTTCGAGCAGATGAGCGCAGCGGCGCGCCGCGAAACGCTCCGGCTTGCCCGTGACCGCGTGCAGTGCGTCGCCGTAGTTCGCGAAGCAGACGGGCTCCGCGGAATGTGGGACAAGGCTTGCGTGCTCTACGTGCAACGAACGGCGCCGTAGATGCCGATCGGCGCACACGACCCATCCAGTGCGGGTCGTCGCTCACTGCTGTGCGCGGCTCCAGTTCGATCCACGATCGGGAGGCGGCCGGTTCATGAGGCGTGACGTGCGAATCGTCTTGACGGCGGCGATCGTCAGTCTCTCGGGCTCGCCCGGTCTCGCTAGCGCGGCGGCGGACGAGCAGCAGAGCGTTCAGGACCCGGCGAACTACGTCGAAGTGATGCTCAAGCCGCAGTTCGAGTTCTGGCGGGCAAAGGCCGCCGGGCCGACCGGGCTCTCGCGCCTCGAGACCGAGAACACGACGGCCGCGGGCGGTGGCGACGCGCGGGTGCTCGTGACCTTGACCCCTCCGGGGCAGGCAGCGGTTCGGGCGACGTTCGGAGTCGGCCCGTCGAAGAACGACGCACTGGCCCCGATCACCGCCCTGGACACCGCCGCAACCCGGATCGGCGCATTCCCTTCGCCAAAGACGGGCTCACGCACCCCGGTCGCCGTGCGCGGCGCATTGACCGGCCTCAAGCGCAGCGGTCGCAGCATCGCGATCCGACTGGACCCCCCGCAGAGCCTGTCGGTCGACCGGCTGCACGACCTCGGGCACCACCCGCGAGATCCGCTCGGTGCCGGACTTGCCCTGTCAGAGCGGGGAGCCCTCGAGTTCCAAGAGGTGTACATCAGCATCGGGAAGACGACCCGCCTGCGCAGCGGCAAGCGGAAGCTGTCCTACCGATCGTTCAGCCGGCTGTTCCAGCGCCGCGGCTATGCGGCCGTCCAAGTCGACTGGGCACGCGCGCCCCCCGCTTGAACGCCAAGGCCGGGATTCGCGCGCGTCCGGTCCAGGTGAATCTCGTACGCAAGTGGTAGCCGGAAGATCCGGGTCGGCGTCTGGAAGCCGCCGACCCCTGCCCCACCCGAGAGCGAGCCGTTCGACCCCGCGGGCCGGTCCCGACCTTCGGCGACTACGCCGACCGGTGGCTCAACGCCAAGCTGACCGGCGAGATCGGCACCAAGCCGATCGCCAAGAACACCGAACACGGCTATCGCGGACAGCTCAGGCACCTGATCCGGTTCTTCGGCCACTACCGCCTCGACCAGATCGACCGGCCGCTCTGCCAACGCTTCAAGGCCCACAAGCTGCAAGAAGCCCGCGAGCTCCGCGAGGCAATTGAAGCCGGCGCCGAGATCCGCGACCGATCCGGACGCCGCGCCAAGCCGCTCGGCCCCGGATCTTTGCGCCGCCTGATCGGCGCCCTCGCCGCGATCCTCGACGAAGCGATCGAAGACGAACACCTGTACCCAACCCCGCCCGCGGCCGACGCATGAAGGTCCACGCCCCCAAACCACGCCGCAGCTTCCTCGAAGCCGACGAACTCGCCGCGCTGCTGGCCGCCGCTTCCCAGCAGGACCGGCCATTGAGCGAGCCGGTCGGCGATGTCGGGCCGACGGCCAAGGCCGTCGCCGCGCTCCTCGCTCGCAGCGCGCGGCCGGCCCAGATCGCTGACCAACTCGGCCTCGCCCGCTCGACGGTCACCTTCCACACCAAGCGCCTCGGCGCCCAACTCGTCGGACGCGCCTACGTCGGACGGCGCGTGGTCTCCGAAATCCTCGGCCGCACCGGCGTCCGCGCCAGCGAGCTGTGGGACATCCGAATCGGCCACCTACATCTGCACGACCCCGACGGCGCGCGGTTTCGGATCCCCGACTCGAAGACCGAGACCGGCATCCGAGAAGTCCCGATGACCCCCGCCCTCGTCGAGGCCGTCGTCGACCACCTCGACCGCCTCCAACGCGCCGGCCGCTCTACTAGCCCGAACGACTATCTCGTCCAGAACCGCCACGGCGGACGCCTCGCCCACGACCGGGTCGGGACGATCGTCGGAGAGGCCGCCGCGTTCGCCACCGAGCGCCGTGCCGGACTCGGCCTCCCGCCGCTCCCGAGCATCAGCCCGCACAGCCTCCGCCGCACCTACATCTCAATCGCCCTACGCGCCAACCAGTTCGAGGTCAAGTGGGTGATGAGTCAGGTCGGTCACGCTGACTCGCGGATGACGATGGACGTCCATGCCCAGTTGGAGCAGCGGGTCGATCGGTCGCATGGGGTGAACTTCGACCGACGGACCGCGTCCGTCCGTGCATCGCCCCTCTTGAACTACGGCGAGCGTTTCAGCCTCAGGTGTGGCTGAGTGCTCACACGCCCCTCGCGCTTAGCCAGGTCAGCAATCTCCGCGCGAAGCAATCGCTCGCGTGACTCGGCCTCACGAACTCTGAGTCCTAGATCATTGGCGAGGGTCGCAGTGCTGAGTACAGCCTTCCGTTGCCAGTCGTTCGCAGCGCGTTCCGCAACGTGTATGGCATGAGCCTGCTCCTCGATAACTGCGAGCAGCATCTGCAGCACGCGGGTCAAGGCGTCGCTCTGCCGGGTGCCCTGACTCCGATCCATCCGCCCGTACGCTATGCACTCCACCGGCAGAACGGGCGCCACGGATCACGAGGCGGCCCTCCGTGCCGCCGAGAGAATCGTCATTGTCTACGACGAGATGCCTGCCCTGGATCGCCCACGCCCGTTCCTGGTTGCCCGTGTCAGGGAGGACGCTCCCGATTGGCAGCTGCTTTGTGCAGGCTTCGAGCGAGGGAAATGGAGGAAGGTCGGGCTCTCTACGTATCTCCTCCAGCACCTGGTCGAGTTTGCGTTCCAGTGGACCGAGCTCCAAGAGCTCCAGTCAGCGACGGCCCTCGAAATGCTCGACGAAGCCGCAAAGAGGGTCTACACCTCCGACAAGCCGAAGTCGCGAGGCGAGTTTGGGGAGCTGCTTCTCCATGCAGTGCTCCGATCGCATTGTGAATCCGAACCCGCACTGAGCAAGATCTTCTTCAAGAGCAGCGACAACGAGACGGTCAAGGGGTTCGACTGCGTCCACGTTGTGCCGCGAGGGGACGCACTCGAACTGTGGTTCGGAGAGGCCAAGTTCTACTCAGACGTTCGGGCTGCAGTTCGCGAGGTCGTGCAAGAGCTTGAAGTGCATCTCGGAACGTCGTACCTGCGGCGAGAGTTCGCTTTGGTCCAGAGCAAGATCGATCCCAACTGGCCATTCGCGGCGCAGTTTCGGGAACTCCTCGAGGCTCAGCGACCGATCGACGAGATCTTCGATGTACTCCGCATTCCCGTACTACTGACCTATAACAGCGACGCGGTCGGATCAGCTGACGGGATTACCGATCAGTACTTGGCGGACCTTGAGGCCGAGGCCCGAGCTGCCTTGGCCTACTTTCTGTCGCGCAGCACGTCGCTGCCCCCCGAGGTGCGAGTGCACCTCCTACTCGTACCCCTCCGAGACAAGGCCGCCCTCGTTCAACACCTCCACTCGCGACTCCAAGGGCTGCAGCAGCCAATCGAGGAGGACGAGGACGCACCTGTCGTCGAGGCTTCCCCCGCCGTAGGCGGCGAAAGCTAATGGATGAGAGAACCTTCGCACGCCTGCGCTCGGCAATCGAGGCTCCCGATCGCGGCTCGGCCGCAGCGTTCGACGTCCTGGCCGAACTCAGTGCATCACTGACCCTCGCCGAGAGCGATGGGGACGAAGCAGGTCGCCGCCGGGCACGAGACCTCGTCATCCGCTGCCTTGAGCGACAGGAGTCGTTTGGCCCTAGCGGTGAACTACTCAGCGCTATCGTTGCGCGATGTGGCCTATACCCCTACCTAGACCCAACAGCACTCGGACTCGGCGAACGACTGGCGCTTGAGGCACATAGACCACTTATCGCTCCCGAAGGGCGCGACCTCGTATTTCATGCGATGCAGGCAGAAGCCTACGCTCGCCTTATGGACGGCGAGAACGTAGTCCTGAGCGCTCCAACCAGTTTCGGGAAAAGCTTGCTTATTGATGCGATGATCGCATCTGGCCGATACGACAACGTTGTTGTGATCGTTCCAACAATCGCACTAATAGACGAGGCTCGGAGGCGCTTGGCGCGCACCGTTCCGAGCCACAAGGTCATCAGTCACCCAAGCCAAGAGTCTGCCGCGCGGAACGTTTGGGTCCTCACACAAGAGCGAGCACTCGAACTCACCCCTATCCCAGACATCGACTTGCTGGTCATTGACGAATTTTACAAGCTCGGACTCGATCAAGACGAAACACGCAGTGAACTGCTGAACCAGGCGCTCTACAGGCTCTGGAAGCATGCACGCCAGTTTTACCTTCTAGGCCCCAACGTTGGCGGACTCGTAACACTACCGGCAACATTCGAATTTCGCTACATCCCCAGCTTTGACAGTACGGTAGCTCTCGATCTCGTATCAGTGCCCGTCGACGGCGACGAGGACGAAGCACTTGCACGACTCGTTCGAGAAGAACTCGAAGGCCCGACACTGGTGTACTGCAACTCACCCGCTCGGGCGACGCACTTCGCCCGCGTCATCGCGAACGTGCTTGAACCCGACCGAGTCGATCGAGGCGACGCAGAAGCTGCAGACTGGATCGCTTCTCACTATGCCCCTGACTGGACACTGGCGGAGGCGATCAGGGCCGGCGTCGGAATCCACCACGGACGCATCCCCCGAGGACTCGCCCACTGGATGGTGCAGGAGTTCAACGCCAACAATTCAAAACTTCAGTACCTCGTTTGCACCCAGACCCTAATTGAAGGCGTAAACACAACCGCAAAGAACGTAGTTATCGTAGATCACAAGAAGCACAGGAGAGCGCTGGATCTTTTTACATTTAACAATATTCGCGGACGTTCGGGGAGAATGTTCAAGCACTTCACGGGTCGCGTTTACCTCTTTGGCAAGGCGCCAACCGGCGAGCTTGGGCTCGTCGACATACCAGTACTGACCCAGCCGGATGGCGTTCCAGAATCTTTGCTGCTCGAAGTAGACGAGCCCGACTTGAGCCCTTCGTCAAAGGACCGGCTCGCGCCATTCCTGACGCAGGAGTCACTAACAGTCGATACCCTCAAGGCCAGCCCAGGCGTGAGCCTACAATCACAGGTTGACCTCGCCGATGCGATCGCCGAGCGGCCAGAATATTGGTCGGCGCAGCTAAAGTGGAAGCGGCCCTTGTTCCCGGAATACGAACAGCTGACGGCAGTCATTGATCTAATCTGGAATACGTTTCCCAACGCACATAGAAGCTGGGGGCCCTTCACGGCCCCCGCACTTGTCTACCTTCTTTCAAAAGTTCGGTCCGAACGAGGCGAATATAAGCCGGCAACACTTATCGAACAACAGCGAACGTACCGTCAACGCGGCGGCAAGGAGGTCGTCGGTGACGACGTCGTCCTTGAAGTTCTGACGTTCCTGCGGAACGGGGCAGGCTTTGGAGTGCCTCGGTATCTACGAGTTCTCGACGCAATCCAACGCGAGGTGCTGCAACGGGACGGCTACCCAGCTGGAGACTTGCGCCCGTATGCCGCGGCACTAGAGGGGCTCTTCCTCCCGGCCCCGCTCGCGACACTCGACGAGTACGGACTGCCGCCGGAAGTAGCGGCGAAGCTGAGGCATCACTTGGTGCCTCCCGGAGCAGGGGACAGCCTCGACGAAGTACTTGCTCGACTCGCGAAGCTGCGCCCCACGTTGCTTCAGGGCTTCGAGCGCAGGCTGCTGGTCGAGGCACAGGAAGGGATTTAGCGACCCGCAGGCAGAAATGCTTGTGAACGGGGATCGCGGCCTGATCCCGCTCCGACCTCTGCCTGACGATCGGGCCACGAGTGGGTCCGTCGTGGCCTGAAGGCACAGGCATCCACGGGAAACCGTGAGCACTTCGTCAACATGAACGCCACGGTCTACCCTGCAAATGACCGCATCCTCCGCCCGATCCGGCCTTTGACATGCGTGAGGTCACAAGTTCGAGTCTTGTATCGCGCACCTCGAAGTAGTACCCGAAACCCCGCTAGTGCGGGGCCTTCGGCGTTCTCGGGGTCGTTGAGGCCGTTGTTGCCGCAAGCGTTTGCGCCACGCCTTGCGGCTGCTGGTCCGTTCGTGGCCTGATCGACCCGATCTTCAGCCGAAGGTGCGGGGCCCATTGCCGCCCGGCACAGAACCTCATGTCGAAGATCACGCCGACAGTGAAGGCGCCCGACGTTTCGCCCTCATCCTGCCCGCCCCGAGCCCCGCGAGACGGGTAGCCCTTCGCTGCCGCTAGCCCCTCACGGCCATCAGCGACGCTGCCTCGACACCGCCTGGAGGGCGAAGTTACGGGGCCGGCCGTCGACGGAGCATCACAAGATGCGAACCGCCGCTGAGCACGGCAACGCTCGACAGGGGAAAGCACCGCGTTGTTCGCGACCCACCACCTCAGCGCACGCCAACCGGGCGACGCCGAGCGCGCGGCGTCGGCGCCTCCCCCATCCACGGCTGAGGCACGAAGCGCGCGTCGGCGTAGGGGCTCGGCGCGAGGGTGCGATGGGCGCCGCCCCGCAGCTGGAGCACGAGGTGCGGGTGGGCGATCGACGGGTCCGGCGTCATATCCGGATACGCCAGCCCGCTCTGGCCGGGAGCGTCGAGCCAGTACGCCCCGCTGACGCCACGATGGACCTGGCGCCGCAGTGAAGCCGCGACATCGCCGAACCGGCGCGGCGAATCGACCGCCCGCCACGCGTTGGCGAGCAGCTGCACCGAGTCGTACTGGAGGCCCGCCTGCGACATCCCCGGCGTGCGACCGAACGCGGCGCTGAAGTCCGTGCTGAAGCGGTCCGAGAAGACGTCGGCGCCGCGGCCGATCACGGTCGACCAGACCAGCCCCTCCGCACGCTCGCCGGCGCGGTGGACGAAGCCCGGGATCGACGGCGTGTAGACCGCATAGAGCAGGCAGTCGATCGGCTCCGCGCGGAAGTCGTCGAGCAGCGCCAGCAGCAACGCCTCGTCGTCGACGAGCGACGGGGCGAGCACCGCCGCCGGCGCCAGCGCCCGAACCCGCCGCGGTGCCTCGCCGGCCTCGACCGCGGTCCGGTCGACCACCTCGACCTGCCAGCCGTCGCGGGCGGCGCGGTCGAACGTCTCCTCGCGCGCGACCGGCATCCCCGCCATCGGCTCCAGCACCACCAGCTTCCGATTGGGCGGCTGCCACTCCCCGGCCGCGCGGAGCCCTTCGAGAAAGCGCAGGAATCCGTCCGCGTAGAGCGTCTCGGGCGGGCCTACCTGGAAGACCGAGCCGAAGCGGCGCGGATCGTCATGCACGACGTCGGCGGCGACCTGGGCCGTGCACGAGTGCAGCACCGGACAGCCGGGCTGGGCGGCCAGCTCGATCACCTGCGGGATCCCGGCCCGCTCGGAGACGTAGCCCAGGGTGACCCCGTCGACCTGCTGGTCGAACAGCTCGCGCAGACCGCGCATCGTCTCGGGGGCGGAGCTGTCGGAGACCTCGACGACGATGTGCTCGATCGTGCGTCCGGCGATGCCGCCGCGCCGGTTGAGGTCGGCGACCGCAAGTGCCGCGCCCTTGCGCATCTCGTCGCCGTCGCCGCCGTTCGCACTGGCCGGGAAGACCGAGCCGAGCACGATCGCGCGACGGCGCGGGCGCGACGGCGCCACATCGCCCCGGGCGCCGCCGCGAGCGCCGGCGGTCGGCGAGCGCGGCCCGGCCACGACCCGGCCACCCTCCACCGCCTGCTGCAGCCGCCCGACCGCGAGCCCGGCGAGGCTCGCGCCGCCGCCCGGGACCGGCAGGCACAGCGCGCCGTGCTCGGCCGCGACGGCGGCTGCCCCCGCGCGCGTCGTCTGGTCGAGCTTGGCGAGTACCTGCTCGACCTGCGAGGCGACCGTCCGCGCGCCCGTGCCCAGGCGCGCCCCGGCCTCGGCGTTGCTGAGGCCACCGGCCAGCAAGGTCAGCACCTGCAGCTCGCGGCGCGTGAGGCCGAACGGCAGTGGCTCGGCCGAGGCCGTCAGCTCGACCGCACCCCCTCGCGGCACCGCGGCTCCGAGCCCCCGCCCCGCCCCCGCGTCGATTCCGGACCGGCCGAGAAGGTCGACGCGCAGCGGCTCCGCACCGCCGAGCCACCAGAAGGTCGCCTCGTCGATCCCGCAGGCGAGTGCGGCGCGCAGGTACGCGAGCAGCAAAGGGCTCTCGTCCAAGAGCCCTTCGGGATCTGCCCGGCGCTCCAACGGCTCGCCGGTGATGAGCGCCCAGGCCGTGCGCGGCATCGAGCGAGCATCGCAGACCCGCGCACGGTCGACGACACGCACTCAGGCGGTCGGCGAAGCTGCCCGCCGTGGCGGCGCCGACGTGCGCCACTCCTGCGCCGCCTCGGAGCCGGTCAGGAAGCGAGCGCCATGCTCCTTGCCGCGCGCGATCACCGCCTCGAGCACGCGCAGCCTCGCGCCGCGGCCGATCGCCTGCGGGTGCAGCGTCAGCCCGAAGACCCCGCCGGGAACCTCCTCGACCATCCAATCGAGGTCGCCGAGCCACATCCGCTCGATCTTCCCCGGCTCGTTCATGCCGGCGACCGCAACCGGCGGCGCGAGCACGAACTCCAGCTGCGGGAAGTCGTCCAGCGACCACGAGACCGGCAGCTCGACGAGGTCGATCTCGTCGCCGAACTCGAACGCGCGATCGGTGTGCAGGACGTCGCCGCTGCGCGCCCAGTAGGGCTCGAAGTCCTGCGCCATCATGCTCGAGTCGTACGAGAAGCCGTACTCGGCCAGCAGCCGCGTCGAGTTCGGCGACAGATCGAAGGCCGGCGAGCGGTATCCCTGCGGCCGGACCCCGAGCGTCTTGTCGAGCGCCTCCAGGCCACGCTCGATCACGGCCCGCTCGGCCGCCTCGTCCAGCCCGACCGGGCTCTCGTGGAAGTAGCCGTGGTGGCCGATCTCGTGTCCGGCCTCGACGATCGCGGCGCAGATCTCCGGAAAGCTCTCGACCGTGTGGCCGGGCGTGAAGAAGGTCGCCTTCACGTTCTCGCGCTCCAGCAGGCGCAGGATGCGCGGCATCGCAACGCGCGGGCCGAACTCGCCCCGTGAGATCGCCGTCGCGCCGGTGAGGCCGAACGACCCCGGCCAGACGCAGATCGCGTCGAAGTCGAAGCCGATGCAGATGGTGGGAGCGGTATCGGGCATGGTCATGCCTCCGTGGTGGTCGTGATGGTCTGCGCGGTAGCGCGGTCGACAGCCCAACGCTCGTAGAGCGGGGCGCGGCGGCGCCGGTCGTCGTAGGTGCGGACCGCGCCGGAGCGGCGGTTCTCGTAGAGCGCGTCGAAGTCGAGCTGGGCGCGGGCGACGCCACCCGTGTTCGGCACCGCCTGCGCGACGACACCGTCGTCCGGCCACGGCGCGTCGCAAGGCGCGAGCACCGACGCCTGGGCCCAGCCCCCGGGGAACCCGTCGAACGGCGTGCCGCTGACGCCGCAGTGGACGGCGAAGACCTGGTTCTCGATGCAGCGCGCGGCGAGGCAGTGGCGCACCCGCCAGAAGCCGGCCTCGCCGATCGTGAACGACGGGCAGACGATCACGTCGGCACCGGCCTCGACCAGCGCGGTCACGACCTCGGGGATCTCCGCCTCGTAGCAAACGGCGACGCCGACCTTGCCGAACGGCAGGTCGAGCACGCACAGCTCGTCGCCCTCGGCGATGCCGATCTGCGTCTCCATGGAGAACAGGTGCGTTTTGGCGTGCGTCGCCACGAGACCGTCCGGTCCGTAGACGTGCGCGACGTTCACGACGGTGCCGTCGTCGCGGGCGACGAGGTGCGAGCCCGCGACGACATGCGTGCCGCGACGGCGCGCCTCCTGCTCGAACAGCGCGCGGTAGTCGTCGGCGTAGGCCGCGATCGCGAGCGTGTCGGCCGGGTCGCCGAGCGCGGCCAGGCCGAACGTCAGCAGCTCGGGCAGCACGATCAGGTCGGCGTCGCCGGCGCGGTCGAGCGCCGCGCGCACGTCTCGCGCCAGATCGTCGAACGATGCAGGGCGCCGCACCTCGAAGTCGCACGCAGCGACAGTCGGTTTCACCAGCTCACTCCTCGGGTCGGAAGGACTCCGAGGACGCTACGGCCGGAACCGCGCGCGCACCATTGGCCGATCAGCGGAGGATCGGATCCGTCAATCGACGGATACGAGTCGTCCGCGACGGCTCGTCGCGACCCGACGACGAGGGGCTGCGAGTGTCTAGCTTCCGAGAACGACTCGTCGAATGGATGGGGAGCGCCGTAGTGATTGCGCCCACGGTGAACTGGGCCGGTACGCCATCAACAGATGACGAGTACGGGACCCGGCGCGCGGCTCGTGCCTCCAGGGCGCACCGCGGCGGCATTTGAGAGCATGGCGCATCGCAGATCGCACGCCTCGGCGCTCACCCGTCCGTTCGCCGGGATTCGTTCGCCCGGGTCCACTGCGGGACGCACTCGTCGCGATAGGCGTTGCGACGACGGTCGCGGCCGGGGTCGAGATCGGGCTGCTGCTGGACCAGAGCACCCCGGACGTGGGGATCGCGGCGCTCCTCCCGGTCGTCGGCCTGATCTACCTCGCCGCGGGCCTCGTCGCCTGGGCACGACGTCCAGGTAGCCAGCTCGGACTGCTGATCGTGATCGGCGGCTGGACGTCGATGCTCGCCGCGCTCGGCAAGATCGACTCCCCGACGACGCTCGCGGTCGGTGCGGTCACGGCGACGCTGACCCACGCCGTGACCGCTCACATGCTGGTCAGCTTCCCGACCGGCCGGCTGCACACCACCGCGGAGCGCGCCGTCGTCGTGAGCGCATACGTCGTCTGCCTCGTCCTGCAGGCGCCGCTGTACCTCTTCGCCCCCGGCTCGCCGCTCACGATCGACGTCGATCCCGGACTCGCCATGACCGGGCTCAACGTGCAGCGCACGATCGCCGCCTTCGTCATCATCGGCATGTTCGCGCTGCTCGTCGGGAAGCTGCGCCGCACGACCTCGGAGCAGCGGCGCGCCCTCGCCCCGCTGGGGGTCTACTGCGCCGTCGGCCTCGCCTACATCCCGGTCGCGGACTACCTCAGCGATCAGGCCTTCGAGACCCCGGTCATCGCGCAGCTCGTCGTGCTCGGCCTGTTGCCGATCGCGCTCGTGGTCGCGGCGTCGCGCGGCGGCTTCGAGCGCACCACCGACATCACGGAGCTCGGCGTGTGGCTCGGCGCCGACGAGATCGGACGCCCCGAGCTCCGCGACGCGCTCGCAACCACCCTCGGCGACCCCACGGTCGAGCTGCTGTTCCGCGTGCCCGGCGAGGACGGGCTCGTCGACCACCTCGGCATGCCCGTCGACGCACCGGCCAAGGCGCACGGCCGGGGACTCGTCGACGTCGAGCTCGGCGAGCGCGCGGTCGGGGCCATCGTCTACGACGCGACCCTGCTCGACCGGCCCGACGAGATCCGCGAGGCGGGTCGCGTGATCGTCCTCGCGCTCGAGCGGGAACGGCTCACCGTGGAACTGCGGGCCTCGCGCGCCCGACTCGTCGCCGCCGCCGACGGCGAGCGACGGCGGATCGCCCGTGACCTCCACGACGGACTCCAGTCCCGGCTCGTGTTCCTGGGCGTCCAGACCGATGCGGGCGCCGACCGGGCCGCGATCGGCGCCGGGATCCAGACCGCGATCGACGAGCTGCGCGAGCTCGTCGACGGCGTGATGCCGGCCCAGCTGGCCCAGCGCGGGCTCACCGCGGCCGTCGAGGAGCTGCTCGACCGCGTTCCCGCTGCGGTGGCGCTCCAGGCGCACGGGCTCGACGAGCCCGTCCGGCCGGGCGTCGAGACCGCGGCCTACTTCGTCGTCTCCGAAGCGGTCGTGAACGCGGTCAAGCACGCGAACGCCGCGACGATCGGGGTGTCGCTTCAGCGCACCGCCGACCGCCTGCACGTCGCGGTCACCGACGACGGCGACGGCGGGGCGCGCGCGGGTGGCGGCATGCGCGGCATGGTCGACCGGGTCGAGGCGCAGGGCGGCAAGCTCACGATCGACAGTCCCGTCGGGGACGGCACGAGCATCCGGGCGGTGATCCCGTGCGGGTCGTGATCGGCGAGGACCAGGTCCTGATGCGCGAGGGGCTGCAGCTCGTGCTCGAGCGCGCCGGCTTCACCATCGAAGCGGCCACCGAGAGCGCTCCCGAGCTGCTCCGGCGCGCGCGTGGCCTGCGCCCCGACCTCGTGGTCAGCGACATCGAGATGCCGCCCGACCAGACCGACGACGGACTGCGGGCCGTGCTGCAGCTGCGAGCCGAGCGGCCCGAGTTGCCCGTGATCCTGCTGTCCCAGCACGTGAACCGGCGGTACGCGCAGGAACTGCTCGAGGCCGGCGAGCGCGGCGTCGGCTACCTGCTCAAGCAACGGATCGCCGACATCGCCTCGTTCGTCGCGGACCTGCGCCGGGTGCTCGACGGCCAGACGGTCCTCGACCCCGTCGTCGTCGCGTCGATGGTGAACCGTCACCGCCCCGGCGATCCGCTCTCCGCGCTCACGCCGCGCCAGCGCGAGGTGCTGGCGATGATGGCCGAGGGCCGCAGCAACGGGGCGATCGCGACGCACTTCAGCATCACCGAGAAGGTCGTCGTCAAGCACGTGTCCGCGGTCTACGACGGGCTCGGCCTCGGTATCGGCGCCGACGACCACCGCCGCGTGCTCGCCGTCGTGCGTTACCTCGCGGGCTGACGCCGCGGCGGTCAGCCCACGCGAAAGCCGATCGTCTTGGCGGCGCCGCGGTTGCCCGCGGCGTCCGTCGCTCGAATCGTCATCCGGTACCGGCCGGGGCGCAGTGCCTTGCCGCGGACCCGGCCGCTGATCGTGAGGCGGCCCGCACCCGTGGCGCTGCGGTGGGTGACGGTGCCGAGGGCCTTCGCGCGGCCCGATCGCGTGATCGTCACCGTCAGCGTCGCCCGCTCGTCGAGCCGGTAGCGCAGGACCGTGCCGCGGGCGAGGCGCGCACGCCCGGCCGCCGCGCCGACACGGAACCGTGCGCGGCTGAGGCTGACCTTGCTCAGGACCGGCGCCTGGCGGTCGCCGGTCGGGGCTGACGGCGAGGGGATCGGGCTGGTGATCGGGGTGGTGAGTCCCGCGTCTGACAGCGGCGTCGTGACCGGGGGCCCCGTGATTCCCGGCGTGTCCGGCGGGGTGATCGGCGGCGCCGAGTCGGCGACCACGACCGTCCTCACCGCGCTCGTCCGCGTGTTGCCGAGGTCGTCCGCTTGCGTGGCCCGCACCGAGTACATCCCGACGGGCAGCGTGGCCGACGCCGGAACGTTGAACGCGCCGGTCGTGGGGTTGCGCGTGGTGGTGAGCGTCTGGACGACCGTTCCGCCCGGCGTGGTGCCGGCCCGGACGGTCACGGTCACCGCGGCGAGGTCACCGACGGCGGTGCCGCCGGTCCCCGCAAAGGTCGGCTTGGCGCCAGCGGACGGGTCCGCGAGCGAGACGGCCGGCGCTGTCGTGTCGACCGTGAACGTGTGGGACCCCGAGCTGCCCGCGTTGCCAGCGGAGTCCGACTGCGTGGTCTGCACCGTGTAGGTCCCGTCGGGCAGCGGCGTCGTGCCGGTCACCTCGTAGCGCCCGTCACCGGCGTCACGCGTGCCGTTCAGCGTCGCGACCGGCGAGCCGGACGTCGTCGTGCCCGGGAACACCCGGACGACGACGGCGCTCTCGTCGCGGTCGTCCGTCGTGCCGGTGCCGGTAAAGGTCGGGGTGGCGTCGTTCGTGCGCGACGACGACGGCGGCACCAGCGTCGGCGCGGGCGCGTGCGTGTCGACCGTGAACCGCATGGCCTGGGGCGCCGCGCCCACGTTGCCGGCCGCATCGGCCTGCCGGGCCCGCGCCCGGTAGGTGCCGTCCGCGAGCGCGGGCGACGCCGGGACCGCGTAGGCGCCGGTCGTCGCGTGGCGCGGTGCGTTGATCGTCGCGACGGGCACGTTCCCGACGTTCGGCAGCACGTCGACCGAGACGCTGGCGTCGTCCCCGCTCGCCGTGCCGGCGACGCCCGCGAACTGCAGCGTCGGGTCGTTGGTCACCAGGTTGTCCGCAGGTGCCGTGATCGAGAGGAGCGGGGCCGTGCCGTCGTAGCGGAACGTCCGCGCGACGCTCACGCCTCGGTTGCCGGCGCCGTCGGTCTGCGTCGCCTGCATGGTGTACTGACCGTCGCCGAGCGAGGGCGCGCTTGCGGAGTAGCGGCCGTTCGGTTGGCGGCTGGACGCGGTCCGCGACCCGACGGGGACGCCGGTCGCTGCCGACCCCGCGTACGCGTTGATCACGACGTCGCCCTGGCCGAGGCCGATGGTGCTGTCGCCGGTAAGCACGGTGGACGGTCCCACCCAGGCGGGAATCGCGTCCAGGCTCACCAGGGGCGCCGTGTTGTCGGTGAAGGACACGCTGATGCTGGCCGCGCGGGTGGTGCCGGTGGACGTGCTGCCACCCGCCGGGACGAGGTTCGATCCGCCGCCCCCGCCACCCCCGCCGGTGGCCGTGCCCGAGCCGAGGGAGACACCGCCACCTCCGCCTCCGCCGTGAAGGCCACCGCCACCACCGCCACCACCGTAGTAGGTGAACACCTGGCCGAAGACGGTGGAGCTGTAGCCGCCGCCGACGCCGCCGCCGTTGTACCCGCCGGACGCCGGACGGGTGGGCGCTCCGGGAGAGACGTAGGAACCGGCACCGCCGACGCCGAGGGTCCCGGCCGCCCCCGACTGATGACCGAACCCACCCGGCGCACCGCCCAGGCCGGTACCCGTGGGAACGCCCGGCGCGCCGCCTTCGGAGCCCGGGAGGTTCTGCCGCGAATCGCCACCCACGGCGTTGCCGTTCCCGCCGTACCCCGCCGATCCGCCGGCCCCGTGCCCGAACCCACGCCCCGCCCCGCCGCCGCCCGCCGCGACCAGCCGCCGCGAGTCGGTCGGGGTGAGTCCCGCCGAGACCGGCAGCGTACGCACGTCCGACGCGCCGCCGCCACCGCCGGCGCCTCCGTGGTTCGTGCCGTCCTCGCCGTTGCCGCCGACCACGAGGTAGAGAGTCGAGCCCGGGGTCACGGCGACGTCGCCGGCGACCTGCGCGCCGAAGCCGCCGTCGACTTGGTAGTCGCCCCTCCCGCCGGCGCCGCCCGTCGCGACCACGTGCAGGCTTGTCACCCCGGCGGGGACGACGACTGCATGCTCACCTGGGCTGTTGAAGACGACCGCGTTGGTTGCCGCCTGAGCCGTCCCGGCGCCGCAGGCGAGCGTCACGGCCGTCACGACGGTGACCCCCAGTACCGCCTTCAGCGTGGTCAGGGCGGCGTGTCTCGGGCTCGGGCGCATGCGAGCCACCCAGACTAGATGCGCTGTGGCTGAGCGCATGGGACCTGAGTCCCATCCTTCGCCGGGGATCGGCGCGGCCCATGGGCCTTGCGTTCGCTCTTGCCCCCACGCTAGGCCGAAGGTAGAACCTTCTATGTGATCCCGTGCGGGTCGTGATCGGCGAGGACCAGGTCCTGCTGCGCGAGGGGCTGAAGCTCGTGATCAGGGCGTCGCGTCGTCGGCTCGATCAGACGCTCACGCGGTAGTGGAGGTGGACGACGCCGTTCGGGAACCGGCGTTCGTCGAGGAGCTCCAGTTGCGTGCGGACGTTGTCCGGCAGGGCGCGCTTGCCGCCTCCCACCACGATCGGGCACAGGAACAGATGGCACTCGTCGACCAGCCCCGCGCTGAGTGCCTGGCCGGCGAGCTCGGCACCCCCGACGGCGATGTCGGCCCCCGAGGACTGCTTGAGCCGCCGGACGGCGTCTCGATCGAACTCGCGCTCGATCCGCGTCCTCGCGCTGGATACGGCCGGGAGCGTCCGGGAGTACACGATCTTCTCCGCTGCCCGCCAGATCCCAGCGTAGTCCGAGAACACCGCCGGCTCACCGGCCTCGGTGCTCGCGGTCTCCCAGAAGACCATCGTCTCGTACATCCGGCGCCCGTAGAGGTAGGTGCCGATCGGCCGCTCGAGATCGTTGACGAACGCATGCAGCTGCTCGTCCGGCATCGCCCAGTCGAACCTGCCTTCCTCGTCCTCGACGTACCCGTCAAGCGAGGCGATCGCCGCATAGATCAGCTTGGCCATGTCCACTCCAATCGGTCGTTCCGGTGCAGCCACCACGGCCGCAGAGGCTGAGACCGCGATTCGCAGCCAAAGTCATCGATCACGGCATCGTAGAAGCACGAGCACCGACCGACTCGCTCATCTCGCGCCACCGAGCTGCAGCGGCTGCGCGCCGGCCGGCTCAGCCCCGCGGCGCCGAGACCGGCGGCAGATCCTTCGGGGCGATCGCGGCGGCGATCGCCCGGAACAGGTCGGTGTGGAGCCGGCCGACGTTGCCCTCGGCGTCGTAGGCCCGCTCGGCGAAGGTCACCGCGACCGAGATCGAGATCCGCTGGCTCGGCAGATATGCGGCGACCGCCGCGGCGCCGGCGAACATCGGGGTCTGCATGATCCAGCCGCCGTGGCGGACGACGCCCAGGCCGAACCCGTAGGTCGCGTTGAACGTCGTGCAGGCCTCGCAGCCCGCGAAGGGCCGGCCGAAGCCGATCCGCGGATCGACCTGCAACCGGTGCGACCGCTCGCTGAGCAGCGTCCCGCGGCCGATCCCGATCGCGGTCTTCGTCATGTCGTCGATCGTGGTCGTCTGAACCGCCCCGCGGGCCAACGTCCATGCAGGGCTCCAGTGCGTCGACTCCTCGACGAACGGCGTGCCCGCCGGGATCCCCAGGTACTCGCGGCGCTCGGAGGTGAACGCGTGCAGGGCCGGGCGCGGGATCGCCGCGGACTGCGACGAGCGAGTCCCGCGCAGACCGAGCGGCCGCAGCACCCGCTGCCGCAGCGCGGTGGCGAGCGGCTGGCCGGTGATCTTCTCGAGCGCGAGCCCGAGGATCACGTAGTCGCTGTGCGAGTAGCTCCAGTTGGTCCCGGGGGTGAACAGCAGCGACTTCGAGAGCGCCAGGTCGAGCTGGCGCTTGGTCGTCACGGCCCGGAACGGGAACCGGTAGAGGTGGTCGAGCAGCCCCGGATCGGCGACGTAGTCGTGGTAGCCGGCGGTCATCCCCGCGAGCTGCCGCAACGTGACCCGCTTGCTGTCGCGCAGCTCCGGCAGCCACTTCGACACCGGATCGTCGAGCCGGACCGTGCCGTCGTCGACGAGCCGCAGCAGCAATGTCGACATGTAGGCGATCGCCACCGCGCCGTTGCGGAAGTGCATGTCGGTGCGGGCCGGAACGCCCGGCTGTGCCTCACCGTAGGCGCGACGCAGTGCCCGCTTGCCGCCGATCGTGACGTCGACGATCGCGGCACGCAGGTGCTCGTGCTCGAACGTCGTGCGGACGGCACGGTCGATCGCGGTTCGGGTCGTGGCGGCGTCCGCCACCGCGAGCCGCGGGGCGTCCCCGCGGGCGTGGGCGTTCGTCGCCGTCAGGCCCGCCGTGCACAGCGCGAGCGCGGCGACGGCGGACCGGGTCCAACGGGTCATCTGGTGGTCCTTGTCGTGACCGGGGTGAGCGGGTGGATCGGGCTGACCTAGTCCAGCTCCGGACCCGGCGGGTCGGCGTCGCCCCAGGAGCAGTTGACTCCGGGCTCGTAGCGGTCCTCGGCGTCGCGCATCATCTCGAACGGCGAGATCCCGAGACCGCTGCTCTCGTTGATGCCTGAGACCGGACTGAACATCCGATCCAGCACCTTCTGCGACGGCCACGAGTACGCCAGGCCGTCGCGACGAACCAGGACGAACACCCGCGACAGGGTCGGCAGGGCGCCGGACCCGACGTCCTCGACCCCCGACGTCCAGGCCATCCGCGGCGCGTTGTGGAAGGGGCTCGACATCCAGTTGCTGCCCGTGCACCAGAGGTTCTGCTCCGGGTCCGGGTTGGCCGTCACGCCGACGTCCCACGAGCCGTAGCTCAACGGCACGAGCTCCGAGTAGAGCGTCCGCTCGAGCGCCATCCGCGCCATGTTCGCCGCCTGCTGCGTGGCGGCAGGCGTCACCGCGTACTCCTCGTAGCCCTTCGGGCAACCACCGCTGGAGGCATTCGGCAGGCAGCCCGCCCAGCGGCCGACCTCGGCCAGCTTCCTCGGGTCGCTGATGATCGCGTTGCCCATCCGGTACAGCGCGTCAACCGTCCGCTGCGAGCGGTGCTCCAGCGAGACCGCCAGCTCGTCGGCCTTGACCCTCGGGTCCTCGTCGACCGGCTCGCCGCCAGCGTGCGTCAGCTCCCACGACGCCTCGCCGGCTTCGACCGCCGCCATCGCCACGTGGACGAGGGCCTCGATCGAGTGCGCCACGTCGAGGCTCAGCGCTCCACCGCTGGCGATCGAGAGCAGGCTGTTGAGGACGGCCATCCAGCCGGCGGTCGTCTTCTCGGCCGCCTCCTTGGCGATCGAGACCTCGGCTTCGAGCCGGTTCTGCAGGACCGTCGCCTCCTGCCAGACGGTCTTGCCGGCGGTGCCGGAGGGGATCGCCAGCCGTTCGAAGTAGTCGCGGACGTTCGCGACCCAGTCCAGCTCGGTCAGGAGTTGCTCCTTCGCGGTCTCGAAGCTCTCCCGCGAGACGCCGTCCTGCACGGTTGGGGGGCGGAGGCGCAGGACCGCGGCCTCGGCCGCCGCCATCGACGACGCCGACTGGCGCCAGTAGGCCTGGCGCGGATCGCCCCCGAGCTGGGGGATCCGCTGGCCGATCCAGGTCAACGCGAACGACGCAGCGCCGTCGTCGTCGAGCGGCCATGCCTGGCTCGTCGGCGCGACGAGCAGCTGCTGCAGGCGCTCGGCGGGCTCGCCGACCTGCGAGACGTTGGCCGGCCGCAGCTTGCCAGCGGCGTTCGGCGACAACGCGCCGCGCAGACGGGCACCGTCGCGCAGGGCCTCTTGGCCCTTGCCCTCACCGGCGTGGCTCCAACCGATCAGCGTGTAGCGCTGCCCCTTGCTCATCAGCGCGGAGTTGAAGACGTGCTTCGTTCCACCGATGCTCTCGATCGCCTCGGAGGCGGCTCGTGTCGCACGCCGGTCGATCGCGCCACCCGTGGTGATGTCCCCGAACGAGGTGACCGCGAACAGGTTGCCCGCAGCGCTGTTGTGCTCGATGAAGGCATGGATCTTGTCCATGTCGACGTGGCTGGAGAAGCTCCGGCTGGCGCGCCGCGCGAGGGTCCGCTCGTCGTGCACCGTGATCAGGAAGCCCGACGTGCCCGCCGGCTGCGGGGCCGCCAGCTTGTCGGACCCGATCGTGATCCGCACATCGCAGGGCTGCGTGGTCTTCGCGCAGTCGTTGCCGGGGGCGGTGTCGAAGCTCGAGCGGGTGGTCGAGATGTAGTCGTAGTGGCCGTTGATGTCGGCAACCAGGTGGCCGCGCAGGGCCGCCCGTCCGCTGGTCGTGACGTCGTACTTGGCGCGGCCGGGGTCGAGCGTTCCGACGCCGATCATCGCCGCGCCACCCGAGGGGGCGTTCGCCAGGAGTGCCGTATCGGCCGGCATGCCGACCTTCGACAGCGGGGTCGGGTCCCCGTTGGTGATGCCCGGGGCACTCCACCCACGTTGGTTGCCGCCGGCGGACGGGTGCGACACGGCGATCACCAGGTGGTCCTCGTCGACCTGTTGCAGCTCCCGATCCAGGAAGACGCGTTGCGGCAAGCCCGTGACGTCACGACGGCAGTGCCACTGCCTCGACTCGCTCGGGTACTGGCAGATCCCGAAGGTCTGGTTCGAGACCAGCCCGAGCGTCTTGCGGTCGAGCACGAGCACCTGCCACTGGGCGCGGTAGTCGGCGCGGCCGCCGTCGTTGCCCGAGTACGAGGTGCGGCTGTCGCTCCCGACCATCGACGGTGCGCGGTAGATCACGCCACCGACGCGGATCCCGGGACGCCCGTTGGCCGGGCCCCCTGCGCTCTGCGTACCGGCGGGGTCGTTGCCGTCGACCGAGGTGTCGAGCTCGACCACGGCACTGCGCGGGCCGATGTCGACGGGGACCGACGCGGACCGGGACTTGGCGCCGTTGCCGACCGTCATGCGCAGCACGTAGCGGCCGGGCTTGTCGGCCGTGAACATCGGCGACGTGGTGTTCGCGTCGACCAAGCCCTTGATCGGGGTGCTCAGGTTGGGCGGAGCGACGGCCGGGTCCTGCCCGGCCGCGGCGCCGGTGACCCGGGACGCGGCCTTCCTGGCCGCCGGCTTCGGCGCGAACCGGCTGCCCTTCGGTGCCCGCACGACCGACCAGCGGACCTGCGTCGGAGCCTCGCCCTTGGTGGGCCAGTTGATCCGTCCGCGCAGGTGGTGGGCCTTGCCGACGATCGCGCGGCTCGAACGCCCCGCGCCGACGATCGGGAAGTCGTGCGCGATCGTGAACTTGACCGTCGACTTGGTGACCTTGTTGCCGAGACGGGCGGTCACCCGCAGCTCGTTGCGGCCGTGGCGCAGCCCGTGGCTGGCGGTCATCCGCAGCGTGCGGGTGGCGTGCGAGTGGCGGACGAACTCCTCGCCGATCGGGACCCCGTTGAGCCGGGCAATCAGGTCGCCGTGCTCCGGGCCCGCTCGGACCACGAACCGCACCGTCGAGCGGGTGATCTTCTGGCTCGGCTTGGGCGAGACGATCGCGCTGTTCGGGGTGGCGGCGGTGGCCGGCGCGATGGCCACGGTGGCAACCGAGAAGGCTCCCAGCGCCGCGACGACCGCGCTGTTTGGTGCAAGCAGGCGTGCTCCTGCTCGTCGGGTATGACGCATGCTGGGATCCTTGTCTCGGGCGGCCCTAGGCCGCGAGGTAGCGCACGACGGCCAGCACGCGACGGTGATCGTCTGCGCTCCGGTCGATGTCGAGCTCGTCGTAGATGTTCGAGGTGTGCCGGACGACGGCCTTCTCGGAGACGCCGAGCAGTTCGGCGATCGCCGCGTTGCTGCGCCCCTGGGCCATCAGCTCCAGGACGGCACGCTGCCGGTCGGTCAGCCGGCCGATCGGGTCACCCTTGCGGTGCCGGTCGACCATCGTGGCGACCACCTCGCGGTCGAGCACGGAGCGCCCGGCGATCACCTGGCGGACGTCGGCGACGAACCGCTCGACGTTGGCCACCCGCTGCTTCAGCAGGTAGCCCACGCCCTGCTCGCCGCTCTCCAGCAGCTCGACCGCGTAGTCCCGCTGTAGGTACTGCGACAGCACCAGGACAGGCAGGCCGGGGAGCTGCGCGCGCAGCTTGAGCGCCGCTTGCAGACCGTCGTCGGTGTGCGTCGGCGGCATCTGGATGTCGGCGATCAGCAGGTCTGGACGGTGGGCCCCGGTCTTGCGGACCATCTCGTCGGCATCACCGGCCACGGCGACGATCTCGAACCCGGCCTGCTCCAGCACCAGCGCGAGTCCTGCCCGCATCAGGGACTGGTCCTCGCCGATCACGACGCGCACGGCAGCTCCACCTTCACGCAGGTTCCCGCCCCAACGGGGCTGATGATCTCGAGGGCACCGCCGAGGCCTTCGACGCGGTCGGTGATCGACCGGATCCCGCCCCCGCTGTCGGCACCGCCGATGCCGTCGTCGCGGACCTCGATCCGCAACTTGTGGTCGTCCCAGCTGATCGTCACGTGCAACTCGCTCGCGTGGGCGTGCTTGACCGCGTTGGTCATCGCCTCGGTAGTCACGAAGTAGCCGGTGCTCTCGACGGCGGGGGGCGGGCGGTGCGCGCGGTCGGCGACGTCGAGCACGACCGCGATCGGCATCCGGTCGGCGAGCTGCTTGACGGCCGCCGGCAGGCCACGCTCCGTCAGCGCCGCGGGCATCACGCCGTGGACCAGCGCCCGCAGCTCGTCGATCGCGGCGTCGAGGCCCTCGCGCAGCGCGGCGTCGGCGTCCTGAGCCGCCACCCCAGCCTGGATCGCCAGCAGCACCAGCCGCGACTGCAGTCCGTCGTGGAGGTCACGGGCGATCCGTCGCCGCTCGACGTCGCCCGCTTCGACCAGGCGGGCGCGCGAGGCGCGCAGCTCGACGGTCAGCCGCTCGCGGTCGAGCGCCAGCGCCACGACGCGGGCGATGTCGTCGATGTCATCGGGACGCGTCACCAACGTGACGTCGTAGACGATCGCCCCGATCGTGCGGCCGCTCAGCTGGACCTCGGCGACCCCACGGCGTTCGTTGGCTGCCGGCGGCAGCGTCGCAACGCCGGAGCCGTTGACCCAGCGCAGGTCGCCGGGCACGCGGTAGAGCAGCTCCACGGTTGGATCACCGAGCCCCTCGGCGAGCAACGCCGGCAGATCGGGACGCTCCGACTCGTCGATGCCGAGCCACGCGCCCAGCTCGGCGGCGTTGCGAGTCGGGGCGAAGCCGCCGCGCGAGATCCCCACGGCGAACGCCAGCGGAACCCCGGCCGCCAGGAGGCCCTGGACGGTCGGCAGGACGAGTGACCCGCGCCAGCCGAAGATCTCGGCCAGCAGCGTCCCGACGGGCAGGGCCGCGACCGCCGTCATGCCGTAGAGCATCACGGGTGCTTGAACCCGCCGCTGCGTCGGGCTCGCTTCGCGCAGGCGCCGCAGCACCAGAACGACGGCGACGGCGACGACCGTCAGCGCGACGACCTGCTGGATCCAGC
This sequence comes from Patulibacter ginsengiterrae, assembly GCF_056269115.1. Lineage (NCBI taxonomy): Bacteria > Bacillati > Actinomycetota > Thermoleophilia > Solirubrobacterales > Patulibacteraceae > Patulibacter > Patulibacter ginsengiterrae. The sequence goes on from NZ_JBWDOG010000001.1 coordinate 199,805, forward strand.
CGGCGACCTCCAGCGTGCCGGGAGCGTCCGCGATCTGCAGAGGACCGGCCGCGAGCAGGTACTCGGGGGCCTGGAGCGCCAGCGAGACCAGATAGACGCCGGCGACCGTCGCACGCTCGGTGGCGTTGGACAGCCGCCCGGACGGGAACGCGAGCAGCAGGTGGACGAGGAACGCGAACGGCAGGGTCTGGCTGATCTGACCGGCGGCCGTCAGCGCCGGCACGGTGGTGTTGATCAGCCCGGCGGCGAGCCAGGCGAACGCCCCCGCGGTCAGCAGCAGGCCGATGCGGCTGCCGGGCCGCCGCCACCACGCCACCATCCCGGCGGCGGCGTAGGTCCACGCGCAGATCACGAAGATCGCGGCCTGCCACGGCGGTGGTTCCGGGTTGCCGGAGTAGAGCAACGCCAGCTCGACCAACCCGACCAACACGGCGAGGACCGCCACCTGTGCGAGGGCGAGCGTCAGCGACCGGCGACGGAGCGGAGGTGGCGCAGTGCCTGGGTGGCGTGAGGTACCGGCCGTCATCCGCGGTCAACGTTCGCAGTTCGGCGTCGCGGTGAACATGGACCTGGGTCCATGGCCCGAGGCTCCGGAGTCCCGGAGGATCGTCACCATGATCACACGCGACCAGTGCGGCGAGTCCGCGGGACGACTGGCTCCGGCCCTCAAGCGACCCGCGGTCGGCGGCACGGCGGCGGCGCCTCGGCGGCGGACACGGGCCTCGGTGGTCACAGCGGTCGCCGTCAGCGCGCTGACCGGGCTGGCGGCCGCAGGCCCGACGACGGGCGCGACGGCCTCCGCGGTCCCGCAGAACCCTGCGACCGTCTCGGCGGTGCCGATTCCAGCCGGCCAGGTCGAAGCCGCGATCGCGCAGCTCGACACGATCGCGCCGGCGATGCTCCAGCGCTCGGGCGTGCCCGGCATGTCGGTTGCGGTCGTCCACGACGACGAGCTGGTCTACGCGAAGGGCTTCGGCGTCCGTGACCTGCGGACCGGCGTGCCCGTCGACGCCGACACGGTCTTCCAACTGGCGTCGGTGTCGAAGGCGGTCGGCGCGACCGTGGTCGCGCGGTCGGTCACGCAGGGCAAGGTCAGCTGGGACGACCCGATCCAGAAGTCACTGCCGTGGTTCCGGCTGCAGGACCCCGCCGCGAGCCGGCAGGTCACGGTCGCGGACATGTACACGCACCACAGCGGGCCGTCCGGGCAGGCGACCGACGCGCTGGAGAGCCTCGGGTTCAACCGGACCGAGATCCTGAAGCGCATGCGGTTCGAGCCGCTCGCGCCCTTCCGGACGGTCCACCGCTACTCGAACTTCGGCCTGACCACCGGGGCCGAGGCGGTCGCGCAGAGCGTGAAGACCGACTGGGCCACGCTCTCGCAGCGCAACCTCTACGGACCGTTGGGGATGACCTCGACCAGCTCGCGGTACCGGGACTTCCGCGCGCGCAGCAACCGTGCCACGCTCCACAACAAGACCAACGCCGGCTGGAAGGCCATCCAGCACCGTCGGCCGGACGCGCAGTCGCCCGCGGGCGGGGTCAGCTCGTCGGCCACCGACATGGCGAAGTGGCTGCGACTGCACCTGGCCGACGGGGTCTACGACGGCAAGCGCCTGATCGGTCAGGACGCCCTGATGCGGATGCGGACGCCGCGGTCGTTGAGCGGCGCTCCGAGCAGCCCCGACGCGCGCAGCACGCACTACGGCCTGGGAATGAACGTCGCCATCGACGCGACGGGCCGGGTCCGGTACGCCCACTCGGGTGCGTTCTCGCAGGGGGCCGGGACCCGGTTCGTGATGCTGCCGTCGGAGAAGCTGGGGATCGTGATCCTGACCAACGGCGAGCCGGGTGGGCTGCCCGAGGCGCTCGGCGACAGCTTCATGGACCTGGTGACGCGTGGTCACGTCGAACGAGACTGGTTCGGCAGCTACTCGACGATGATGGCCGGGATCATGGCCAACCCGAGCGTGCTGGAGGGGAGGAAGCGTCCCGCCGCTCCCAAGCCCTCCCGTTCGCGCTCGGCCTACACCGGCACCTATCGGACGGACTTCTACGGCACGATGACGGTCAAGACGACGGGGTCGGGCCTGACGATGCGCCTGGGACCCAACCGCAAGGCCTTCCGCCTGACGCACTGGAGCGGTGACCGCTGGTCCTACCGCACCGAGACGGACTTCGGCAGCATGATCAACGAGGTTCGGTTCGCGGGGCGCAAGGACGGTCGCGCCCGCACGGTCACCGTCGAGGACCTCAACGTGGACGGTGTAGGGGTCTTCCGGCGGCGCTGACCCGCCAGAGGCGAGGGTGCGTGGCTCCGGCGGCGTGCTGCTTGCGGTCTCAGCCAGGTCCTAGACCTGTTTCAGGATCAGTGGTTGTCTGGGGTGGTCGTTGACCGAGTCGCCCGCCGCAGCACGGCGCTCATCGCCGCGTACGCGCCCGCGGACATCTCGCCGGTCGCGGCCGACGCCGGAATCACGTTGTTCATCGTCAGGGTCAACAGCTCCGGCGTTGCCGCGTCGACGACGATCTCCCAGCGCCATTCACCGCTGTAGTCGTACCCGACGGTCACCACACCGCCCTCGAGCGTGCCCTCGAGACTTCGCGGTTCAGGGCTCTGATGCCACGAGTCGCCCCAGAACGCCGCCACCGCGTTCCGCTCTCCGCTCGGCCCGAGGACGAGCAGGCCCTCCTGCTCACCGTCGTCGGGGTGCACCCACGAGTAGGCGATCTGGGCCAGCTCACCGTGCGCGGCGCGCGAGACCGTCGCGCTCATCGGTGCCTCGTACAGCGGATCGTTCGGCATCAACCGGAATCCGTTCGCCCCGACCCACACTCCCCCGTGCCGTTCGAGATGGTGCATGCCGCCAACCTATCGCGAGGCCGGAGGCCGTTGGCGGCGTTCGGCGCACGATCTGGCGAAGCGCGCGTACCCGAGACGCGTCCGCCCGGACGCGCCCGCGGCACGACCGCCCCGATCCGGCCGAATCCCGCCAAGCAGCCCAAGCCGGCCGAGCAGGCCGCACGCGACGCAGACGTCGCGCGCGGCTCGGCGTTCAGCGTCCGATCGCGACCTTCGCGGACGCCGTTGCGCGCTGCGTGCCGGCGCTCGTCGTGACCCGCACGCGCAGGCTGCGCACGTCGCCGCGCGGCTTCGCGGCCAGACGCGTCGTGGTCGCGCGGTCGGCCCGAACAGCCACCGTCTTGCGGGCGATCGTGCGGTTGCCGACCGTCAGCTCGACCCGAGCCTGGCCGTCGCGGGTGGTCACCAGCGTCAACGGCAGACCGGCACGCAGCTCGGCGGCACGCAGGCGCGGCGGCGCGGCGACGCCCGCAACCAGCTTCGGCGCGATCGCCGGGCCGGGCCGCTCGACGGTGGTGGTCGGGCCGGGCACGGCGACGGTCGGCCCGGGGACGGTCGTCGTCTCGGTCACGGTCACCGTCCCGGGCTGTTCGAGCTTCGAAGGGGTGCGCTGGAAGGAGACCAGCGGGAAGAGGTCGGTCAGGTCGTGCGCGCCGGAGACGTTGGCCGCCTGCGGGCCGACCGCCATCACCGGGACGGCCGAGCCCGTGTGCTGCTGGGTCTTGGCCTTCGCCGGCAGCGCGACGCCGCCGGCCGTCCCGTAGGTGAGCATCATCGGCGTGCCGTCGCGGGTCTCGATGATCTGGCTGTAGCCGGGCGGGCCCGACGTGGTGTCGTTGGTCGGACTGACGATCAGGCCCGCGTGGGCGTGGTCCGCCGCGACGACGACGAGCGTGTCGGGGTGGGCCTTCTGGTACTCGAGCGCGACGCCGACCGCCTCGTCGAACGCGATCAACTCGCCGATCTGGCCGCAGCCGGCCGCGGTGTGGGCCTGCTTGTCGATCGAGGCGCCCTCGACCTGCAGGAAGAAGCCCTTCGGGCTCTCGAGCAGGCGGATCGCCTTCTGCGTCATCTCCGAGAGCTGCGGCATGTGCGGCTCGAGCGTCTTGCCGTGCGTCTCGTCGCACCTGATCGTCTCGATCTCGCCGAGTCGCTTGGCGCGGTCGTCGTTGTACTGCTGCTCGAAGACGCCGTCGTCGAAGATGCCGAGCACGGGGCCGCCGTCGAGCGAGCCGATCGCCGCCAGCTCGTCCTTGTTCGCGACGCGCCGGAAGCCCTTCTCCGCGGCGTAGTCGAGGACGGTCCGGCTCGAGCCGTCGAGCGTCTGCTTGTAGTCCTTGCCGCCGCCACCGAGCAGGACGTCCATGCGGAGGTCGATCTGCTGCTCGGCGATCGAGCCGACCCCGCCGGCCGCCTTGGTCTCCGTCGGGCAGAGCGTGCGGGTCGCCTCGGGGCCCTTGCAGTCGCGGTCGCTGATGTGCGCCGACATCGCGGCCGGCGTGGCGTCGGTGACCTCGGAGGTGGTGACGTTGCCGGTGCGCTTGCCGAGCCGCTTGGCGATCTCGAGCGCGGTGTCGTAGCCGGCGTTGCTGCCGGCAACGGTGTGATCGTCGGTCGGCGCCTGCGAGATGCGGCCCCCGAGCGTCTTCTTGCCGGTCGCCCACTGGCTGGCGCCGCCGGCGGAGTCGTTCACGAAGCCCGGCCGCGTGCCCGCCGCGTCGTTGACCGCGTAGGTCGTCGCGACGCCGCGGAAGGGCATGCTGTCCATCTTCAGGCGAGCCGTCGTCGCCCCGATGTAGTTGCGCGCGGCGGTGATCTCCGACTCGCCCATGCCGTCGCCGATCAGCAGGATGACGTTCTTGGGCGTGGCTGGGTCGATCGCCGAGGCGACCGCCGCCGACCGATCCTCGTTGCCGTCGAACGTGAGGGCGGTCGCTGTCGCGCCGCCAGCCAGCGCGAGCGCGCCGGCCAGCAACAGGGCACGGGTGGGTCGTTGCATCGGGTTCCAGTGGTGAGGCGTCAGGGGAAGCCCGCGGACCGTACGTCGGCGAGACCCGGCCGCCGGTGACCGAAACGTGTCGCCAGCGTGACTTTCGTGTGGTCGCCTCGTCGGAACGGCGGTGCGCCCGGATCAACCGACCGGGGCCTCGGCTGGGACGAACTCCAGGTAGTGGACGTCGGTCAACGGACGCGAGACGCGCTCGAACAGCCGTTGCCCGACGTTCCAGCTACGCCGGATCACGGCGGCGGCGTGCTCGCGCTCCCCCCGATCGGTCAGGACCCGGCCGCGGGCCGCGATCGGCGGACCGAGCGGCGCGCCGCGCGGATCGCACGGGGCCAGGAGCGCCTCGGGGTTGCGCCGCAGGCGCTTGGCCTTGAACGCTTCGATCTCGGTCCAGACGAACAGGCGGCCCTCGAGGTCGAGCCCGAACCAGACCGGCGTCGGGACCGCGCCGCCGTCGCGCTTGTAGGTCACCAGCAGCGCGTGGGAGCCACCCGCGAGCGCATCGAAGCTCGCGTCGCGCCTGACCGGCATCTCGAGCACGGACGCGGCATGCGGAGAGCGGGCGCCCTCCATCGGCCGCTTGGCCGCCTTGATCGCTCGACGGGCGAGCCGCTCTCGGAGCGTGGGGCGCACGGTGTTGGTCATGGGTTCGTCCGAAGTCGTTCGTTGCCGGCCTGCATACGTCCTCAGACGGGACGGTAGCAGGCGTCCTACGGCCGGTAGGAATCTTCGTCGGCGTGCCCCGATGGCCGGGGCAGGCGTCGCCGGCCAACGACCTCGGCGGAGCGACTGGCGAGACGCTGTTCCGACCCGTGCCGCGGCGAGCGGCACGCACCTCCAGGACCCGCGAGCCGAGGATCTGGACGCCGGCCTAGGCGATCGATCCACGAGGTGGCATGATCGCCGGGTGACCAGCAGACCCGCCGCGGCCCAGCGCCTGAGCGACCTCGCACGGCTGCGCCGCGTTCGCGACCGGATCGACCGGGAGTACGCGCAACCGCTGGACGTCGAGGCGCTCGCCCGCGACGCGCACATGTCGGCCGGGCACCTCAGCCGCCAGTTCCGGCTCGCCTACGGGGAGTCGCCGTACAGCTACCTGATGACGCGCCGGATCGAGCGCGCGATGGCGCTGTTGCGGATCGGCGAGCTCAGCGTCACCGAAGTCTGCTTCGAGGTCGGCTGCTCGTCGCTGGGGACCTTCAGCACCCGCTTCAGCGAGCTGGTCGGGATACCGCCCAGCGTCTACCGGCGCGAGGCGGCGGGCGCGGGAGTCGCTCCCTATCCCGCCCTGGCCCCGTGTGTCGCCAAGCGGGTGACCGGACCGGTCAGGAATCGAGAAGCGCCGGCCGCGGACCGCACCTAGGGTGACCTCCATGGACATCACGATCTTCCAGGCCATGCTCCCCCACGACGACCCGCAGGCCTCGCTCGGCTTCTACCGGGACGCGCTCGGCTTCGAGCTCCGCAACGACGTCGAGTACGGCGGGATGCACTGGCTCACCCTCGGCCCCGCCAACCAGCCCGGGACGTCGATCGTCCTCTATCCGCCGGAGGCCTCCGGGTTGACCGACGACGAGCAGCGCACGGTCGCCGAGATGATGGCGAAGGGCACGTTCGCCAGCATCAACCTGGCGACCACCGACGTCGACGGTGCCTTCGCGCGCTTGCAGGCCGGCGACGCCGAGGTCGTCCAGGAGCCGACCGACCAGCCGTACGGCGTGCGCGACTGCGCGTTCCGCGATCCGGCGGGCAACCTGATCCGCATCCAGCAGCCGCGCTGAGATGGCTTCCATCCGCTCCGTCCTCCTCGAAGTCCCCGACCCGACCGCGGCCGAGGCCTTCTGCACCGCCGCCTTCGGCACCGACGGCCGGGTCGGCGCCCGCGCCTCGGACGCGCAGACGACCGGCTTCCGCGGGTTCACGCTGTCGCTCGTGGTCGGCCAGCCGAGCACCGTCGACAGCCTGATCGGCACCGCGCTCGAGGCCGGCGCCACGGCGCTGAAGCCGGTCAAGAAGAGCTTCTGGGGCTACGGCGGCGTCGTACAGGCCCCGGACGGCACGATCTGGAAGGTCGCGACCTCGTCGAAGAAGGACAGCGGCCCGCCCACCCGCGAGATCGACGAGCTGGTGCTGCTGCTCGGCGTCGCCGACGTCAAGGCGAGCAAGCGGTTCTACGTCGAACACGGCCTGGCGGTCGGGAAGAGCTTCGGCTCCAAGTACGTCGAGTTCGAGGCGCCTCCATCGCACGTCAAGCTGGCGCTCTACGGGCGCGCTGCGCTCGCCAAGGACGCCGGCGTAGCCCCGGACGGCAGCGGGTCGCACCGGATCGCGATCGCGAGCGATGCGGGACCCTTCACCGACCCGGACGGGTTCACGTGGGAGGCCGCGTCGGCCTGACGCCCCGGTACGTGCCTTCCGCGACCCCGCGGGCCACCTGCTCCGGTTCCAGCAGCAGCGATGAGTTGGCCTCGAACGCCGAGTCCTCATCGGGTAGACAGGACCACCACTGCCGCATCGGCGGCGCGACCCCCAGCGCCCAACGGATCGAGAAACGATGAGCACAGCCCCGAAGACCACCACGCCGCCACCCGCGCAGCACGCTGCCGACAGCCATGACCTGATTCGCGTGCAGGGCGCCCGCGTGAACAACCTCAAGGACGTCAGCGTCGAGCTCCCGAAGCGCCGGCTGACGGTCTTCACCGGCGTCTCCGGCTCGGGCAAGAGCTCGCTGGTCTTCGGCACGATCGCCGCCGAGTCGCAGCGGATGATCAACGAGACCTACAGCGCCTTCGTCCAGGGCTTCATGCCGACGTTGGCGCGCCCCGAGGTCGACCTGCTCGACGGGTTGACGACCGCGATCCTCGTCGACCAGGAGCGGTTGGGCGCCAATCCTCGGTCGACCGTCGGCACCGTGACCGACGCCAACGCGATGCTGCGGATCCTCTTCAGCCGGCTCGGGCAGCCGCACGTCGGATCGGCGCAGGCCTTCTCGTTCAACGTCGCCTCGATCAGCGGCAAGGGCGGCGTCACGATCGAGCGCGGCGACGGCGGCAAGAAGGTCGAGGCCCGCAGCTTCAGCATCACCGGCGGCATGTGCCCGCGCTGCGAGGGCATGGGCCGGATCTCCGACTTCGATCTCTCCGCCCTCTACGACGACACGAAGTCGCTGAGCGAGGGCGCGCTGACCGTCCCCGGGTACAGCATGGACGGCTGGTACGGCCGGATCTTCAGCGGCGCCGGCTTCGACATGGACAAGCCGCTCCGGAAGTTCACGAAGGCGGAGCTCCACAAGCTGCTCCACGAGGAGCCGACCAAGATCAAGGTCGAGGGCATCAACCTCACCTACGAGGGGCTGATCCCGAAGATCCAGAAGTCGATGCTGTCGAAGGACCGGGAGGCGATGCAGCCGCACATCCGGGCGTTCGTCGACCGGGCGATCACCTTCACCGCCTGCCCCGACTGCGACGGCACCCGGCTCAACGAGGGCGCGCGGTCGTCGAAGGTCGCGGGGATCAACATCGCCGACGCCTGCGCGATGCAGATCAACGACCTCGCCGAATGGGTCGGCGGCCTCGACGAGCCGGCCGTCGCGCCGCTGCTCGGCTCGCTCCGACACACCCTCGACTCGTTCGTGGAGATCGGGCTCGGCTACCTCAGCCTCGACCGCTCGTCGGGCACGCTCTCGGGCGGCGAGGCGCAGCGCGTCAAGATGATCCGCCACCTCGGCTCCTCGCTCACCGACGTCACCTACGTCTTCGACGAGCCGACGATCGGGCTGCATCCCCACGACATCCAGCGGATGAACGGGCTGCTGCTGCAGCTGCGGGACAAGGGCAACACCGTGCTGGTCGTGGAGCACAAGCCGGAGGCGATCGCGATCGCCGACCACGTCGTCGACCTCGGCCCGCACGCCGGCACCGCGGGCGGCGAGGTGATGTTCGAGGGCACCGTCGAAGGGCTGCGCGCCAGTGGCACGCTGACCGGGCGGCACCTGGACGACCGGGCGTCGCTGAAGGACGCGGTGCGGAAGCCGTCCGGCACGCTGGAGGTGCGCGGCGCCGACACCCACAACCTGCAGGACGTCGACGTCGACATCCCGCTCGGGGTGCTGGTCGTCGTGACCGGTGTGGCGGGCTCCGGCAAGAGCTCGCTGATCCGCGGCCACGTCGTCGGTCATCCCAGCCACCCCGACGGCATCGTCTCGGTCGACCAGGGGGCGATCAAGGGCTCACGACGGAGCAACCCGGCGACGTACACCAAGCTGCTGGAGCCGATCCGCAAGGCGTTCGCGAAGGCCAACGGCGTCAAGCCGGCCCTGTTCAGCGCCAACTCCGCCGGCGCCTGCCCGAACTGCAACGGCGCCGGCGTCATCTACACCGACCTGGCGATGATGGCCGGCGTCGCGGCCCCCTGCGAGGAGTGCGAGGGGAAGCGGTTCCAGGCCGAGGTGCTCGAGTACACGTTCGGCGGCAAGGACATCAGCGAGGTGCTCGCGATGCCGGTCAGCGAAGCCGTCGAGTTCTTCGGCGCCGGCGACGCCAAGCTGCTCGCCGCGCACAAGATCCTGACCCGGCTGGACGACGTCGGCCTCGGCTACATCAGCCTCGGCCAGCCGCTCACGACGCTCTCCGGCGGCGAGCGGCAGCGGCTCAAGCTCGCCACCCGCATGGCCGAGAAGGGCGGCGTCTACGTCCTCGACGAGCCGACCACCGGCCTCCACCTCGCCGACGTCGAGCAGCTGCTCGGCCTGCTCGACCGGCTCGTCGACTCCGGCAAGTCGGTGATCGTCATCGAGCACCACCAGGCGGTGATGGCGCACGCCGACTGGATCATCGACCTCGGCCCCGGCGCCGGCCACGACGGTGGCCGGATCGTCTTCGAGGGCACGCCCGCGAACCTCGTCGCGGGGCGGGAGGGAATCGCGTCGCTCACCGGCGAGCACCTGGCGGCCTACGTCGGCGCCTGACCGAGAGCACGCGCGGGCACGCGCGCGCTCGCGGGATCAACCGGCCGCCGCCCGCGCCTGTTCACGGCACCGTCGCCGGTGACGCCCGAGTGTCAGGGCATCACCCACGACGACGACCAGGCGGCTGGGCCGATCGATCAGTTGGGCACCGACGGGGGCGCGCCGTGCGGGAAGAGGGTGGCGAGCAGGATGACCACCTTGGTCGTGCCGCGGTTGGCCGCCTGGTGAATCACGTTGGGCTGCTCGACCATCCACTGCCCCGGCTTGATCGCGCCGGTCTGCCCGGCCTTGATCGTGCGCACCAGCGTGGGAGCATCGGACGGCCCGCTCATCACCTTGACCTGACCGGTCTTGACGGTGTAGGTCAGGGTGCCCTGCTGGATCGAGGAGATCTGCGTGCCCGAGTGGTGGTGGAGCGCGAGCTTCGCCCCCGCCTGCACGTTGACCCGCGTCAGGGCGAGGGTGCGCCCGGCTGCGCCCCGAACGCTCGTCGACTGCGCGAGCGCGTCACGGGAGACGGTGGCGGTGGTGCTGTCGCCCTGGGAGACGCCAGCGGTGTACGCGACGGCGACGAGCGCCAGGCCGGCGACGGGCACCAGCGCGGTGCGGATTGAACGGTGCGTCATAGGACCAACGGACTCCTCGGAGGGGCGGCGGTAGTGCCGCAGCGCGGATCGTACGGTGTGCTCGAGCCGTTGGGTCAGTCCCGGTGATCTCGTGAGGACGAACGTCGTCGCTGCGGCGGTCGATGCGGTTGCTCGGGGAGCGTGACCCGGGCCAGGGCGGTGACCAAACCGCCGGTTGGGCCGGCGACCCCTATTGCTAGTGTGCCGCGCGCACCGGGCGTCGCCCGATCTGCCTGGAACTCAACCGGGGATTGCGGCATGAAGAAGCTCGTCACGTTCGCGCGTAACAACGTCATCGCGTTCGTCCTGATGTTCACGCTCGTCGGGGGCACGGGGTACGCCGTCGCCGACCTCACCGGCCGTGACGGCCAGACCGGCCCGGTGATCTACGCGTGCGTGCAGGAGAAGACCCGCGAGATGCGGCTCGGCGGCGACCGCCGTGCGTGCCCCGCCGGCTACTTGAAGATCAAGTGGACGTCGGAGGGCCAGCAGGGCGACGTCGGAGCGACCGGCGCCAAGGGCGACGCCGGGGCGAAGGGTGACGGCGGAGCCTCCGGCACCGCGGGCGCCAAGGGTGAGAACGGCGCGACGGGCGAGAGCGGAACGCCGGGCCCCACCGGCGCGGACGGCCAGCCGGGCGTCGGGACGCCCGGACCCGCAGGACCCGAAGGACCGGCCGGTCCGCTCGGGCCGCAGGGGCCGATCGGCCCGCAGGGCAACGACGGTGACACCGGCCCCGAGGGTCCGGAGGGTCCCACGGGCGACACCGGTCCGGCGGGCTCGCCGGGCACGCCCGGCGCCCCGGGCGTGCCCGGCCCCCAGGGTCCCCCCGGCGCCATCACGCTCGTCAACCAGGCGTCCACGTCCGGGATCGCGATCGGCGGGGGCATCACCGCTCCGCTCGTCGCGTTCTCGTCGTTCAGCACCGAGCCGACGAACCCGGCGTTCGACGCCGACACCGGCGTCTTCACCGCCCCGTCCGCCGGGACGTACCTCGTCACGGCCTCCGGGACCCTGCAGAAGACCACCGCCGAGACCGTCTCGGCCGGGAGCACCGAGCAGGTGCTGTTCCAGCTCCAGCAGAACGGCACCACGATCGCGAGCCAGCCCTTGCCGATGGTCAACGTGAGCATCGTGCTCGTGCTGTCCATGCGCGTGCCGGTGCAGTACGGGCGGGCGGAGATCAACCGCTACGTCCACCTGGACGCCGGCGACACCCTCTCTCTGCAGATGAAGAACGGCTTGTCCGGCGGGACCAGCGTCGGTGGCTCCTTCGGGGTGGCGAAGATCAGCTGACCCGGGCCGCAGCCGGCCTGGCCGCCCAGAGCCCCCATTGTTGCCAATCCGGCACGTGCGCTTGCCACCTGCGCCGTGTCGGGTGAGACTCGTCGCATGGACACCACTCGTGACACCGGCGCCGAGGAGTTCTGGGAGCGCTTCTACCTCGACCGCGACCGTTGGAGCACGGCTCCCAACGCCGCGCTCGTCGCCGAGGTCGGGGAGCTCCCGCCCGGGAGTGCCCTCGACCTCGGTTGCGGCCAGGGCGGCGACGCGATCTGGTTGGCGTCGCAGGGCTGGAAGGTCACGGCCGTCGACGTCTCCGCCAACGCGCTCGCCCGCGCCGCCGAGTACGCCCAGCGTGCCGGCGTCGACGGCGGGATCGACTGGGAGCGCCACGACCTGGCCCGCTCGTTCCCCTCCGGCAGCTTCGACCTCGTCGCCGCCTGCTTCTTCCACTCCCCCGTCAGCCTGCCCCGCGACCACGTCCTCCGCGCCGCCGCCGCCGCGGTCGCGCCGTCCGGGACGCTGCTGATCGTCGGGCACGCCGGGCCGCCGTCGTGGACGCAGGCCTCGCCGCCGGACGTCCACTTCCCGACGCCGGACGAGGTCCTCGAGGGCCTCGCGCTCCCGCCGGGGAGCTGGACGGTCGAGCGCAGCACCGAGATCGCGACCGCCTGCACCAGCCCGGAGGGCACTCCCGGAACCCGCCCCGACAACGTGCTGCGCCTGCGCCGAGCCTGAGCGGGAACAACCGGGCGTTGTTGGACTACGGTTGCCGCGTGGACCTCGACGCCGTCCGGACCTTCATCGCCGTCGCCGAGACCGGCCAGTTCCAGCGCGCCGCCAGCGACCTGTCGGTGACCCAGCAGGCCGTCTCGAAGCGGATCGCCGCGCTGGAGCGGGAGCTCGACGTGCAGCTGTTCACCCGCACCGCCCGCGGCGCCCAGCTGACCATCGACGGACAGGCCTTCCTCCCCCACGCCCGCGAGCTGCTCCGCGCCGTGGAACGCGCCGCCGACTCCGTGCGGCCCGGCCGCCGCGCGCTGCGCGTCGACGTGATCAACCGGAGGATCGGCCCAGCCGGCCTGCTGCGCGACTTCCACCGCGCGCACCCCGAGGTCGAGCTCGACGTCGTCACCCTCTTCGACCTCGATACGGCGATCGCCGCCGTCCGTTCCGGCACGATCGACGCCTCCTTCCGCGCGGTCAGCCTGCCCGCGCAGCAGCTCCCCGACGGGATCGAGACCGCCCGGGTCCTCGACGAGCCGCTCCAGCTGCTGGTCGGACCCGCCCACGAGCTGGCCGCCGCCCACGCGATCAGGCCCGCCGCGCTGGCCGGCCACCGGATCTGGATGCCCGGCAACGCCGCCGGAACCGAGTGGGCGGCCTACTACGACGAGCTCGCCGCCGCGTTCGACCTCACGATCGACGTGGTCGGCCCCAACTTCGGCACCGAGGCGCTGCTCGACGTGATCGCCGACTCCGCGACGCTGGCGACCCTCGTCGGTGCGCAGACCCGACTCGTCTGGCCCGCCGACTACGGCCTGCGACGGATCGCCCTGCGGGATCCGACCCCCGTCTACCCGCACTCTCTGGTCTGGCGCAGCGACAACTCGCACCCCGCGCTCACCGGCTTCCGCGACCACCTCCGGACCGTGCCGCCGACAAGCCACGAGTCGGCGACCTGGACCCCCGGATAGGCCGCACCGATCCGGGCCCGGCGGTCACCGCCGACCGCACCGATCCAGGGCCAGTGGTCACCGCCGACCGCACCGAATCGGGCCCGATCGGCGGACCGGCGCTACGGGCAGCGATCGACCCGCGCCCGGACCGGGTCGGTGTCGGGCGTGCGTCGGGCGTCGGCGTTCGGCCGGCAGACGAGCCGCCGGGTGACCCCCGGTCCCACCCGGCTCGTGGCCGCCAGCAGCCGCGAGAGCGGGTCGATCGGGGTGCCGAAGCGACGGACCTCGAAGTGCAGGTGCGGGCCGGTCGAGCGTCCGGTCGAGCCGGCGGCGCCGATCCGCGAGCCACCCGCCACCGGCTGCCCCGGCCGGACCGCGATCGAGGAGAGGTGCGCGTACCAGCTCTCGAAGCCCAGCCGGTGACTGACCACCACCAGATTGCCGTAGCCGCCGGCGTTGTAGCCGGCAAACGAGACGACCCCACGGCCGGCGGCCGCGACCGGCGCGCCCATCGCCAGCGGGAAGTCGAGGCCGGTGTGGCGGCGACCGGAGACCCAGCCGAAGCCGTCGGTGACCGGCGCGGCCACCGGCCTCAGGAACCGGACCGGATCGCTGATGCCCGCCGCGACCGTGCGGGTCCGGAGCGCCGTGATCGTGCGCCGACCCGCGACGTCGTCCGGCGCGAGCCGGGCCGCGCGCTGGAACCGCCGGACCGCCGCCAGCGTCCCCCGCCCGAAGCCGCCGTCGACGTGGCCGGGCGAGAAGCCCCGGCTGCGGAGCAGGAACTGGAGCGCGGCGACGTCCCAGCCGCGCTGGCCGCTCCGGATCGGCCGACTCCCCAACCGCGGGCGGCCACGACGGCCGAGCCGGCGGAGCGTGCGCGCTCCCGCGACCCCGTCGACGGCGAGCTGCTTCCGCCGCTGGAAGCGGAGCACCGCGCCGCGGGTGCCGGGACCGGTGATCCCGTCGATCCCGCCCCGGTAGAGACCGAGAGCCCGCATCGCGACCTGGAGCGCGGCGACGTCGGCGCTCGCCGCGCGTGCCGCGGGTGGCCGTACGGCGCCGGCCACGGCGACGAGGCAGATGACGAGCAGCACGATCGAACGCGACCAGCCCATCGCTGCACCGTCCCGGGGTCCGGGATCGAGCGCAAGCCCGACCCCCACCCTGCACGGGTCCTTGCGCGGGCGCCCCGCGCGGCGACGCTAGACGGCGGTCCGCTCCTCGGCCTCTGCCCGGTAGCTGGCCGGCGGGTTCTGGACCGTCACGTTGAGGCGGTTCCAGGTGTTGATGGTGGCGATCGCGAAGACGAGCTGCGCGAGCTGATCGGGCGAGAAGTGCGCTGCCGCCTCGTCCCAGACCTCGTCGGCGACGCCGGTCGCGGAGAGCCGGGTGACGGCGTCGGTCATGGCCAGGGCGGCGCGCTCGCGCTCGTCGAAGTACGGGCTCTCCGACCAGGCGCTGACCTGGGCCAACCGCTGCTCGGACTCACCCGCCGCTCGGGCATCGGTCCAGTGCATGTCGATGCAGAAGGCGCAACCGTTGAGCTGCGAGGCGCGCAGCTTGACGAGCTCGTAGACGACCGGCTCGAGCGTGATCCGCTCGCTGAACCGGATCAGACCCGAGAGGGCGGCGCCGGCGTGGGCGGCGAGGTCGAGGCGCGGGGTGGTGGAGTGCTGCGTGGAGTTGCTCATGCCCCCTTGACGGGGCGGGTCGCCGGTCTGTGACAGCCCGGCGGCGACCAACCGCGGGGAGAGGCCTGACGGGCCAAGGGCCGCCGGGCGGTCTGTGACAGGCCGCGACGCTCGGCCGCCGGACGGGTCCGATCCGGTGCGGGCGAGGCCGCGCACGGCCGGCTCCACCGGCCCGCGCCTCCCGTCCGCCCGCTCAGACGTGCCCAAGCTTGTCGGGGTTGCGGACGATCCGGATCGCCTGGATCCGCCCGTCCACCACGTCGACCGAGAGCACGTCCCAGACCGCGTGCGTCTCCGGCTCGCGCAGGATCCGGCCCGGCTGGCCGTTGACGCTGACCAGCTCGCGATCGAACTCGCCGATCTCCTGCCGCCGGCGGGTGATCATGGCGACGAACGCCGCGATCGCGGCGCCGCCGAAGATCGGCTCCGGGGCCGCCACGACCTTGCCGCCACCGTCGCCGTAGAGGACCGCGTCCTCGGCCAGCATCTGCTCGAGCGCGCTGACGTCGCCCTCTTCCGCCGCCGCCAGGAACCGCTCCAGCAGGGCGTTGCGCTGCTCGGGGTCGGCGTCGAACCGTGGCCGGTTCGCCTGCAGGTGCTTGTTCGCCCGCGAGACGAGCTGACGGCAGCTGGCCTCGTTGCGGCCGAGCATCTCCGCGATCCGCGCGTAGTCGTAGTCGAAGACGTCGCGGAGCAGGAACGCCGCCCGCTCGACCGGGGTCAGCCGCTCGAGCACGACGAGGAAGGCCTGCGAGAGCGAGTCGGCCAGCTCGAGCTGGGCGGCGGGACCGGGATCGGGATCCTCGAGCAGCGGCTCCGGGATCCAGGGACCGACGTACGATTCGCGACGGACCCGGGCCAACCGCAGATGGTCGATCGAGAGCCGGGTGGTCACGGTCGTCATCCAGGCCGCCGGCTCGCTGATCGTCCCGGCGACCTTCGTGTAGCGGATCAGCGCCTCCTGGACGATGTCCTCGGCCTCGGCGACGCTGCCGAGCATCCGGTAGGCGATCGCGAAGCCGCGGCGTCGGAGGTCTTCGAGCTCGAGGTCCTGGTCGGTCATCACGACTCCTGACGGGGTAGCCGTCCCCACTGTGACAGCCGCGGCGTGCGGGGCGGCGTGGGGTCAGCTTGCGTCGGTTGCCGCCGACTGGGGTCGTTTCGCCCCGGATGGCGACGCCAATTGACCCCCAGTCGACAGGGCCGACGCGTCGTGACTCCGCCTCGCTCGTTCGCCCGGCGGCCCGCCCCGGACCGCGCCCGCCCGAATCGCCCCACCCCGTCCCGGAGCAACGCCACCCCTGACACCCAGATCACCTCCGCCCCGGAGCAACGCCACCCCTGACACCCCGCCCACCCCGTCCCGGAGCAACGCCACCCCTGACATCCAGATCACCTCCGCCCCGGATCACCCCATGGTTGACGTCCAGATCACCCCACCCACCCCTTGACATGTGACCATTAGGTCACCTATGGTCGAAGCAGTGACCGATGACGACCTCGTCTTCAAGGCGCTCGCCGATCCGACGCGGCGCTTCCTGCTCGACCGGCTCTTCGAGCGTGACGGCCGCACGCTCAAGGAGCTCGAGTCCGAGCTGGAGATGACCCGCTTCGGGGTGATGAAGCACCTCGGCGTGCTCGAGGACGCGGGCCTCGTCGTTGCGCGCCGGTCGGGCCGGGAGAAGCTGCACTTCCTCAATCCCGTCCCGATCCGGCTGATCCACGACCGCTGGATCGACAAGTACACCGAGCGCCGGGCGTCGGCGCTCGTCGACCTCAAGCACCAACTGGAGGAGCAGTCATGACCAGCACCAGCGACCCCACCAAGACCGTCCAGATCTACGCGGTCTACATCAACGCGACCCCGCAGGCGATCTGGGACGCGATCACCACGCCCGAGTTCACCGAGAAGTACGGCTACGGCGGCCGTGGCGAGTACGAGCTGCGCCCCGGCGGCAGCTACCGCGCCTGGACCAGCGAGGAGATGCGCCAGCACGGCGCTCCCGACCTCGCGATCGACGGCGAGGTGCTCGAGTCCGACCCGCCCCACAAGCTCGTCCAGACCTGGCGGATGCTGATGGACGAGGAGATGGCCGCGGAGGGCTTCACCCGCCTCACCTACGAGATCGAGGAGCGGACCGGCGGCCTGACCAAGCTGACCGTGACCCACGACCTGACGGGAGCCACCCGCTGCGCCCCGCTGATGGCCGGGGAGCTGGAGGCCGGCGGCGCCGGCGGCGGCTGGAGCTTCGTGCTCAGCGGTCTCAAGACGCTGCTGGAGACCGGCGAGCCGATGACGGGCTACTGACGCCCGGAGGACGGCGGGCGGCCTGTTCCGGGGCAGGCCCGCCCATCCGGTACGGCGCGTCCGCCGCACGGGCCCCGCAGGCGGCCGACGCGCCCCTCCAGCCGGAATACTGGAAGCCGATGGCTCTGCCTCCTCCGGCCCGACACCTGCTCCGCGCGAAGGACGTGATCGACACGCGCTACCACGAGCCGCTCGACATCGCCGAGCTGGCCCGCGCGGTCCACCTCTCCCCCGCCCACTTCAGCCGCGAGTTCCGCCGCGTCTTCGCGGAGACGCCCTATCAGTACCTCCTGACCCGTCGGCTGGAGCGGGCCGCCGTCCTCCTGCGGACCACCGATCGCTCGATCGCCGACGTCTGCCTGACCGTCGGACTCACCAGCATCGGGTCGTTCACGACCAGCTTCGGGCGGGTGTTCGGACTCTCGCCCACGGCCTACCGCGCTGCGCATCCGCCGGCCGCCGACCGGGCGCGGGTCCCCAGTTGCGTCATCCGTGCCTACGGCCGTCCGCAATCCGGCCGCGTTCACGCGCACCAGCCCCTGCCTCCCGCCCGCGACGTGCGGGACAGCAGTTTTCGAGAAGACACCCCGCAACGCCCCGAATAGCGTGCGTCGCAGCAACCTTCCCTCAAGGAGAACCCGCATGCTGAAGCAGCTCACCCACGTCAATCTCTGGGTCCACGATCAGGACGAGGCCCTCGCCTTCTACACCGACAAGCTGGGCATGGAGCTCCGCGACGACGTGACGATGGCCGAGATGGGCAACTACCGCTTCCTGACCGTCGGACCGCCCGGCCAGCCGGACGTCCAGCTGGTCCTCGCGGTCCCGGGACCGCCGGTCTTCGACCAGGTCGACATGGACAAGGTCAACGACCTGGTGGCCAAGGGCAGCATGAGCGGCGTCATGTTCCTGACCGATGACTGCCGCGCCACCTCCGCCGAGCTCAAGCGCCGCGGCGTCGAGTTCAGCGAAGAGCCCAACGAGCAGCCGTTCGGGATCGTCGCCGCCGTCCGCGATCCCTCGGGCAACCAGATCCGGATGGTGCAACCGCGCTGAGCGGGGCCCGGCGGGCGATCGTGGACCGACCCGATCGCCCGCCGCCCGGGCGGCCGGTCAGCGCCAGCGCCCGTCGCCGGCACGACGTACAGTCGACGGATGAGTCCGCCGCCCCCTGCGGGATCGATCGACGCCGCCGCGCTCGGGTCGGCCTCCCCGGACGTCCTCGACGCGCTGGTGGCGAGCGTCGCCGACGCGATCTACGTGGTCGACCACGAGGGCATGGTCCGCTTCGCCAACCCCGCCGCGCTGGCGATCCTCGGCTTCGACGAGGACGAGCTGCTCGGCCGCCCGAGCCACGCGACGATCCACTACCGGCGGCCGGACGGACAGCCCTGCCCGGAGTCGCGCTGCCCACTGCTGCGCCCGCGCGTGACCGGCGAGACCGTCCGCGTCGAGGACGACTGGTTCGTCCGCCGCGACGGGACGATGGTGCCCGTCGCCTACTCGTCGGCGCCGATCTCGACCACCGCCGGTCGCGGCGCGGTCGTCGTCTTCCGCGACACCAGCGAGCGACGGCGAGCCGAGGAAGCCGACCGCCGCGAGGCCGCCGAGCGCGCCCGTGCCGAGGAGCTCGCCGCCTCCCGCGCGCGGATCGTGGAGGCCGCCGACGCCGAGCGGCGCCGGCTCGGACGCGACCTCCACGACGGCGCCCAGCAGCGGCTGATGAACGTCGCGCTCGCGATCAGTCAGGGCCGTGGACGACTCGACGACGACCCCGCGGTCGCCCGCAGCCTGCTCGACGGCGCGCTCGAGGAGACCCGCGCGACGCTCGCGGACCTGCGCGAGCTGGCCTCCGGCATCCACCCGGCGATCCTCACCAACCGCGGGCTGGCGGCGGCCGTCGAGTCGCTCACCGCGCGGGCGCCGATCCCGGTCCGGATCGAGATCCCCGACGAGCGCCACCCGCCGACGATCGAGGTCAGCGCCTACTTCGTGATCGCCGAGGCCCTGGCCAACGTCGCCAAGCACGCCGACGCGACCCGCGCCCGGGTCGTGGTGGTCCGCGACGAGGATCGGCTGGTGGTGACGGTCGACGACGACGGCCGCGGGGGCGCGGACCTCTCGGTCGGGCGTGGGCTCCAGGGCCTCCGCGACCGGGTCGCGACCGTCGGCGGAACGCTGCGGGTGGAGGACGGTCCCGACGGCGGCACGCGGGTGGTCGCCGAGCTGCCGGGCGAGTAGGCCGGCGCAGGTCGCCGCGCGCCGGCGGTTCGTCCCGCCGCTTCCGGACCTCCGGCCGTGGGGCGACTCCTGCGGCCCGGTCTCGGCGAACGACGGCGCCGTGTGCCGGCGCGCACGAACGGTGTCGGGTTTTCCCGACATCGACTGTCCGGAACTGGGTCTTCCGGCGCCCCGAGACGCGTGGCACCCTGGAGTCAGGGTTCGCGCCCGACCCGCCTCCGCACCCGGTCGGGACCGCGACCACGCTACGAGCCACAGGAGCCCTCCGTGCTGTCACCGATCAAGATCGTCCGCTTCTGGCTTCCGGGAGCGATCTTCGTCGTGGGCGCGGCGATGCTCGTGATCAGCCCCGACATCATCGGGGTCGAGGGCGCCGCGCTGATGCTCGGCGGCGGCCTCGGGATCGTCGTCTCCAACCGGATCCACCGGATGGGCCTCAAGGGCGAGCGCGACCGCAACGACGAGCAGGACGCCCGCGCCTTCCTCGAGCGCTACGGCGTCTGGCCCGACCAGGCCCCCGCCGAGGTGCTCGAGCGCGCCGAGCGCGAAGGCGCCTGGAACGGCGCCTGACCGCCGCCCCCTCGGGAGCGTTCTCCGCCCAGCCCAGTCCGCCGCCGGACCCCATCCCGGCGACGGGCTGCGCGCCGTCGGCCCCACCCGTCCGGGGTCGACGGCACCTGAGCGGACGCTCAGCGCGCCCGCAGCAGCGTCAGCACCGCCATCACCCGGCGGTGCTCGTTCGGGGTCTCCCCCAGCCCGAGCTTGTGGAAGATCCGGGTCGCGTGCTTCTCGACCGCGGCGACGCCGACCCCGAGCGCGGTCGCGATCCCGCGGTTGGAGTTGCCCTCCGCCATCAGCGCCAGCACCTCCCGCTCGCGCGGCGTCAGCTGCTCCAGCGGGTCGTCCTCGCGCCGCCGTCCGACCATCCGGGCGACGACCTCGGGATCGAGCGCCGAGCCGCCGCGGGCGATTCGCCGGATCGCGTCGACGAACGAGTCGACGTCGATGATCCGGTCCTTCAGCAGGTAGCCGACGCCGCGCGCGTCCTCGCCGACGAGCTCCAGGGCGTAGCGCTCCTCGAGGAACTGCGAGAGCACCAGCACGGCCGTCTCCGGCAGCTCGCGGCGGATCGTGACCGCCGCCCGCAGCCCGTCGTCGGTCCGGTCGGGCGGCATCTGGACGTCGACGATCGCCACCTCCGGCCGGTGGGCGCGGACCTTCCGCAGCAGCTCGTCGGCGTCGCCGGCCTCGGCCACGACCGCGAAGCCCGCATCCTCCAGCAGCCGGACGAGCCCGGCCCGCAGCAGCACCTGGTCCTCGGCGACCAGCACGCGCAGTGGTTCCACGCGCCCAGCGTAGTCGGCGACGCTCCCCTCCCGCGGTCCCCGCTCCGGCCCGCCCGCGCCCACCACGTACGGGAGCACGTCCGCCGATTCCCCTTCTCGCCGGGCGCGACCGCGGGTAGGATCGGGATCTCCGCTCACGCTTCTCGCCCGGATTGGCTCCTCATGTCGCTCGAACACGTTGACGTGCTGATCGTCGGAGCCGGTCTCTCCGGCATCGGCGCCGGCTACCACCTGCAGACCGAATGCCCCGGCAAGACGTACGCGATCCTCGAGGCGCGCGACGTCGCCGGGGGGACCTGGGACCTCTTCCGGTACCCGGGGATCCGGTCCGACTCCGACATGTACACCCTCGGCTATTCGTTCCGGCCGTGGACCGCGCCGAAGGCGATCGCCGACGGCTCCGACATCCTCGCGTACGTCCGCCAGACGGCTGCCGACAACGGGATCGACCGGAAGATCCGCTTCGGCCACCGGGTCGTGCGCGCCGAGTGGTCGACCGCCGACGCGCGCTGGACGATCGAGGTCGCGCGCGGCGACGGCCAGGAGCCCGTCCGGATGACCTGCGGCTTCCTCTTCATGTGCAGCGGCTACTACCGCTACGACGAGGGCTACACCCCCGACTTCGCCGGGATGGAGCGGTTCGGCGGCGAGATCGTGCACCCGCAGCACTGGAGCGACGACGTCGACTACGCCGGCAAGAAGGTCGTCGTGATCGGCAGCGGCGCGACCGCGGTCACGCTCGTCCCCGCGCTCGCCGACGACGCCGAGCATGTGACGATGCTCCAGCGCTCTCCCACCTACGTCGTCTCGCTGCCGGCCGAGGACGCGCTCGCCAACGGGCTGCGGCGGTTCCTGCCCGACAAGCTGACCTACCCCGTGGTCCGCTGGAAGAACGTGCTGCTGACGATGGCGAGCTTCCAGCTCAGCCGCCGGCGCCCGCGGTTGATGAAGTCGGTCCTGCGCAAGGGCGTCGAGAAGCAGCTGCCGGACGGCTACGACGTCGCCACCCACTTCACGCCACGCTACGACCCGTGGGACCAGCGGCTCTGCGTCGTGCCCAACGGCGACCTCTTCCGGACGATCCGTCGCGGCGACGCGTCGATCGTCACCGACCAGATCGAGAGCTTCACCGAGACCGGCCTGAAGCTCACCTCCGGCGCGGAGCTGGAGGCAGACCTGGTCATCACCGCGACCGGCCTCAACCTGCTGGCGCTGGGTGGGATGCAGCTGGCCGTCGACGGGCGCGTGGTCGAGCTCGGCGAGACGATGAGCTACAAGGGCATGATGCTCAGCGGCGTGCCGAACATGGCGCTGTCGATCGGCTACACGAACGCCTCGTGGACGCTCAAGTGCGACCTGACCTGCGGCTACGTCTGCCGGCTGCTGCAGCACATGGACGAGCGCGGCTACCGCGTCTGCGTCCCGCGCAATGACGACCCGTCGCAGGCGGTCGAGCCGTTCATCGACCTCGCCTCCGGCTACGTGCTGCGCTCGCTCGACGCCTTCCCCAAGCAGGGCGCGAGGGCCCCCTGGCGGCTTTACCAGAACTACCCGCGGGACATCATCAGCCTCAAGTTCGGGGCGGTCGACGACGGGGTGATGGAGTTCTCGCGCGGTGGGACGTCGGCGGGCGTGCCGGCCTCCGCGACCCAGGCGGCGACGGCGACGGGCTGAGCGTGGCCGCCGTGCCCGAGCGCCGCGCGGCCGCCGCGGCGCGGGCGATCGATGACTTCCGGCCACCCCGGGCGTCTCACAGAGACCGTCCCGCACTCCTGCACACGATCGAGAGAGACACATGACCACCACGCCCCTGATCACCGGCGTCGACTTCGTCGCCATTCCGGCCCAGGACTTCGACGCCTCCTTCCACTTCTACGGGGAGGTGCTCGGCCTCCCCTTCGTCAAGCGGTGGGGTGCGATGCCCGCCGCCGAGTTCCAGGCGGGCAACCTCACGATCGCGATCATGGACCCGACCGCCTTCGGGCAGGAGTTCCGGCCCCACGGCGTCCCGCTCGCGCTGCAGGTCGACGACGTCCCCACCGCCCGGGCCCAGCTCGAGGCGAAGGGCGTCTCGTTCGTCGCCGACACGATCGACAGCGGTGTCTGCCACCAGGCGATCTTCCTCGACCCGGCCGGCAACGCGCTGGACCTGCACCACCGCTACGCGCCGAAGTCCGCCTGACCGCGGGGCCGGACGGCGCCCCGCTCAGCCCAGCCCCTCCAGCACCTCGAGGATCCGGGTCGCCCCCGCCGCCGCGTCGTCGAGGGTGACGGACTCCTCCGGGCTGTGGCTGATCCCGGTCGGGTTGCGCACGAGGACCATCGCGGCCGGACGGTGCGGGGCGATGTTGCCCGCGTCGTGCCCCGCGAAGCAGAGCGTCTCGTCGCCTTCCGGGCCGCGCAGTCGCGCGCGCAGCTCGGGGTCGAAGGTGGCGCCCTGCGAGCGGGACTCGACCCGGATCGCGAGGTCGACCCGGCCGGCGTCCGCCAGCTCCTGGGCCCGCGCCCGCCAGGTCCGCTCGTAGGCGTCGAGGATCTCCGGCGTCGGTGCGCGGACGTCGAGCCAGACCCGCACGTACGAGGCGATCGTTGTGCGCGCGTTCGGCTCGACCAGCAGCCGCCCCGAGGTCACCCGCATCCCGTCGTCGGCGAGGTCGAGCGCGGCGACGACGATCCGGGCCGCCGCGGCCATCGCGTCGCGGCGCTCGTCCATCGGCGTGGTGCCGGCGTGATCGGCCGTCCCGCCCAGCTCGATCGCCAACCGCAGCCGGGCCGCGAGACCCTCGACGACCGCGAACGGGACCCCGGCCCCGACGAGGTCGAGCGACTGGTCGATGTGCAGCTCGACGAAGCCACGGATCCGGTCGAGGCCCTGCGGCGCGCCGGCCAGCCCCTCCGGATCGACGCCGGCCGCGGTCAGGGCCGCGGCCATCGTCACGCCGTCCTCGTCGACCCGCGCCAGCGCGTCCGGGACGTCGAGCACCCCGGCCAGCGCGCGGCTGCCGAAGGTCGGCGTGTTGAAGCGAGCGCCCTCCTCGTCGGCGAACGAGACGACCGCGATCGGCCGGCTCGAGCGGGCGGCGACGGCGAACGCCGCCACCACCCCGAGCGGCCCGTCGAAGCGACCGCCACCGCGGACGCTGTCGAGGTGCGAGCCGACGGCCCACCAGGGACCGTCGCCGTCCGGCAGCGCCCAGCGGTTGCCGGCCGCGTCGCGCTCGACGCGCAGGCCCAGCTCGGCGGCCTGCTCGGCGAACCAGCGTCCGGTCTGCTCGTCCTCGGCCGACCACGGCAGCCGCGTGACCCCGTCGGACCCGGCGCCGATCGCCTCGAGCCCGGCCATCCGGACAGCGAGGTCGTCGGCCGTCACCCGCAGCGGGGTGGCGCCGGGAGTCGCCGCCGCTGCGGCCTGCGCCGACGTGGTCTCGGTCGTCGTCGGATCAACCACGGGTGCCTCCCCAGGCCAGGACGCCGGCCTGCCAGACCGCCGCGACCAGCGGCACCCCCGGCCGGTAGGACAGATGGATGTGCGACGGGGCGTCGAGCAGGATCGCGTCGGCGCGGGCGCCGACCCCCAGGTGCCCGACGTCGCTCCGCCGCAGCGCACGGGCACCGCCGGCGGTCGCCGACCAGATCGCCTCGTCAGGCGTCATCCGCATGTCGCGGACCGCTACCGCGATGCAGAACGGCATGCTCGTCGTGTAGCTGGAACCGGGGTTGCAGTCGGCGGCCAGCGCCACCGTGACCCCCGCGTCGAGCAGCCGGCGGGCGTCCGGGTAGACCGCGCGGGTCGAGAACTCGGCGGCGGGCAGCAGCGTCGCGACCGTGTTGCCGCTGGTCAACGCGTCGACGTCGGCGTCGTCGACGTGGGTGACGTGGTCGGCCGAGGCCGCGTCGAACTCGACCGCGATCTGGACGCCCGGCCCGTGCTGGAGCTGGTTGGCGTGCAGCCGCGGGACCAGGCCGGCGGCGACGCCGGCGGCCAGGATCTCGCGGGTCTGGTCGCCGTCGAAGGCACCGCGGTCGCAGAAGACGTCGATCCAGCGGGCGCGCGGGGCGCAGGCGTGGAGCATGTCACCGCAGACCAGATCGACGTAGGCGGCGGGGCGATCGGCGTACTCGGGCGCCACGACGTGGCCACCGAGGAAGGTCACCTCGTCGGTCCGGCCGGCGGCGATCTCGAGGCTCCGGCGCTCGTCCTCGACCGTCAGCCCGTAGCCGGACTTGCACTCGATCGTGGTCGTGCCCGAGCGCATCGCCTCGGCGGTCAAGCGGTCGATCGTCGCGGTCAGCTGCTCGTCGCTGGCCGCCCGGGTCGCCTCGACGGTCGTGCGGATCCCGCCCGCCGCGTACGGCTGGCCGGACATCCGGGCCGCGAACTCGTCGGCCCGCTCGCCGGCGAAGACGAGGTGCCCGTGGCTGTCGACGAAGCCGGGGATGACGGCGCGGCCGGCGGCGTCGAAGCGCTCCGTCGCGGCGGCCTCTGGCACGTCCTTTCGCGAGCCGACCCACTGCACGACGCCGTCGTCGAGCACCAGGGCGGCGTCCTCGATCAGCCCGATCGGGCCGCGCCCGAGCTCGGGGTCGTTGGTGACCAGGGTCCCGATGCGGTCGATCAGCACGCTCATGCGCGGTCCTCGGTGGTGGGGCGAACAGGACGGAGGCGGAGCATCGCGCCCGGGCGGGCCGCTGTCGCTCCGCCGGGCGCCGCCACGACGCCGGTCACGCCAGGACCTCGGCGATCGTGGCGTCGAGCGCGCCGACGACGTCGTCGACCAGCAGGTGACGGCCGTCGGAGACGACCCGGCGGCCGGCGACGACGAGCTCACGGACGTCGGCCGCGGCGGCGGCGAAGACGACCGACTCCAGCGCCGTCTCCGGTCGCGTGCCGGCGAGCCGGACCGACTCGAGGCCGACCGTCACGAAGTCGGCCGGGGCGCCCGCGGCCAGGACGCCGGCCTCGGGCCAGCCGAGCGCACGGTGGCCGTCGACCGTCGCGGCCCGCAGCAGCGCGGCGGACGGCCAGTGGCCGCGGCGCTCGCTCGCCAGCCGCTCGTTCAGCTCCATCGCCCGCGCCTCCTCGAACGGGTCGACGATCGCGTTGCTGTCGCTGCCGAGCGCCAGCGGCGAGCCGGCGCGGGCCAGCCGGCCCGCCGGGCCGATCCCGTCGGCGAGGTCGCGCTCGGTCGTCGGGCACATGCAGATGCAGGTCGCCGAGCCGCCGAGCCGGTCGACGTCGGTGTCGGTCAGATGGGTGGCGTGGACGGCGCAACAGCGCGGGCCGAGCGCGCCGTGGGCCTCCAACAGCTGGGTCGGGGTGCAGCCGTGGACCGCGAGGCAGGCCTCGTTCTCCGCCCGCTGCTCGGAGAGGTGGACGTGCAGCGGTGCCTCGCGCTCGTCGGTCCAGCCGACGACGGTCGCCAGCTGGTCGGCGGGCACCGCCCGCACGGAGTGGATCGCCGCCCCGATCCGCGCGTGGTCGCGCGGACGCAGCGCCGCGACCCGCTCACCCCAGGCCGCCGCATCGCCGTCGCCGAAGCGGAGCTGCGGCCCGACCAGGGGCGTCGCCCGCGGTCCGGCGGCGCCCGCGCCCGGGTCGCCGAAGCCGCCCGAGAGGTAGCAGGCGTCGAGCAGCGTGATCCGGATCCCGGCCTCGTCGGCCGCGTCGATCAGCGCCTCGCCGAAGGCGTTCGGATCCGCGTAGGGCGTGCCGTCGGGTGCGTGGTGGAGGTAGTGGAACTCGCCGACGCAGGTGATCCCGGCCAGCGCCATCTCGGCGTAGACCGCCCGCGCCAGCGCCCGGTAGTGATCGGGGGTCAGCCGCGCGGCGACCGCGTACATGTCCTCGCGCCAGGTCCAGAAGGTCCCGCCGCCGCGGTGGGTCCGCCCGCGCAGGGCGCGGTGGAAGGCGTGCGAGTGGCCGTTGGCCATCCCCGGCAGCGTCACGCCGCGCAGCCGCACGGCGCCGTCGGCCGCCTCGACCCCGGGCCGGACCGCAGCGATCCGCCCGTCGGCGACGCGGATCTCGACGTCGGTCTCGACCCGGTCGCCGCCGAGCCAAGCGAACTCGGCGTGGAAGACGGTCACCGCAGCAGCATCGCCGACGGCGGGGACCCCGACCGTCGGGGCGCCGACCGCGGTCGTGCTGCCTCCGTCCGTCCGGGAACGGCGATCGGCCCCGGCGCCCACGGGTTCGCTCTCTCCCGTCACGCCCCGTCCGCCCCCTCGTTCATCGGCACCCGGATCCCGTGGTCCACTGCGACGTCGGCGGCCGCGTCGTAGCCGGCGTCGACGTGGCGGATCACGCCGGTGGCGGGATCGTTGCTCAGGACCCGCTCGAGCTTCTGGGCGGCCAGCGGGGTGCCGTCGGCGACCGAGACCTGGCCGGCGTGGATCGAGCGGCCCATCCCGACGCCGCCACCGTGGTGGATCGAGACCCAGGAGGCGCCCGAGGCGACGTTGACCATCGCGTTCAGCAGCGGCCAGTCGGCGATCGCGTCGGAGCCGTCGAGCATCGACTCGGTCTCGCGGTAGGGCGAGGCGACCGAGCCGCAGTCGAGGTGGTCGCGGCCGATCACGATCGGGGCCTGGACCGCGCCGCTCTCGACCAGCTCGTTGAACTTGAGCCCGGCGAGGTGCCGCTCGCCGTGACCGAGCCAGCAGATCCGCGCCGGCAGCCCCTCGAAGTGGACCTTCTCCGCCGCCATCTTCATCCACCGGTTGAGCGACTCGTGCTCGGGGAAGAGGTCGAGCACGGCCTTGTCGGTCGCCGCGATGTCGGCCGGATCGCCGGAGAGCGCGGCCCAGCGGAACGGGCCGCGGCCGGCGCAGAACTGCGGGCGGATGTAGGCCGGGACGAAGCCGGGAAAGGCGAACGCGTTCTCGTAGCCGCCGAGCTGGGCCTCGGCCCGCAGCGAGTTGCCGTAGTCGAAGACCTCCGCGCCGGCGTCCTGGAAGCCGACCATCGCCTCGACGTGGCGGGCCATCGATTCGCGGGCGCGACGGGTGAAGTCCGCCGGATCCTCCTGCGCCAGCCGCTTCCAGTCCTCGAAGGCGACGCCGGCCGGCAGGTAGGCGAGCGGATCGTGGGCCGAGGTCTGGTCGGTGACGACGTCGATCGGGGCACCCATCGCCAGCAGCGTGGGGACCGCCTCGGCGGTGTTGGCGACGACGCCGATCGAGAGCGGCGTACCGGCGTCGCGGGCGGCGACGGCGCGGCGGACGGCGTCGTCCAGATCGCTGGCCTCGACGTCGAGGTAGCCGTGCTCGATCCGGCGGGTGATCCGCGAGCGGTCGACCTCGACGCAGATCGCCACGCCGCCGGCCATCGTCACGGCCAGCGGCTGCGCGCCGCCCATCCCGCCGAGTCCGCCGGTGAGGGTGATCGTCCCGTTCAGCGAGCCGCCGAAGCGCTTGGCGGCGACGGCGGCAAAGGTCTCGTAGGTGCCCTGGAGGATCCCCTGGCTGCCGATGTAGATCCACGAGCCGGCCGTCATCTGGCCGTACATCGTCAGCCCGAGGTCGTCGAGCTTGCGGAAGTCCTCCCAGTTGGCCCAGTCGCCGACCAGGTTGGAGTTGGCCAGCAGCACCCGCGGTGCCCACTCGTGGGTCGTCAGCACGCCGACCGGCTTGCCGGACTGGACGAGCAGGGTCTCGTCGTCGCGGAGGTCGCGGAGCGTGCGGACGATCGCGTCGTAGGCGGCCCAGCTGCGGGCGGCCTTGCCGGTGCCGCCGTAGACGACGAGCTGGTCGGGGTGCTCGGCGACCTGCGGGTCGAGGTTGTTCTGGAGCATCCGCAGGGCGGCCTCCTGCTGCCAGCCGCGGCAGGACAGCTCGGGTCCCCGGGCGGCGCGGACGGGACGGGCGACGGCGGGGGTGCTCATGCGGACTCCTCGGTGCGGGGGTGCGGGGTAGTGGCGACGGTGCGGTGGGACGGGACGACGGTCATGCCGCGGCGCTCCCGGCGGACGTGGTCGGGGCGGCGGCCGAGAGCGGCCCGATCGCCGACTCGACACAGGCGCGGACGCGGCCCTCGCGGACGAAGGCGACGGCGGCCTCGATCTCGGGCGCCAGGAACCGGTCCGGGCCGGGGCCGTCGGCGGTCTCGCGCAGGGCGTCGATCACGGCGGCGGTCGCCGCGGCCGGCTCGAGCGGGGCGCGCAGCTCGATCCCGCGGGCGGCGGTCAGCAGCTCGATCGCCAGCACCCGGGTCAGCCCGTCGACCGACCGCCGCAGCTTGCGCGCGCCGGACCAGCCCATCGAGACGTGGTCCTCCTGCATCGCCGAGCTGGGGATCGAGTCGACGCTCGACGGGGCCGCGAGCCGCTTCAGCTCGGAGACGATCGCCGCCTGCGTGTACTGGGCGATCATGTGGCCGGAGTCGACGCCGGGGTCGTCGGCGAGGAACGGCGGCAGCCCGTGGCTGCGGGCCGGGTCGAGGAAGCGGTCGGTCCGGCGCTCGGCCATGCTCGCCACGTCGGCGGCGACGATCGCCAGGAAGTCGAGCACGTAGGCGACCGGCGCGCCGTGGAAGTTGCCGTTGGACTCGACCCGACCGTCGACCGTCACGACCGGGTTGTCGACGGCAGCCGACAGCTCGTTGCGCGCCACGAACGCCGCGTGGTCGATGGTGTCGCGGGCGCCCCCGTGGACCTGCGGCGCGCAGCGCAGCGAGTAGGCGTCCTGGACGCGGGTGTCCTCGGGTCCGCGGTGGCTGGCGACGATCGGGCTACCGGCGAGGACCTCTCGGATCGTGGTCGCGGCGCGCGCCTGGCCCGGCTGCGGCCGCAGCGCCTGGAGGTCGGCTGCGAAGACGCGGTCGGTGCCGAGCAGCCCCTCGACGCTCATCGCGGCCGTGACGTCGGCGACGGTCAGCAGCTCGCGCAGGTCCTCGATCGCCAACAGCAGCATCCCGAGCATGCCGTCGGTGCCGTTGATCAGCGCCAGCCCCTCCTTCTCCTGGAGCACGACCGGCTCGAGGCCCGCGTCACGCAGCGCCTCGGCGGCGTCGCGGCGGTGGCCGTCGGCGTCGTCGACCGGCCCCTCGCCGAGCAGCGCCAGCGCGCAATGGGCCAGCGGCGCGAGGTCGCCGGAGCAGCCGAGCGAGCCGTACTCGTGGACGACCGGGGTGATCCCGGCGTTGAGCATCCCGGCGTAGGTGGTGGCGACGACGGGGCGGACGCCGGTCCGGCCGGTGCAGAGCGTCGAGAGCCGCAGCAGCATCAGCGCGCGGACGACCTCGCGCTCGACCTCGGGGCCGGAGCCGGCCGCATGGCTGCGGATCAGGCTGCGCTGGAGCTGGGTCCGCTGGGCGAGCGGGATCGAGCGCGTGGCGAGCGCGCCGAAGCCGGTCGAGACGCCGTAGTGCGGGAGGCTGTCCTCGGCCAGCGCCTCGATCACCGAGCGGCTGGCCGCGATCGCCGCCAACGCCTCGTCGGCGAGCACGACCGGCGCGCCGTAGCGGGCGACGGCGATCACGTCGGCGGGGGTCAGCGGGCCGGTGCCGACCGTGACGGGCGTCGTGGCCACGGCTGAGCCGCCCGCGACCGCTCCGATCTCCCCCGCTCGGGCGCCCCGCGTGGCGTCCACCCCTACCCCGTCCGTCGTGCTCATGCCGCGATTCAAACCGGCGGTCGGGGCGAAGTCACGCAATCCCCACCAGTTGCGTCTCAGATCTGAGACAGTGGACGAGATGGCCAACGCGCCCGCCGCCCGCCAGGCCCTCGGGGTCCTGAACCTGCTGGCCCGCCAGTCGGCGCCGGTGCCCGCCGCCGCGATCGCGCGCGAGCTCGAGCTGCCGCGGTCGAGCGTCTACCACCTGCTGACGGTGCTCCAGGACGAGGGCTTCGTCGTCCACCTGCGCGAGGAGGGCCGCTACGGCCTCGGCGTCGCCGCCTTCGAGCTCGGCTTCGCCTACTCCCGCCAGCAGCCGCTACGCCGGATCGCTCAGACGACGCTCGCGCGGCTGGTCGACACGACCACCCACAACGGCCACTTCGCCGTGCTCGACGGGGCCGACGTGCTCTACCTGATCGAGGAGCGCGCGGCCGGTCGTCCCAGCCTCGTGACCGACGTCGGCGTGCGGCTCCCGGCCCACCTGACGGCGAGCGGTCAGGCGATGCTGGCGGCGCTGGCCCCCGGGCAGCTGCGGGCGCTCTACCCGTCACGGCGGGCGCTGGTCCGGCGACTCGACCGCGGCCCGGCGACCCAGACCGAGCTGCGGGCGGTGCTGGCCGAGGTCCGCGCCCAGGGCTACGCGTGGGAGGACGGCTCGGTGACCGCCGGGTTCGCCTCGGTCGCGTGTGCCGTCCTCGACCACACCGGGCGCCCGGCCGCCGCGGTCACCCTGACCTTCCGCAGCGAGCACGTCGGCCCGGAGACCCGCGAGTGGCTGGTTCGCCAGGTGCGGCAGGCGGCGGACCAGGTCGCGCGGCAGATCCGGGGGCGAGCGGCCGCGGCCGCGGCCGACGAGGTCAGACCGCCAGCAGCTCCCGCCGCGCCGCGGTGATCACGGCCTCGGCCAGGCGGTCGAGGGCCGGCGTCCGCAGCCGCCACTGCTGCCAGAAGAGCGGGACGTCGACCGGGGCCGCCGGATCGAGGTCGATCAGCGGCCCGCCCGGCTGCTCGTCGCCGGACTGGAGGTGCGGCACCATCCCCCAGCCGAGCCCGAGCCGGATCGCGGCCACGAAGTCGGACGAGGACGGGACCTGGTGGCTCGGCGGCGCGACGTGCCCCGCCCCGCGCCGCTCGAGGAACCGCCGCTGGAGCTGGTCGTCGCGGTCGAAGCTGACGATCGGCGCCCCGGCGAACGCGGCCGGATCGGGGCCGTTCGGAAACCACCGGGCCACGTACGCCGGGGCCGCCATCGCCCGGTACCGCATCGCGCCGAGGGCGACGATGCTGCAGCCGGCGACCGGCTCGGCGTCGGCGGTCACCGCGCCGACGACCGCCCCCTCGCGCAGCAGCTCGCTGGTCCGGTCCTCGTCCTCGCGGTAGAGCTGGAAGCAGAGCTCGTCGGCCAGCGGCGCCAGCGCGGGCAGGACCCAGGTCGCCATCGAGTCGGCGTTGACCGCGACCGGCAACGTGACGAACCCGCGCTCGCCCTCGGCCAGGTCGAGCTCGGCGGCGGTGTCGGCGGCAAGCAGCTCGACCTGGCGCGCCAGGCGCAGGACGGCGCGGCCCGACGGCGTCACCCGGACCGGCTTGCTGCGCACGAGCAGGACCCGACCGGTCGCCGTCTCGAGCGCCTTCAGACGCTGACTGACCGCCGACGGCGTCACGTGGAGGACGCGCGCGGCGCCGTCGAGCGTGCCCTCCGAGACGGCGGCGCTGAGGGCGCGAAGCTGCTGCAGATCGGGTTCCACTGTAGCCAGGCTAATGATTCTGTAGAAACATGCGCTGGATTCTCGGTTCGCCGGGCCGCACACTCCTGCGGATGCCCGGAACGCCCGAACTCCTCGCCCTGGTCGCCGGGCTCGCCTTCGGCCTTTCCCTGATCGTCGCGATCGGCGCGCAGAACGCCTTCGTCCTCCGCCAGGGACTCCGCGGCCAGCACGTGACGATCGTGGTCGCCGTCTGCGCGCTCTCCGACGTCGCCCTGATCGTCGCCGGCGTCGCCGGGACGGGGGCGCTGATCTCCCAGGTCCCGTGGCTCGCGCAGGCGATGCGGATCGGCGGCGCGGTCTTCCTGCTCGGCTACGCGGCGCTCGCCGCCCGCCGCGCGCTGCGCCCGGTCGCCCTCCAGACCGGCACCGACACCGGCCCGATCGGCCCGATCGCGACCCTCCTCACCGCGCTGGCCTTCACCTGGCTGAACCCCCACGTCTACCTCGACACGCTCGTCCTGCTCGGATCGGTCGCCGACAGCCACGACGAGCAGCGCTGGTGGTTCGCCGTCGGGGCCGGTGTCGCCAGCATCACGTGGTTCTCCGCCGTCGGCTACGGCGCGGCCCTGCTCCGCCCGATCTTCGCCCGGCCCGCCGCCTGGCGGGTGCTCGACGGCCTGATCGCGACGGTGATGGTCGTGCTGGCGGGGTCGCTGCTGGCGACGGCGTAGGCGACGGCGACGATCGACCCGGGTGCGTCCGGTCCAGGATCCGCCGATGCGTGAGCCCATCCCCGCCGAGCACCCCCGACCACAGGTGCTCCCGGCGCGCCAGGATCTGTACGTGGGCGTCGCCACGCTGCTGATCGCCGGCGTGGCGACCCTGGTGGCCGGGGTCCTGATCGACCTGCACGACTGGCGCGGAGCGCTTCCGTACGCGCTCGGCTTCCTGAGCATCAGCGCCTTCCTGATCCTCACCGGCCGGACCACGAAGCAGCGTGAGCTGGCGAAGCGCGCACCCCGCGCCGTCACCGCAACCGACGTCCGGATCCGACCGCTCTGGGGTCCCGCGGTCCGCGGCCTGGGACTCCTCCTGGCGATCGCGGCGCTCGGCGGCGCCCTGATGCAGGACCTGGCCGTGCCGACCCTGCTCTGTCTCGGCGTCGCGCTGCTCTCGCTGTTCGACCTGCGCGTCGTCCGGGCCTGGGAGCGCGAGCACGGCGCGACCCTCGCCCTCGTGTACACGCCCTGGCGGACCCACCTCCGCAAGCCCTTCGGCGCGTACGAGCAGGTCGCGATCCATGCTTCGTCCGGCGACCGGTCAGACGATCAGACGTACGTGCCGACCGTGGTCGCCTCCACGGTGGGCTGAGCCAGCGCCACGCCGGATCTCAGTCGTCCGGGCCGAGCCGCTCACCGCAGGCTCGCCACCGCGAGCTCCCAGCCACGCACGCGGGCCAGTCTAGGTCGCTCGGCCAGCCGCCACGCCGGGTGAAGGCCGCCATATTGAACCGACCGTTCCATAACCGTGCTACGGTCCCTTCCGATGGCACGACCGCGGGAGTTCGACGAGGAGCAGGCGATCCACGCCGCGATGCGCGCGTTCTGGGCGGCGGCCAGCTACGAGGCAACCTCGACCCAGGACCTCTGCGCGGCGACCGGTCTCGGGCGCAGCAGCATCTACAACACCTTCACGAGCAAGCACGCCCTCTTCGAGCGGGCCCTCGAGCGCTACATGGCGCAGAAGACCGGGGCGGCGATCGAGCTGCTCGAGGGGCCACTGCCCCTCGCCGAGAAGCTCCGGGCGCTGCTGTGGCAGGCCGTCGACCCCGATCCCGAGGATCCCTCCGGCTGCCTGGTCGTCAACGCGATGATCGAGCTCGGCCCGCACGATCGCGAAGTCGCGGACGCGCTGTCCCG
Source organism: Patulibacter ginsengiterrae (assembly GCF_056269115.1). Classification (NCBI taxonomy): domain Bacteria; kingdom Bacillati; phylum Actinomycetota; class Thermoleophilia; order Solirubrobacterales; family Patulibacteraceae; genus Patulibacter; species Patulibacter ginsengiterrae. Next base: position 234,060 of record NZ_JBWDOG010000001.1, read on the forward strand.
CGACCAGGACCGGCGCCTCCGCGCGCTGCGGTCGGCGATCGAGGCCGGCCAGCGCGCCGGCGAGCTCGACGCCGACCGCGACGCCCGCGCGCTCGCCCAGTTCGTCGTCGCGACGATCAGCGGGTTGCGCGTGATGGCACGAGGCGGCGCCGATCAGGCCACACTCGAAGCGGTCGCGACCACGGCCCTGACGGCGCTGTGATCCCCACACCCGCCCGCCCCTTTTTTCGGCTCATTTTGGACCGATCGATCTACAATCAGGAGCCTGCACCCATGCCCCTCGCCGTCTACGTCCTCGGCCTGGCGATCTTCGCCCAGGGCACCTCCGAGCTGATGCTCGCCGGGCTGCTCCCCCAGCTTTCGACCGACCTCGACGTCTCGATCCCAGACACCGGCCTCCTGATCTCGGCGTTCGCGGTCGGGATGATCGTCGGCGCGCCGGCGCTCGCGGTCGTCACCCGCCGCTGGTCGCGCCGGACCGCACTCCTGACCTTCCTCGCGATCTACGTCATGACCCACGTCGTCGCCGCCCTGACCTCGAGCTACGTGGTCCTCCTCGGCACCCGCGTCGTCGGGGCGTTCGTCTACGCCGGGTTCTGGGCGATCGCCGCGCTGACCGCCGTCGCGCTGGTGCCCCCGAACGCCCGCGGGAAGGCGATGGGCATCGTCGCCGGCGGCCTCACCCTGGCCATGCTGGTCGGCCTACCCGGCGGGACCTTGATCGGCGACCACCTCGGGTGGCGCGCGGCCTTCTGGACGGTCGCGGTGATGTCCGCGCTGTCGGCGGTCGGGGTGCTGTCCACGATCCCCGGCGGTCGCCCCGCGCCGGACGAGATCACGCCGCTGCGGCACGAGCTGCGCGCGCTGACCGACCCGCGGCTGTGGCTGACCTACGGCACGACCGCGCTGTCCACCGGCAGCCTGTTGATCACCTTCAGCTACCTGGCGCCGTTGCTGCTCGACACCACCGGCGTCGACGCGGGCGCGGTCCCCGCCGTGCTCGCGCTCTACGGGCTCGGGGCCCTGATCGGCATCGGCCTCGGCGGACGGGTGGCCGATGCTCACCCGTTCACGACGCTGTACGTCGGCATCACCGGCCTCGTCCTCACCTCGATCGCGATCGCGCTGGTGGCACACCACCCGCTACCGACGATTGCCCTGTCGTTCCTGCTCGGCGCCTTCGGCTTCGGGACCAACCCGACCCTCAACAGCCGCGTCTTCGCGATCGTCGAGGGCCCGCCGGGGCTCGCCGCCAGCGGGACCGTCTCGGCCTTCAACGTCGGCATCGCCGTCGGCCCGTGGCTCGGCGGCCTGGCGATCGGCGCCGGCCTCGGCTACCCGTCGATCGCCTGGATCGGTGCCGGGCTGGGCGTCGCCGCGCTCGGCGCCGTCGCCCTGACCGCCGGGGTCCAGCGGAGCACCGCGTGCGACTCCCGGCCCGCGTCGGCCCCGCCCGCGCCGTGACCGACGCGACAGTCGCGACCGAACGCGACTCGATGTGTAGCGCTCTGACCACTGGGTAGCGGGTCAACGAACGTTCGTCCGCAACCCGACCGGAGCACGACATGACCCAGCGCGACGCCACCATCATCCAGTACCTGCGCGAGGCACACGCCATGGAGCTCGGCCTCGTCCGGATCCTCCAGTCCCAGATCGCCGTCGCTCCGCGCGGAGCGCACCGGACCGCACTGGAGGAGCACCTGCGCGAGACCCGCTCACACGCCGACCGGGTCGGCAAGCGACTCGAGCACGTCGAGCAGGTCGAGCCCGGCAGCCTGATCTCCCTCGGCCTCGACCTCGCCCAGGGCATCGCCGCGCAGCTGATCGCCCTCTCCAAGACGCCGCTCGACCTCGTCCGCGGGCACGGCCGCGAGGAGAAGGTGCTCAAGAACGCCAAGGACGCCTGCGCCACCGAGGCCCTGGAGATCGCCACCTACACCACGTTGGAGCGGCTCGCGCGGGACGCCGGCGACACCGCGACGGTCAATCTCGTCGCGAGCATCCGCAAGGACGAGGAGGCGATGCTGCAGCGGCTGCTCGACGGCCTCGGCGACCTCACCGACGCGGTCGTCGCAGCGCGGGCGGACGCAGACGAGCACGAGGAGGAGACCACGACCACGCCCGCCGACGCGGCTCGCGAGGTCGCCCACACCGCCAAGCGCTCGGCCAACAAGGCCAAGCAGAAGCTCGCCGACGTCCGCGACTGAGAAAGGGGTCCGCGATGAGCACCACACCCCATCCCTCCGGTAGCTCCCCCAGTGACCGGCCGCTGGCGGTCGTGACCGGGGCGACCTCCGGCATCGGCCACGAGCTCGCCCGGATCTTCGCCCGCAACGACTTCGACGTCGTCGTTGCGGCCGAGGACGAGCGGGTCGGGCCGACCGTGTCCGAGATGCACGCGCTCGGCGTCGACGCGCTCGGCGTCCGTGGCGACCTCGCCACGTTCGACGGCTGCGAGGCCCTGGTCGACGCCGTCGCCGAGCTCGGTCGCCCGCTCGACGCGCTGGCGCTCAACGCCGGCGTCGGCGTCACCGGCGACTTCGTCCACGCGGCCGACGTCCGCGCCCACCGGCATCTGATCGACCTCAACGTCGGCTCGACGGTCCACCTCGCCCGCCGCTTCGCCCCGGCGATGGTCGCGCGCGGCACCGGCCGGATCCTGATCACCTCGTCGGTGGCGGTCAGCACGCCGGTGCCCTACCAGTCGACCTACGCCGGCTCGAAGGCGTTCGTCCACTCCTTCGCCCAGGCGCTGCGGGTCGAGCTGCGGGACAGCGGCGTCACCGTCACCGCCCTCCAGCCCGGGGGCACCGACACCGAGTTCTGGGAGCGCTCCGGGGCCGAGGAGACCGAGATCGCCCGCAAGGACATGAGCGATCCGGCCGACGTCGCCCAGGAGGGCTTCGAGGCCATGATGCGGGGCGACGACCACGTGGTCGCCGGCAAGCTGACGCACAAGCTCGCCGAGAAGGTCGGGGCGCTGCTGCCCGACTCGATCTCAGCCCGGCTGACCGGCACCCAGACCAAGCCGGGGAGCGGCCGGGACGACGCGAGCAGCTGAGGAACCGCGGCGGGCGGGAACCGGTCGTGCACCGGGTCCGCCCGTCACCGCTGGCTCTGCCCGAAGCTCTCGGCCTCAGCAGTCCTCGTAGCCCGCGGTCGGGGCCGGCTTCTCGCCCCCGTCGGCACCCGGACGCTGCTCGGGGTTCCTGCACAGCCAGGCGTGTCCCTCGGCGGCGGTCAGCGGCTTGATGTCGTAGTCCGCCGCGCTGTCCATCTGGCCGCCGAGGACCGGGCCGAGGTCCTTGGCGTCGACGAGCTCGCCGTTGGGCAGGAAGCAGGCGAGCGGGTGCCCGGGGTCGGTTCCGCAGCGAGCGGTGACCCCGTTCTTGGCCAACGCGGCTTCGTTGAGGCGGTTGGCCCGGGCGGTCGCCTCCGGGTGCTTGCGCAGCAGCACCGCACCACCGCCGTCGCCGTAGGGGTTCTGGGAGTAGTAGGTCCACTCCGCGACCTTCGGGACGGTCGGGTCGGGCTTCGGGGCCGCGAACAGCACGCCGGTCGCGGTGGCGACGCCGGTGCTGGCGACGACCCCGACGGTCGCGAGGACGGACACGCGCACAGCACGCTTGCGCCGCACCGCCCCGCGTCGCAGATCCTGGGCGGTCGCCGCGACCAGCTGCTCGCGGAAGGCGGCGGTGTCGATGCTCGTGGTCATGATGTTGCTCCTCGTGACGGGGACGGAACGATCGGTGCAGGGTCGTACTCGGTGACGGGGCGGCGCCGGAGGGCCCGCAGGCCCCGGGAGACCCGCACCCGGGCGGTCTGGCTCGAGCAGCCGAGCTCCGCGGCGATCTCCGCGTAGTCGCGCTGCTCGACGACGCGCAGGAGGACGGCGTCGTGGATCCCGCGCGGCAGCTGGTCGAGCGCCGCGCTCAGCTCCACCCGGAGTCGGGCCGCGTCGAGTCGCGCATCGGACTCGTCGGTCTCCGCTTCGACCGGCTCCAGGGCCATGCCGAGCCGGCGACGTCCGCGGTCCTCGACGGCCAGGCGACGGTAGGACTGATGCAGCAGGTGCTGCGCGATCCCGTAGAGCCACCCGGCCGCCGACCCCTTGGCCGGACGGTAGCGCCGACGCGCGCACCAGGCCTCGGCGAACGTCTCGGCGAAGAGCTCCTGCGCGGCGTCGGGATGCGCGCGGCGGGCGAGCCAACCGCTGATCGCTCCCGCGTAGCGGTCGTAGAACGCGGCGAACGCGTCGGAGTCGGCCCGAGCGAGGACCAGCAGCTCCTCGTCGGTGCAGTCGGCGTAGACGCGCATGCTCCTATTTGGCGTTGCCCCGTCGTTCTGTGACACCGCAACCCCGCGATCTGGTTCGCCGACCGCTCCGGCGGGCTCCGCGTGACGCCTCCGAGGACGCGTCGCGCGCCCGCTCAGGCGCCCCACCGGCGGCGCCCGAGGCAGCCGATCGCTCTCAGTGACGCGGGCTGGTCGATCCCGCCGAGGCCAGCGTCCAGCCCCCGAGACCCGCGTAGAGGACCGCGGCGACCCGGCCCTGACGGGCGGCCACCGACGGGCGGCGGGCCAGCCAGCGGGCGAGGCGGCCCGAGGCGAGGCCGTAGGCGCTGTCGGCGACCAGCCCGATCAGTACGAAGACCGCGCCGAGGACCAGGATCTGGGTCGCCGCGCTCCCCCGCGCGGGATCGACGAACTGCGGGAAGAGCGCGAGGTAGAACAGCGCCACCTTCGGGTTGGCCAGCTCGACCACGAGCCCCTGGCGGTAGGAGCGCCAGCCGGAGGCCGGCGCGCGCTGCTCGCCCGCCACGGCGAGCGGCGTCCGGTCCCGCCAGGAGCGGACCGCGAGCAGCAGCAGGTATCCGCCGCCGACGACGTGGAGCGCCTGCAACGCGACCTGGGACGAGGCGATCACCGCGGCCAGGCCGGCGGCGGTCGCGATCGCGTAGGTGCTGGAGGCGGTCGCGCACCCCGCGGCGGCGAACAGCGCTGGTCGCGTGCCCTGCGAGAGCCCCCGCGCGACGACGAAGAGGCTGCTCGGTCCGGGAAGCGCCATGAACCCCGCGGCCACGACGGCGAACAGGACGAGCGTGGTCAACGTGGGCATGCGCTCAGCCTAGCGCCGGGCCTGGTCGTCCCGATCGCTTCCGGACCTGCTCGCCCGGCCCGCATGCTGCTTGCTGCGGGACCGCGTCGCCCTGCTCAGAGCGCGATCGCCACGTGCGTCCCGGGACTGCCCGGCCCGGTCGCGATCAGCCGCCAGCTGCGAGCCGGGTCGAGCGGCACCGCGACGACCGCCCACGCGCCCGTCGGGTCGTAGCGTGCGTCGGTCCCCCACGGCAGCTCGGCCAGCAGGACGATCAGGTCCCCGGTGGCCGGGTCCACCCGAGCGTGCTTCGTGTCGCACACCGTCTCGCGCTGACGCTGCTCGGGCGTGGGCAGCAGCTGCGGAGCGAGCTTCCGCATGATCCGCGAGGGGGTCAGCGGCTCGCCCTCGACGAGCAACGGCTCGAGCCGACCGTCGGCGTCGAGGACGTGCATCTCCTCGTCGGTCCCGTCGAGCCAGAGGGCATCCACACCCGGAAGCAGGTAGCGACCGTCGGGCAGCGCGCACAGCGGGGAGACGCCAAGCTCGACGGGAATCGTCCGGACCTCCCCGTCGCGGGCGACCAGCCACGGGAAGCCGATCTCGGTGTCCTCGGTGAGATGTCCCCCTTCACCGTCGCCGACGCTGCGGGTCAACCGGCTGCGTCGGAACAGCACCCCCGCGGGTCCGACCACCGGCGGCCAGTACAGCGTCGTGATGCCGTCGCCTGACCGACGCGACTCCTCGTGCACGACGGCCTCGCACCCGTCACGAACGGTGGCGCAGCGAAACGGCAGCTCGACGCCCAGCGCCTCCGCGTGGCGTTCCCGGAGCAGCGCCCGCTGGCGCGGCAGATCACGAGCGGTCTCCTCGTCGTAGGCGAAGAGGTGCTGCGCCCTCGACTCGTGGCCGCTGTGGCCGCCGTCGACGACCATCGAGCCGACCAGCGAGAGCCTCCACCCGGGCTCGAGCGGCAGATCGAGCGCAGCCGCGGCTCCGGGACGGATCACGGACGGGGCCGTGCACCCGTCCCAGACGATCACCCCGTCGTCGCTCCTGAAGTACCCGACCGGATCGGCCGCCAGACCGGATCGATCGACCGCCGCGACCGCCACCGGCTCGGAGAGCGCACCGTCACGGAGATCGACGGTCCGCAGCTCGGGTCCCACCAGCACCGCCACGGTCTCGCGGTCCGGCGACCGCGAGACGACGACCTCGCAGCCGTCGTCGTCAGCATTCGCGACGGCGACGGTCCACGACGCTCGTTCAACCGGGTCGCCGTCCGACGGCAGCTGCGTCACGACGACCTCCGCGCGTGGACCCGACATGGTGACCGCGACGCTGGCACTCGACGGCGCAGCTGAGAGTCCTCGCCGAGCGTTCACGCGCTGATTGTGGCACGGGCCAAGCACCGTAGTCGTGTCCGTGTCTGACCGTGGACATCGCCTTCGCCCGCCGCCCCGCAGAGCGAAGCCCGTGAACGTCAGCGCCAGCGCGCGCTGGGTTCCGGCTCACCGCACCCGCTTGACCTGCAGCTCGATCCGCGTCGTGCTGCAGGCGTTGATCTTCAGGACGCCCTCGAGCGGCCCGCACACGCCCTCCTGGAACACGCCGGACTTGACGTACTCGTCGCGGCTGCTGTCGAACCGTTCACGGGCTCCACGCTGCATCTTCGGGAGATCGCCGATATCGACGAGCAGCGCCGCCGGCTGGGCCAGCGGCAGCACGTCCCCACTGCCCGCCTGGGGGTAGCACTGGCTCCCCCACTTCGGGTCCTCCGAATAGCGCACCTCAGCCACCAGGGCCGCTCGGGGAACCAGGGGCGCCAGGAAGTTCTCGATGACCGTCGGCGCATCTCGACCGTCCGCGAGGAAGGTCGTATCGACGACTCCGCGAGCGGACCGCTTCGGGCAGGAGGGCTTCGGCGGGGCCGGCGCATCGGGGACGCACGGGCCGAACTCGCTCAACGGACCGCACGGCGTGCACTCCATCTTGAACGCGCTGTTGCTCCGCCAGTCCCCGCCCTGGGTCATCGCGAACTTCGGCAGCCGGTCGCGGGTCGCGCCCCAGCGGGTCTCGGTCAGCCGACCGTTGCGAAAGATCTCGACCAGCTCGTAGCGGACCTTCTTCGCGATCTTGTAGGTCGCCTTGAACTGGCCCTTCCCGACCGACCACGACGCGCAGTTCGACCGGTCGAGCGCGCTCGTGTACGCCCAGTCGACCACGTGCGAACCGGAGATCCGGACGTCGAAGGCCTTGGTCTTGGTGGTGAGCTCGAGGGCCGTCGCCGGGGTCGCCAGGACCCCGGCGATCCCCAGCAGCAGTGGAAGCAGGCGAAGCGCGATACGCATGCGGACACGCTCGCGCAGCGGACCCGCGGTCGCATCCACCGAACGGCACGGAGCCTGCGCCGTTCGTCGGCCGTTGAAGAGACGAACGGTCCGGGAGCGTGCCCTACACGTGCCGAGCGTCGATCCGTAGGACGCACTCCGGCAAGCGCAGCAGCGGTCCGATCTCCGACGCCATCACCGCAGCCGCAAGATCCTCGACCGTCATGAACTCGTTGGCGTCCCGAGCCTCTGCGACCCACGCCGGCGGTGTTTCGCCGCCGGGGCCCTCGAAGGTCAGCGTCTGCACGAGATGGAAGGCCCGCGCATCATCGAACGTCAAGTCGCACATGCACCGAACCTCGCCGTCGTGCCACCCTTCGTCGTCTTCGACCGTGATCAGACGATCGAGCGTGATGGACGGCTGCGGCTCACCGCCCTCCGCGTCCCACTGGCCTCCGTGCGAGACCTGCGTCCATTCGTTGGACGGCTGTCGATCACGGTGCAACACCGGGCGCCCCGCGAAGTCCAAGAACGCCGCCCATGCCTGCGCCGTCGCGACTCGCCCACCCGGCGTCAGGCCGTGCTCGACGACGAAGACCTGCTGAAGCATCGCCTGCGCCAGCCGCAACGTCTCCTCCGAAGCATCCTCGTCGTCCCCTTCCGGAAGGCTCATGATAGACAGACGGTCGCAGATCGACCTTGATCCAGGCGGCGCATTCCTACCGGCCCAGATGTGGGTGCCACGCGCGCTTCTTGTGCGGTGGGTAGGGCTCAGGCGATGCGAGCGCTACCCGAGCTGGGCGATGCCCTTGATCACGAGCACGAGGCCGACGGCGGTCGCCCCGACGACGGCGGCCTGGCGGGTGTGCCGGCCGATCCAGGCCTTCGCGCGGTCGACGGCCTGCGGCGTGGCGTCCGGCCGCAGGGCGTAGCCGAGGAGCGGGACCTCGATCAGCGCCAGCATGATGACGTTCGTGAGGATCACCAGCAGCACCGATTCGCCGGTGCTGCTGCCCATCTTGTTGATCTGGGTGAGCGCCGCCAGGTAGGAGACGCCCGGGAGGGTGAGCAGCGCACCGACCGCGAAGGTCACGCGGGGCGAGCCGCGGTCGAGCGCGCGCTGCCAGCGCGGCGGTCCCTTGTCGGGCTTCTTGGCCTGGCGTTCCCGGCGCCGCTCGGCGACGGGCTGGTCACGGTCCGTCGCGAGCACGAACGCGACGACCAGCAGGACGAGGCCGACGGCGATGTCGATGCCCGGGCTGATCGTGCGCTTGGTGGTGTCGACCGCGCTCGAGTTCGGCAGCGCGAAGACGATCACGAGGCCGATGGTGATGCTCATCGTGTAAGCGCCCAGCAGGTAGCCGGCCATCAGGCGCTTCGGATGGGCGCTGAGCAGCATCAGGGTCGTCGCCGCGACCAGGGTCGGGTTCGCCGCGGCCGAGCACGAGAAGAAGAGGTACTGGTCCACGACGACCCGAACCTACGTCAGGCGCGGACGCCCGAACCGCCGCGCAGCACGACCGTCTGCCCGACCGCCGTCCGTTCCTCGGCTCGCCGGCAGACACGGGCGCGCCTACGCCGTGTACCGCACCTGGACCCGGTCGATCGTGCCCTCGAACGGGAACGGCGCGCGGTCGTAGTAGTCGAGCGATACGGGGCCGCCGAGGCAGGTCCCGATGTCCAGGCAGTCGTTGGCCGTGAACAGCAGCGGGGCACTGACCGGCACGACGCCGGACGCGACCTGCTCGCCGTTGACGGTGGCCACGATCTTCAGCGGTCCGGCCGGCCGGACCTCCGCGTACTCGGTCGAGATCTCGACCGTCGCCGGCCCGGCGGGAAGCCGCTGCTCGGACCGGATCTTCGTCCGCTGGATGATGAACAGGTTGTACTCGTAGACCAGGTAGCCGTCGTCGAGGTAGGCGGTGAGCCCGCCGCTGGAGCTGCCCAGCGCGTACAGCACGCCGCTCGCGTGCTCGGGCAGGTCCGCCTCGATGCTCACGAGGTTGCCGCGATTGCCCAGGGCGGGAGCGCAGAACTCGGGCATCCGGGTGATGTCCGGGCCGAACGTCCACTCACGGTAGGGCGTGGAGATCCGCAGCTCCGGGTGGTACACCGGAATCCACAGCCCGCCCCCGACCGGGTAGACGCTGTTGCGGGCCGCCTCGATCGCGAAGGTCTCCTTCATCTGCGCGAGCTTGTCGGGCCTCTCCGCCGCGAGGTCGTTCGCCTGCGACCAGTCCTCGTCGAGGTGGTAGAGCCGCCACGCGTCCTGGTCGGGCGTCCACTCCTCGAACCCTTCCGGCAGCCCGGGGACCCACGGCAGGCGCGGCCCGGTGGCGGACGCGAGCCAGCCGTCGTGGTAGATCGCCCGGCTGCCCATGATCTCGAAGTACTGGGTCACCAGACGGCCGGGCGCTTCCGGGTGATCGAACGCGTAGAGGAAGCTCGTGCCGTCGATCGGGTCCTGCTGCACGCCGTCGACCGTGAGCGGCGGCGTGATCCCGACCGCCTCGTAGATCGTCGGGAGCACGTCGTTGCAGTGGTGGAACTGCGTGCGCGGCGTGGCATCGGCAGCGATCTTGGCCGGCCAGCGGACGGCCAGCGGGTTGCGTGTCCCTCCCAGATCCGACGCGAGCAGCTTCATCCCGGGGTACGGGGTGCTGCCGGCCCACGCCCAGCCGGCGTGGTACTGGTTGTCGACCTTCGGGGTCCCGAGCAGATCGAGCCCGCCCATCTCCTCGAGCGCGTCGATGTGCTGCTCGATCGTGGAGGGGATGGCGTTCTGCGCCAGCAGCTCGCTGATCGTGCCGTTCTGCCCCTCGCCGGAGGAGCCGTTGTCGCCCCAGATGTAGAAGACGAGGGTGTTCTCGCTGAGGCCCATCGCGTCCAGCTCGTCGAGCACGCGACCGGCCTGGGCGTCGGCGTGCTCGGCGTACCCGGCGGCGACCTCCATCAGGCGGCGCTGGAACGGGCGCTGCTGCTCGGGGATCTCGTCCCACGCCGGCATCTGCGGATCGCGCGGCGTGAGCTGCGCCTCGGGCGGGATCCAGCCCTTCTCCTTCGCCTGCACGAAGACCCGTTCGCGGTAGGCGTCCCAGCCGTCGTCGAACTTCCCGGCGTACTTGTCGGCCCAGGACTTGAAGACGTGGTGGGGCGCGTGCAGGCACCCCGTCGCCCAGTACATGAAGAACGGCCTGTCCGGAGAGAGCGCCTGGTGGCGATGCAACCAGCCGATCGCGTCGTCGGCGAGATCCTCGCTGAGGTGGTACCCCTCCTCCGGCGTGCGCGGCGGCAGGACGCTGGTCGTGTTGCGCACGAGGTTGGGCTCGTACTGGGAGGCCTCGCCCGCCAGGAAGCCGTAGAAGTACTCGAAGCCGAGCTCCGACGGCCAGTTGTGGAACGGCCCGGCAGCCGTCGTCTCGATCGCCGGCGTGTTGTGCCACTTGCCGAACGCCGCCGTGCTGTACCCGTAGTCCTTGAGCACCTGCGCACCCAGCGCGCTGCTCCTGGGGATCTCCCCCGCGTACCCGTCCCAGTCGTTGGCCAGCTCGGCGATCTGTCCGTTCCCGATCCGGTGGTGGTTGCGCCCCGTCAGCAGCGACGCCCGCGTCGGCGAGCACATCGCCGTCGTGTGGAAGCGGTTGAACCCGACGCCCTCGCCGTGCACGCGGCTCAGGTTCGGCGTGTGCACCTCGCCGCCGAACGTGTCCGGCAGCCCCGGGCCGGCGTCGTCGATCAGCACGATCAGGATGTTGGGCGCGTCCTCGGGCAGCCGACGCGGTCTCACCCGGTTCGCGTACGTCGACTCCTGCATGGTCCGGCCGGCACGACTCGCCGACGGCGTGGGCGGAAAGGGCAGGCTCTCCTGGCTCATGGGCGCGACGCTATGCCCGGGCCGTGAGCCCGACATCCTCCGGAAAGGGTGAGATCGAGGTGTACACCTGCCCCGGCAACTCGCGGCGACCATCTGCGAGGATCCGCCCCATGCGCGCGCGCCAATGGGCAGCGGATGCCGCCCGCGTCCGCGCTCACCCCATCACCGGCTCCGCGCTGCTGATCGCGTTCGCTGCCGTCTGCGCGGCCGGCGCCGAGCTGGCCCTGATGCGGCAACCACCCGCGGCACCGTGGCTGGCCGCCTTGTTCCCCGCGATCGCGCTCGTCTACGTCGTGGCCGGGCTGGCCGCGTGGACCCGTCGCCCGAGCAGCCAGCTCGGTTTGCTGCTTGTCGTCGGCGGTGGGGTCTGGCTGCTCAGCGGGCTGGTGAACACCACCGTTCCGGAGCTGGTGGCGGTCGGGTCGGTCACGCGGATCCTGGCGATCGCCGTGGTCGTCCACCTGCTGATCGGCTTTCCGACCGGCCGCCTGCGCACGCGGGCCGAGCGCCTCGTCGTGGCCGGCGGCTACGTCGTCTGCGTGGTCCTCGAGCTGCCGCTCCATCTGTTCGCGCCGGACGGCGTGCTCTCGATCGCCGATCGTCCCGACATCGTCAGCGCGGGGATCGCCGCGCTGCGGGTGGGCGGGGCGCTTCTGGTCCTGGCCGCCACGGCGGTCCTCGTCGCCCGCATGCGGCGGGCGACGGCCGAGCAACGCCGCGTGCTCGCCCCGCTCTACGTCCACGGGATCTTCGCCCTGCTGCTCGTCCAGTGGAGCAGCGACGTCGCCCAGCTGCTGTTCGACGGTGGCGGCCTGACCCTTCCGGCGATCCAGCTCGGGGTGATGGGGTTCGTGCCCGTGGCGTTCGCGGTCGCCGCCTCGCGCGGGGGCTTCGCCCGCACCGCCGACATCGCGGAGCTCGGCAGCTGGCTCGGCACCGACGACCGTGCCCGCCCCGCGCTGCGGCAGGCGCTCGCCGACACGCTGGGTGATCCGTCGTTGCAGCTGCTGTTCCGGCTGCCCGGGGATGATGCGCTCGTCGACGATCGTGGCGCCACGGTCTCGTGGCCGGCCCCGGACGGGCCGCGCGGCGTGATCGACATCGAGCTCGGTGGCGAGCCGATCGGGGCGATCGTCTACGACGCCGTCCTGCTCGACCGTCCCGCCGACGTGCGCGAGGCGGGCCGCGTGATCGCCCTCGCGCTCGATCGGGAGCGGCTGGTCGTCGAGCTGCGTGCCTCCCGCAGCCGCCTCGTCGCCGCCGCCGACGACGAACGCCGCCGGATCGCCGTCGACCTCCACGACGGCCTGCAGTCGCGGCTCGTCTTCCTCGCCGTACAGGCCGGCACCGGCAGCGACGCCGCGACCCTGCGTACCGGGATCGAGGCGGCGATCGACGAGCTGCGGGACCTCGTCGACGGGGTGATGCCCGCGCAGCTGACCGAATGCGGTCTGCCTGCGGCGATCGAGGACCTCGCCGACCGCCTGCCGACCCCGATCGTGCTGCACGTCAGCGGCTTCGAGCAGCGGCTGGCGCCGGTCGTCGAGACGGCCGCGTACTTCATCGTCTCGGAGGCGATCGTCAACGCCGTCAAGCACTCCGGCTCGACGACGCTCACGGTCTCGCTCGAGCAGTCGGGCGAGAACCTGTCGATCGAGGTCACCGACGCCGGCGGCGGCGGGGCGCAGGTCGGCGGCGGGAACGGCATGCGCGGGATGGACGACCGCGCGGCGGCCCTCGGCGGCCGACTGGCGGTCGAGAGCACCGGCTACGGTACCCGCGTGAAGGCGGTGATCCCGTGCGCGTCGTGATCGGCGAAGACCAGGTGCTGATGCGCGAGGGGCTGCGGCTCGTGCTCGAGCGCGCCGGCTTCACGATCGTCGGCGACGCCGCTGACGCGCCGGAGCTGCTGGAACGGGTCCGCGAGCTGCGGCCCGACCTCGTCGTGACCGACATCCGGATGCCGCCCGGCCACGCCGACGACGGACTGCGCGCCGCGCTCGAGCTACGCCTCGACCGGCCGGAGCTGCCCGTGATCGTGCTCTCCCAGCACGTCAAGCGCCGCTACGCGACCGAGCTGGTCGAAGCCGGCCCGCACGGCGTCGGCTACCTGCTCAAGCAGCGGATCGCCGACGTCGACACGTTCGTCCGCGACCTCCACCGGGTCCTCGACGGCGAGACGGTGCTCGACCCGGTGGTCGTCGCCGCGATGCTCGACCGGCCCCGCACCGACGACTTCGTGGGGGGCCTCACCACGCGCCAGCGCGAGGTCCTCGGGCTGATGGCCGAAGGCCGCAGCAACGCCGCGATCGCCGCCGAGCTCGTGATCGCCGAGAAGTCGGTGGCCCGGCACACCTCCCATATCTACGACGCCCTGGGCATCGACCAGAGCGAGCAGGACCACCGGCGGGTGCTCGCCGTCGTGCGCTACCTCGCGGCCTAGAGTCGACCGGCCAGGCGCCCACGCCGGTCGCCTCAGACGCCGACCGGCGTCTCCGGCGCGGAAGCGGCCACCGGCGCGCCCGGCGCCGGCGGCGGCGCCGGCAGCCGTCCCGCGCCCCGTGGCAGCGAGAGCAGCGCGAGCGCCGCGAGCACCGCACCGGCCAGCGCCAGCACGAAGACGCCGGTGCCCGTCGCCCGCGCCGCCGCGTCGACCCCGCCCCCGTGCAGACGGCCGGCGTAGATCGTCTCCGCCACCGCCAGCGCGACGGCGCCCCCGACCTGCCGCGACAGCAGCAGCGTCCCCATCGCCCCGCCGATCGCGGCCGGCGGCACGCTCCGCTGCATCGCGATCTGGATCCCGGAGAAGATCGGTCCGATGCCCAGTCCGAGCAGGGCCATGAACAGCAGGCTCTGCCAGTCCGGCGTGCTGGCGTCGAACGTCGCGAAGCCGAGCGCTCCGAGCACGGTCAACCCGCACCCGGCGACGAGCACCCGCCGGAACTCGAGCCGCCGCACGATCAGCGCGGCACCGACGTTGACCGAGACCACCAGCCCGAGCAGCAGCGGGTAGATCAGCAGCCCCGAGTGGGTCGCGCTGACGTCGCGCACCAGCTGGAAGTAGCGCGGCAGCAGCAGGACCCCGGCGTAGAGCGCGAAGCCGCCGGTCGACGCGGCGACCAGCAACGCCCCCGTCCGGTGGCGGGTGAACAGCGACAGCGGCACGATCGGCGCCGCCGCCCGCCGCTCGACCGCGACGAAGCCGGCCAGGACCGCGAGGCCGGCGAGCATCAGGCCCCCGGTCCGCAGCTCGGTCCAGCCCGGCAGGGCGCCGCCGGCCGTGGCGTGGCCCCGTTCGCCGAGACCGACGAGCAGCAGCCCGACGCCGACGGTCAGGAGCGCGATCCCGGCGAGGTCGAGCGGCGTGTCGCGTCCCTCGCTGCGCCCGAGCCGGGCCGGCAGGAGGGCCGCTACGGCGGTCATCGCCGCGATTCCGATCGGCAGGTTGACGTAGAAGACCGAGCGCCAGCCGACGTGGTCGGTGAGGAAGCCGCCGACCAGCGGCCCGGCGATGAAGCTGATCCCCATCAGCCCGGCGAGGATGCCCTGGAGCGCCGCGCTGCGGCGACCGGCGAAGAGGTCGGCGACGAGGATGAACGGCAGCGCCTCGAGCGCCCCGGCGCCCAGGCCCTGGACCGCCCGCGCGGCGATCAGCTGCTCCATCGACGACGACGCCCCGGCGACGACCGAGCCGAGCAGGAACAGCGCCATCCCGATCAGCAGCAGCGCCCGCCGCCCGTAGCGGTCGGACAGCCGGGCGTAGAGCGGCAGCGAGACGGTCGCCGGCACGAGGTAGGCGGTGATCGCCCAGACGTAGAGCGAGTCGCCGCCGAGCTGCTCGACGATCGTCGGTAGCGCGGTGCCGACGATCGTCTGGTCGAGCATCGCCAGCAGCAGGCCGGACATCACGGCGACGAGCAGCAGCCGCTGCCGTCCCGGGGAGAGGGTCGGTGCATCCATATGTCGTAATTTACATGTCGAAGTTGACATGTCAAGGACGGACTAGGCTTCGCCCATGTCGCTCCCGCACGCGGTCCTCGGCCTGCTGGCCATCCGTCCGTCGACCGGCTACGAGCTGACGCAGCGGTTCGACCTCTCGCTCGCCCACTCGTGGCACGCCAGCCACAGCCAGGTCTATCCGGCGCTGGCGAAGCTGGAGACCGCCGGGCTGGTCGAGGTCCTCAGCGAGGGCCCCCGCCGCAGCCGCACCTGGGGAATCACCGACGCCGGCCGCGACGAGCTGCGCCACTGGCTCGTCGAGACCGAGGTCGACCGCGGCCAGCGCAACGAGTCGGGCGTGCGCTGGTTCCTCTTCCAGCTGCTCGACCCCGCCGACCGGCGCGAGGTGATCGAACGCGAGATCGACTACGTCCAGCGGACGGGCGCGATGCTCGACGCCCTCGCGGCCGAAGCGGAGACCGCTCAGGACGACCCGAGCCCGCTGGAGCCGACGATCGACCTCGGCCAGCGCGTCAACGCGGTGATGCTGGAGTGGCTGCGCGACCAGCTCGCCGGACTGCCCGACGACGAGGGCTAGCGACCGGAGCCCCGACGCCGCCGACCGTGCTGCCGACGGTCGTCGGGCCCGGCCGAGGCACGTCGGACGCTCGTTAGGTTCGTGGCGGCAGGTTCCGACACGAGGAGTCCCAGATGCCGTGCCTCACCCTCACGGGCAACGAGCGGTTCGCCCAGCACGAACGGACCGGAGAGACCGTCCCGCCTCACGACCTGCACGCACGCTTCGACGAAGCCGCGGCGGAGGTCGCGCCGAAGGTGATCGCCTGGCGGCACCACCTGCACCAGCATCCGGAGCTGTCCAACCGCGAGCGGGAGACGGAGCGGATGGTGGCCGACCACCTGCGATCGCTGGGGCTCGACGAGGTCCGCACCGACATCGCCGGTCACGGCGTGGTCGGCGTGCTGCGGGGCGGGCAGGGCGGCGACCGGGTCGTCGCGTTGCGGGCGGACATCGACGCGCTGCCCGTGAAGGAGGAGTCGGGCGTCGACTTCGCCTCGACCGTCGTCGACGAGGACTACCCCGGCGGGCCGTATCCGGTCGCGCACGCCTGCGGTCACGACTGCCACACCGCGATGCTGATGGGTGCCGCCAGCGTGCTCGCCGAGGTCCGCGACGAGCTGCCCGGCACCGTCCTGTTCGTCTTCCAGCCCGCCGAGGAGGGACCGCCGATCGACGAGGCCGGGGGCGCGCGCCAGATGGAGGCCGAGGGCGCGCTCGCGGACCCCACGCCGACGATGGTCTTCGGCATGCACGTCACGCCGTACCCGAAGGGCGTCGTCGCCTACCTCGCCGGCAACCAGTACGGCGCCTCGGTGCTGCTGCGGATCACCGTGCACGGCAAGGGCGTGCACGGCTCGACGCCGTGGGCGGGCACCGACCCGCTGCCGCCGGCGGCGGACATCATCGCCGCGATGGGCCAGGTCTACCGCCAGCTGCCCGGCTACGACCCGCTCACGATCACCATCGGCCACGTCGAGGACCAGGGGCGCTTCAACGTCGTCGGCGAGTCGGTGCAGCTGCTGGGCACGATCCGCTCGACCGTCGAGGCCGACATGGACGTCGCCCGCGCTCACGTGCAGCGGACCGCGGAGCACATCGCCCTGGCCTACGGCGCGACCGCGGAGGTCGAGTTCCTCCAGGACGTGCCGGCCGTCCACAACACCCAGCCGTGGATCGACGCGGTCCTGCCCACGCTCGAGCACGTCGTCGGCCACGACCGCCTGGTCCAGGCGCCTCCGGGACTCGGCTACGACGACGTCTCGGTCTTCGTCAACCGGTACGGCGGGGCTTACCTCCAACTCGGTGCGCAGGACGTCGAGCTGCGCCCGGACGGCACGATGGCCCCGATCCCCGGGGGTCGTGGCATCGCCATGAACCACAACCCCCACTTCTACGCGGACGACTCCGTGCTCGAGACCGGCGTGCGGATGCACGCCAACGTCGCGCTCGACCACCTCACCGGCGCGATCTCGGTTCCGGCCTGACCCGGCTCCCCGGCGTCGCCACCACGACCCGCTCTCGCGTCGGGCGGAGGAAGAGGGGGTTCAGGCCCCTTGGCGCAGGCGAAGCCGGCTGTCAGCGTCAGGCGGATGCCATCGTCCCCCAGTGCCCGCCGGCGTTCGTCGGTCCCCCGCCATCATCTGGCCCCAGGTCGCGCGCCGTTCGCCGTCGCGCTCTCGTCGCTCGCGCTGCTCGGCGCGCTGCCGACCGCCGCGCACGCCGCCGGCTGGGTGAACGGCCCCCGCTTCACGGTCGCCGCGGGGAGCATCGGCGGGGACTTCGTCGAAGCGCCCGACGGCTCGTCGACCGCCACCTGGTTCAGCGGGAGCGAGGAGTTTCCGCCTGTGCTCCAGGTGCAGCACGCGCGGCCCAACGGCAGCGTCGACGCGCCGCTCACGTTGGGTGCCGGGGCCTCCCCCGCCATGGCCACGTCGACCACCAACATGACCGCGGTGGCGTGGATCGGCGGCAACCTCTCGGACGGCGATCGGACCGTGCGCGTCACGCTGCTGGACGCCAGCGGCGCGGTCGTCCGCAACACCGCCGTCGCGACGCTGACCGCGGACGAGGCGGGCAGCTCCCCGTCCGCCGACGTCGCCCTCGACGCGGCCGGGAAGGCGACCGTCGTCTGGACGCGCGTGAACCCGGAAAGCTCGGCGATCGAGGTCGTCGCCGCCAACGTGCGGCCCAACGGGGCCTCCAGCACGCCGACGCTGCTCGGCGAGAGCATCGACGACCCGGCGACCCGTCCCACCGTCGCCTCTGCCCCGGGCGGAACGGCCTGGGCGGGATGGATCACGCCCGACGCCAGCGTCGAGGTCACCCGCCTGACCAGCAGCGGCGGGGTCGACGTTCCCGCCACCCAGGTGTCGGCAGACGACGACCGCGCGTCGGCCTTCCACCTCGCAGCGTCGGCGGGCGGCGCCGCGATCGCCTGGGCGGTGCCGGACCCCTTGGGCGAGGCCGACCCCAGCGGCTTCACCCTGGCGCAGATCGCCGGAGCTCGCCTGACCGCCGACGGGCCGCTCGTCGGCGCCCCCTTCGGCGCCGCAGGGGCGGTCGACGTCTCACCGGGAGGCATCTTCGGGACCGGCATCGGTCTCGCGGTCGGCCCCAACGGCACCGTCTCGCTCGGGTGGACCCGAGCCGACAGCGGGGCAGGCGGGCTGACCGCGGTCCTGAGCCGCTTCGCCCCCGGGCAGGCGACCGCAGCCGCCGCGCGCCTGAGCCGGTCGAACGCGCTGGGGTCGTTGGCGCCCACGTTCGGTGCCGCGCCGGACGGCTCGCTGCTGGCGAGCTGGCTCCGGATCGGCGGCGTGGAGGCCGCCGGCGTTGCCGGCGTGCGCGTCGCGCCCGACGGCACGATCGGAACCGCCGCGAGCACGCTGACGAGCGCGCCGCTCGATCCCGGCTTCCTTCCTCCGCGACTGATGCCGCAGGCCGACGACCACGGCGCCGGGATCATCGGCGTCGGCACGTCCTTCCCGGGCGGGGGCATCGACTGGAGCTTCAGCGCCTTCCGCCTCGACGTGGTCGGACCGACCGTCACCGTCGACGCGCCCTCGACCGCGGTCGCCCAGACCCCGGTGCGCCTCACCGGGACGGTCGCCGACCCGGACGCCCCGCTGACCTGGGACTTCGGCGACGGCAGCACGGCGACCGGCCTGAGCGTCAACCACGCCTTCGCTGGTCCCGGCTCCTACACGGTCACGGCGCGCGCGACCGACGACGTCGCCAACGAGACCGTCGTGACGCGCAAGATCACGGTGACCCCGGTGCCGACCGGCGGGCCCAGCATCGACACGGGCGGAACCACGCCCCCGCCGCTGGCCTCACTGCCGACGCCCTCAGCGGCCGGTCTGCGGGTCTCGAAGGCGATTCGGAAGGGCGCGCGGGTGACGGTCACCGGCACGATCAGCTCGCGGGCGACGGGCAAGGTCACGATCGCCTACGCCCAGAAGGTCGGCCGCAAGACGATCCGCGTCAAGAGGACGGCCACCGTCGCCAAGGGTCGCTGGCGCACCACGCTGGCCTTGCCCCGCACGCTCACCCGGGGCAAGGCGGCCCGCGGCAAGGCCGCCGTCACGGTCAGCTTCGTCGGCACCGTCGCGGTCAAGCGCGCGACCGCCAAGCGCGCCGTCTCGATCGCCAAGGTGAAGAAGCCGAAGAAGGCCAGGACCAAGGCTTCGGAGCAGCGGCCCCGCGGTTAGCCGTCGGCTACCGGCCGCAACGGACGACTGAGGGCGATCGGGAATCAGGCGGCGACGAGAACTGGGTCCTCAAGGCCACCGACCTCCCGCCCGCTGTCGCGCCCATCGGAGTCTGCGAGGTGGAGGCGTACTGCCTGCGCGACGGCGTGCGCGAGGTTCGGCGGCACGGCGTTGCCGATCTGGCGATAGCGCGCGCCCTGAGGTCCCTGGAACTCCCACGTAGCCGGGAACGTCTGCAGGACGGCGGCCTCCTGGACCGTGATCCGCCGCATCCGCTTCGGCGCGCGCTTCAGCGGCGGCTTCCCTGCCACCAGACGAGCGTGGTACTCGACGACCCACGGTGTCGCGCCATGATCCAACTCGTCCTGGTCCAGGATCGGGGTCGCATTGCCGCCCATCGACGCTGGCAGCGTCTTCGCTGCCCCGTCGAGCTGCAGCGGCCGGCCGGAGCCGTTGAACAGCAGGCTCCCTTTGTACGCGCTCGGCCTCATCACCGGAAGCCGCGCCGGAACGACCCGCGCGGTGCAGACCCCATCGTTGCCGGGCCTCCCCACCCGGGGCAGCACGCTCAACGCCTCGCGAACAGTCGGCGGCCGATCAGCAGTCGTCGTCGGTGGCTCAGCTGGAGAACCGGCGCGGTAGCCGATGAGGAACATCCGCTCGCGTGCCTGGGGCACTCCGTAGTGAGACGCGTTCAGTACGAAGACCTTCGCGTGATACCCGAGCGCCTTGGCCCGCCGGAGCAATCCGTCGCGGACGTCGGCCCAGCGATCATTGACCGCGAGCGCCTTGACGTTCTCCATCACGAACGCCCGCGGCCCAAGGTCCTCGACGACGTTGAGAAAGTGGGAGACGTGCTGGCTCCGCTGATCGGACGGGTTCATCCGGCCGATCACCGAGAACCCCTGGCACGGAGGCCCCCCGATCACCACGTCTGGCCGAAGACCCGCAGGCGGGTCGTGCTCCAGGACATCGCCGCAGATGGCGTGATCGACGATGTTGCGGTTGTAGGTGTCTACGGCGTGACGGTCGAAGTCGATCGCCCACTGAAGTTCGAACCCCGCCCGCTGGAACCCAAGATCAAGGCCGCCAGCCCCACTGTAGAGGGACACGACGCTGTAGGCAGGAGAGGTCACGTGGACTGCATTGTTGCTCGCCCGGTGGACGGCTTCGAGGATCCGCGGCAACAGAGGGGCGTGCGGACCCTCGCTAGCGCTGCCGGTGACGAATGGCAACGAGCTCGGGCCGCATCGGGTGCGGACTGCTCGTGCTCTGGTGAGGGCGCTCGGCACCGTGCGACGATTCGACAGATGGGCTGCCGCGTACCACCGCCGCCGGCGAGCTCGCTGGCGGCTCGACGTGTGATGCAGGGCAATCGTGGCGCGGATACCGCTCCGGAGCTGGCGCTACGTCGAAGGTTGCATGCCGCTGGCCTGCGGTACCGGGTCAACTACGCGCCTGTCCCGGGCGTCCGATGTCGTGCAGACGTGGTCTTCACGCGAGCGAGGGTCGCGGTCTTCGTCGATGGGTGCTTCTGGCATTCCTGTCCGGAGCACGGAACCCGCCCGCGAGCCAACCGTTCGTACTGGGACGACAAGATCGCGGGAAACGTCGCGCGAGATCGCCGCAACGATGCCGAGCTCGCGACCGCAGGCTGGCAGGTCATTCGGATATGGGAGCACGAGGACCCTGGCCGTGGCGCCGAGCGCATCATCGCCGCATTGGACGCTGTTCCAGCGACAGCTCCGCCCGGTATGCCGTCGGCATCCAACGCCGACCGCTGACACCGAACCGGCAACGCCCCAGCGCGGCAGCGACATGCTCCCCTCCACGAGGGAGCGACAAGCCGCCGCCGGCTGCGATCAGCGTGGGAGTCGCCCACGAAGGAACGACGTGAGCCAGCGCGAATCCTGCGCTGTGGGCCGCACGATCGATCTGACCGCAGCACTACGTGTCCTGGAGGCCGCTGCGCGAAAGGCGCGAGACGCAGATCCCGCGAACCACGTCCAAGGACTCTGGGCCGACCGGACCCGCGAGGCCTTCCGCTGGCGAGGGAACCGAACCGCGGTGGCGGCTCTCGGGACGGCGCTCCTCGCCAAGGCGACCGATGGCGACATCGACGCCTTGAGCCTCAAGCCCGAGTCCGGAACCAACGGCTATGCCGCTCGAACACTAGCCCGGACCGTGCTCGCTGCTGGCCGCGAGAGCTACCGATATGCGCTGGGAACCCCAGCAAGCGACCCCTTGGCGAACTCGCCATGGTTCGGCGGTGACGTCCGGATCGACCTGATCACGAAGTGGCGTCCGAGCATGCGCGAGCCCGCCGGAGAGCTCGTCGCTTGGCTCTCAGGCCTCACCGCCACAGAGGCCCCCGATGCCCTCATCGGCTTCCTGCACGTCTGCATGCACCGGCACGACACCGATGTCGCCAGCAGAGCCGCCGGGCTCGTGTCCGGAGCGGTTCCGTCGGTCGCCGTGCTCGCCTCGACGCTCAATGCACTTGTCCTCGCGGATGCTGAGGAGGGCCGGCTCGGGACGGCTGTCTGCGCTGCCGCCTATTCCGCGGCTGGGCACGAGGTCGACGCGCGCGGCGTCAACGCTCCGGGCCAGACCGACATCGACGTCAAGCTGCCTTCCGGCGAGATCGCCGTCGGCATCGAGGTCAAGCAGAAGCCAGCTACAGCCCAGGATGCGCTGGACATCGCTGCCGGATCGGCAGCGATCGGCGGGAGCAAGGCGCTCCTCGTCGCACTTGACTCCCGGCAGGGTGCCCTCGACGATGATGGCTTGGCCACCAAGGCCGAGGCCAACGACGGAGTCGTGCTCGCCATCGACTACAGCGTCCACCAGGTCCTCCATCGGGCGATCTTCTCCTCGATGCTCACCCGAGTCGAGTTCCTTGACCAGTTCCCAGCCGAGTTGGCGCGGTGGCTCGCCGACCTTGGTGCCTCCGAAGGCGTGCGGCTACGTTGGAGAGCCACCGTCGAGCGGTGGGCCGACGACGGACCCGACTTTCGACTCTGAGCTTGGCTCCAGTAGATCGAGCTCAGGGGGTCCACCACGGACCTCGCGGGTGCTTCCGCGAGCTTGAGGCCACCGGCGGCGCGGCCGCGCGGGGCGGCGGCGGAGGTCTTCGCGCTGCCCGCGGCGGCTCGCCCCGGGTTCTGCTCCACACGTCCTACCGCGCCGCCCGCACCCGCGGGCCGGCCACCATCACCGGGCTCGGCAGCTCGCGACCGATCTGGTCGGCGAGCCGCGGCCCGAGCGCCAACAGCGGCGCGAGCTCGACGCCGGTGGTGATCCCGAGGTCGTCCGCGAGCAGGACCACGGCCTCCGTCGCGACGTTCCCGGCCGCGCCGGCGGCGAACGGCGAACCGCCGAGGCCGCCGATCGAGCTGTCGAACCGCGTCGCTCCGACCTGGAGCGCAGCCAGCACGTTGACGAGGCCGGTCCCACGCGTCTCGTGGAAGTGCAGGCCGACGTCGGATCCGGTCCGGTCGAGGACCTCCCAGACCCCGCGGGGCGTGGCCATTCCCGTCGTGTCGGCGAGCGTGAGGTCGTCGGCGCCGGCCTCCCGGCAGTCGCGGCAGAGCTGCTCGACGTCCGCCGCCGGGATCTCGCCCTCGTAGGGCGAGCCGAAGGCGCACGAGACCACGACGTCGACCGAGATGCCGGCGGCGTGCGCGATCGACGCCACCTCGGCGACCTCCGCCAGCGACTGGCCGATCGTCATGCCGACGTTGCGCTGGTTGTACGCAGCGGACGCCGAGATCGTGCAGGTCAGGGCGTCGACCCCGGCGGACACCGCGTCGCGGGCGCCCCGGGCGTTCGGGACCAGCCCGACCAGGGTCACGCCGTCGAGGCCCTGCAGCGCCCCGACCAGCTCGGCGCTTCCGGCCATCGCCGGAACCGCCCGTGGCGACACGAACGCCCCGACCTCGATCGTCCGCAGCCCCGCGGCGACGAGGCCGCGGACCAGGTCGCCCCGCTCCACGACCGGGATCGGCCGCTCCGACTGGAGGCCGTCCCGCGGCCCGACCTCCCGCAGGACGATCGCCTCCGGCAGCGACCACGGTCCCCGAACGGCGGCGGGCACCGGCTCAGGCTCCCCGCAGCTCCGCGACGATCCGCTCGGCGGCGTCGGCGCGGACCTGGCCCCCGGCGACCAGCCGGTCGACGACGGCGGCGACCTCGTCGGGCGTCGCGCCGGCGGACAGCGCCACGTTGCGCGCGTGGAGCTTCATGTGACCGCTCTGGATCCCCTCCGCGGCGAGCGCGCGGACGGCACCGATGTTCTGGGCCAGACCGACGGCGACGACGATCTCGGCCAGCTCGGCCGCGGTCTCGACCCCGAGCAGCCGGACGGCGGCGCGGGCGGTCGGGTGGGTCCGCGTCGCGCCGCCGACCAGGCCGACCGGCATCGGGACCTCGAGCGACGCGACCAGGTCGCCGTCGGCGTTGCGCTCGAGGTGCGACAGCGTGGAGTAGCGGCCGTCGCGCACGGCGTGGCTGTGGCAGCCGGCCTCTACCGCGCGGGTGTCGTTGCCGGTCGCGAGGACCACGGCGCTGATGCCGTTCATGATCCCCTTGTTGTGGGTGGCGGCCCGGTAGGGATCGTCGAACGCCAGCTGGTACGCGTCGAGCATCGCCTGGACGACGTCGGCGCCACCGAGGCGCTCCTGGGGGAACACGGCCCGGGCGCGGGCGACCCGGCGGTCGGCCATGTTGGAGAGGATCCGCAGCAGCACGCGGCCGCCGGCGATCTCCGCGATCCGCGGGGCCAGGGCCTCGGCCATCGTGTTGACCGCGTTGGCGCCCATCGCGTCGCCGACGTTCACCAGCAGGTGGACGACGACGTGGGTGCCGTTGGGGCCGGGGACCACGCGCACGTCGATGTCGCGGGCGCCGCCGCCGAACTTGACGAGGACGGGGTCCTGGTCGTTGGCGCTCTGGACGATCTCGTCGCGGTGCTCGAGCAGCCGCAGGCGCGCGCCGTGCGGATCGGGCACGCCGATCACCTGGATCTGGGCGATCATGATCGGCTCGCTGGTCGAGCAGAAGAACCCGCCCGTGTCGCGGGCGACGCCGGCCATGTTGCTGGCGGCGGCGACGACGGAGGGCTCCTCGGTCGCCATCGGCACCAGCCGGTCGCGGCCGTTGATCGTGAAGTTCGCGGCGACGCCGAGCGGCAGCGGGAGCACGCCGACGACGTTCTCGACCATGCCGTCGGCGAGCCGGAGGACGTCCGCGTCGTCGGTCTTGAGGTCCTCCAGGTCGCCGGCGTCCAGGCCGGAGGCGGTGACGATGCCGTCGAAGCGGTCGGCGGGGTCGAGCTTGTAGAAGCCCGGGATACGGCTGTTGACGCTCATCGAGAGTCCTTTGCGTCGGTTGGAGCGGCGTCGGGGCCGGACTCCGAAGGGGTGGGCAGAGCGGCGTCGGCGCGCGGCTCCGAAGGGGTGGCCGTGGCGCGCGCGGCGAACGCGTCGAGCGCGGCGCGGGCGTCGGGGCTGGTGAACGTCCGCTGGCCGTAGCCGGCCTCCTCGGCGAACGCCTGATCCAGCGGCAGGTCGGCGAGCACGCGGACGCTCTGCTTGATCGTCGAGAGCGCGGTCGGGCTCATCTCGACCAGCCGCCGGGCCCGCGCGAACGCGACGTCGCGCAGCTCCGCGGCGGGGACGATCTGGTTGACGATCCCGATCCGGTGCAGGTGCTGGGCGTCGAACCGCTCGGCGGTGAGCAGGAGCTCCATCGCGTGGGCGTGGGCGATCTGCCGCCCGAGCCGGACGAGGGTGCCACCGGCCGGCACGAAGCCCATCGCCGCCTCCGGGAACGCGAACGTCGCGGTGTCCGCGGCGATCCGGATGTCGGTGGCGAGCAGGATCTCGAACCCACCGCCCAGGCAGAGCCCGTTGACCGCGGCGACGATCGGCTTGTCCAGCGGCCGGTCCTTGATGTGGGCGGGGTCCCAGGCCGAGATGTCGATCCGGTCCGACGCCAGTGCCGGGATCGACTCGGTCAGATCCGCGCCGACGCAGAACGCGCGGTCACCGGTGCCGGTCAGGACGATCGCCCGGACCGTCTCGTCCTCGGCCGCGGCGTGCCAGGCCTCGCCCAGCTGGTCGTACATCGCGAGCGTGAGCGCGTTCAGCTTCTCGGGGCGGTCGAACCGGATCTCGGCGATCCCGTCCTGCACCTCGTAGGCGATCGACACTCAGATCACCCCCTGCTCGCGGAGCGCGGCGATCCGGTCGCCGTCCAGGCCGAGGCCGGCCGGACCGTAGACGTCGTCGTTGTGCTGACCGATCCGCGGCGCGCGGGCGTTGGGAGCGGCGGGGGTGCCGCTGAGCTTCACGGGTTGGCCGAAGAGCCCGAAGCTGCCGCCGGGGTACGCGACGTCGATGACCATCTCGCGGGCGGCGATCTGCGGATCGGCGACGACCTCGGAGACGTCCTTGACGGCGCTCAGCGGGATCGCGTCGCCGGCCAGCGCCTCGAGCTCGGCCTTGGTGCGCCCCGCGAACCAGGCCAGCACGATCGGCTCGATCCGCCGCTCGTAGGTCTCCTGGTCGAAGCGCTGGTCCATCGTCGCGATCTCGGGATCGTCGACGAGCTCCGGCTGCCCGAAGATCCGGCAGCTCTCGCCCCAGAGCTTCTGGGTGTAGCCGCCGAAGAAGACGTGGCCGTCGGCGCACGGGAAGAGGCCGTACGGGCGGACGAAGGGGTGGTCGTTGCCGATCGGCCCGCCGACCTTGCCGCTGGTCGTGTACTCCACGACGGCGGTCTCGGTCAGCGAGACGATCGCGTCCTGCTGCGAGATGTCGACGATCTGCCCCTGCCCGGTCCGCTCCGCCTCCCGCAGCGCGGCGGTGATGCCGAACGCCGCGTAGAGCGAGGCGGAGAGGTCGCCGATGATCGTGCCGACCCGGACCGGCGGCCGGTCGGGGTAGCCGTTGATCGACCAGAGACCGCCGGTGGCCTGCCCGCTGTTGTCGTAGGCGGGCTTGCGGGCGCTGGGGCCGTACTGCCCGAAGCCCGAGATGGCGGCGTAGACGAGCGCGGGGTTGACCTCCCGCAGCGCCTCATAGCCGACGCCGAGGCGGTCCATCGTGCCGCCCCGGAAGTTCTCGACGAGCACGTCGGCGCGCCGCACGAGCTCCCGCAACAGCTGCTTGCCCTGCTCGGACTTGAGGTCGAGGGTGATCCCGAGCTTGTTGCGGTTGTACTGGGCGAAGAAGCCGGAGAAGCGGTCCTCCCCCTCGCCGACGAACGGCGGGAAGTCCCGCGCGTAGTCCGGGTCGTTCGGGTTCTCGACCTTGATCACGGTCGCGCCCATGTCGCCGAGCAGCATCGACGTGTACGGCCCCGCCACCACGCGGGTCACGTCGAGCACCGTCACGCCGCGCAGCGGGCCCTGCTGGTTCGGCGCGCCCTCGAGCGCGCCGAGCAGGTCGTGCCAGGAGTCCGCCGCGGTCATGCGACAGCCTCGCGTACGACGACGCGCACGTCGAGCAGCGACCCGCAGTGGGGACAGAGGAACTCGACGACCGCGACGGCCTCGTTCGGGCGCGAGCGGATCCCGAGCTCGGCGAGTCGGTCGGCCGCGTCGGTCGTCCGCACGATCGCCTCGTCGGTCCACTCCTCGCCGCCGCCCAGCGCGCCGCCGCACAGCCGGCACTCCCAGCCCTCGGCGCTGCGCGCGACCGTCAGCGTGCCGCCGCCCTCGCGGGCGTCCAGCAGCCCGTCGATCGTGTCGATCCTCAGGTCCGCGACCTCGCGGCCGCCGAGGCGGTCGGAGCGCATCGAGCGGCGCAGCGCGACGGTCGCCCGATCGTCGACGTTCCAGTCGCGGCCGACGACGACCCCGAACGCCGACGCGGCCGCGTCGCGGGCGACGTACCCGTCGCGGGCGTCGCGGGCGACGGTCGCGGGGTCGCGCAGGAGCGGGTCCCCGTAGCCGCCGCCACCGGCGATCCGCTGCCGGAAGACGTCGCCGCGCCGGATCACCAGACCCTGCTCGATCAGCTCCAGCAGCTCGGAGGACTGCTCCCCGAGCGTGTCGGAGTGCGCGGCCGTCCCCTGCTCGAGGATCCGGTCGACGGGCACCTGGCGGAGGATCCGCTGCTCGCCCCCGCCCCCGGGGTAGCCGCCGCCGTAGCCGGCCGCGGGCACCTGGGCACACGGCACGAACACGGTGTGCAGGACCTCGTCGCCGCCCCACAGGGTCCAGGCGAAGTCGACGCCGAGGCCGCCGCGACGGCCGCCGGGGCCGCCGGTCGCGTCGTCCAGCCGCTTCCAGAGGTAGAGCACCGGGTACATCAGCTCGTTCATCTCGACGTCCGGCGCGCCGTTGCTGACCTGCGTGACCATGCCGGAGGCGTCGAGGCCGTCGCTGACGGTCTGCGCGCCGGCGCCCATCAGGCCGCCGTCCATGTTGAAGAGCACGAAGTACTCGCCGGTGTCGGTCCGGGTGCCGGCGGAGATGCCGCCGGTCCACGAGTCCGCCCAGACACCCTGGGTGCGGTCGCGCAACTCCGGCGCGTCGCTCTGCTCCACGATCTTGTTCAGCAGCGCGGTCACCAACCGGGTGACGCGGCCGCCGACGGTCAGGTGACCGTTGCTGGTCGGCGCCGGGATCGACGGGTTGACCATGCTCGCGTCGGGCGCGGTGATCGTGATCGGGTCCATCACGCCCTGGTTGAACGGCAGGTCCCACGCGAGGACCGGGTTCGTGCCGGTGGCGACGCTGCCGACCAGCGCGCCGTAGGAGCAGTTGACGAAGCCGGCGACCTGCGGGCTGGTGCCCGCGAAGTCGAACGTCAGCGTCTCGCCCGCGACGCGCGCCTCGCAGCGGATCGGGAGCAGGTCGGTCGTCTTGCCGTCGCCCTCCTGCCACTCGACGCCGGTGTAGACGCCGTCGGGCAGGCGGCCGATCCGCTCGGCGACGACCTCGCGGGCCGCCTGGATCGCCCGGTCCGCGTACGAGACGAAGGTGTCGCGGCCGAACTCGTCGATCGTGGCGGCCAGCCGGCGGGCTCCGGTGTTGTTCGACGCCACGAGGCTGCGGATGTCGTTCCAGAGGATGTCGGGCAGGCGGACGTTGTTCGTGATCAGCCGGCGGATCGACTCGACCGGTTCGCCGCCCTCGTAGAAGCGGACGCCCGGCGGCAGCCGCAGGGCCTCGGCGAAGCAGTCGATCGCGCCCGGCGCGAACCCACCGGGGTTCATGCCGCCGACGTCGAGCAGGTGCGCCTGGGACTGCGCGAACCCGACGACCACGTCCCCGTGGAAGATCGGCGTGATCACCGAGACGTCCGGCGGATGCGTCGATCCGGCGGTGTGCGAGTCGTTGCTGATGAACGCGTCCCCCGGGCGCATCTCGCTCGCCGGGACGACCTCCAGCAGGCCCTCGAGCGCCACCCGGGCGGAGCCGATGTGGAACTGCACGTAGTTCGAGTAGGCGTAGATGCGCCCGGTCGCGTCGAACAGCGCGGTGTTGAAGTCGCCGGACTCGGTGATGACCGGCGAGCCGGACGAGCGGATCATCGCGATCGCCATCTCCTCGACGATCGCGTCGAGGCGCATGCGGATGACCTCGAGCGTGACCGGGTCATGGCTCGTGGCGGTGGGGGTCGGAACGGTGCTCATGGCGTGCCCTTTCCCGGTCCTCAGGACCGGACGGGGAGGTCGATGACGTAGTTGCCCTGCTGATCGCGGGCGATCGTGGCCCCGTCGGGGACGTAGAGGCTGGTGTCGGGCTCCTCCACCAGGCACGGGCCCTCGCGGTGCTCGCCCAGCGGGACGCCGCGGTGCACGTCGACGGTCCGGCGCGTGCCGGTCATCGGCTCGACGATCTCGCGGGAGCGGACGGCGCTGCCGTCGACGAGCGTGCGGACCGGGGCGCCGCCGGCGGAGCCGAGGCGGCCGATGCCCTTCATCCGGACGTTGGTGACGAGGATCTCCGCCTCCGTCCAGGCGGTGCCGGACCCGAACTCGCGCTCGTAGTCGGCGATGAACCGGTCGCGCAGGTCGTCCTTGAGGTCCTCGGTCAGCGGGCCCGCGGGCAGGTGCGTCATGACCTCGAAGACCTGGCCGGCGAACTTCATGTCGGCCTCGCGGGCGACCTCGCGGGAGCCGACCGGGATCTGGTCGCTCTCGAACCAGCGCTCGATCCGCTCGCCGAGCGAGGAGAACGCGTCCTCCAGCGGCGCGATCTCGGACGAGAACGTCCAGGGCGTCGTCTGCACGCAGGTGAAGACCGAGTCGGAGTGCAGCAGCCCGAAGGCGGAGAAGACCGACGCGGCGGCGGGGATCACGACGCGGGAGACGTCGCACTCGCGCGCGATCTCGGCGGCGAACAGGCCGCACGCGCCACCGAAGGAGACCATCGCGAACTCGCGGGGGTCGTGGCCGCGGTTGACGGTCAGGGCGCGGATCGCGTTGGCCATCTGCACGGTCGTCAGGCGGTAGATCCCGGCGGCGGCCTCGTCGACGTCGTAGCCGAGCGGGCCGGCGAGCTTGTCGGTGATCGCCTGGAGCGCGCGGTCGCGGTCGAGCTTGATCGCGCCGCCGAGGAAGTAGTCGGGGTCGATCAGGCCCATCGCGACGGTCGCGTCGGTGACGGTGGGGTCCTCTCCCCCGCGGCCGTAGGTGGCCGGGCCGGGGACGGAGCCGGCGCTCTTGGGACCGACGCGCATCAGGCCGCGGGAGTCGACCCAGGCGATCGAGCCGCCGCCTGCGCCGATCGAGCTGATGTCGACGGCGGTCAGGGCGGTCGGGAACTCGCCCATCTCGGCCCGCGGCAGGACGCGGTACTCGCCGTCGGTGATGATCGCCGCGTCGAAGCTGGTGCCGCCCATGTCGGCGGTCACGAGCCGGTCGATGCCCAGCGCCTCGCCGAGCCGGCGGGCGCCCTCGACGCCGCCGACGGGGCCGGAGTTGAACATCTTGATCGGGGTCTTGGCGGCCTCGCCGACGGACACGAATCCGCCGTCGACCTGCATCAGCTTCACCGGCGTGGTCAGCCCACGCTCGGCCAGCGCCACCTCGAGCTCGTGGAAGTGCCCGGCGACGACCGGCTTGCACGCCGCGTCCAGGACGGTGGTGACGGTGCGCTCGTACTCGCGGTAGACGGGAGCCAGCTCGGACGAGAGCGTGACCGGCAGCTCGGGAGCGATCTCGGCGATCACCTCGGCGGCGGCGCGCTCGTTGGCGTCGTTCTTGAACGACCAGAGGAAGCAGACGGCGATCGCGGCGACGCCGCCGTCGACGAGCTCCTGGACCTGGGCCTTCAGGGCCGCACGGTCCAGGGCGGTGAGGACGGTGCCGTTGGCGTCGACGCGCTCGGCGACCTCGACGATCGACTCGCGGGCGACGATCTCCGGCGGCGGGGCCTGGGCGTGACCGTCGCGCGACGGTCCGCGCGCCGAACGGGCGATCCGCAGGGTGTCCTTGAACCCGGCGGTCGTCAGCAGCCCGACGGCGGGGAAGCGCAGCTCGTCGATCACGTTGGTGACGATCGTGTTGCCGAGCACGAACTTCGAGATCGACGAGAAGAACGTCGCCTCGTCGAGCTCCAACTGCTCCCGGATCCGCGAGAGGACGTCCAGGATGCCGCCGGTGACGTCCTTGGTCGAGTACGCCTTGGCGCGCACGACCTCGCCGCCCGCCGCGACCGCGGCGTCGGTGAAGGTGCCTCCGACGTCCACTCCGACTTCGATCTCCATGCGTGTCCTCTCTCCGGAAGGCGCCCCGTCGGCGTCCTCGCTTGCGGGACGCCAGCCAATCCCACCGCGACGCACCGAGCAATGTGGTGATCTCCATAGTGACGGCTTGCGAACGTGCAAGACTCCATACCGATGGCCACGACAGGTGCCGGGCGACACACGAGCACAGCGCCCACGGGGCTTGGCGACGCGGTCCGGCTCCTCGACGAGGACGGCACCACGGAGGACCTGCGGGCCGCTGCCCGGGCCCTCACCGCCTCGGGGCACCCCGAGGACGCCGATCGCGCGCTCCGGATCCGCGAACGGCTCGACCGCTTCCGCCGACGCGAGGCCGAGCTCGTCGCGTTGCAGGAGACCGCCCGCGACCTGATCCGCCTCCGCGACGTCGACCAGGCCCTCCAGGCGATCGTCCGCCGCGCCCGGCAGCTGCTCGCCGCTGACGTCGGCTACCTCTCGATCTACGACCCCGAGCGGTCCGACTTCTACGTGCGGGCCACCGAGGGTGCGGTCTCGGCCGACTTCCGGCGGATCCGGGTGCCGCAGGACGTCGGCATCTGCGGGGCGGTCGCCCACAGCCGCCTCCCCCAGTTCTCGTCCGACTACGCCGAGGATCGCCGCTTCACGCACGTCGGCGCGATCGACACCGGCGTGCTCGCCGAGGACATCGTCGCGCTGCTCGGCGTGCCGCTGCTCGTCGACCACGAGGTGATCGGCGTGCTGTTCGTCGCCAGCCGAACGGCACGGTCCTACACCCCGCAGCAGATCGCCCTGCTCGACTCGCTCGGCGCCCACGCCGCCGTCGGGATCGAGAACGCCCGCCTCTTCCAGGAGAGCACCGCGGCCCTGCGACGGGCCGAGAGCGCCAACGAGGAGCTCCGGGCCCGGACCGCCGACGTGCAGGCGGCGGCCGACGTCCACGAGCGGATCACCGCGCTGCTGACCACCGGGGGCGAGCTGGACGACGTGGCGTCGGTCGTCTCCGACGCGCTCGACGGGCCGGTCGAGATCTTGGACGCCCGACTACGCCCGATCGCGGCGTCGAAGGAGCGGCCGGGCGATGACGCGCTGCCGCGAACGCTCGGTGCGGTCCGGCCGGCGTGGAAGCGCGCCGCGGCGCAGGGGCGTGCGGTGCCGGTCGAGGAGCTCGGCGCGTGGCTGGCCTCGATCGGGACGCCCGACGACGCGCGTGGCGTGCTCGTGCTGCACCGCTCCGGACCGCTCGAGCAGCCGCAGCTGCGGACGCTGGAGCGCGCCGCGATGCTCGCCACGCTGGTGCTCGTCTCGCGGGAGCGGATCGCCACCGCCGAGCACCGCGCGCTCGAGGACCTCGTCGGCGACCTGCTCCGCCGACCCGGAGCCGACGCCGAGCGCGTGCGCGACGCCGCGCGCCGCCACGGGGTCACCCTGGAACGCCCGCTGGCGCTCGTCGTGCTGCGGACCTCGAGCACGCGTCACGGCGTCGGTCTGGAAGCCGCACGCGACGGCCTGGACGGGACGCCCGCGCTGACAGCCCTGCACGACGACGACCTCGTCGTGATCGTCGACGCCGATGCTGCCGACGCCCTCGCCCGTCGCGTGCACCAGGCGGTCCAGGAGGAGAGCACGGCGCCGGTGACCGCAGTCGTCTCCGCTGCCCTGGCGTCGCCCGACGACCTCCCCGAAGCGCACCGGCGCGCGGTCCGCTGCATCCAGCTGCTCGAGGGACTCGGAAGCGCCGGGGCGCTCGGCGAGGACCGCGACCTGTTCCCGTACGCCGCGCTGCTCGGCGACCACACCCCGGACGGCATCCGCGACTTCGTCGACCGCACGCTCGGCCCGCTGCTGCGCCACGACGAAGCTCGCGACGGCGCGCTCTCCCGCACCCTGCTGGTGCACCTGGATCAGGGGATGCGCACCGCGGCGGCGGCCGAGGCGCTGCACCTGCACCCCAACACGCTGCGCCAGCGGCTCGACAAGATCCGCCGGCTGCTGCCCGGGTGGGACGACCCGACCCGGCGGCTGGAGGTGCACCTCGCCCTCCGCGTCCGAGCGCTGCGACAGCGGCTCGATGGAATCGGCGGCGAGGCGATGGGCTGAGGCGAGGTCGCCCGGGGATCGCGGGCTGGCCCGTGACCCCGCGGTGCTGCTCCCGACCCCGGGCCGCGTTCAGACCGAGCCGGACCGGAAGGCCGCGGCCTGGCCGATCCGTCGGCCGTCGTCGTCCAGCACCGTCCAGATCCGGCCGTCGTTGATCCGGAAGCGACGGCCCGTGGTCGAGACGCGAACGCCGCTGTAGCCGCTCACGAGCCCGAGCTCGTCGGCACGGTCGAGCGCCCCGCGACGCTCCTCACGGGCGACGGGCTCGACGGTCCGGCTGGTCGCGAACGCCGGTGCGTCGGCGAGCGGCAGCTCGAACGCGGCAAGCGCCGCGGCGTTGGCGTAGATGCAGAGCGGATCGGGCCGGCTGTCGTGGGCCAGGACCGCGATCGGCGCGTCGAACAGCGCGCGGGCTCGTGCGGCCTCGTCGTCGGTCTCGACGTCGATCAGCTCCTCCCCCGCCCACTCCCGGTAGCTGCGCAGGAGCCAACCCGCTCGCGTCAGCAACTCGTCCTCGGTCCACGGCGGCATCCGCGAAAGATACGAGTTGGGCGGTCACGACCGTCGCGATCGGCGTGGCGATCGTCACGAACGCGGGCGCCGCACGAAGAGGGGGCCTGAGCCCCTTTTGCGCTCGTGGCGGGGCGCGATACGTTGCCGGCTTCCGCGACCGATCCGCCCTCAGCACTGCTCGCCGAGGCCCACATCCGCCGTCGGCCTGTCTGCCGTCCGCCCGGGGCCGCCGGCGCACCGCCGGTCACCGGTCGTGCCACCGAACCAGCCGGAGAGCCCGTGTCCACGACCGCCCCCAGCCCCCACCCCTCGCACGACGCCGACGGGACGATCGCCCGCCTACGCTCCCGTCTCCAGGGCTCGATCTCCGTGCCGGGCGACGCCGGCTACGCGCTGGCGACGCCCTGGAACCTGGCCGTCGCGGTCGCGCCCCGCGCCGTGATCGCGGCGGCGGGACCGCAGGACGTCGTCGAGACCGTCCGCGTCGCGAACGAGCTCGGCCTGCGCGTCGCGGTCCAGCGCACCGGCCACGGGACCGTCGCCACCGCCAACGGCGACGATGTCCTGCTCGTCCACACCGGGGAGATGGACGCGATCGAGATCGACCCGGCCACCGGCACCGCCCAGCTCGGCGCCGGCGCGATCTGGCAGCAGGTCATCGATGCGGCCGCCGTGCACGGCCTCGCCCCGGTGGTCGGTTCGACGCCGCACGTCGGCGTGGCCGGGTTCCTCACCGGCGGCGGAGTCGGCCCGCTCGTGCGGACCTTCGGACTCGCCTCCGACCGGGTCCGCGCCTTCGACGTCGTCACCGGCGACGGACGACTGCTGCACGTCACCCCCGACGAGCACCCCGACCTCTTCTGGGGCCTCCGCGGGGGCAAGGGGACGCTCGGGATCGTCTGCGGCGTCGAGCTCGAGCTGCTGCCGCTGACCGAGGTCTTCGGGGGCGCGCTCTACTTCGACGGCGAGGACGCCGCAGCGGTGCTCCACGCCTGGCGCCGCTGGGCCCCGACGCTGCCCGAGCACGCCAACACCTCCGTCGCCCTGATGCAGCTGCCGCCGCTGCCGGACGTCCCGCCGCCGCTGGCCGGCCGGCTGACCGTCGCCGTGCGGTTCACCAGCACCGCCGACGCCGACGTCTGCGAGCCGCTGCTGGCCGCGATCCGCGCCAGCGCGGAGCCGATCCTCGGGGAGATCGGGCCGATGCCCTACACGGCGATCGGCGCCGTGCACGGCGATCCCGTCGACCCGCTGCCCGGCCACGAGAACACCGCCCTGCTGCACGAGCTGCCGGCCGAGGCCGTCGATGCGCTGCTTGCCCTCGCCGGCCCCGGCGCGCGCTCGCCCCAGATCGTCGTCGAGCTCCGGCTGCTCGGCGGCGCCCTCGCCCGTCCGGCCGAGCACGCCAGCGCGTTCTGCCACCGCGACGCCGCGTTCAACCTGCTGACCGCCGGGGCGCTCGCCCCGGAGATCGCGGAGGTCGTCCCCGTCCACGCCGCCGCGATCATCGCCAGCGTCGAGCCGTGGACGACCGGAGGGCTGCTGCCGAACTTCGCCCCGTCGACGGACCCGGAGCGGATCGCCCGCTGCCACGACGAGCAGACCCACCGCCGGCTCGGCGAACTGGCCGAGCGCCACGATCCGGCCGGCGTCCTCCGCGTCGGGCACGTCGTCCGCCGCGCCGACGACGGAGACCGCTGACCGATGTGCCTCGGCCCCACGCTCGCCGCGGGGCGCGAGCGCACGGTGGCCGGCGATGCAGGTCCACGTCCGGCTCATGCCGTGCGCAGCGCCACCGTGGGTGGCATCCGCGACGCGCGAACGGCCGGCAGCAGACCCGCGCCGATCAGGGCGACCACCGCGAGGGTGACCAGCCACAGTGCTCTCGTCATCTCCTTCCCTTGTCGTGATGGCGTTCGCCGCCAGTTCCGTACCGAGCGTGGTGGGTCACTGCTGCATCCTTGGATCATGGGTCGGGTCGGCGTACGTCTCGGGGCAGCCCTGGGCGACGGCGTTCGGGCGCAGCTCGAAGTGCCACGGCTCGTTGCCGTAGATCCGGCACAGCCCGTAGGCGGCGCCGTGCTCGGACAGCCAGGCGGCGGCGCCGGTGGGCCCGATGTCGACGGCGTCCCCAGACACGTGCGCGGACGTGGTCGGAGTGGCCACCCAGCGGGCCGCTTCCGCTTCGGAGCCGTACGTCGCGATGGCCTCCTGGAGGAGGTGCTTCTGATACTCGGGGGAGCGCCAACCGCTGTCGACGAGGAGCTCGATCCCGCTGTCGGCGGCCGCCGACGCCGCCTGGCGCAGGGCGGCGAGGAGCGCCGGGTCGAGGTTGGCCACCCCCCGGACCTGGTCGTCGAAGACCGTCGTGCCGTCGGGGATGGCGCCCGCGTCCTCGCCGAGGGCAGCCCGGAACTCGGGGCCAGGATCGTGGTGCTCGCCGCGAAGGTGGTCGATCGCGGACGACGACGTCAGCGGCTGGTAGCCGGCCGCGACGACGATCGCCGCGATCGCGACGAGCAGGGCGGCGAGGCGCCTTCTGCGAATCCGCGTGCGGCGGATCACCATTCGTGCCGGTTCGGTGGTGGTCACGCCACCAGTCAAGACCGCCTGCTGTTGCCGGCCCGTATGCGGTTCTCGATACGCCGACGATATGTCGGGTCGCGTCGCCGGTCGACGCGACGACGCGCCTCCGCGTCGGGCGTCGACGGCCACCCCGCCGGCACGCCGGGCCGACGGGCGGCCACTGCCGGCCGCCCCGCTCGCGGCGCGGGTCATGCGGCCTCCTGGATCTCGCTGGAGCGCGGATCGAGCGGCAGCTCGCCGGCGGCCCAGTAGAACGGGTCGACCGTCTGGTCTCCGAGCAGCTGCCGACGGATCGGCGACAGGCCAGCCCACTCCGGCACGGCCTCGAACGGGGTGTCGCGCGAGGTCAGCCACCGGAAGCTGTACGCCATGAACAGCGCGCGGCGCACGCGTGCGCCGAGGTTGTCGCGCCGGCGGTGCCAGAGTCGCGCGTCGAACACGGCGACCGTGCCCGCCGGACCGAGGAGCGGCACGCCGTCGGGCTGGTCCTCGTTGGGGTAGCGCGACTGCGTGTCGAGGTGGCTGCGCGGCACCACCTCGAGGGCGCCGTCGTCGGGCGAGTCCACTTCGGTCAGGTAGACCGCGACCTTCAGGGTCACCCGGGGCTGGTCGCGCCACAGCAGCCGCATGTCGCGGCCCAGCAGCCCGTTGTCACGGTGCCAGCGGCGGGCCCCGGTGGGCGGGTGGGGCGGGTGGGGCGGGTGGACGTCGAGGTGGGAGTGGTTGACGTAGACGTTGGGCGAGAGCAGCTCGGTCGCCAGGGCCAGCAGCGGCGGCCAGTCGACGACCTCCGCCAGATCACGGTGCTGGGCCAGGCCCGACAGCTGGTGCAGCTGCCCGCCGGTGGCGGCGTCGGCGGAGCGCGCCGCCACCTCGTCGACCGCCCGCCGCAGGCGGCCGGCGAGGGGCCGCTCGAGGGCGCCGACGACGCACCAGCCCTCCTCCGCCACCGCGTTGGCCATCGCCGCTGTCGTCGTGCTTGCCGACTTGTCGTAGCTCATGCCCCCACTCAACGCTCCGCGGGGTTGCCGGCCCGTATGCGGTTTTCGATATGTCGGCGATACGCCCGGCTCGGGGAAGCGGGCGGAGCGCGGCCGCGGGCCGGGGATGCCACCGGCCCCCGGACCCCCGGGCGCGGTCGTCAGGCTGCCGCCCCGGGAGTGAGCGATGGTGCGCCCACCGCCCCGCCGTAGGCGCGGACCACATCCTCGAGTCGCGCCACGCGGCTGCCCTTGATCAGCGCCGCGTCGGCGGGGCCGATGGTGCGCAGCAGCGCGACGGCGTCGTCGACGCCGGTCACGTACGCCTCGCCGTAGAGGTCGGTCCCGTAGCCGACCACGTCGATCCCGAGCTGCTCCGCCAGCCGCGCGATCCGGCGGTGCTCGAACGCGCCGTGCTCGCCCAGCTCGGCCATCACTCCGAGCAGCGCCAGCTTGCGCTCGCCCGGCAGCGCGGCCAGCGAGCGCACGGCCGCGTCGGCCGACGCCGGGATCGCGTTGAAGCAGTCGACGACCAGGACGGGACCGCCGGGCAGCTGGTGGACCTCCATCCGCCAGGGCGAGCCCTGGCTCTCCTCCAGGGACGCCGCCACGGCCTCGATCGGGACCCCGCACCACAGCGCGGCGGACGCCGCGGCCAGCGCGTTGGTCACTTGGTGGACGCCGCGCAGCCCCAGGCGGACCTCGGCGCGACCCCAGTCCGACGACAGGCGGAACCGCGGGCGCAGGTCGCGGTCCAGCGTGATGTCGTCGGCCCGCACGTCGGCGTCGGCGTCGCTGCCGTACCGCAGCACGGGGCACGCGCTCAACGGCGCCATCTCGCGGACGCGACGGTCGTCGGCGTTCAGGACCGCGACGCCCGACGCCGGCAGAGCGGCCACGAGCTCGCTCTTGGCGCGCGCGACCCCGTTGAGGTCGCCCAGATACTCGACGTGCGCCAGGTCGACCCGGGTCACGATGCCGACGTCGGGACGGGCGACCTCGGCCAGCCGCTCGATGTCCCCCTCGCGCCGGACGCCCATCTCGAGGACCACCCATTCCGGAGTCTCGGGGGCGCCCAGCAGCGTCAGCGGGAGCCCCAGCTCGTTGTTGAACGAGCGCTCGCTCGCGGCGGTGCGGAACGTCGACGCCAGGCAGGCGGCAAGGAGGTCCTTCGTGGTGGTCTTGCCGACCGACCCCGTGACCGCGATCGCCCCGCCGACCCGACTGCGCGCCAGCGCCCCGAGGCGCAGCAGCGCGGCGCCGGTGTCGGGCACGC
The DNA here is from genome assembly GCF_056269115.1 of Patulibacter ginsengiterrae. NCBI lineage: Bacteria > Bacillati > Actinomycetota > Thermoleophilia > Solirubrobacterales > Patulibacteraceae > Patulibacter > Patulibacter ginsengiterrae. The sequence continues at coordinate 272,745 of NZ_JBWDOG010000001.1, forward strand.
GGATGGCCGTCCCGCCCACCGGCTCGCGTGCGGTGAGGTAGGCCGTCGCGCCGGCCGCGAGCGCGGCCGGGACGAAGTCGTGGCCGTCGCGCCGGGCCGCGATCGGCACGTAGAGCTGCCCCGGGCGGATCGTCCTGGTGTCGATGCTCGCGCCGTCGACGACGACATCGGGCCCGATCAACTCACCGTCCAGGTGGGTCGCCAGCTCCGCGGTCGAGAAGCGCACGCCTCAGCCCGCCGTGCTCGTCGACATGGCCAGGTCTGCGGCGATCGGGAAGTCGAAGTAGGTGTCCGGATGCGGCTCGTGGGCGAGCGTGTAGTGCCACCACTCGCAGTCGTAGGGCGCGAAGCCGCAGGCCGTCATGATCGAGCGAAGGTGGCGACGGTTCGCCGCCTCGTCCGGCGCGATCGCGGGCGCCCCGTGACGGGAGACCGGATCCATCAGGTCGTAGCCGCCGCCCATGGCCGCGAGCTCGCCGGTGGCCAGGCGATAGAGCGTCAGGTCGACGGTGCTGCCGCGACTGTGGCCCGACCTCGCGGCCACGTACCCCTGGTCGACCATCTCGGCTCGCTCGATGTTGGGGTAGTGCCGCGACTTCGTCCGGCCGTCCTCCGCCTGCTCGATCCAGCGCAGGAAGCTGTCGACGGCGTGCTGCGGGCGATAGCCGTCCCAGAGCAGCAGGCCGAAGCCCAGGGATGCGGCCGCGTCGCGAGCGTCGCGCAGGGCCGCGCACAACGCGGTGGTGCCGACGATCCGGTTGACGAGGTACCCGTCCACCGGCTTGCCGGTGAAGTTGTCCCAGGTCGCGTACTTCGCGTCCCAGCGGATCCCGGGCACGAGCTCGTCGACGAAGGCGAAGTCGCCGCTCATCGTCCGCCTCCGTCCAGCGCTAGCGCGAGCAGCCGGTCGAGCACGTCGCCGAGCGGCAGTCCGGCCGCCGCCATCATCCGCGGGTAGCGGCTGTAGGACGTCAGGCCGGGCAGCGTGTTGACCTCGTTGAGGACTACGCGGCCGTCCGCCTCGAGGAACAGGTCGACCCGCGACAGCCCGCGGCATCCGAGGGCGCGATAGACCGCCTTCGCGGTCTCCTGCACGAGCGCGCGCGAGGCCTCCGGGACGTCGGCGGGCACGGTGACGGTGGCGTTGTCCGAGCCGCTCTCCGGATCGTCCTCCTGGTGGATCCGGAAGAAGCCGTGGGAGAGGGCGATCTGGTCGACCTCGCCGGCCAGGAGCTCCCGGTGGTCGCCAAGGATCGCGCAGCCCACCTCGCTGCCGGCGACGGCCTCCTCGATCAGCACCTTCGCGTCGTAGCGACGCGCGGCGCGGATCGCCTCCGGCAGCCCGTCGGGATCCGAGACCTTGGTGACGCCGAACGACGAGCCGGAGCGGGCCGGCTTGACGAAGACCGGGTAGGCGAGCTCGGCGGGATCGAGCTCCTCGCCGGCCGCGACGGTCCGGAAGCTCGGCGTCGCGATGCCGGCGGCCCGGGCCACCATGTACGTCAGCGACTTGTCCATGCAGAGGGCCGAGCCCTGGATGTCGCAGCCCACGTAGGGGATCCCGGAGAGCTCCAGCAGCCCCTGGATCGCGCCGTCCTCGCCGAGCGTGCCGTGCAGCACCGGCAGCACCACGTCGAGGCGGATCGTCTCCCAGCGGGCGGGCGGGCCCTGCTCCAGCACGAGCAGCCCGTGCGTGCCGCGGTCCGGCGACAGCACCACCGGACGGTGGCGGCCGTGCTCCCAGTCCGCGTCGGGGCGGTCCTCGCAGAGCCGCCAGGCGCCGTCCGCGGTGATCCCGACGTAGTACGGCTCGTGCTTCTCGAGACCGAGGTGGCGTGCCACCTCGTGCGCCGACTTGACGGAGATCGGATGCTCCTCGGAGCAGCCGCCGAAGAGGATCCCGACCTTCGACCTACGCATGCCGGACCCCGCCTTCGAAGGTCAGGCAGCCGATCAGGCTGGCCTCGACGGCGTCGCGCAGCGCGTGGTCCGTGCAGTAGGCGATGTGCGGGCTGATCAGCACGTTCGGCAGCTCGTGCAGCCGCCGCAGCTGGTGACTCGGGATCGGCTTGTCGCTCCAGTCGGCGTAGAAGATCCCCTCCTCGCCCTCGACGACGTCGAGCGCCGCGCCGCCCAGCCGGCCGCTCTCGAGGGCGGAGATCAGCGCCTCCGTCTCGATCAGCCCGCCGCGTCCGGTGTTGACGACCACAGCGCCGCCGCGCTTGATCCGCTCGATCCGGCGGCGATCCAGGAGGTGGTGCGTCGCCGCCGTCAGCGGCGTGTGGAGCGTCACGACGTCGCTCTGCTCGAGCAGGGCGTCGAGCGCGACGTAGTCCGCGGAGGTCGTGGGCCGCGGGTCACAGGCCAGCACGCGGCAGCCGAACCCGCGCAGTCGGTCCAGCACCGCGGCGCCGATTCGTCCCGTTCCGATCACCCCGACGGTCAGGTCGCGCAGCTCCCGCCCGCGGAGGTCGCCCAGACGGTAGTCGTGGACATCGGCCCGCCTGATGACGGACCGGGCGTGTCGCAGCGCCATCAGGATCAGCATCAGCGTGTAGTCCGCCACGCTGTCGGGCGAGTAGGCGACCGTCTCGACGACGATCCCCACACGCTGCGCGTAGTCGACGTCGATGTGGTTGTCGCCGATGCTGCGCGTGGAGACGTACCGCACGCCGGCCTCGCTGAGCGCGAGCAGCGTGGGGTCGGTGACGCGGGTCTTGTGCCCGATGCTCACGCAGCGGTTGCCGACCGCGAGCCCGACGGTCGCTTCCGAGAGCGGCGCCGCGGTGATCGTCGGCACCACGCCGAGGCGCCACGCCATCTGCCGGCACAGGGCCGCCTCGTCCTCCGTGCAGCCGTAGATCGTGGCCCCCACCGTCGGGGCGACCGGGGAGCATGAGGACGCCGGCGGGCGTGCGGGGCGGGCCACGGTTCGTCTGGATGCGTTGCGGAGCATGGCCGCAGTGAACGCTGCGGCCTGTTGCCAGCCCGTATCCGGTTTTCGATACGCCGACGATATGCGCCGGCGTTAGCCTCGAAGCGTGCGTGTGCTGATCGTTGAGGACGAGCCGTACATGGCGGAAGCCATCCGCGACGGCCTACGCCTGGAGGCGATCGCGGCGGACATCGCCGGCGACGGCGACGCCGCGCTGCGACTGTTGAGCGTCAACGCCTACGACATCGCCGTCCTCGACCGCGACATCCCCGGGCCCTCCGGTGACGAGCTCGCCAAGCGGATCGTCGCCTCCGGCAGCGGCATGCCGATCCTCATGCTCACCGCGGCCGACCGACTCGACGACAAGGCCTCCGGGTTCGAGCTCGGCGCCGACGACTACCTGACGAAGCCGTTCGAGCTCCAGGAGCTCGTGCTCCGGCTGCGCGCGCTCGACCGCCGGCGCGCCCACCACCGGCCGCCGGTGCGTGAGATCGCCGGTCTGCGGCTGGATCCGTTCCGCCGCGAGGTCTACCGCGACGGCCGCTACGTCCCGCTGACCCGGAAGCAGTTCGCGGTGCTCGAGGTGCTCGTCGAGGCCGAGGGCGGCGTCGTCAGCGCCGAGGAGCTGCTGCACCGGGCGTGGGACGAGAACGCCGACCCGTTCACCAACGCCGTGCGGATCACGGTCTCGGCCCTCCGCAAGCGCCTCGGCGAACCGTGGGTGATCGCCACCGTCGCCGGGGCCGGCTACCGGATCGACGCCCAGCCCGACGGCGGGCGCGAGGGAGGAGACCGTGGATAGAGCCCCCGGCTTGAGCGCTCGCCTCAAGCTCACCCTCAGCTACGCCGGCTTCCTGATGCTCGCCGGCGTCCTGCTGCTCGCGGTCGTGTGGGTGTTCCTGCTGCGGTACGTCCCCGATTCCAACGACCATGCGATGCCGCCCGGCCGGATGGTGCTGATCACCGGTCCCAGCCGATCCGCGCTCCTGGACGCCTTCGTGCCGAAGGCCGCGATCGCGCTCGCCTCCCTGCTGGTCTTCGGTCTCGTGGGCGGATGGATCCTCGCGGGGCGCATGCTCACCCCCCTGGCGCGGATCACGAACGCCACCCGCGTGGCCACAGCCGGATCGCTGGGCCACCGAATTCAGCTGGAGGGCCGCAACGACGAGTTCCGCGAGCTCGCCGACAGCTTCGACGCCATGCTCGCGCGACTCGAAGCGCAGGTCGCGGAGCAGCAGCGGTTCGCCGCCAACGCCTCCCACGAGCTGCGGACCCCGCTGGCGGTCACGCAGACGTTGCTCGACGTCGCCCGCAAGGATCCGGACCGCGACAACGGCGAGCTCGTCGAGCGCCTCCACGCCGTCAACGCGCGGGCGATCGAACTCACCGAAGCACTGCTCCTGCTCAGCCGCGCCGACCAGCGGTCCTTCGCCCGAGAGCACGTCGACCTGTCCCTCGTAGCCGAAGAAGCCACCGAGACGCTCCTCCCCTTCGCAGAGAAGCGCGGCGTCACCATCGAGACCTCCGGCGACGCGACCCCCACCATCGGCTCACCCGCGCTCCTGCTGCAGATGGCGACGAACCTCGTGCACAACGCGATCGTCCACAACCTGCCCGGAGACGGCACCGTGTGGGTCACGACCAGCGTTCGCCCCGAGAGCGTGACGCTCACCGTCGAGAACACCGGCGAGCAGCTCACCCCACAGCTGGTCTCCACCCTCGGCGAGCCGTTCCTGCGCGGCACCAGTCGCATACGTACCCACGACGCAGGCGTCGGCCTCGGCCTGGCGATCGTCCAGCGCATCACCGACGCGCACGACGGAACCCTCACCCTCAGCCCCAGGGCCGGAGGAGGGCTCTCGGTCACGGTGCACCTGCCCGCCGCGCCAGAGCGCGCGACGCCAGAGCCCCCGCGCGCGGCGATCGGCGCGTGACGGCGGAGCACGTCAATCAGGTGCTCGACGAGGCCTCTCGCGTCCCAGGGTCGTCGCGAGCCGAGCCGTGATGCTGCTCGGTCGATCGCTTGATGCCACACCCCGATGTACGTTGCGCCAATGCAACGATCGAGCGGCTGAGCGGCGACGAGCGTGCCGACCACCGCGATGCCGAGCGGCGGGTCGTCGTGAGCGACGCCGACCGCATCGCGCGGGGGTGGTCGACGCTGCGGCGGCCGTTCGCACACCTGGACCGCTACGTGCTCGGGACCGCGGTGCGCGCGGCGATCGTCATCCCCGTGGTGCTCGCGCTGGCCCTCGAGGTCCTCGACGAGCCCGGGATCGCGTCGCTGGCCTTCTTCGGCACCATCGCGATGCTCCTGTTCGCCGACTTCGGAGGTCCCCCGCGCACCCGGTTGCTCGCCTACGTCGCGTTGATCGCCGCCGGAAGCGTCCTGGTCGTGATCGGCACGCTCTGCTCCTCCGACCCGTTCCTCGCCGCGGGCGCGATGGCGGTGATCGGCTTCGCCCTGCTGTTCGCCGGGATCCTCAACAGCTACGTCGCGGCCGGATCGCGAGCCGCGATCCTCGCCTTCGTGCTGCCGGCGATGGTGCCCGTGGCGACCGACCCCCTCTCCCACCGGCTGGCCGGCTGGCTGCTGGGCTGCACCGTGGCGCTGCTGGCGCTCGCGCTGCCGTGGCCCCGGCGCCCACCCGACCAGCTGCGGGCGCGGGTGGGCGCCGCGATCCGCGCGCTTGCGGACGTCGTGACGGCGTCCGCCGCCGTGGACCAGCGGGTGCCCACGCAAGCCCGCGAGGCCTCGACCGCGGCGATCCGGGACATGCACCACGTCTACTTCGGGGCACGGACGCGCCCGACCGGCACGGGCGCGCGCGGCGCCGCGCTGGGGCAGCTCGTCGAGGACGTCGTCTGGCTCGACGCGACGCCGCTGCCGTCGCCGTCGCAACGCGCGGCGGACGTCGGCTTCCCCGAGACCGAGGTCCGTACGAGCGTCGCCGACGTGCTCGGCGCCAGCGCCCGGCTGGTGGATCGCCCCGACGCCGAGCCGCCGGACCTGGCGGCGCTGCTGCGCGCGCGCAGCGTTGCCGGCGACCACTTCATGCAACGGGTCGACCAGTGGCGGGCCGGCGCCGACATCCCTCTCGCGGCCGACCTGGACGAGAGCTTCCGGCTGCGATCGCTCTCCTACGCCGCGTGGCAGCTCGGCAACGACGCGCTGCGCGTGGCCGGCCGCGTGCCTTCCGAGGAGCCGCCCGACCGGCCGCCGCGACGCTCAGGGGAACGGACCAGCACGGTCCACGACGTCGCCGCCGCGCACGTGACGATGCGCTCGGTCTGGCTGCGCAACAGCCTGCGTGGCGCGGTCGGCCTCGCGATCGCGGTGCTCGTCAGCCAGCTCGCCGACGTGCATCACGCCTTCTGGGTCGTGCTCGGCACCCTGGCGGTGCTGCGCTCCCAGGCCCTCACGACGGGCGTGACGCTGCTCCAGGATCTGGCCGGCACGACCCTGGGGATCGTCGCCGGCGGGCTGCTCGTGTACCTGGTGGGAACCGACACGACGCTGCTGTGGGCGCTGCTGGTGCCCGTCGCGGTGGTCGCCGTCTACGCGCGCAAGGCGCTCTCCTTCCTGGCCGGTCAGGCGGCCTTCTCGTTCCAGATGCTGATCGTCTTCAACCTGATCCAGCCGTCCGGCTGGCGGATCGGACTGGTGCGGATCGAGGACGTCGCGATCGGCGCGGCGATCAGCCTGCTCACGGCGCTGCTGCTGTGGCCGCGCGGCGCCTCCGGCGTGTTGCGCGACGATCTCGCCGAGGCGTACGAGCGCAACGCCGAGCACCTGATCACGACGGTCCGCGGCTTGCTCGATCGGCCTGCGGCGTCCGCACCCGACCGGCTCGCGCAGGCCGCGAGCGCGTCATCGGAGCGGCTCGACGCGACGCTGCGCCAGTACCTGTCCGAGCGGGCGCACCACGTGTCCTTCGACGACCTGTCGGCGCTCGTGGCCGGCGTGACGCGGCTGCGCCGCGGGGTCGAGCAGCTGAGCGGCGGGCACCATCTGCTGCGGCCGATGCCCGCGGCACCTCCCTCCCCCGCCGTGCGCGCCAACCAGGCCGCGTTGCGGCGCGAGATCGACGCACTGGACGGCTGGTACGCCGCGCTGGCCGACGCGATCCGTCGCTCCAAGCCCCCACCGGTCGCGCCCGGCGCCGTGACGACCGTCCTGCGCCTCCAGGCGCAGGGCGCCGCCGGCGCCGCGGACGAGCTTCCGCAACGGCTCGTCATCGCCTGGCTGCACGAGCACCTCGCCGCCCTCCAGGGGCTCGAGCCGCGGCTGGCCGCAGCCGCGGCCGAGCTCGCGCGCGAGGCGCACTGACGTCAGCCAGGGGCGATCCAGGCCCCGTGGACGCCTGGTGACTCATGAGGACGCCCGGCCCAGCCCCGGGCGGGTCGTGTTCGACGTCGCCGGGCCAGGAGCCATCGCGGTCGGCTAGATCCTGGGCGGGTCGGTTCTCGGCGGATCTGCGGCCGGCGGATCCTTGCGCGGCCGGTCCACGACCGGCGGCTGCTCGACCGGTCTGTCGGCGACCGTCACCGTCCGCGTCTGCTCGCTGCGGTTGCCCAGCGCGTCGGTCGTGGCGACGGTCATGTCAGGCCTCACCGGTCCCTGCGGCGCCCGACGCGGCGACGAGCGTCCGGGTGTAGTCCGCCCGTGGGTCGCGCAGCACCACGTCGGTCGCACCCGACTCGACCACCTTCCCGCGGTGCATGACGTAGACGCGGTCGGTCACCTGGCGCACGACCGAGAGGTCGTGGGTGATGAACAGGTAGGCGATCTGCCGCTCCGCCCGCAGCTCGTCGAACAGGTTGAGGATCTGCGACTGGACCGACACGTCGAGCGCCGAGACCGGCTCGTCGCAGATCAGCAGCCGCGGACGCACGGCGAGGGCGCGGGCGATCGCCACCCGCTGACGCTCGCCGCCCGAGAGCAGCTGCGGCCGGTGTCGGGCGTAGTCCGGCGACAGGCCGACCGAGCGCAGCAGGTCGGCCAGCTGCGCGTCGACGTTGCGTGCCGCCCGATCCCGGGCCAGGATCGCCTGGCGCAGCGTCCACCCGATCGTGCGCATCGGGTTGAGGCTCGAGTACGGATCCTGGAAGACCATCTGCACGACGCCGCGCAGGTGTCGCCGGACGTCGGGGCGCAGCGCTGCCCAGTCGTCGGCGGGCACGCCGTCGATCACGATGCTGCCCGCCGAGGCCCGCTCGAGGCCGACGAGCATCCGTGCGAGGGTCGTCTTGCCGGAGCCGGACTGGCCCACGATGCCCACGCTCTCCCCCTCCCGCAGCTCGATCGACACGCCGTCGAGGGCGGGCACCGCCGCACCGCGGAAGAGCTTCCGCACGTCGCGCACCTCGACGAGCGACGCAGCGCCGCCGTCCGGCACCCGAGGCGCCGCCTCGGCGAGCGCCACGTTGCTCAGGCCCGCCATCTCGCTGCGGATCACGGGCCACCGCGAGCACGCCGACCGGCGGCCGGGAGCGACCTCGACCAGCGGCGGAGCATTCCGGCGGCAGGCATCGTCGACCCAGCGGCAGCGCGAGGCGAAGACGCAGCTTCCGGTCACCTGGTCGGCCGTGGGCACCGCGCCCGGGATCGTCATCAGCCGTTCCACCCGACGGTCGGACGGCGGCTCGGAGAGGAGCAGGCCCTGCGTGTACGGGTGCTGTGGCTCCCGACGCAGCGCGGCGGCCCCTCCTGCCTCGACCAGCGACCCGGCGTACAGCACGTTGATCCGGTTGCAGGTCGAGAACGCGACCCGGAGGTCGTGCGTGATGAGCACGAGCGCCATGCCGCGCGCCTCCTGCAGGCGCTTGATCACCGCCAGGATCTCCTGCTGCGTCGCCACGTCGAGCGCGGTCGACGGTTCGTCGGCGATCAGGATCTCCGGGTCCCGGGCGAGGGCGGCCGCGATCGCGACGCGCTGACTCATCCCGCCCGAGAGCTGGAACGGGTAGCGGTGCGCCACGCTCTCGTCGTGGATCCCGACCTCGGCCAGGCGCCGTGCGACCTCCAGCCGTCGGGCCGCGCGGCCCATCGCCCGGCCCGACGGCAGCGACTCGGCGACGATCTGCCCGCAACGCAGAAGCGGATTGAGCATCGTGAACGGGTCCTGCATGATCAGGCCGATCCGCCCGCCGCGCAGCGCGCGCTGCTGCGGCCCCGACAGCTCCAGGAGGTTGCGTCCCTGGTGCCGAACCACGCCGGAGGCGGCGACCCCGTGCGGCAGCAGGCCGACGATCGCGCGGGCCGTCATCGACTTGCCGCTGCCCGACTCGCCGACGATCCCGACCGTCTCCCCCGCGCGCACCGAGAATCCGACCGACGAGACGATCGTCCGCGCACCCTCGCGGCGGGGTTGCTCGATGCGGAGGTCCTCGACCTCGAGGATCGGCTCGCCGTCGACTGCGGTCATCGTGATGCTCCTCGGCTCGAGAGCCGCTCGTAGAACCAATCGCCGATCAGGTTGATCGACGTCGCGGCGAGCACGATCGCCACCCCAGGGGCGAGGATCGACAACGGGTTCTGGAAGAGGTCCTGGAAGCCCTCGGCCAGCATCAGCCCCCAATCGGGACTGCCTGGTGCCAGGCCGAAGCCGAGGAACGACAACCCGGCCATCGCCGTCAACGAGGCCGCGAAGACGATGAACGCGTTGGCGATCGCGACGGCCGCGACGTTCGGCCAGACGTGGAGGAACATGATCCTCGTGTCGGAGATCCCGAGCGTTCGGGCCGCCTGCACGTACGGGCGCGGCGCCTGCTCGAGCGTCGCGCCGCGCACGACGCGGGCGTCGAACGGCGCGGTCAGCACCGTCAGCAGGCCGACCGCCGCCCAGTAGCTGGTGCCGAGCACGCCCAGCACGATGATGATCACCAGCAGGGCGGGCACCGACCACATCAGGTCGACCCACCGCATGACGATCGCGTCGAGCCGGCCCCCGCGGTAGCCGGCGAGCAGCCCGAGGACGTTGCCGATCAGCATCGAGCCGATCGCGATCACCAGCGGACCGACGAGCGCGGAGCGCGCCCCGACGATCAGCCGCGAGGCGACGTCACGCCCGAGCGAATCCGTTCCGAGCCAGTGCGCACCGCTCGCTCCGGCCAGGATGTTGCCGGCGTCCTGGGCGCTCGCGCTGTGGGGCGCGACCACCGAGCCGAGGACCGCGGCGACCACGACCACGGCGATGATCGCGCCGCAGACGACGATGCCGAGCAGGCCGATCCGTCGACCCACCGTTCCCGGTTGCTGCATCGCGCTCATGCCTGCCGCCCGAGTCGGATGCGCGGATCGACGGCCACCAGCAGGAGGTCGGAGAACAGGCCGACGAGCACCACCACGGTCGCGATCAGGACCGCCATCGCCTGCAGCATCGGGATGTCCTGCTGGGCGGCGGACGTCACCAGCAGCGCTCCGAGGCCGGGCAGCGAGAACGCGGTCTCCACGAGCGCCGCGCCGACGATCTGGTGCGTGAGGACGATGCCGCTCATCGTCACGAGCGGGATCAGCGCGTTCCGCAGGGCGTAGACGATCAGGATCCGCTTCCGGGACAGGCCCCGCGCACGGGCGAACATCATGTAGTCCTGGTCGACGACCCCGAGGATCGCCGCCCGCACGGTCTTGACGACCGCAGCGGTGCTCGTCAACGCCAGCGCGACGGCCGGCAGCGTCATGTGCCACAGCTGGTCGACGAACCCGGAGCCGCCGCCGTAGACGGGGAACAGCTCGAGCACGACGCCGAACAGGTAGATCAACGCCATCCCCCCGACGAACGACGGCGTGCTGAGTCCGACGATCGAGGCCCCGACGATCGCCCGGTCGACCCCGGTGCGCCGACGCAGCGCGGCGACGATGCCGAGACCGACGCCGAGCACCATCACGATCGCGAACGCGTACAGCCCGAGGAACAGCGACGTCGCGAGGCGCCGGGCCAGCTCGTCGGTAACGGGCATCTGGGTCTGGATCGAGTCCCCGAAGTCCAGCTGGACCGCGTGGCTGAGCCAGATCCAGTACTGCTCCAGGAACGGCTGGTCGAGGTGGTACCTCTCCGTCAGCGCCTGCACGGTCTCCGCGGTCCGGGGCGTCGTGCCCAGGAGGACCTCGACGGGATCGCCCGGCGCGATGGACAGCAGCGAGAAGACCGCGAACGACACGACCACCAGCAGGGCGAGCAGCATCGCCAGGCGGCGGGCCACGAACGCGACGGCCTCTCCGCGACTCATCGTCGGTCCTCCCGTGCTGTCCAGGACATCCGGCTAGCTCCCGGCCGTGATCGTGAGCGGCCAGTCCGTCGGCAGCCACTTGCCGGCGTTGGCGACGCTGAAGCCCTTGCGCAGGTAGACCTGCTCCGTGCCGAGGAACAGCGGCAGGAACGGCACGTCCTCCGCCATCGCCGTGACGATCTTGGAGTAGAGACCGAAGCGCTCGTCCTTGTCGCTCGTCGCCAGCGACTGCGCCCACCAGTCGTTGAACTCGTCGGTGCCGTAGCCGGCGAAGTTGTACGAGCCCTTCTTCAGGCTGGCCGCGCCCAGGTAGCCCGCGTACCCGCTCGGATCACCGGAGCTGCTGCAGCCGCCAGCGTAGTTGAGCGTGGTCCACCGCTCGGCCAGGTTCGCCTGTCCTTCGTTGGCGATCCACGCGGCGTACTGCACGAGCCGCGGCTTGATCTTGATGCCGGCCGCCGCCATCTGGGCCGCGAGCACCTGCATCACGTCACCCGAGGGCCCCCACGTGTAGTACGTGAAGTCGGCGTTGACGCCGTCGGGGTACTTCGACTTGGCCAGCTCGGCCTTGGCCTTCTCGACGCTGTGCTCGTACTGCGGCACCGACGCGAGGAGCGCCTCGACGTCCTGCTTGCTTCCCACGGTCTCGAGACTCGGGGTCGCGATCAGCGTCGGGTTGGCGCCCGGCGTCACCGCCCGCGCCCCGCTCGCCTTGATCAGCGCGTCATGGTCGATCGCATGGGCGACCGCACGGCGCACGTGCACGTCGTTCCACGGCGCCTTGCGGACGTTCATCGAGATGAACGGCGAGGTGCACGACCGGAACGAGACCTCCTGCACGTCGGAGCCCGCCGAGGCCTCGAAGGCCGACGCCCGCGATGCCCCGACGCCCGCGTCGATGCTGCCGGAGCGCATCGCCAGCGCCAGGCTCGTCTCCTTCGCGAAGAAGTTCAACGAGAGCTTCTTGATGCCGACCTTCCCGCCCCACCAGTTCGGGTTCGCCGTGAGCTCGACCTCACCCGAGGACGGATCGAACCGCTTGGGCTCGAACGGGCCGGTGCCCATGATCAGGGTGCCGGGCTTGCCCATGCTCCCCTTGTGCTCCTCGGCGAACTTCTTCTGGAAGATCGGGGCCATCGGGTGGCTGACCTTGCTGGGCCACGACGCGTCGGCCTGCTTGAGCGTGACGACCACCGTGTACGGGTCCTTCGCCTTGGCGCTCTTGAACGACGGCCACGGGAACGAGCTGATGCTGGTCGGCTTCGACAGGTAGTTCATCGAGTAGACGACGTCGTCGGCCGTCAGCTCCGCGCCGTCCCAGAACTTGACGCCGTGGCGCAGGTGGTAGACGTAGGTCTTCGCGTCGGGCTGCGTGACCTTCTCCGCCAGCGCAGGCTGCGGCACGCCGGCCGCGTCGATCTCGGTCAGCCGCTCCATGAAGAACTGATCGACCAGATGGGCCGTCTGGTCCGTGCTCGGATCCATGCTGCTGGTCGGCTCGGAGGCCGACAGCCCGATCCGGAACTGCTCGATCGGCTTGGCCGCCGCAGCGGCGTCGGTCGAGGGCGCCGCACCGTCGGCCGGGGATTCGGATCCGCCGCAACCGATCGTCAGCGTCGAGACACCGATCACGAAGGCGCTGGCCAACAGGACGGAACTGCGGTTGCGGCGCCACGAAGCGCCGCGGGACGCTTGGTCACCACGGGGGGTCTGCACGAGAACTCCTGTTCTTCGGGGAGAGGCTGTTGCTTGGGGAGAGGAAGCACGACGCGGATCGCTCCGCGGACGGCGGATCAGCGCGGTGGCTGCACGACCAGCTCGATCTCGGCGAGCACGCCGTAGTGATCGCTGGCGGGGGGATCGGTGAGGACGACGTCGCAGCGGACGATCCGCGCGTCGACGTCGGGGTGGGCGAACGGTCCGCCGACGAGGATGTGGTCGATCCGTCGTTGGTGCGGGATCTGGATCCAGCCCAACGCCGTCGTCGCGGCCACGCCGGGGTTGTCCGACGTCCACGTGTAGCCCGGTCCGCCGTCGCCGGCCTGCACCCAGGCGTCGCGGAAGTGCACGCTGCGGCCGTCGAGCACGCCACGACCGGTGTAGAACCGCATGCAGTCCGCGTCGGGAGTGGCGTCGAAGTCGCCGGCGATGATGCTCGGCGCCGGGCCACGCAGCTGCTCGTCCAGGGCGGTGATCGCGATCGCCTGGCGACAGCGGTCGGCCTCGTGGTCGAACTGCGCCGACGGCTTGACCGCGTGGAACAGCAGGTCGACGCCGATCGGCAGCGGGATCACCGCGGCGATCGTGCAGGCGCCGACCACCGTGCCGGGCAGGAGCGTCCCCACCGTGCGGGCCGGCGCCCACCGCGAGGCGAGGGCGGTACCGCCCCACGACGGCGCGTCGATCAGGTCGAGCTGGTGCACGGCGTGCAGGCCGGAGTCGCCGAGCAGCCAGCCGAGCTGGTCGTAGTCGTCGGTCCGCACGACCTCCTGCAGCGAGATCAGGTCGGGCTGCAGCTCGGCGATGCCCGCCCGCAGCAGCTCCTGGCGCTCGGGCGCGCCGTCGGTGTTCCAGACGTTCAGCGTCAGGACGCGCAGCGTCATCGAGCGGCCGACGGCCGTGGAGATCGTGTCAGTCATGGTCACAGCTGGGATTCGGCGTGGATCGCGTCGGCGACGCGGCGGGCTTGCAGCGCCGTCTGCTCGTCGCGCAGGACCGTGGCGACGTACAGCGCGTCGATCACGGCCAGGTGCGCGAAGCGACTCGCCATCGCCTCCACGCGCACCGAGACCGCCGCCGCGCCCGCGATCAGCGGGTGATCGACCGACGACGCCAGGCGAGAGCGGGCGAAGCTGGTGATGGCCGCGGTCGTCGCGCCGGTCGCGGCCGCCGCCTGGACCGCCGCGAAGCTCTGCTTGGTCGCCCCGGTGTGGCTGATCACCAGGCACAGGTCGCCCGGCGTCAGCCGCGTGCACGCGAGGCGCTGTGCGGTGTCCGTCGCCGGTGCCTCGGCGGGGCGGCCGATCGTGGACAGCCGGTAGGCGGCGTCCTCGGCCAGGATCAGCGAGGGCATCGCCCCGATCACGCAGATCCGCTGCGCGCGCAGGATCGCCTCGACGACCGCCTCGAACTGCTTGACGTCCAGCGTCGCGGAGACGTCGCGCACGGCGCTGACCGTGGAGCCCAGCACGTCGGCCACGACGTCGGCCGTCGGCGACCCGCTGCCCAGGCTCTGCGCTTCGTGCAGGAGCCCCGAGGCCGGAGCGTGATCGCGAGCGAGCTCGAACTTCAGGTGCTGGAAGCCGGAGAACCCGAGCTCCTTGCAGCAGTGGATCACCGTCGCGTCGGACACGCCCGCCGCGGCGGCGACCTCGGCCACGGTCAGCGACATGAGCGAGCCTGGCGCGTCCATCAAGACCCGGGCGACCTTGGCGTCGCTCGGCCGCAAGGCCGGCAGCGCGGAACGGATCTGGGCCACGACGGCTGGGGCCACCGGCGGCTGAGAAGGGGACGGCATGCGGTGCATGTTAGGCCCGGCCCGCCGATGAGCAAGTAAATTTTCTGTTATCGGCCAAGTTGTGAATATGCTTGCTCGCGTGACCCAGCAGCAGCCTCCCCCCACGCCCGAGACCTTGGCCCGCATCCTGTTCGTCGGCGACGTCGTCGGCCCGCTCGGACTGACCGCGGTCGAGTCGCTTCTGCCGCGACTGCGCCACGACCATGCGGTGGACTTCTGCGTGGCCAACGGTGAGAACTCCTTCGACAACGGCGCCGGCCTCGACGAGACCGGCGCCGCTCGCCTGCTCGCTGCGGGCGTCGATGTGATCACCACCGGCAACCACGCCTACGACGCCCCAGGCGCTGACTCGCTGCTCGGCTCCGACTCCCCGATCGTGCGCCCGGACAACCTTCCGCGGCACGGGAGCGGCCGGGCCGGCCTGGTCGTCGAGCGTGACGGCGTGCGGCTCGGCGTGGTCAACGTGATCGGAGGGCGAGAAGGGCAGGCACCGATCTCCGCCTGCGACGGCGCCGAGCATGAGGTGCAGCGGATCGCGGAGCTCTCGGACATCGTCCTGGTGGACGTCCACGCGTCCTGGCCGGCGGAGAAGCTGGCGTTGGCGTGGATGCTGGACGGGCGCGTCAGCGCGGTGCTCGGCACGCACACTCACGTGCCGACCGCCGACGCCCGGATCCTCCCGGGCCGGACGGCCTACGTGACCGACGTCGGGATGACGGGCGCTGCCGACGACGCGCTGATCGGCTTCGAGCCGCAGGACATCGTCGGCAACGAACGCGTGGGCCGGCCCGCGCTGCCGACACCGGTGACCACCGGCGACGGCGTCCTGATGGCGATGCTCGTGACCGTCGGGCTCGACGGGCGGTCGACCGCGATCGAGCGGGTGACGGCCCGCGCGAAGGCCCCCACGGGTCGGGCCGCTGGGCGGGAGCGGCCAGCCGCCGCGATCTTCGACTGCGACGGGCTCCTCGTCGACTCCGCGGCGTCGTGGCAGGCGGCGTACGAGCGCGTGCTCGAGCTCCGCGGGCGCGAGCTCGATGACGAGCTGCTCGCCCGCCTCAACGGCGCGTCCGTCGCGTCGGCGGCCGCGGTGCTCGAGGTCCCGGTCGCGGCCCTGCACGACGCCCTCACCGAGGCCTTCGAGACGGGCCCATCGCCGACCCCCATGCCGGGCGCCCGCACGCTGCTGGCCAGCCTGTTCGGACGCCTGCCGATCGCGGTCGCCACCAACGCTCCGCGCGAGCTCGCGACGCTCGCCCTCCAGCGCGCCGGCCTCGATCGATACCTGGACGCCGTCGTGAGCGCCGACGGCGGCCCCGGGAAGCCCGCCCCCGACGTGTACATCGCCGCCTGCGCGAAGCTCGGCGTCGCCAGCTCGCGCGCCGTCGCGCTCGAGGACTCGCCGGTCGGCGCCGCCGCCGCGCAAGCCGCCGGACTGCGACTCGTCTACATCCCCTCGATGCCAGGAGCCAAGGTCAGCTCCGACCTCGAGGCGCGCCGCCTGGACGATGATGCCGTCGGAACCGAGCTGCTCGGCACACGCGAGCGGACTGCGTACCCAGTCGCCCTCGAGGACGCCGACGTCTCGGTCTGACCACCGCCGCGGTTCAAGCCGTGGTCACAGGGCTGGTTCGGCGAGACTGGGCTCTTGCATGTTCCAGCCCACGGACCGAAGCGACCTATGTACGACGTTTCCGGAACACGCCCGAGCACCGCGCAGACACCGAGCAACGTAGTCCCTTCCCGGACACCGCCGAAACTGGTCAGCTAGGCATGCGCTACGACCTCTGGATCTGCCGCCTGGGCGCGCTCGCCGTTGGCATCACAGCGGGCGGGATCTACGTCATCAGGCATTTCGGCCACCCGTTCGCCCCTTTTGAGCCCCGTGCTGACGTTGTGGCCCTGGCCATCGTTGCCGGCGTGGCGTGTTGGCTCGTCATCTCGCTCGAGATCGCCAAGCAGCGAGAAGGCGTGGGCGCCCGCGTGGCTCCGGGACTCGCCTTGAGTGCCATGGCCGGCGTCGCCCTGGCCGTCACGTCGAGGAGTAGTGATTGGCCCCTCACGACCTCTGACTCGGCGATCATCTTCGCGATCGGCCTGCTCGGCAGCATCGGGGTCCTGATCGTGCCGGGATCGCTCCGCGACAATCCCTGGTCCAGGTCGAATCTCGAGCGCGACTGAGAACGCCGGCCGGACGCCTCAGGTCCGGGGTCGCAGCCCGAGCACGAGCTGCTCGGCGGTGGCGCGGACCAGGTCGGGCAGCGCCACCGGATCCAGCAGACCGGCGTTGACCATCGTCGCCAGCCCGTGGACGCCGGCCCAGGCCGCCAACGTCACCTGCTCGGCGTCGCCCGCGACGACCTCGCCTTCGGCCTGGCCCGACGCGATCAGTTCGAGCGGCGCCGCGAACGCCCGCTCGGCCGCCGCGTAGAGCCTGTCCGACGCCCCCGGGCGGTGCTTGCCGGCGAACATCACGTCGAGCAGCGCGGCGTGCTCGGTGGCGAACACGACGTAGGCGACCGCGACCGCACCGAGCCGCTCGACGAAGCCGTCGGCCGGCTCCTGCAGCGCCTCGTCGAGCGCCTCGCCCAACCGTCGGAAGCCGTCCTCGGCCAGCGCGTCGAGCAGCGCCTGCTTGTCGACGAAGTGCCGGCGGGGCGCGGCGTGGCTGACCCCGACGTCGCGGGCGATCGCCCGCAGCGAGAGCCCGTCGACCCCAGTCTCGGCCAGCAGCTCCTCGGCGCGGGCGAGCAGCGCACCGCGCAGGTTGCCGTGATGGTACGGCCGAGGGATGTCGGTGTCGGTCGGGGACGCCACCGCCCCAGCCTAGCGCCGAGCGCCGCACGATGTTGTCATTGACAACTGAGTTGCCAGTGCCTACATTCAAGCCATGCCCTCCTCCAAGTGGACCGCCTCCTCGCTCCCCTCCTACGCCGGCCGGACCGTCGTCGTCACCGGCGCCAACAGCGGCATCGGCCTGATCGCCGCCCGTGAGCTCGCCCGGGTCGGCGCCCGCACGATCGTCGCCGTCCGCGACCTCCAGAAGGGCGAGCGCGCCGCCGCGACGATCGACGGCGACGTCGAGGTCCGCCGGCTCGACCTCGCCGACCTCGCCTCGGTCCGTGCGTTCGCCGACGCCTGGGAGGGCAAGATCGACGTGCTGATCAACAACGCGGGCGTGATGATCCCGCCGCGCGGGACGACCGCCGACGGCTTCGAGCTGCAGTTCGGCACCAACCACCTGGGCCACTTCGCGCTCACCAACCTGCTGCTGCCCCACGTCACCGACCGCGTCGTGACGGTCGCCTCGGGCGCCCACCGCGGCGCACACGTCGACCTGTCGGACGTCAACTGGGAGCGGCGGGAGTTCAAGAACTGGGCCGCCTACGGCCAGTCGAAGCTCGCAAACCTGCTCTTCACCCTCGAGCTGGAACGCCGGCTGCGGTCGGCTGGCTCCCCGGTCCGCGCACTCGCCGCCCACCCCGGGTACGCCGCGACCAACCTCCAGTCCGCAACCACCCACCCGCTGCAGCGGTTCGGCATGAAGATCGGCAACCGGGTGATCGCCCAGGACGACGCCGCCGGCGCGGCCCCGACCCTGTTCGCCGCGTCGCAGGACCTGCCGGGCGCGTCGTACGTCGGCCCCGACGGCCTCGGCGAGCTGCGCGGCAGCCCGACCCTCGTCGGCCGGACCGCCGCGGCGAGCGACCCCGAGACCGCCAAGCTCCTGTGGGACCTCTCCGAGCAGCTGACCGGCGTGCGCTACACCGCGCCCGTCGCTGTCTAGGCCTAGGCCCCGGGCCCTAGGTGTAAGACCCGGGACGTTGCTCCGGTCTAGACGCCGGGTCCCGGCCGGACCCGGCAGACCGGAGGCCTGCCGCCCAGAGCAGCGCACGGCCGCTGCTGGTTGCAGGGGACCAGCCCGTCGAGGAGCTGGGTGATCGAGTGACGATCACGGGTTCGCGACGGCCTCGAGGTAGCGCACGAGCGCGTCGAGGTCCCGGGCATCGAGGCGCTCGCCGTACTCCTGGGGCATCAGATCACCGGCGTAGCCCTCGGCGATCGTCGCCTGCGGGTCGACGATGCCCCGCCGGATGAACGCCTGGTCGCGACCGCTCAGGGCCTGGTCGAGGTCGGGACCGACGCGCCCGCGCGTGCCGGCATCGGCGAGGGTGTGGCACCCACCGCAGGCTCCGGCACCGCCGAAGACGTCCCGGCCGCGCTGAACGACCGCCGCCACCACGCGCGGACGGGATGTCGTCGTCCCGGTCGCACGGGTCGGCGTGGCGTGCTCCGGCCCTGCCGGCTGGAGCGCACCGCAGGCGAGCGCCGCGACGAGCACCGTCGCCGTGACGCCGGCCGCCGCGCGCCAACCGCGACCCGCCCCCGCTCCGCTCGCGCTGCGCGCAACCCGTCGACCTCGGCCCCGTGGCGCTCGAGCCCCACGGTCGGCAACGATCGCGGCGGCCACGAGCATCACGGCGAGGATCTCGGCGACGAGGGTCACGGTGCCGTGGCCGTCGTAGCCGCCCTCCTGGTAGCCGAACAGGCCGCCGCCGTGGGTCAGGAGGATCGCGCCGATCGAGAGCAGCGAGACCGCGAGGGCCGCGACGACGTACGCGACCAGCCGCCGGTCGAGGAGCAGCAGGACCGCCGCGACGGACACGATCGCGTTGACGAGGAACAGCGGTCCGACCGTCGGGACCGCGCCGTAGCGGCCGGCGAACAGGAAGGCGTGCTCGGCTGCCCCGACCAGGACCGCCATCGCCGAGAGCGCCAGCAGGATGTGCGCCGCGGGCGTAGCCGTTGTCCGCCCCAGCAGGCGAGCGAGTCCGGTTCCCCCGGAGGCGCCGACGGTCCTCATCGCGCCGCCCGATCGGCTCGGCCGCACGGAGTGGTGACCGCCGCCGGTCGAAGCGGCGGGCGCGGCCCGATGCCGTGACGCAGGACCGTGGTCATGCGCCGGTCAGCAGGCTGGTGGCGTACATGATGAGGATGCCGGCGAGCAGGCCGCCGACGGTGGTGGGGTACAGCACCCTCCCCGCTCGGTCGCGGATCGCGGGGACGAGCTGCACGATCACCTGGATGATCGCCCCGATCCCGACGCCGAGCAGCAGCGTCGCCAGCTCGGGGTTGAAGGCCCGGGCGCCGATCACCGCGCCGAGGATCGCCGGCGCGCCGGCGATCAGGCCCAGCAGCCCGAGCCGGGCCAGCGAGGGCCGTCGGCGGTCGGCCAGCGGCGCGACGATCGCCAGTCCTTCGGTGGTGTTGTGGAGCGCGAACCCGAAGACCAGGAACGCGCCGAGGGCGAGCTCGCCGATCGCGTAGGCCGACCCGATCGCCAGGCCCTCTCCGAGGTTGTGCAGGCCGATTCCGATCGCCACGAGCAGCGCGAGCTGGTAGGCGCTGGCGCCGCGCGCAGCCGCCCGCGCCTGGCGGCTGCGCATCCAGCGGTCGAGGGCGACCAGCGCGAAGTAGGCCACCGCGGCCCCGAGGAACAGCAGCTGGACGCCGCCGAACGCGCCGCCGCTGCCTTCGGCGATCTCGCTGCCTTCGAGGTAGGCGTCGACGGCGAGGAACCCGAGCAGGCCGATCGTGGCGGCGAGGAAGGCCCGGATCCAGACCTTGCGGACGCGGCGCAGGAACGGCAGGAAGAGCATGCCGAGCAGGACCGGGATCACGCCGACGTAGACGCCGAGCAGGATCATCAGGCCGAAGAACCGGCCGTCGGGCTCGGGGGTCGCCACGGCGACGTCGACCGCGTGCTCGACCGTCGCGCCCGACGAGAGCAGCAGCGAGACGACCAGCGGCGAGCCCTCCTGCCAGGGGTAGTCGAGGGTCAGCTTCTGGGTCGCCATCCGGCCGATCTCGTCACGATCGGTCTGGAAGTCGACGTAGGCGTCGTTGACGGCGACCTGGGCGATCGCGACCGGGTCGGGGCCGACGTTGCGGACGGTCAGGTCGATGGCGCCCGAGCGGAGGACGGTGCGCTCGACGGCGACGTCCTCGACCGGAGGGCCGTTGCGCTCGCCGAGGGTGCCGCCGCCGAGGGTCAGGAGCGTCACCAGCGCGGCGACGATCAGGACCAGCGGGACCAGGCCCAGGGCCCAGGTCGGCAGGCGCCCGCGGTCCGGAGGGGTGGGGACGGGAGCCGTATCGGTCGTCATCAGGCGACCTCGAACATGCCCATCCACCCGAGCTCGGCGAACTCGGTCTTGTGGGCGTGGAACATGAACTGCCCCGGGTGCTTGAAGCGCATCTCGCAGATCCCGCGCTGGGCCTGGGCCTGCGTGACGATGTCGGTGAACTCGCTGGACTGCAGCCGGGTCCCCGTCGGGTAGTAGTCGAAGAAGTTCGCGTGGACGTGGAACGAGTTGAGCGGGTCGTACTCCAGCGCGTTGACGAGGTAGATCCGGACCAGCTCGTTCCGCTTGAGCTTGATCGGCTCGTTCATGTAGTGGAAGGCGACCGTGTTGACCGCGTAGATCTGGTTGCCCTCGAAGTCGAAGTTGGTGTTGAAGCCGTTCATCACCATCACCAGCTCGTCGGCATCGGCGCGGCCGCCCCGGGGGTCGCAGACGAAGGTGCCGTAGAGCCCGCGGGCGATGTGCTCCGCCAGCGGGCCGACGTGGCAGTGGTAGAGGTGGAGGCCGAACGGCTCGGCCTCGAACTCGTAGGTCGTGCTCTTGCCTGGCGCGATCACCCCCGCCCCGACCCCGGGAATCCCGTCCATCTCCGGCCGGTGGAAGCCGTGGAAGTGGACGGTGTGGGGGTGCGCGGAGGCGTTGACGAAGCGGACCCGCATCAGGTCGCCCTCGGTCGCACGCAAGGTCGGGCCCGGAATGCGGCCGTTGTAGGTCCACGCCGGGTACTTCACGCCGGGAGCGACCTCGATCTCCTTGTCCTGCGCGATCAGCTGGTACTCGCGCAGGACGCGTCCGCCCGGCAGCCGGGTGGTCCGGCCGTAGTCGAAGTCGCGCAGGACGTCGGTCGGGTTGAACCCGTTGGCGCGATGGTCGACGGTACTCCCGCGCCTGAAGCTCGGCCCCTCGTGACCACCGCCGTGGCTCATCCCACCGCCCGCGGCGCCGCCTCCCGCGCCGTGCCCGGCGTGCGGGTTCGCGGCGGCAGCGGCTGAACCGCCGTGCAGGTTCTGGTGGGGAACCAGCTCGTGGAGCACGGGCAGGGCGACCCCGGCCGCCGCTGCCCCGCCGAGCAGTTGTCGTCGATTGATCTGGCGCACGCCGACACCGTAGCAAGACTTTGGCTTGCCAAGATTTGACTCATGGCATGCGTCATTCCAGAATGAGCCCCTCCACTAGCGGCGCGCCGCATGCACCGTGGCAGCAGCCCGACCGGCCCCCGGGCCGGTCGGGTCCCGCAGGCCCAAGGCACTCGCGGCGCCTCGATCGACGAGCAACGCCGATCAGGCACTCGTCGCTATACCGCGCCGAGCGCCCGGGCGACCTCCTCCGCCTGTGCGATCCGCTCGTCCTGCCACGGCTTGAGCGCGTGCGCAGGCGAGTGCTCGAAGCCAGCGTCGAACGGGTCGACGACGCCGGTGTCGTGCCCCGAGAGCGCCTCGAGCACGGCGAGCGCGCAGAACGGCGCGTGCACGGGCGAGTAGCCGCCTTCGTGCGAGAACACGAGCCGACCGTCGCACACGTGCTCCGCGAGGGCCACGAGGCGGGCGGCCATCGCGCCGAAGCCCACGGCCGTGACGGTCATGCAGCCCAGCGGATCCAGGGGGCTGGCGTCGAAGCCGGAGGCGACCATGATCAAGTCGGGCGCGAACGCCTCCACCGCCGGCGCCACCACCCGATCGACGGCGGCCAGGTACGCGCCGTTGCCCGAGCCGGCGGGCAGCGGCACGTTGATGCACGCGCCGTGCGCCGCGGGGCCGCCGGTCTCGGCCAGCTCACCGCTGTCCTGCGGGAACAACCGCTCCTGGTGGAGCGAGATCGTCAGTACGTCCGGGTCGTCCCAGTAGATCGACTGGGCGCCGTTGCCGTGGTGGACGTCGTAGTCGACGATCGCCACGCGCCGCACGCCGAGCCGCGCCCGCGCGTCCTCGATCGCGACAGCGACGTTGTTGAACAGGCAGTAGCCCATCCCGGTGCCCGCGACGGCGTGATGGCCGGGCGGGCGCACGAGGGCGTAGGCGTTGTCGGCACGCCCGGCGACGACGGCCTCCGTGGCCGCCATCGTGCCGCCGGCCGCGAGGCACGCGATCTCGTACGACCCCGGGCCGAACGGCGTCGCGCCGTCGCCCCCGTCGCCGCCCGTCGCCGCGCTGAGCTGCGCGATCCGGTCGACGTGCTGGGGGGTGTGCACGCGTGTCAGATCCTCCCGCGTGGCCGGCCGGGCCGTGACCCGGTCGACCGCGTCGAGCATCCCCGAGACCTCGATCAGCCCGGCGATCCGCGCCTTGGACTGCGTGGACTCGAACGCGTGGTACGGCTGGCTCATGCCGCCCGACGGGTAGATGCCGATGGCGGTGCCGGTGTCGTGCCAGGCGTAGCGCTCGTGCCAGACGTAGGCGGTGCGACGGGTCATGCGGTGGGCTCCAGGACGAGGGACGGGGTGACGGGCGTCGCCGGCTCGGGCCGGTCGACGCTCGCGAACAGCTCGTCGACGCGCTCGCGCTCGTGCTCCGGCGTGCGCACGAGCAGCGCGCAACCGACGTAGAGGACGACGTTGACGACCAGGCCGACGACGCCGGCGGTGAGGCCCTCGAGCCCCGGGATCGACGTCGGGTACTGCCATTGCAGGATCGCGGCGGTCGCGAAGCCGCCGACCATCGAGACGGTCGCCGCGGTCGCGTTGCCGCGGCGCCAGAAGATCCCGAGGAACAGGGTCGGCGCGAGCTGGGAGATGCCGGCGTAGGAGATCATCGCCAGCTCGACGAGGTTCGACGTCGTGTTCGCGGTCGAGACGGCGAACACCGCGGCGAGCACGAGCAGGCCGGCGACCGCCGCCTGGCCGACGCGCGGGCTCTCCACCCGGCGGTCGCGGAGCACGCCGACGATGTCGTTGGCGGTCTGCGCGCCGAGCGCCTGGAGGTTCGCGCCGACGTTGCCCATCGTCGCCGCGACGACGCAGATGCCGGCGAGCGTGACGGCGATGGGGCCGATCGCGTCGGCGGTGAGGAAGAAGACCGCGTCGGGCGCGTCGGCCACGCCGGGGAGCGTGGAGGCCGCGATCGCCATCAGCGCCACCGCGGTGCCGAAGACGAACATCAGCGGCGCGGCGCGCACGGCGGCCCGCTTGATCGTCTCGGGCCCGCGGGAGGCGAAGAGGCGCACGAAGATGTCGGGCCAGCACCAGCCGCCGAGCGTGCCGGTCAGGACGAGGGAGAGGTAGTAGAGGGCGCCGGTCGCGCTGCCCGGGCCGGGGATCGTGAAGAACGACGCCTCCGGCTTGCCGAAGCCGTGCCCGTTCGTCACCAGCCACGTCAGCATCCCGACGAGCAACAGCGTGCCCAGCAGGTAGGCGACGATCCCCTGGACCATGTCGGAGATCACCAGGCCACGGGCGCCCATGCGGATCGTCCAGAGCTGCCGCAGCACGATCACCGCGATGCCGATGTAGACCGCGTCGGTCGCCTCGACCCGCCCGAAGGAGAGGTAGGTGAAGACGAGCGTGAGCGACTGCATGCCGAGCACCAGCCACGGGAACGACGCGACGAGGCCGATGATCGCGGCGACGACGCGGACCGCGGTCGAGCCGTAGCGCAGGCCGAGCAGGTCGGCCTGGGTGCGCAGGTCGTGCTCTCGGCCCCACACGTGGACGGGCCGCGCGAGGAAGTACATGAGCACCACGGCCAGCAGCGAGTACGGCACGAAGTAGAAGCCGATGACGCCGGAGGCTGCGGCGAGCCCGGCGAACGAGATGAAGATCGTGCCCGGGTACCACGTGTTGACGAACGCCATCATCGAGTACCACGGACCGAACTGGCCGCTGGCGGTGGCGTACTCGCTGAACGACGTGTTGGCGCGTCGCGTGCGCTCGAGCACCACGACGATGACGAGGAACAGCAGCGCGACGCCGCCGTAGCCGAGGACCATGTTCACCGGTCGTCCTCCCCCGCGGCATCGAGGCGGTGGATCACCACCACGCTTCCGACCACGAACAGGCCGGCGAAGACGAAGTAGCCGATCGCTACGGCGGCGGTGCCCGATGCGAGCCACCACTGGATCGGCGCGAACAGCAGCAGCACGGCGTCGACGACGGCGATGGCGACCATCAGCCGGCGGTTGCGGCGACGCGCGTCCGTCATCGGCGGATCGGTCGTCGGTCGGGCGGGAGTGAGCATGCGGGGGTCTCCGGGGACGGGTCCGTGGACCGAGGATTCGTGGCCACCCGGAACGTTCCGGGTGAGGCGTAGAGTGATGGCTGTCACCCAGCCTGTCAAGGGCACTCGGCGCGCCACCCCGCCCCGACTCGTCCCGTACGATCGGCGTCGATGTCCCAGGGCCGCGTCACCATCGTCGATCTCGCACGGGAGCTCGGCCTCTCGAAGACCACCGTCTCCGACGCGCTCCAAGGCCGCGGACAGGTCGCGCCGGCCACCCGCGAACGGGTCCGCGCCGCCGCCGCGGAACGCGGCTACGTCCACAACCGCGCCGCCCGCAGCCTGCGCACGAGCAGCGTCGGTGCCGTCGGGCTGCACGTGCCGCCGATCGTCCGCCAGTTCGCGTTCTACATGGAGTTCGCGTTCGGGGCCGTCCGCGGCGCCGCGGCGCTCGACACGGATCTCGTCCTCTTCGCCCGCGATCCCGAGCACGCCGCGGATCGCCCCTTCGCCGTCGACGGCGCGATCGTCGTCGATCCGCTGCCGGACGACCCGATCGTCCGCCGGCTGAAGCAGCAGGGCCTCTCCGTCGTCACCGCTGGCCGCTGCCTCGGCGACGACCCGCCCGCGGTCGACGCGACGATCGAGGCGACGCACAGCGCCTGCGTCCGCGAGATCCTCGACGACCTCTGGGCCGCGGGCCGCCGCCGACCGGCGTTCCTCGGCTCGGACCCCCAGTTCTTCTCGTCCTGGGCGTTCGACGTGCGCGCCGCGTACCTCGCGTGGTGCGCCGACCGCCGGGTCGAGCCCCGCGTCGACGACATCGCCGTGACCGCCGGCCCCGACGAGGCGCGCCGGACCGTCGAGAGCCTCGTCGACGCCCCCGGGGTCGACGCGCTCGTCTGCGCACCGCAGGGGTTCGCCGGCCGCGCCCGCGGCTTCCTCGCCGCGACGGGACGCGACGTCGTCGACGACTTCGATCTCGTGTCGCTCGTCGGCGACCCGGCCACCGAGCTCAACGACCCGACGATCACGACGATCGACCTCACCCCGTTCGCGTTCGGGGAGGAGGCCGCCGCCCTGCTCGGCGAGGTGCTCGCCGGCGCGGCGGTCGACGGGCCGATCGCCCGCATGCACCCCGCGAGCGTGCGGCGCTCACGGCGGCTGCGGGCCGTTCTCGGCGCCCCCGACTGACCGTCGGTGCGGGCCCGTCACGAGAGCGGCGCGCCGGTGTTCTGCGCCAACTGCGCCGCGAACGCTCGCTCGTAGGCCGGCCGCGCCTCGCCACGGGCGACGTAGGCGGCCAGGTTCGGGAACTCGTCCAGCATGCCCGAGGGCCTCGTCCTGAGCAGCACCGACACCATCATCAGGTCACCCGCGCTGAACGCTCCATCGAGCCAGTCGGCGTCGCCAAGACGGACGGACAGCTGTCCCAGCCGGTCGCGAACACGCTCTTGCACCAACGGCAGGCGCTCCTGGCTCCACGACGTGTCGCTCTCGACGACCTTGGCCATCGAGAGGTCGAGGATCGGCGGCTCCACCGTGCTGAGCGCCGCGAACATCCAGGTGATCGCCCGCGCCCGCGCATCCGCATCACTCGGGAACAGCCCCTCGTGGCGCTCGGCGAGGTGGAGCACGATCGATCCGCTCTCGAACAGCGCGAGATCGCCCTCCTCATACGTCGGGATCAGCCCGAAGGGGTGCAGCGCCAGATGCGCCGGCTCCCGCTTCGCCTGGAACGACACGGGGCGGACCTCGTACGTCTGGCCCACTTCCTCGAGCGCCCAGCGCACGCGCGTGTCCCGCGCCAGTCCTCTGCCGCCGTCGGGCGAGCGTTCGAAGGCGGTGATGGTGATGGTCATCGAAGGGCTCCTTCAGCGTCCGGCCCGAGCGTGCGCGACGACCCGGCCGATGTCGTGCGGGGCCGGGCCGACGGGGAGCCGTCCAGCGACGGGGTGCGGTTGGTCTTCGCAGGGTGAGGCATGCCGGTAGGACCGCGCGTCCGACCCAGAATCATCGGTCCGTGGAGACGCCCACCGCAGGCCGGCCGACAAGCTCGCGAATCCGCCGCAGAACCCGGGCCCGAGATAGGCCGCGAGCGGCACCCATGGAGCGTTGCGACGTCCATGCAAGAGTGGGCGCGTGCGCGTGGCCATCCTCGGAGCCCTCGAGGTCTGGCGCGACGGGAGCCCCGTGCCCGTCGCGGGTGCTCGCGTGCGTGCGCTGCTGGTGCGGCTCGCGCTCGATGCGGGTCGGGACGTCAGCCGGGGTGCGCTGATCGACGCGATCTGGGAGGCGGCGCTACCGAACGACGCCGGCCACGCGCTGCAGGCGCTGGTCTCGCGGCTGCGGCGTGCGCTCGGATCCGAGGCGGTGCTCTCCGGGGCGGCCGGCTACCGGCTGGCGGTCGCCCCCGAGGACGTCGATGCGCTCGCGTTCGAGACGGCCGCTCGGGCGGGCGCTGCGGCGCTTCGGGCCGGGAACGCGTTGGGCGCCGCAGAGACGCTCCGGGACGCGCTCGCGACCTGGCGCGGGCCGGCGCTCGGCGAGCTCGCGGGTGCCCAGCGGTTCGCGACGGAGGCGGCGGACCGGCTCGAGGCGCTGGGCCTGGCCGCGACCGCCGACCGCATCGAGGCCGACCTGCTGCTCGGTAGCGGAGCCAGCCTGGTCCCCGAGCTCGACCGGCTGACGGCGGCCCACCCGCTCCACGAGCGCCTCGCCGCGCAACGGATGCGGGCGCTGGCGGCGGCCGGCCGGGCGGCCGAGGCGCTCGACGCGTATGAGCAGGTCCGCGTCCGTCTCGACGAGGAGCTCGGTGCGGTCCCGTCCGCCGACCTCCGGGCCGCCCACCTCGCGGTGATCGACGGGACGGCCGGTGCGCCCGCGACCGCCGCTGCCCCGACCGCGGTCATGCCTACCGCCGCCTCTCCCCGCCGCACGAACCTGCGTCACAGCCTGACGAGCTTCGTCGGCCGCGAGGACGATGTGGAGCGCCTCGACGCGCTCCTGGCCGAGCACCGCCTCGTCACGTTGATCGGTCCCGGCGGGGCCGGCAAGACGCGTCTGGCCGGCGAGGTCGCAGGCCGTCAGAACAGCCGGGCGCCCGACGGCATCTGGATGGTCGAGCTCGCGACGATCAGCGACCCGGCCGACATCGGCGCGGGCGTCCTCGGGGCGCTCGGCCTGCGCGAGGCGAGCCTGCTCCGGCAGTCGGCGGCGGGCGGGGCGGGATCGGGCGGACCGTCCGACAGCGACCCGGTGGCGCACCTGCTCGACGTCCTGGCCGAGCGCGAGACCGTCCTGGTCCTCGACAACTGCGAGCACCTCGTCGACGCGGCGGCCGTCCTCGCCGACCAGCTGCTCGCGCACTGCCCGGGACTGCGGATCATCGCCACCAGCCGCGAGCCGCTCGGCATCGCCGGGGAGCGCCTGGAGATGGTCCCCCCGCTCGGCCTGCCGCCCGCCGACGCCGATCCGCAGGCGGCGCTCGAGCATCCCGCGGTCCGGCTGTTCGCCGACCGCGCAGCCGACGCCGCGCCGGGGTTCGCGGTCGACGCCGCGAGCGTCGGGAGCGTCGTGGAGATCTGCCGGCGCCTCGACGGCCTGCCGCTGGCGATCGAGCTCGCCGCGGCGCGCCTGCGGTCCCTGCCCGTGTCCCAGATCGCCGCGCGCCTGGACGACCGGTTCCGCCTGCTCACCGGCGGCAGCCGCGCCGCGCTGCCGCGCCAGCAGACCCTCCGCGCCGTCGTCGACTGGAGCTGGGACCTCCTGACCGAGGATGAGCGGCTCGTCGCCCGCCGCGTGGCGGTCTTCCCCGCCGGGGTGACGCCGGAGAGCGCCGCCGCGGTCTGCGCCGACGACGACCTCGACGCCCACGCGGTGCTCGACCTGCTCGCGGCGCTCGTCGATCGCTCGCTGCTGGCCCTCATCGATCGGGGCGCGCCGCGCTACCGGATGCTCGAGACGATCCGCGAGTACGGCATCGAGCAGCTCGCCGAGCACGACGAGCTCTCCCCCACCCGCACCGCCCACGCGCACTACTTCGCCATGCTGGCCGACGACGCCGACGCGCACCTGCGCGGCCCCGAGCAGCTGCACTGGTTCCGTCGCCTCGAGGCCGAGCGCGACAACCTGCTCGCCGCGCTCCGCTGGCTCGCCGACGACGGTGACGCCCGCCGCGCGCTGCGCCTCGCGATCTCCCTCGGCTGGTTCTGGGTGCTGTCCGGCAGCCCGAACGACGCGACCGCCGCGATCCGGCTCGCGCACGCCGTCCCCGGCGACGCCGACCCGCTCGACCGCCTGATCGCCGAGAACCTGCTCCTGTTCGGGGATGACGCCATGACCGCCGACGTCCGCACGGACCTCGCGGCGTTGCTCGACGAGCTCGACCAGCTGGACCTGTCGCCGCGTCCGGTGGCCGTCGCCGCCGCGCCGGTCCTCGCCTGGTTCTCGTCGGAGCCGGCGCGCGCCGAGCGGTTGTTCGCCCGCGCCCTGGAGAGCGACGACGCCTGGGTCCGGGCGACGGTCCCGCTCGCGCTCGCGCAGACGGCCGAGAACGTGGGCGACGTCGAGGGCGTCCGGCGCCACCTCGAGCAGGCGCTCGTCGCCTTCCGCGCGCTCGGCGAGCGCTGGGGCCTGACCGCGACGTTGAGCTCCGTCGCCAGCCTGCGCATGCTCGAGGACGATCTCGACGGTGCCGCGGCGGCGCTCGAGGAGGCCCGCGCGCTCTTCCAGCAGCTCGGTGCCGACAGCGACAACGCGCGACTGCTGCTCGACATCGCCGGCGTCCGCTGGCGCCAGGGCGACCTCGAGGGTGCCCGCGACTACGCGCGTCGCTCCCGGGACGCGACCGACGTCGGCGGCATCGAGTCGGCGTTCGCCGGGGCCTTCCTCGCCCGC
Organism: Patulibacter ginsengiterrae; assembly: GCF_056269115.1. Lineage (NCBI taxonomy): Bacteria > Bacillati > Actinomycetota > Thermoleophilia > Solirubrobacterales > Patulibacteraceae > Patulibacter > Patulibacter ginsengiterrae. Next base: position 302,622 of record NZ_JBWDOG010000001.1, read on the forward strand.
CTGGGCTGGCTCCTCGGGGACGAGGACGAGGCCCGCGAGCTGATCACCGCCGCGCTCCGGACGATCGAGCGCGTCGCTCCGGGCCGTCCCGAGCGCGCCCACATCCAGTCGGCGGTCCGCGCCTCCGCCGCCCTGATCGCGGTCGACGACGACGATCCGGACACCGCACGGGAGCATCTGGAGATCGCCTACCCCGCGGCGATCGAGACCCAGGACCAACCGATCGTCGCCCTCGTCGGCGTCGCGCTCGCCGCGTACGCGAGCCGCGTCGGGGACGCCACCGCGGCCGCCGAGATCCTCGGGGCCGCCGCCCGGCTGCGCGGCGCCGAGGACCGCACCGACCCCGCCATCGTCCGCCTGACCGCGCACCTGCGGGAGACGCTCGGGGACGAGGCCTACGAGGCCGCGTTCGGGGCCGACCGCTGGCAGGAGCGCGACGCGGCCCTGCGGCGACTCGACCCGGCGACCGTCGGCACCTGAGCCCGGCTGCGCCGACCACCGGACCGCCGCCACCGACCGTGCCCCGGCCTCGACGGCTCCAGGCTCAGTGCGCCTCCTCCGTGGAGCGCGAGTCGGTGAGCGTCCAGGCCCCGTAGCCGGCAACCAGGCCGACGACGATCGCGAGGATGCCGAAGGTGACGCGCTCGCCGTGGAAGAACGAGGTCACGAGATCGTCGCTCCAGCTGCCGGCCGGCAGCGCCGTGGTGACCAGGACGGCGATCAGCGTGCCCACGACGGCGGTGCCGACGCTCGTGCCGACCTCCTGCGCGGTGTCGTTCAGGGCGGTGCCGATCGACGTGCGGTTGGCCGGCATCGCGTCGACCAGGGCCACCGCGCAGATGATCATGATCGTGCGCAGGCCGATCGTCATGACGACCATCGAGACCGCGATCGCCAGGTACCCGTGGTACACGCCCCACGACATGCCGGCCAGCGAGCCGGCGAGCAGGGCGGCACCGATCATGCAGGCGACGCGATGCCCGAAGCGCTTCGCGAGCCCCTCGGAGAGCGGGGACGCGAGCAGCATCGTCACGATCAGCGGGAGGTTCGCGAGGCCGGCCCGCACCGGGCTCCAGCCGTAGGCGTACTGGAAGTGCAGGATCAGGCCGAACATCACGCTGGCCATGGCGATCGAGGTGCCGACCTGCGCGATCGCGGCGCCGCGGACGGTGCCGTTCTTGAACAGGCCGAGGTCGAGCATCGGCGCCGCCGTGCGGCGCTCGTGCCGGACGAACCAGACGGCCGCACCGACCGCGCCGACGACCGCCGCGAGGGTGCCCGCGCCGAGCCAGCCGTGCTCGACGCCGCTGGTCAGGGAGTAGCAGGCCAGGCCGATCGTGAGGACGCTGAGGACGGCCCCGGGCAGGTCGAGCTTGTCCTCGGTCAGGTCCTCCCGGCGGTCGGCCGAGACGCCGACACGGACGCCGACGTACGCGATCAGCGCGATCGGGGCGTTGATGACGAGCAGCCACTCCCAGCTGACGTGCGCCAGGGCGGTGCCGCCGAGCAGCGGGCCGAGGACGAACCCGGACAGGCCGACGACGATCATCACGGTCATCGCGCGCATCCGCAGCGCCTTGTCGTCGAAGAGGCGGAAGACGAGCGAGTTGGTGATCGGCGCCATCATCGCGGCGGCGATGCCGAGGCCGGCGCGCAGGGCGATCAGCTCGCCGGCGGAGTGGACGAAGACGACGCAGAGGCTCAACGCGCCGAACACGCCGAGCCCGATCATCAGGACGCGCCGTCGTCCCCAGCGGTCGGCGATCGATCCGGCGGTCAGCAGCAGGCCACCGAAGGTCAGCGAGTACGCGCCGGTGACCCACTGCAGACCGGTGGTGCCGCTGCCCAGGTCGCGGCCGATGGTGGGCAGGGCGATCGACAGCAGCGTGTTGTCGACCATCTCGACGAAGAAGGCCAGGCAGAGCGCGGCAAGTGGGATCCACGCTGCACGGAGCGACGTGTAGACCCGCGGCGACGCCGCTAGGGGTGTGGTGGCCGTGGTGCTCATGCCGGGAGCATCGGCGACGCCACTCACAGCATCCGCACACGGCGCTCACAGCGGCTGACGGCTCCCCGATCGAAGCCTGGCTAAGGTGCCTCCCCGATGACGAGGACGGTGCTGCATGTCGGTTGACGACTTCCAGAAGGGCGAGGAGGCGGTCGCCCAGCTCAACGCCGAGCGCGCGGGCAAGGAGCGTGACCGCCTGGCCGCGGAGCTGGCGGCCGAGCCGGAGTACGACACGGCGACGAAGGACCGGATCCGACAGGTCGTGCGGGTCGACCGGATCGCGGCGGACCGGAACATCCGGCCCGACCTGCCCGAGATCCACGACCTGGCGCTGTCGATCCGGCAGCGCGGGCTGCTGACGCCGCCGCTCGTCCGTCGCAAGCCGGAGGGCGACGGAGAGTTCCTCCTCGTGGCCGGCCACCGACGGCACGCGGCGCTCGTCGCGTTGGGGTGGGAGACGACGCCGGTCGACGAGATCGTCGACATCGACGAGGACGAGGCGTTCGAGATCCAGCTGCTGGAGAACGTCCAGCGCGTCCAGCTCGAACCGATGCAGGCCGCCCGCGGGCTCCGGCTGCTGATGAAGCGTCGCGACGGGTCCAGCGCCGCCGAGGTCGCCCGCTCGATCGGCCTGTCGCCATCGTGGGTGCGCCGCCACCTCAAGCTGCTGGAGCTGCCCGACGAGGTCCAACAGCGCGTCGCCGACGGCGACCTGTCGCTGACGATCGCCGATCTGCTGCGCCGGCAGACCGACAAGGGCGCGATCACGAGCAAGCAGGCGATCGACCTCGCCGGCCAGGTGGCGCAGGGCGACATGACGCCCGCCGAGATCCGGGAGACCTTCGGCGAGACCCGCGGACCGAAGGCGCCCGCGCCGGTCAAGGGCGTCTTCCGTCCCGGCGACGGCCCGGAGCCCCGCGGCGACGACAACTGGCACGACGCGGGCTCGACCGCCGACCCGGCCTCGCGCGAATTCGTCGTGCCGGACCATCGACCCGTCCGCGGCGACGAGGCAGGGCCCGCCGGCGAGGACGGCGCCCCCGCGGCCTGGGACGGCTCGCGGCCCCGCGAGCAGCTCGCGGGCGAGGCCTCGCAGGGCCAGATCCACGCGCAGCTCGACCGCTACCTGATCCGTTGGCTGACGGAGCGCGACAAGACCGTGGCCGACGCGATCCCGCTGCCCGCCGACCTCGACGAGCTCGCGCCCGCCGACCTGGCGACCCACGTCCGCCGCTGTGCCCAGGCGCTGCTGCGGGCCGACAAGGTCGCGGCGGCCTCGCACCCCGACGCGGTCAACCGGGTGCTCTGAGCGGCGCGCCCCGAGAGCCGCGTAGCTCAGATCCGGGTGGGCCCCGGACTCGCGCATCCAGGCCGGGCGACCGCTCGGGGCGCGATCGGCTTCCGCAGCGAGCGCCCCAACCCGACTGATGCGGATCTCGGTGTCGTGCGTGACCGAATCCGCATCGGTCGGTGAGGCGGCGGGTTCTCCGTCGTCCGTTCCCTCGCCCTCACGGTTCTGCGACGCTACGCCGCATACGCACCGCGCCACCATCACTTCCGCTCGCCGTCAAGCACGCGCGAGCCACGGCGCTGACGGTCTCGCTCGAACGCGTCGACGGTGAGCTGCGGATCGCGGTGCAGGACGACGGGGCCGGCCCTCAGGTGCAGGCGGTGATCCCGTGCGGGTCGTGATCGGCGAGGACCAGCTGCTGATGCGCGAGGGGCTCAAGCTCGTGCTCGAGCGCGCCGGCTTCGTGATCGACGCGGTGACCGAGGACGCGCCGTCGCTCGTCCGGCGGGCCCGCGCGCTGCGCCCCGACCTGGTGGTCGCCGACATCCAGATGCCGCCGGACAACACCGACGACGGGCTGCGGGCGGTGCTGGAGCTGCGGGCCGAGCGCCCCGACCTGCCGGTGATCGTGCTGTCCCAACACGTGCGGCGCGCGTACGCGACGGAACTGCTCGAGACCGGAGAGCGCGCCGTCGGCTACCTGCTCAAGCAGCGGATCGCCGACCTCGACCGGTTCGTCGCGGACCTGCACCGAGTCGTCGCGGGCGGTACCGCGCTCGACCCGGTGGTGGTGACGACGATGATGGGGCGGGTCAGGCCGCACGACCCGCTGGCGGACCTCACCGACCATCAGCGCGAGGTGCTCGCGCTGATGGCCGAGGGCCTCAGCAACGCTGCCATCGCGACCCGACTCGGGATCACCGAGCGGGGCGTGGTCCGCAACGTCTCGCGGATCTACGAGCGGCTGGGGTTCGACCAGGACGCCGACGGTCACCGTCGCGTCCTCGCGGTCGTCCGTCACCTGTCGCGCTAGGACCTACACCGGCGCCTCTCGCAGGAGGCGCCGGTCATCCCTGCACCCGGCCCTCAGCCGATCACCCAGAAGTGGACGACGGTGGTCTTGCCGTTCTTGCCGCCGCTTCGGGGCGTGATCCGTACCCGGTAGCGGCCCGGTGCCAGCCTCTCCGCCTTCAGAGCGCGGAGCAGCGCGATCTGGTGGGGCCCCGACCGGAGCCTCTTCGTGATCCGCAACGGCGGCGCTGCCCGTGCGTGGACCATGCTCGTCGTCGCCGCCCGGTAGACCGCCGGCTTGTCTCCGGCGTGCTTCGTGGTCGACTCCCCGGGGCACCGCGACACCCGCGTCGGCCTCGGCGACACGCGCCGCTCGAGGACGAAGCTGACCGAGGCGTCGGCGTCGAGCGTGTAGCGCACGGTCACGTCGCGGCCGGCCCGCGGGCCGGTGCCGACGCACGTGCGGCTCGTCCTCACCTGCGACAGCCGGAGCGGCGTCGTTCCGGCCCCCGACGTCCCGGGCGTCGTCGGCGCGCCGGGCTTGGAGGGCCCGTCGGGCGTGGTGGTCGGCCCGTCCGGGGTGGTCGGCACCGAGGGCCGCGCCACGACCGTATAGCCGATGCTGGCCGTCCCCGTCTGTCCGGTCTCGCTGGTCGCCGTGACCGTGTAGGTGAACGTGCCGATCTTGCTGGTGTCGAGCGTGCCGGGGCTCGCCGTCCCGCTCCCGCCGACGCAGGACTCGATCCCCGGGCCGCTGGCCCCTTCGGTGCAGCGGAAGGCGGTGGCGACGGTCTCTCCCACCGTGTACGTCTGGTGGTTCGCCGGCGTGGTGATCGTCGCCGTCGGCGCGGCCGCGACCGTGTAGGTGATGCTCGCCGTCCCGGTCTGACCGCTCTCGGACGTCGCCGTCACCGTGTAGGTGTGCGTCCCGGTCTCGCCGGTGTCGAGCCTGCTCGGGCTGCGCTTCCCCTGATCGTCCTCGCAGGTGTCGATGCCGGGGCCGCTCGCCCCGTCCTCGCAGCTGAAGTCGGTCGCTACGACCTCGTCCACGGCGTACGTCTGGCCGTCCTCCGGCGTGGTGATCGAGGCGGTCGGCGCCGCGGCGACGGTGTAGCTGATCGTCGCGGTGCCGGTCTGCCCGCTCTCCGACGTCGCCGTCACCGTGTAGGTGAACGTGCCGGTCTCGCCGGTGTCGAGCGTGCCCGGGCTCGCCGATCCGTCCCCGTCTTCGCAGGACTCGATCCCCGGACCGCTGGCCCCTTCCTCGCAGCTGAAGGCCGTCGCCACGATCTCGTCGACGGCGTAGATCCGGTTGTTCGCCGGACCGGTGATCGTTGCGGTCGGCGCCGCCGCGACGGTGTAGCTGATCGTCGCGGTGCCGGTCTGCCCGGATTCACTCGTCGCCGTGACGGTGTAGGTGTGCGTGCCGGTCTCGCTCGTCTCGAGCGTGCCGGGGCTGGTCGCCCCCGACCCGTCCTCGCAGCTGTCGATGCCGGGACCGCTGGCTCCGTCGGTGCAGGTGAAGGACGTCGGCACGACCTGGTCCACGGCGTAGGTCTTGCCGTTGGCCGGCGCGTCGATCGACGCTGTCGGTGCCGCCGCGACGGTGTAGGTGATCGACGCGGTGCCCGTCTGGCCGGTCTCGCTCGTCGCCGTCACGGTGTAGGTGAACGTTCCGGTCTCGCTCGTGTCGAGTGCGCCCGGACTCGCCGATCCGCTCCCGTCGTCGCAGGAATCGATCCCCGGGCCACTGGCGCCCTCGGCGCAGGTGAAGGCCGTCGGCACGACCTGGTCCACGGCGTAGATCTGGTTGTTCGCCGGACCGGTGATCGTGGCCGTGGGCGCCGCCGCGACCGTGTAGGTGATGCTTGCCGTCCCGGTCTGACCGCTCTCGGACGTGGCCGTCACGGTGTAGGTGTGCGTGCCGGGGGTGTCGGTGTCGAGCACGCTGGGGCTGGACTCCCCGGCCTCGTCCTCGCAGGTCTCGATCCCCGGGCCGCTGGCGCCTTCCGCGCAGCTGAAGCCGGTGGCGACGACCTGGCCCACGGCGTACGTCTGGTTGTTCGCGGGCGTCGTGATCGTGGCGGTCGGTGCCGCCGCGACGGTGTAGGTGATCGACGCCGTCCCGGTCTCACCGCTCTCGGAGGTCGCCGTCACGGTGTAGGTGTGCGTTCCGGGGGTGCTCGTGTCGAGCGTGCCGGGACTGGTGGAGCCTGCCCCGTCCTCGCACGACTCGATCGCGGTCCCGGTGTCGCTCTTGGCACAGGTGAAGCTCGTCGCGACCGTCGCGCCCTGCGCGAAGGTCCGGTTGTTCGCCGGCGAGCTGATCGAGGCCGTCGGCGCCGGCGGGGTGTAGCTGATCTTCACCGAGCCGTTCAGCGGCGCCTCCGAACCGTTCAGCGGGTCCGTTGACCCGCCGGGGGCGGTCGTGATCTCGACGCCGGTGATCGTCCCGGCCGTGTAGTTCGAGCCGGCGCCGCCGCCACCACCCCCGTAGAGCAGGCTCCGCTGGCTCGCTCCGCCTCCGCCGCCGCCGTAGCGGCCGCCGCCCCCGCCGGCGCCGCTGCCGCTGCAGAGGCCGTTGGACTGGCTCTCGTAGGCGCCGATCCCGCCGACGCCGAGCGCCCCGTCGGTCGACGGGACGGCCGTGGTGCAGACCGCCGAGAGCCCGCGTGCGCCGCCGGCCGACGACGTGCCGGGCTGGCCGGCCGTCGTGCCGAACGCGCCTCCGTGCCCGGCCCCAGGGGTCGCGCCTCCCGAGCCACCGGAGGGGCAGGCGTCGCGGTTGTCGCCACCGGCTCCGCCACCGCCACCGGCGACCAGCCGGCGCGAATCGGTCGGCGTCAGCCCGCTGGCGACGGGCAGCGTGCGAATGTCCGACGCGCCACCCCCGCCACCGCTCGGCCACTGCTGGGAGCGGCCGTTGCCGCCGCCGTTGTAGCCGCCAACGGTGCTTTGGGGCGACCCGATCGCGTCGCCGCCAGCGCCGCCGACCACGACCCAGAAGCTCTGCCCCGGCGTGACGGCCATCGTCCCTCTCACGCGCGAGCCGGCACCGCCTTGGCACCGAAACGGCGGCGTCTGGAGCGCGCCGCCGCCCTGCCCGCCGATCGCGTCGATAGCGATTCTCGTGACGCCGGCCGGGACGGTGAACTGCGTTGCGCCGGGGGTCGAGAACGTCTGCGACACGTCAGCGAACGCTGCCGGCGCCGGCGGCAGCATCGCCGCCAGCGCGCAGCCGACAACGCTGCTTATCGCGACGGAACGGCGCCGGTTGCCTGGCGCCCGGGGGGCGGGGATCCTCATCACGTGGTCTTCCTCTGGGTCTCGGACAGCGAGCCACGCGTCGCGCGCGCCTCCGCCCAGGATCCGATCAGTGCTCCGGGCGCTGCGCTAGTGACCTAGGTGCCCACCGGGCGCGACGCACCCGCCGTTCTCAGACGCCCTGCGCCGCGGCGCGCTCCGACGCCCAGGCCCACCGGAACCTTGGCGGGACACGCGTGCAGGTCGCGTCGAGCTCCGCGCGACCATCCGACACGAGTCGACGCCCCCACCGCCCACTGACCACAGCCCACCGCCCGACGACAACGGCCGGATCCCACCGGTCGTCACAATCGGGCGTATGACCTGGACCATCTACCTCTCCGGAGAGATCCACACCGACTGGCGCCAGCGCATCGAGCAGGGTGCGAAGGCCGCCGGGCTCGACGTCGCCTTCACCGGTCCGGTGACCGATCACTCGTCCAGCGACGACTGCGGTGCGGCGATCCTCGGCGAGCCGACCGAGTCGTTCTGGCGCGACAACCTGGGCGCCGGCGTCAACGCGATCCGCACCCGCACCCTGATCGAGCGAGCCGACATCGTCGTCGTGCGCTTCGGCGAGCAGTACCGCCAGTGGAATGCGGCCTTCGACGCGGGCATCGCCTCCGCCCTCGGCAAGCCGTTGATCACCCTGCACCCGTCCGAGCACGACCACGCGCTCAAGGAGGTCGACCGGGCAGCGCTCGCGGTCACCCGCGAGCCCGAGCAGGTCGTCTCGATCCTGCGCTACGTGACCACCGGCCAGCTGGATCGCACGGCCTAGCTGCAGTCCTCACCGCGCTTGGCAAGGCGCGGCCGAAGGCGATCCAGGCACTTCTTGATGAATGTGCCTCGCCGGGAGGCCACTCGCATCGGGCGCTACAGAACCGGTCCAGCGGTCCGGCGAAATGCGGGGCTCGACGTGGCCTGCAGGTGCATCGACGGATCAGAGCGTGGCTGGCCCTTCGTCACGGTCAGGCCCAGTGGCAGCCCCTGTGCGCGGGTCTCGTCAGACGGCGCGCGGACTTCCGTTCGACGGAACGCGCGCTACCTCACCTGCGCCAGCGCCACGGCGTCCGGGCCCGCCGGGAAGCGCAGCTGGCCGGTCTCGTCGGTGGCGGCGCGCCAGACCGCCTCGGCGACGTCGGCCTCCGTCGTCACGACCGCGGGCGCCTGGAAGTCGGCCATGACGCGGTCGGCGTAGGCCGCGTAGGGCTCGGCCAGCAGGCCCTCCATGCGCTCCGCCCCGTTGCTCCCGAAGCTCGTCGTCGGGCCGTACCCGGGCTCGACGAGCTTCGCGCGGACGTCGAACTCCTCCAGTTCGAGCGCGAGCGACCCGGTGAAGCCCTCGATGGCGGTCTTGCTGGCCGTGTAGACGGCGACGAGGGGCATGCGCGCCAGGGCCACGCTGGACGTCACGTTGACCACCACGCCCGACCGGCGCTCGCGGAACTGCGGCAGGACCGCCTGCGTCATCGCCATCACGCCGAAGGTGTTGGTCTCGAAGATCTCGCGCGCCGTCGCCATCGGCGTGAGCTCGAAGGCGCCGATCGCCCCCACGCCCGCGTTGTTGACCAGCACGTCGATCGGCCCGCTCGACCTGATCGCGGCCGCGATCGACGCCGGCTCGGTGACGTCGAGCGCAAGCACGCGCAGGCGCTCGGACTTCGGCAGCAGGTCCTGTCGGGGCGTGCGCATGGTGGCCACGACGTTCCAGCCCCGGGCGAGGAAGTGCCGGGCCGTCTCCAGGCCGTAGCCGGACGAGCAGCCCGTGATGAGGACGGTCTGGTCAGCGGGGGTGTCGCGGGTGGTCGAGGACTCGTTGTTCGTCATGCAGCAAGCGAACCGCAGACCGGGCTGGGTGCGTGAGAACGAAGCTCCAGGGTCATTGCACGATCCTGCTCGATGCTCGCCCGGAGCCCGCCGAAACGCCTAGCTAGTCCCCCTCCAGACCCCCGGTCGAGATGTACGATCCGCGCATGGAACCGATCGCGGAGCTGCGGGCGCTGATCGCCCGGCACGCTCGCGCAGACGAGACGACGGCCGTCGACGGGGTCCTCCTGTCGGCCGCCGGCCGCCCTGGCGAGCCCCAGCCTTCGAGGACCGGGACGGTCATGGCGCTGATCGCCCAGGGCGCCAAGCGCCTGGCCATCGGCGACCGCGTCTACGACTACGGCCCCGGGCAGTACCTCGTCGCCTCGGTCGACCTGCCGATCACCGGCCACTACACCCACGCCGCCGCGGACGAGCCGGCGCTGGGGTTCGGTCTGCTCCTCCGGCCCCAGGCGATCGCGGCGCTGCTGCTGGACGCCGGGACGACCCGCGACCGCACGCCGCCGCGACGGGCCTCGCCCGCGCGTCCAGGGCTCGGCGTCGCCGACGCCTCACCGGAGCTCCTCGACGCGGTCGTCCGCATGGTCCGCTTGCTCGACAGCCCCGACGACCGCGATGTCCTCGCGCCGATGATCGAGCGCGAGATCCTCTGGCGGCTGCTCAACGGCCCGCTCGGGGCGTCGGTTCGGCAGATCGGACTGACCGACAGCAGCCTCTCGCTGATCAGCCGGGCGGTGCGCTGGATCACCGAGCACCACGACCAGGCGTTCCGCGTCGAGGAGGTCGCTCGCTCGTGCGGAATGAGCACGTCCGCGTTCCACCGCAGCTTCCAGACAGTCACGGCGCTGAGCCCGATCCAGTTCCAGAAGCAGATCCGCCTGCAGAAGGCGCGCTTGCTGCTGCTGACCGGGGTCGATGACGTCGCCACCATCGGCTATCGCGTCGGGTACGACAGCGCCTCCCAGTTCAGCCGCGAGTACCGACGCCAGTTCGGACTGCCGCCGGGATCCGACGCCAGGCGCCTCCGCTCCAGCGCCGGGATCGCCAGGGATCCGCGGGAATCTGCACTCGCCGCCTCTCGCGGACCGCGCCATGAACACCTGGAAAGAGCGTAGAAGCTGCGGAGCGACGGCCTGGATCGCCGGGATCCGCGGGGATCCCTCAGGGATCGTCAGGCATCTGGCGAATCTCAGGCACTAGTGCCTAGCCGCCCACCCGCCGAATCCATCCCGCCCCCGCCCCCAACAACGCAAAAAGCCCCGCGTTAGCGGGGCTTTCTGGTACTTCACTTCCCTAGGAGCGGATGATGGGACTCGAACCCACGACCTTCTGCATGGCAAGCAGACGCTCTAGCCAACTGAGCTACATCCGCGCGGGACCGGAAATATAGCGAGCGATGAGAATCCGTGTCGGCTCGTCCCCGGATTCGGCCCGAACCCCGCTTCGGGACTGGATCTGAGCGTCTCCACGCCCGTCGTTTCCGCCCGCGCCCGACCTCTCGACCACCTTCGAGCCCGCGTCGCCCGGCCTGCCGACCGACCTGGGCCCTCGCCTCCCCTCCCGCCTGTCGAGCAACCTTCGGCGCCTCATCTCCTGCCCGTGCCCCGTCTTGCGCCCCGGATCTCCCGGCCCGCCGACCGGCCCTCCGCCCCGCGTCTCCCCGCCCGCCCGCGACCCGCCCCTCGCCCGTATGGTCGCGAGCGCGTAGCATCAGGCCGGATGCAGCCAGGGATCACGGGCCGATGAGCAGTGCCGACGTCGTCCACGACGGCGAGGCGATGTCCGACCTCTGGGACGGCCCGGACCCACTCGCGGAAGCGGGCTGGAACGCGGAGGTCGCCGCCGACCTCGAGCCGCTCCTCACCGGCAACCGGCTTCCCGCGCGTGTGGCGCGGATCGAATACGGCGGCTGCCACCTCGTGACCGCGATCGGCCGCCGGCCCGGCGTCGGCCGCCTGGGCCGCACGTCGGACTTCGACGACGACCGCGCCTCGACCCCGCTGGCGGTCGGCGACTGGGTCGCCACCGAGCGCGACAGCAGCGACGACCGGCTGCTCGCCGTGGCCGTCGCCCCCCGCCGCCGCCGCGTCGGGCGCCGCGATCCCTCGCGTGAGCTCCTCGAGCAGGTGCTGGCCTCCAACGTCGCGGCCGTCCTCATCGTCCACGCACTCGACCGGCCGCTGCGGCCGAGCCGGATCGAACGTTCGATGGTGATCGCCTACGAGGGCGGCGTCCAGCCGATCGTCGTCGCCACCAAGGCCGACCTCGACCTGCCCGCCGAGTGGCAGGCGCTCCAGGACGAGATCCCGCCGGGAACACCGGTCGTCTCCGTCAGCAAGCGCGACGGTCGCGGGTTCGACGATCTGCTCGCCCTCCTTCCCCGCGGGGAGACCACCGCCCTGATCGGCGAGTCCGGCGCCGGCAAGTCCTCGATCGTCAACGCGCTGCTCGGTCGCGAGCTGCTCGCGACCGCCGCCGTCCGCAGCACCGACGCCAAGGGTCGCCACACCACCACCGCCCGTGAGCTCGTTCCGCTCGGCGGCGGCACCTGCCTGCTGGATACCCCCGGTACCCGCGAGCTCGGCCTCGTGCGCGACACCGGTGGACTCGCCGCGGCGTTCGTCGACATCGACGGGCTGTCCCCGCAGTGCCGCTTCGCCGACTGCCGCCACGACCGTGAGGCCGGCTGCGCGGTGCGCGCCGCCGTCGAGGCCGGAGACCTCCCCGAGGCCCGCCGCAAGTCGTTCCTCGAGCTGCGCGAGGAGATCGAGGAGCTCGACACCAAGCGCACGGACCGCGAGCAGCGGCTCGGCGAGGGCCGCCGGCCGCGGGACTAGCTCCGGGCTCAGGCCGCGGGAGCTCCCGCGATCCGCAGGTACAGGTAGCCGTTCTCGTCCGCGACGGCGTTGGGATCGACGTCGCCGGTCTCCAGCTCCTGGAGCGAGGTCCCCCGGCCGGTCGCGCGCACGCCGTCGGACTCGCGGGCGAGATCGAGCTCGAAGCGGTACCAGCTCAGCTCCCAGGCGATCACGACTTGCATCCGCGAGCCCTCGAGCGTCCGGATCGTGACCCACGGGGCGCCGAGCGAGCGGCCGATCCCCGACAGCATCCGCGGATGCTCGGAGTGGTTGTAGAGGTCGACCGCACGAGCGGCCATCCGCGCGCCGGCGGTCGTGACCTGGGCCGGATCCCCGGTCGCAGTCGTGGTGTAGGCCGCCAGCGGCGCGGCCTGCTGCTTCTTGGCGAGGGCCAGCGAGGCGACCTCGTCCTCGATCCGGTGCGGCCGCCATTCGCTGCGGCGCTCCACGGGCTCGGACTCGACCGCGACGGGGGTCGCCTTCGGGACCGGGCGGTGGCGGCCGGCGGGCCGCTCCGGGGCGGCCTCGGGCGCGGACCGGCCGGGGCCGCTGCGCTTGCGGAAGCGGTCGAGGAACGACCAGGCGCCGCGCTTGCGGTTCGGGGCCAGGGTCGGCGCGTCGTTGACGCCGACGCGGATCCAGCCCGCGTAGAGCGCCTGAGGCACGCAGAGCTCGCAGACCTCCCGGCGCTCGCCGTCGTTCAGGAAGACCTCGGGCTGCTCGCCCCGCAGGAGGTGACGCTCGCAGAACGCGCAGGCCACGTAGTTACCGGGGGTCGACACCCGGTCGAGCCTAGCAACGGTCAGCCGGCGCCGGTCAGGAGGCCGCGAGGTCCGCCGGGTCGATCCGCGAGCGCAGCCGTAGGACCGCCTTCGTGTGCAGCTGCGAGGCGCGCGACTCGGTCACGCCGAGAACCTCGCCGATCTCCCGAAGGGTGAGGTTCTCGTAGTAGTAGAGCGCGATCACGACCTTCTCCCGCTCCGGCAGCCGTTGGATCGCGTCGCCGACCTGATCGCGCAGGTCCTGCTCCGCGAGCAGCGTCTCGGGATCCGGCGCCTGGTGGTCCTGGATCGTGTCGAGCAGCGAGACCTGGTCGCCGCTCGCATCCCCGACCGTCCACATCTCGTCGAGCGCATGGATCGTCGACTGCGAGACCTGGAGCAGACCGTCCTGGAACTCGCGGACGCTGACCTCCATCGCGCTCGCCATCTCCTCGTCGGTCGGCGCGCGGTGGAGCTTGTGCTCGAGCTGGGTGTGGGTCCGCTCGATGTCGCGGGCGCGTTGCCGGACCGAGCGCGGGACCCAGTCCTGCGAGCGCAGCTCGTCGATGATCGCGCCCCGGACGCGGGTGACGGCGTAGGTCTCGAAGCGGATCTCGCGCTCGAGGTCGAAGCGATCGACGGCGGTCGTCAGGCCGACGAGACCGTACGAGATCAGGTCCGCCTCCTCGACATGCGGGGGCAGCGTCGCGGCGACGCGACCGGCCACCCACTTGACCAACGGCGCGTAGGCGAGCACCAGCTGCTCACGAGCGGAGACGTCGTGGTTGTCCCTGAGCCGCTTCCACAGCTCGCGCAGGTCCCGTTGACGGGGTTCTACCTGCACCGGGAGGGTTTCCCGTTTCGGGGGCGATGGAGCGGTTGACACGAGTTCAGACACCGGATGGTCAGCCAATCAAGCCCGGGGATGGCTACGACGATAGGCCGACTTCAGTCGGCTCGACTCTACCCGAGTGTAGACCTGCGTCGTGGACAATCGTGCGTGTCCCAGCAGCTCCTGGATGGCACGGAGGTCCGCGCCCCCGTCGAGGAGGTGGGTCGCGAACGAGTGCCGGAGCGCGTGCGGGTGCAGGTCGCTAGGGAGATTCGCCGCTCGGACCCAGATCTGCATCCGCCGGCGGACATCGCTCGTCGAGAGTCGACGGCCCCGCCGGGAGACCAGCAGGGCCGCTTCCGGCGGGCCCTCCGAGGGCGTGTCGGTCAGCACCGGTCGCCCGCGCGAGAGGTAGCGGCGGACGGCGTCGGCGGCCGGGTCGCCCAGCGGCAGGGTGCGGGTCTTCTCGCCCTTGCCGGTCACCCGCAGCTGCCGTCCCTCGAGGTCGACGTCGGTCACGTCGAGCCGCACCAGCTCGGCCGCACGCAGGCCGCTGCCGTAGGCGATCTCGAGCATCACCCGGTCGCGCAGGGCGAGTGGATCCTGGTCGGCCGGGATCTCGTCGAGCAGCCGGGCCGCCTCGGTCGGCTTGACCACCCGCGGCAGCCGCTGCGGCTTGCGCGGCCCGGGCGCCAGCTCGGCCGGATTGCCCTCGACCACGCCGGCGCGGCTGAGCGCACGGAACGCGGCCCGCAGCGCGGCCAGCGCGCGGGTCACCGATGCCGGTGCGGCACCGGCCTCGGTCAGTGTCTGGGTGTAGCGACGGACCGTGCGTAGATCGACAGCGGGCGGGCCGTCGACGCCGCGCGCGGTGCACCAGACCGCGAACCGGCGTAGATCACCGGCATAGGCACGCCGTGTCCGCTCGGCCGCGCCGAGCCGGGCCTGCTCGGCGTCGAACAGCGCAAGCGCCTCGGTCCATCCGGACGGCAGCTCGTCCGTATCCTGTCCTGTTGTGGGCACGTTCTTCATCGACACTGACTCTGGCCGGATCGCGACGCGTCGTCAGTTGAGCGCGGCCGGGTTGGGGGATGACGTCGACCCGCCCCCGCGTCCGTGGCACCAGATCCGCGCCGACATCGGTGCGTCGACCCTCTGGTATGCCGTGCTGCGGAAGCAGGAGCGCGGTATCTGGTTGGGCACGTTGACCTTTCGCCATCAGGACCACCATTCCCTGCTGCTGAGTCAGGGATGGGAAGAGGTTCCGGTCGAGGAGATCGTCGCCTTCGGTCCCGCGGCCCCGTCCGGGGGCGAGCCCGACGACGATCTCCAGGACGCCGTCCGCGAGCTAGGCGCCTCCAACGACGACGCGCAGCTGCAGAGCGACGTCCGGGCGCTGGGCGTTCCGGACGGCCCGCGGGACGCCTGAGCGGCGCGGCGTGACCTAGAGGATCCAGATCGGGGTGCCGACCGGCACCCGCGGGAACAGGTCCTCGACGTCCGGCACGTGCATCCGCAGGCAGCCGTGTGAGGCGTTGGTCCCGATCGACGCGTCGTCGCTGGTGCCGTGGATCCCGACCCCGTCGTAGATCCCCATCCAGCGGGCCTTGATCGGGTTGGCGGGATCGCCGGCCGGGATCACCTGTCCGGCGAGGTCCCCCGCCCAGGCCGAGTTCGGCACGTGCCAGGCCGGGTTCGCGTCCTTGTTGGCGATCGTGTACTGGCCGGACGGGGTGTCGTGGCCGGCCTTGCCGACGGAGATGCCGTAGCTCTTCGAGACCTTGAAGTTCTTGTAGAGCGTCAGCCGGAAGCTGCTGCGATCCGCGACCAGGACCGTGTGGTACTTCTTCTTGACCTCGGCCGTGGTCATCTTCGGCTGCTGCTTGCGGGTCGACGCCGAGATCTGGTGGGGTGCAGACGGATCGAGCAGCGCCTTGCGGACCTTGCTGATGACCACCGGCCGTCGCAGTTCGAGCCCGACGACACCCTTGTCGATCGAGAGCTTCCCGCCCGAGAAGCTGACCGCCGCTTCCTTCGGCTTGCGGTTGAGGTCCTTCTCGACGCGGTCCAGCAGGCGGGTGATCGACTTCTTCGAGTACGTGCTCGTCGGGTCGATCTTGCGGACGACCGTGCCTCCGCTGACCTCGCGGTAGACGCGGGAGAAGGCGTTGCCGCTCTTCCCGAGGGCCACGGCCTGGGCGACGGCCTCGTCGAGGTTGACGTCGACCTTCGCCTGCTTCGGGGTCAGCGTCCAGTGGCGCCCGGAGTGCACGACGCGGACTGGTCGACGGAGCTTGTCGAGCAGCGCCGCGCGGACCTTGTTGTCGGCCGCCTCGGCGTTCAGGCCCCCGACCGGGACCCCGCCGATCTCGACCCCGTCCGGGATCTTGTTGCGGGTACTGGCGTCGGCGACCAGCACTCCAGCGCAGGCGAGCAGCAGGACGAGCAGAACGCTCGTGATGACCAGGACGGGACGTTGACGCATGACGGAGACGCGTATGGTAGCGATGCGTACAGCGATACGGGGTGCTGCAGTCCGCTACCCCGTTCCCTATCGCGCTCGTGGCGGCCAGCAGGGGCGACCGCGCGGACCGACCCGGACGGCCCCGTTCGACGGAACCGACGCTCGACGGCCCGCCCCGATCAGACGGTCGGTCAGTCGGTCAGACGCGAGCGGGGCCGGTGCGTGTGGCCTCCCGCTCCATCACCAGCGGCACCGCCGACCGTCCTCGCGGTCAACCGCGCGGCAGGCTGCTTCCGGCGCGGGCCAGCAGCAGATCGATCTCGTCGAGCACCCGTCGGCGGGCCGGACCGCGCTGCTCGTGGCCCCGCAGCGCGACGAGCGCCTCGGGATCGAGCGAGGGCAACAGCGCCACGAGCGCATCGACCTCGAGCGCGCCGATGCCCAGCTCTCCCGACTCCTCGACGACGTCGAGCGGTCGCGCCGACGGGCTGTACCGGAGGAAGGCCTCGACCTCCGGCTCGTACGGCGCGGGCACGCCCGGGGCGAGCACCCGCCGACGGCGACGCACCCCGGCGGCGGCACGGAGGGCCTCACGGGTCGTCGCGCGGTACCCGAAGCCGGTCGCCTTGAGCCGACGGTTGTCGAGCCCGCGCCCGCGCCGCAGCTGACCGGCGAGATCGTGCGCCGCCCCTACCCCCGCCCGCTGGAGCGCCCCGGCGAGCACGCCGATGCCCCACGGCGGCAGCAGCGGCGCGTGGGCTCGGCCGAGCTCCCGGAGCGCTTCGCTCAACGAGAGCGTGCCGTCGGCGGCGACGACGTAGACGCCGGTCAGGGCCTCGCCGACGACGTGGGCGACCGCCCGGGCCGCGTCCTGCTCGTGGACGACCTGGATCGCGGGATCGAAGCCCAGCACCGTCGGCAGCAGCGGCAGACGGTCCGCCGCCTGCAGGACCCCGGTCCCGGCGGGCCCGACCGGATCGGCCAGCCGGACCGTCGCGAGCTCGAGGTCGGGCCGACGGGCGGCGGTCGCCTCGGCGGCCGCCTCGATCTCGGCGAGTCCCCGCTGGAAGCTCCCGCGCGGCTCGCCGACGGGGGCGCCCTCCCCGACGAAGGCCGGCAGGTCGCGGCCCCAGCCGTAGCGGTGCACCGAGCCGACGGTGACGAGCCGACGGATCGGCGATCCGTGGTCGAGACAGGCCTCGTCGACACGGCCGGTGACGGTGGCGTGGTCGCGGAGCGGTCGTTCGTCGAGCGAGGCGACCGCAGCGGCCGCCCGCACGTCGACGAGCACGTCGATCCCTGCCCCGCGCGCCACCCGCGCGAGCTGGACGTGGCCCCCGGCCAGCCGCACGAACTCGGCCCCGGCGAACGGGGCCGGCGGCGCGTGGTCGTCGACCGCGATCACGGTCTCGACGTCGTCCCGCCGTTCGAGCTCGGCGATCACGAGCCCGCCGAGGCGGGAGGCGGCCGCGGTGACGAGGACCCGGGCCCGGCGAGGCGCGTCGTCCGTCCGCTCGCCGGTGCTCATCCGAGCCACCGTGAGCCGCGAGCACGAACCATGTCGGCGCTCTCGTGGCGCAGCCGACGCGATACCGAGAGGGCGACCCGCTCGGCGTCGTCGGCCAGCGCCCCGGTGTCGTCCGGGACGATCGCGTCGAGCGCCCGCAGGCGGATCTTCGCGGGAAGGAAGGCCAGCAGC
This sequence comes from Patulibacter ginsengiterrae, assembly GCF_056269115.1. NCBI lineage: Bacteria > Bacillati > Actinomycetota > Thermoleophilia > Solirubrobacterales > Patulibacteraceae > Patulibacter > Patulibacter ginsengiterrae. The sequence continues at coordinate 320,679 of NZ_JBWDOG010000001.1, forward strand.
GCCAGCGGCCCGAGGTGCGGGAAGCCGAGGGTGATCGGCAGCCGCCGTCCGCCGGGGAGCGGGATACGACCCAACACCGGTTGGGCGTCGTCGGCCCCGACCGCCGCGACCGGCACGATCGGCGTCCCGGTCCGAACCGCAGCGGACACCGCGGGATGCTGGGCCAGCGTGGCGGCCGCGGCCTCGTCGTCGAGCTGGTCGCTGCGGACGGCGAGGACGACGAGCGCGTGCTCGTCCCCGAGCAGCCGCCGGAGGTCGTCGGGGTGGGCGCCGACCGCCCCCGAGCGGGCCAGCAGCACGGACAGGCCGGGCTGCTCGAAGAGCCCCCGGCCGAGGCAGACGCGGGCCTCGCGGCGACGCGGATGGTCCTCCCGGATCGCCTTCGCCAGCAGTGACGCGATCGGGGACACGACCCCGCCCCCGTTGACGATCAGCAGCGCGCCGCCGGACGCCGGGATCCGCGCCGCCTGTTCCAGCTCCGCCCGGAACCAGAGCTTGTAGGCCGCCTCCCAGACGGTCCGGTCCAGCGCATCGGTCAGCCGCGCCGAGCGACCCCAGTCGTCGAGGTCGCGATCGGATTCGACGACCGGGAGGGTGTCGTGCGCGCGCTCCACGCTAGATGGTGGGTTCCGGGGAGGTCGTGGATGCGAGGTGCGTGTCGCGCGGATGGCTGGTGCCGGTCGGCGTCGAGGGCGATGCCGGTGGCATCGTCGAGACGCCGGCGGGCCTCAGGCGCCGCCCGGTGCGTGCACCGCGCCGCAGGATCGAGGAAACGACCATCTAGACCGTGACCGCGCCCTCGCTCGCGCTGCCGACGAGGCGGGCGTACTTCGCGAGCACGCCGGTCGAGTCGGGGCTGGTGACTGGCTCGTAGGCGGCACACCGCTCGGCGATGACCTCGTCGGTGAGGTCGACCGACAGGCGCCGATCGTCGACGTCGATGGTGACGATGTCGCCCTCCTGGACCGCGGCGATCGGGCCACGGTGGAAGGCCTCCGGGGCCACGTGGCCGACGGAGAAGCCGTGGGTCGCGCCGGAGAAGCGGCCGTCGGTGATCAGGGCGACCTCGCCGCTGATGCCGATCCCGCTGAGCGCGCTGCTGACCGCGAGCATCTCGCGCATCCCGGGGCCTCCGGTCGGGCCCTCGTTGCGGATCACGATCACGTCGCCGGGCTTGATGCCGCCGGAGGTGACCTGCTCCATCGCGTCGGCCTCCTGCTCGAAGACGCGGGCGGGGCCGGTGTGCTGGCGGCGCTCGTGGCCGGAGAGCTTCACGACGCAGCCCTCGGGCGCCAGGTTGCCGCGCAGGATCGCGAGGCCGCCGGAGTCCCGGAGCGGGTTGTCGAGCGGGCGGATGACCTCCTGGCCCTCGGCCTCGCCCTTCGCGCTGGCGAGCTCGCCGATCGTCGGCCCGGTGACCGTCGGCTGCCCCTCGTGCAGCTGCCCGGCCTGCTTCAGCCGGTGGAGGAAGACCGGGGTGCCGCCGGCGTGCCAGAGGTCGACGGCGTTGAACCGTCCACCCGGCAGCAGGTCGCAGAGCAGCGGGGTCGAGCGGCTGATGCGGTCGAAGTCGTCGATGTCGAAGTCGACGCCGGCCTCCTTCGCCACCGCCAGCAGGTGCAGGACGGCGTTGGTCGAGCCGCCGGAGCCGGCGACCGCCGCGACCGCGTTCTGGAGCGACTCCTTGGTGATCAGGTCGCTCGGGCGCAGGTCGCGCCGGAGCACCTCCATCGCCAGCTCACCGGTCTTGAAGGCGACCTCGGCCTTGCTGGGGGCCTGGGCGTGGACCATCGCCGCGCCGCTGGGGCTGATCCCCATCGCCTCGAAGGCCATCGCCATCGTGTTGGCGGTGAACTGGCCGCCACAGGCGCCGGCGCCGGGGCTGGCGACGTTCTCCAGCTCGTCGAGCTCCTCGTCGGTCATCTTGCCGGCGGAGTGCTGGCCGACGGCCTCGAAGACGCTCTGGATCGTCACCTGCTTGCCGTGCAGGTGGCCGGGCGGGATCGAGCCGCCGTAGAGCATCAGGCCGGGGATGTTCAGCCGCGCGAGGGCCATGATCCCGGCCGGGATCGTCTTGTCGCAGCCGGTGATGACGACCAGGCCGTCGAACAGGTGCCCGCGGGCGACCAGCTCGATCGAGTCGGTGATGACCTCGCGGCTGACCAGCGAGGTCTTCATGCCGCTGGTGCCCATCGTGATCCCGTCGGAGATCGCGATGTGGTTGAGCTCCATCGGGGTGCCGCCGGCAGCGCGGATGCCGTCCTTGACCTTGGCCGCGAGCACCCGGTGGTTGAAGTTGCACGGCATCGTCTCGATCCAGCCGTGCGCGACGCCGATGATCGGTTTGCTCAGCGCCTCGTTGTCGAAGCCGATCCCCTTCAGATATGCGCGTGCCGCGGCACGCTGCGGCCCCTCGGTGACCTGCCGGCTGTTCTGCTTCAGGTCGACGCTGTCCGTGCTGCTCATCAGCCTGAACGCTACTCCCTCAGGCCTTCGAGCCGCCGCGGCGTGAGTCTGGACACGGGGGCGCCCACGGGTGTCGGTGACCTTGCCCGCTCCCGCGACTGCTCACCGGCCGCTCAGGGGTGGGCGCGTCCCCGCTGCGAGGCGCCCAGCCGGCGGGCGCCGACCGTCGCCGCGGCGCGCTCGGCCCGCTCGCGCTCCCACTCCCGCAGCCGCCACAGGTCGCGCCGGATCCGCCGCCGCGACATCTCGGTTCCCGGGGTCGCGATCCGCGCGGAGGCGATCACGCCGTGCTCATCGCCGGTCAGCGCCATCCAGTGCGCGAGCAGGTCGTCGCTGGCCGCCAACGCGTCGTCGGGACCGAGCCCGGCGAGCTGGACTCGGCATTCGCCGAGCAACGTAGTCGTCTGGGGCAGGTAGACCACGTACGGGTGGTGCGGGTAGACCAGGTAGGCGTAGGCGACGCCCGGCGGCGGACGACGCCCCGACGGCGCCGGAGCGCGCCCCTCGTGGCCCCAGACGCGCACGAACCCGAGCGCCCGGTACATGGCCCAGCTGTCCTCGTCGAGACACGTCCGCAGCAGCTCGCGGGCGGTGCTCTCCGCACGACGCCGCTCGGCGCGACCGGCCGGCCCCTGGATCTCCCAGGCGCGGCTCTGCGCGAGGCGACGACGCACCGCCGGCAGCCATGCGCCCACCGTCAGCGACAGCGGCAGCACCACGGCGGCGACGAGCGCCACGATCGCGAGGATGGTGATCATGGGATCTGCACCTGCGTTCGTCGTGGAGCGACCGTCTCGGCGAACCGCTCGGCCTGTGCGCGGAGGGTCGCGATGTCGAGCACGTCGATCGGTCCCGCCCCCGCCCCGACGTCGCGCAAGCCGTGACGGACCGCCTCCCCCGCAACCGCCCGGGCCACGCGAGCCGCTCGACCGAGATCGTCCCCGAGCGCCAACCGGGCGGCCAGCGTGCTCGAGTGCGTGCAGCCGGACCCGTGGGCCGCGCCGTCCGGGTGCCGCTCCCCCGCGAAGACGCTCACCGACCCGTCGGGGGCCAACAACAGATCGTGGGCCTGCCCACGGTGCCCGCCGGTGATCAGCACCGCCTGCGGCCCGAGCGCAGCGACGGAACGGGCCACGTCCTCGACGTACTCGTCCCCGTCGTCCTGCACGCCACCGACCTCGCCACCGCGGCCGGCGAGCACCAGCGCCTCGGGAAGGTTGGGCGTCACGACCGTCGCCCGCGGAAGCAGGTCGGCCACGAAGTCGGACTCGGCATCCGTTTCGAGCAGACGGGCCCCGGACTCGGCGACCATCACCGGGTCCAGGACCACCGGCGTACCGGCCGGCAGGAGGTCGAGTGCCTCGACGATCGCGGCGATGCTCGGCCGTGAGCCGACCATCCCGATCTTCACGGCGTCGACTCCGATGTCCTCGGCCACGGCGCGGACCTGGGCGACGATCATCGCTGGGGAGATCGCCTCGATCCGCGTCACCTCGACGGTGTTCTGCGCGGTCAGCCCAACGATCGCGCTCGTGCCGTGCACGCCCTGGGCCGCGAAGGCCTTGAGGTCCGCCTGGATCCCCGCGCCGCCACCGGAGTCGGAGCAGGCGATGGTCAAGCAGATGCGTGTCCGAACGACCATGTCAACCGAGGCTACCGCGACTGGCAACCGTGCGAGCGACATCCCGGCCGTTTCCTCCTCATCCGTTGCCGGGAGACGGGCGCGGCAGCAGGCTCAAGTGCCCCGTCAGGCCCCGTTGGAGCCGCCCACTCGCCTCCAGCGCCCCCAGCCCCTCGAGGATCTCGTGAGCGTCCCGTTCCTCCAGCAGCTGCTCGATGGTGCACGGGCCGTCGACCAGCCGAGCCGCGATCGACCGAGCCCCGCCCTCAAGTCCGCTCAGCGGATCGACCGTCGCGATCCGCCCGCCGAGCGGTGCGGTCAGGTCCTCCGGCAGCAGGTCGAGGATGTCCTGGGGCTCGATGACCGGCCGTACGCCCTCAAGCCGCAGCAAGGCGTTGGAGCCCTCGCAGCCCGCGGCCGTCACCGATCCGGGCACCGCCCCGAGCGGACGTTCGAGCTCGCTAGCGAAGCCGGCCGTGATCAGCGAACCCGACTTCTTCGTCGCTGCCACGACGACGACCGCGTCGACGAGCGCGGCGATCAGGCGGTTCCGGGCCGGAAAGCCCCAACGGCGCGGTGTCGTGCCCGGCGGAAGCTCCCCGACCACCGCACCGTGGACGGCGATCCGTTCGTAGAGCGGTCGCAACCGGGCCGGTGACGGCCGCTCGACGCCTCCCGCCAGCACCGCCACCGTCGTCCCCGGCAGAGCGGCTCCGGGTGCGCGCCCCGCGGCCAGGCCGGCGAGCGCCCCATCATGGGCGGCGGCGTCGATCCCGAACGCCATGCCGCTGACGACCACGATCCCGGTCGCAGCCGCTGCCTCCGCGAAGCGGCGAGCCACCGTGCGGGCCTCGTCGGACGCACGTCGCGCCCCGACGATCGCCACCGACGGCTGCTGCGCCCCGTCCACGAACGCCTCCGGCAGACGCTCGACCCCACCCAGCACATGCAGCACCGCGGGCGGGTCGTAGAGGTCGAACAGCCGGTCGGGATAGGCGGCGTCGTGGCGACAGATCGCGGTCACCCCGAGCAGCCGCTCGTGGTTGTCGGCCTGCGTCAGCAGCTCGTCGGCGGAACGCCTCAGGGCTGCCGGACGCGTCCCCGCATCGGCGGAGCGGCCGAGCAACGTCTCGACCAGCTCCTCGTCGGCGAGCGCGAGCACCCCGCCCGGTCGGTTGCCCGAGAAGCGCCGCTCCAGCGCCGGGCTGAGCTCCGCCACGAGCTGGGTCCGGCGGAGGCACGCCGCGCAGGCCCTCACGCCGCCACCGCCCGGCGGTCGCTCTCGACCTGCTGCCGCAGGTGCAGCCCCTCCCCGAGGTGGGCGGCGTCGATCCCCGCCGAACCCTCGAGGTCCGCGATCGTACGCGCGAGTCGGAGCACCCGGGCGCGTCCTCGGGCGGAGAGGAACCCGCTCGCGTAGCACCGCTCGAGCGTCTCCCGCGCGCTCCGCGAGAGATCGTCCTCCAATGGTCGCGGGCCGGCCATCCGGTGGCGTTCGCTGCGGAACCCGCGCGCGGCGATCACTCGCCCGCGGACCTCCGCGGATCCGGACGATGGAGGCCCGGCGATCTCCGTCGTCGACGGCCGCGGGCAGTGGACGTGCAGGTCGATCCGGTCGAGCAACGGCCCGGAGAGCTTCCGCCGGTAGCGGTCGAGGTCGGCCTCGGTGCAGCGGCATCGGGCGTCGCCGCCGTAGCCGCAGGGGCAGGGATTCGCCGCCGCAACCAGCAACGTGCGTGAGGGGAACGTCCGCGTGTGCCCCTGCCGGACCAGCGCCACCCTCCCGTCCTCCAGCGGCTGGCGGAGCGCCTCGAGCGCGTCACGACGGAACTCGGGGAGCTCGTCGAGGAACAGCACCCCTCCGTGGGCCAACGTGATCTCTCCCGGGCGGGCGACGCTGCCGCCACCGACCAACCCGGCCGCCGACGTTCCGTGGTGGGGCGCGCGGAACGGCCGCTCCTGGACCAGCCCACCACTGTCGTGCAGCCCGCAGACGCTGTGGATCCGCGTCACCTCGAGCGCTTCGCCCGGACGCAACGGCGGGAGCAACGCGGGCAGGCGCCGGGCCAGCATCGTCTTGCCCGTCCCGGGCGGTCCGAGGAGGAGCAGGCTGTGACCACCAGCGGCAGCGACCTCGAGGGCGCGGCGAGCGAACCGCTGACCGCGGACGTCGGCGAGATCCGGGACCGCGGCGCCGCTGGCCACGACCGACTCCGCGATCGGCAGCTCTGCGCGATCGTCGCGGGCCGGATTCGCCATCGCGGTGACCGCCTCGCGCAACGTCTCCACCCCGCGGACCGCCAGGCCCGGGACCAGCGCCGCCTCCCGGATCTGCGCCCGCGGCAGGACGACGGCCACCAGGCCGGCCGAACGTGCGCCCTCGGCGACGACCAGAGCACCGCGACCGGAGCGCACGGCCCCGCCGAGCGAGAGCTCCCCGACCACCGCCACCCCGGCCAGATCGATGCCCGGGGCCTGCCCACTCGCCGCCAGCAGACCGATCGCGATCGCGAGGTCGAAGCCGGGGCCACCCTTCGGCAGGCTCGCCGGAGCCAGGTTGACGGTGATCCGCCGTTGTGGCAGCTCGAAGCCCTGGTTGCCGAGGGCCGCACGGACCCGCTCCCGGGACTCGCGGACGGCCAGGTCCCCGAGTCCGACGATCGTGAACGCCGGGAGTCCGGGCCGGACGTCGACCTCGACGACGACGGGACGCGGCTCGAGGCCGTCGATGGTGAAGGTGTGAACGCGGGCCAACATGTCGACCACGCTAGGCCCGATGCCTGTGTCCGATCAGCCCCCGAAGCGTGCCAATTCCGTGCCGAGCGCGAACCAATTCCGTGCCGAACGGAGCTGCTGGATCGACGACACGATGTCGGGGCGACATCGGCACGAAGTTGGCACATCTGGCGCGCCACGAGTCACATCTTCGTCCGTAGCGTCGACCGTGTGCCCTCCCACCGCCAGTCCCCCGACTCCGCCCCTCCCGACCACCGCCCGCAGACCGGACGGGTCGGCGAGCGTCACGCCCGCCAGCACCTGATCCGGTTGGGCTTCGTGGTGCTCGCCGAGCGAGCGCGGACCCGTTGGGGCGAGATCGACCTGATCGTCCACGACGACACGACGATCGTGTTCTGCGAGGTCAAGACGCGGATCGCGCGGGCGATGGGCGTCCCCTGGACCTCGCTCCATGCCGGCAAACAGCGCCAGGTCCGCCGGCTGGCGGCCGCTTGGCTCGCCGACACGCCGGAGCGCCCCCGCTCCCGCGACCTCCGGTTCGACGCGATCGGCGTCCTGCTCGACCCGGGCGGTCGACTGATCCGGCTGGACCACATCGAAGGGGCCTTCTGAGCCGGTGCTGACCTTCGGGACTAGAGCAGACCCTCGTAGGCGGCCGAACGGAAGGATCGCCGGTGCATCTCGCTGAGCCCGTGGCTCCGGATCGCCGACTGGTGGGCCGCCGTGCCGTAGCCCATGTGCCGCTCGAAGCCCCAGTGCGGGAGCCGATCGGCGGCGCGGTGCATGAACCGGTCGCGGGTGACCTTGGCCACGATCGATGCCGCCGCGATCGCGGCGCTTCGCCCGTCGCCGCCGACGACGGCGCGCTGTTGGTACCCGTTGTCCGGGACCGAGAAGCCATCGATCAGGCAGAGCGATCCCGGGCGCGCGACGACGCCCGCGGCGGTCGAGAGCGCCTCGAGGTTGGTGACGTGGAGCCCGCGAGCGTCGAGTCCTTCGACGCAGCGGCTGACCACGGTCATCCGCTCCACCGTCCGCAGCACGATCCCGAAGAGGCGCTCGCGCTCGACCGCGGTGTGCTTCTTCGAGTCGTCGAGCGCGCCGAGAGCGCGCACCTCACGCGGACCGATCCGCTCGAGGTCGATCAGGACGGCTCCGGCCACGAGCGGCCCGGCCAGGCATCCCCGGCCGGCCTCGTCGGCCCCGACCACGAACCGCGACCCTGTGCCGCGGTCGAACTCCACCAGTTGCCGGCCGCGACTCATGCGGCTGACCCGGTGGATGTGCTGGCCTCAGAGGCCACCGATCTTCTTGGGCGGCCAGTAGGTCGCGAAGGCGTTGCCCACGATCGAGCTGCGCGGGACGGGGCCCCAGAAGCGGCTGTCGTTCGACTCGCCACGGTTGTCACCCATCATGTAGTACTGACCGGGCGGAATCTTGATCGCCTTCGGCAGGGTGCAGGGGTTGTTCCCGCTTCCCTGGCCGTCGCAGGTCGAGCTGATGAAGGGCTCGCGGGTCGGGGCACCGTTGCGGATGACCCGGCCGGCGCGGACGGCGATCGTGTCGCCCGGGGCGCCGACTACGCGCTTGATGTAGTTCTCATCCGACCACTCGCCGCCGACCGTCTTCGGGCAGGGCTCGCCGAGCTGGATGTTGTCCCGCACGCCGCACTCGCCGGCGCCTTCGCTGCCGACCTCCAGGCCCGACTTGTCGGGCTGGGCACCGCGCGGCGGATGGAAGACGACGACGTCGCCGACCTTCGGATCGCTGCCGAGGCGGTGCGAGATGCGGTTGACCAGGACCCGCTGGCCGATGTCCAACGTGGGAAGCATCGACCCGCTGGGGATCTGGTACGGCTTGACGAGGAACGCCTGGATGCCGAGCGCCAGCAGCAGCGCTATCACCACCAGCCCGACCAGTTCGACGATCGGGTTGAGACGGCGCTTGCGCTTCTCCTGGGGCCTCTCCGTCACCCCGGTCTTAGACCGGGATGAGCGGGCGTCCTCGTCCACGGGCGGAGTGCTGCCGCCTAGGCGTCCGAGGAGGTCGCGGCAGCGGCCTCGTCGGAGGCCGGGGCCTCGGGGGCAGCGACAGGCGCCTCGTCGACCGGCGCGGCCGCAGCCGGCTCCGGGGCGACGTAGCGCTTCTCCCGCACGCGGGCGGCCTTGCCGACCCGGCCGCGCAGGTAGTAGAGCTTCGCGCGACGGACGTCGCCGCGGGCGGCAACGTCGATCTTCTCGATCTTCGGCGAGCTCAGCGGGAACGTGCGCTCGACGCCGACGCCAAACGACTGCTTGCGGACGGTGAACGTCTCGCGAGCACCGTGCCCCTGGCGCTTGATGACGATGCCCTCGAAGACCTGCGTACGGCGACGCGTGCCCTCGACGACCTGGAAGTGCACGCGAACGCGGTCGCCGGGCTGGAAGTCGGGCTGCGAGCGGAGCTGTTCACGCTCGAGCTTCTCGATTACGGTGGTCATCAGCGAGGGGCCCGGACTGGTCGGAAAACACGCACCAGCGCGTGATCCGGGCAAGGTGACCAGCCTAGCGAAGGCGACCGCTTCACGCGCTGTGGCACCCGCAAGGTGCAGGGAAACAGCTTCCTCAGCCGTCGCGACCGAGACGCGTGCCCTCGTCGCCGCGCTCGCGGCTCCGGGCACGACGCCAGGTCTCGATCTCCGCGTGGTGCCCGGAGAGCAGCACGTCGGGGACCTTCCAGCCGCGGTACTCCGCCGGCCGGGTGTAGTGCGGGTACTCGGGATCGCCGCCGAGCGCGACGCTGAAGCTCTCCTCGACGGCCGAGGCGGAGTGCCCCAACGCACCGGGCAGCTTGCGCAGGACCGCATCGCAGACGACCATCGCCGCCAGCTCGCCCCCGGCCAGCACGTAGCGGCCGATCGAGAGCGTGTCGGAGCAGAAGTGCTGGACGATCCGCTCGTCGAAGCCCTCATAGCGCCCGCAGAGCAGGGTGATGCCCTCCTCCTCGGCCGCCAGCTCGTCGACGTAGGCATCGTCGAGGACCCGCCCGCCGGGGGTCAGCGCGATCACGCGCCGCTTCTTGCGGAGCTCGACGGGATCCTCGTCGTAGATGCCGCGCAGCGCGCGATCCATCACGTCGACGCGGAGCACCATGCCCGCGCCACCACCGAAGGGGGTGTCGTCGACCTGACGTGCGGTCGTGACCGTGTGATCGCGGGGGTTGAAGGTCCGGACCTCATGACCGTCCCGGGCCGCGTTCTGCACGTGGCGCTGCTGGTGGAACCAGTCGAACCAGTCGGGGAAGAGGGTGACGACGTCGAGCTGCACGGATCAGCCCTGCTCGGCGGGCCGGTCGTCGCCGGACGGCGCGGACGGCGCCTCGCCGAGGAACTCGAGGTCGATCACGATCCTCCGCGCGGCGACGTCCAGCTCCGGGACCGCCTCGTGGTGCAGCGGCACCAGCAGGTCGGCACCTTCGGGCCGTCGCACCTCGAGCACGTCGCAGGACGGCAGCCCGAGGACCTGGGTGACCTCGCCGATCGACTCACCGGTCGTGGCGCTGACGGGCAGGCCGACCAGCTCCTCCGGCCAGTACTCGTCCTCGTCCAGCTCCGGCGCGACCTCGCGCGGGATCAGGATCTCCCGGCCCCGCAGCGCCTCGGCGGCATCGATCCCGTCGACACCGGCCAGGTGCAGCAGCGGACGGGCATCGGTGCCCCCGCGGTGGACGATCTCGCGCTCGACGCCGGCGATCGTGACGACCGTGCCGGCCAGGAGCAGGCGGCCGCGGGGTCGCGTCACGCGGATCGTGCCGTCGAGCGAGTGCGGCTTGCCGACCCGGCCGAGCGAGAGCATCGACGGATCGATCGGCTCGTCTGCGGCCGAAGAGGCGACCGCGGGATCCGCGTCGCCGGGGGCCGACGCGTCGACCGCGTCGGAGTCCAGAGAATTCATGGGCGCCTCGTCGGCGGGCTGCGCCTGCGCGTCGTTGGGTACGGCGGAGCGTTCCGGCTCCGCGGGCGGCGTGGCAGCAGCCACGTCAGTCGTCGACGATGTCGACGAGCACACGCTGGTCCCGATGGGCGGCCGCGACCTTCACGACCGTCCTCAGGGCGTACGCGGTGCGTCCGCCCCGGCCGATGACCTTGCCGTAGTCGCCGTCGGCCACCCGAAGCTCGAGGACGACACTGCCGTCGCCCTCGTCCTCGACCGGCTCCACCTCGACGGCGTCCGGGTCATCGACGATCGCCCGCGTCAGCTCAGCGAGCAGATCGGCTACCACGCTGGGCTCGGCGTCGGGCGACACGTCGGGCGTCAGCTGACCTCGATGCCCTGCGTGCGCAGGAGCTTCTTCACCGTGCCGGACGGCTGTGCGCCGACCCCGAGCCAGTGACGCACGCGATCCTCCTTGAGGACGATCGTGGACGGCTCCGTCTGCGCGTTGTACTGGCCTACGGTCTCGATCACCCGACCGTCACGCTGGTTGCGCGAGTCTGTGGCGACAACGCGCCACACCGGGTTCTTCTTGCTCCCCACACGGGTGAGCCTCAGTCGAACAGCCACGAACGTCCTTCAGTCACGGTCAAAGGTTGGCGCAGGGCGATCCAGAACCCCCACACCGAAGATCAGAAAGAGTAGCGCGACCAGGGGTAACGTCGTCGCGCGCCACCCGTCGAGCAGCCCGCGGACGGCACCGAGCCGGCCTCGCGGAGCGCCCCAGGCGTCTCGCTAGCGCTTCCGGCGGCGGGCCGCGCGGCTACCGCCACGGACGCCGACCTGCTGGCCCGGGCCACCCTGGCCACCCTGGCCGAGGGCACCGGCACCGCCGGCACCACCCATCATCTGGCCGAGGTCGCCCATCTTGCCGCGGCTCATCTGCTTCATCATCTTGCGCATCTGCTGGAAGTTCTTGACCAGCTGATTGACCTGCTGGACCGTCGTCCCGGAGCCCTTGGCGATCCGCAGGCGGCGTCCGCCCTTGATCAGCTCCGGCGAGCGCCGCTCCTTCGGGGTCATCGAGAGGATGATCGCCTCGACCCGGTCCATCTCACGGTCGTCGATCTGCGCGCCCTGGAGCTGCTGGCCGACGCCCGGGAGCATCCCGAGGACCTTGCTCAGCGGCCCCATCTTGCGGATCATCTTCATCTGCTTGAGGAAGTCCTCGAGCGTGAACTCGTTGCGCCGGAGCTTGCGCTCCATCTCCTTGGCGTCGTCCTGATCGAACTGCTTCTCGGCCTGCTCGATCAGCGACAGGACATCGCCCATGCCGAGGATCCGCTGCGCCATCCGGTCCGGGTGGAAGGCCTGGAAGTCGGGAAGCTTCTCGCCGGTCGAGGCGAACAGGATCGGCTTGCCGGTGACGGCCTTGACGGAGAGTGCGGCACCGCCGCGAGCGTCGCCGTCGAGCTTCGACATCACCACGCCGTCGAAGCCCGCCGCAGCGGCGAACTGCTCGGCGACGTTGACCGCGTCCTGACCGGTCATCGCGTCGACGGTCAGGAGCACCGTGTCGGGACGGACGGCGTCGCGGATCGCGACCAGCTCGTCCATCAGGTCCTGGTCGACGTGCAGACGGCCGGCGGTATCGACGATCAGGACGTCCTTGCCGTCCTGCTTCGCCTGGTCGAGCGCCCAGCGGGCGACCTCGACCGCGGACAGCTCGGTGCCGCGGTCGTAGACCGTCGCCCCGGCCTGGCCACCGACCAGACGCAGCTGCTCGACCGCGGCCGGGCGCTGGACGTCACAGGCGGCGACGGCGACCGAGGAGCCCTTCTCCTCCTTCAGCCAGCGCGCGAGCTTGGCGACCGCGGTGGTCTTGCCCGAGCCCTGGAGGCCGGACATGAGGATCACGGTCGGCGGGCTCGACGCGAAGGTGATGCCCTCCGACTGGCCCCCCATCAGGTCCACGAGCTCCTCGTGGACGATCTTGACGACCTGCTGACCGGGGTTCAGCTGCCCGATCACGTCGGACCCGAGGCACCGTTCCTTGACGGTGTTCGTGAACGACTTGACGACCTTGAAGTTGACGTCCGCCTCGAGCAGCGCGAGACGGATCTCGCGCATCGCGGCGTTGACGTCGCTCTCGGTGAGCGTCCCGCGCTGGCGAACGTCGTCGAGGGTGGCCTGGAGCTTCTCTGAGAGGGCGTCGAACACGGAACCTGAAGTGTCGCACGCGGCGCCGTTCCCGGCCGAACCGCGCCCACCCGACCGAGCGTGGCGGGCGGGAGGAGCGAGGCCCCGGGACGGGCCGGGGCCGCGGGCCTAGTTGGGGCGGGCGGGATCCGCCGGACGCGGCGGGTCGATCTCACGCGGGGGGTCCGACGGGCGCGCCGCGTCGGCGGGGCGGTCCGAGGCCGACGGCGCGGCAGCGGGTGCCGCCGCACCCCGGAGGCTGTCGACGACGCCACCCAGCCCGGCCAGCGCCTGGGTGAACTCCGACGGGATGATGAACAGCTTGTTGGCCTCGCCCTTGGCCAGCTCGGGCAGCATCTGGAGGTACTGGTAGCTGAGCAGCCCCTGGTCGGGGTTGCCGGCGTGGATCGCCTGGAAGACGGTGTCGATCGCCTTGGCCTCGCCCTCGGAGCGGAGCACGGCCGCGGTCTTCGCGCCCTCGGCCGTCAGGACCGCCGACTCCTTGGCACCCTGAGCCGTCAGGATCTGCGCCTGCTTCGAGCCCTCGGCGGTCAGGATCGCCGCGCGACGGTCGCGCTCGGCACGCATCTGCTTCTCCATCGCGTCGAGGATCGAGGCGGGCGGGTCGATCGCCTTCAGCTCGACGCGGCCGACGCGGATCCCCCACTTGCCGGTCGCCTCGTCCAGCACCGTCCGCAGCTGGCCGTTGATCTCGTCGCGCGAGGTCAGCGCCTGCTCGAGCGTCAGGCCGCCGATCACGTTGCGGAGCGTCGTCGCCGTCAGCTGCTCGATCGCCTGCAGCGGGCTGGCGACCTCGTAGGTGGTCGACTTCGGGTCCGTGATCTGGAAGTAGAGGACGGTGTCGATCGAGACCGAGACGTTGTCCTCGGTGATCACCGCGTTCGGCGGGAAGCTCACGACCTGCTCGCGGAGGTCGAGCAGCGGCAGCAGCCGGTCGACGAACGGGACCGTGATCCGCAGACCCGGCTCGAGCGTCCGCTGGTAGCGGCCGAGGCGCTCGACGATCCCGGCCCGTGCCTGGGGAATGATCCGAACGGTCCGTGCCGCCAGGATCAGCGCCAGGAGGACGAGGACGACGAGAACGATGAGGACAGCCATGGTGGCTCCAGAGGGGATCGAGCGACTTCGCCGGCGTCTTCGGGGGCATCCCGACCGGCCTGTTTCCAGCCTAGTCGGTCACCACGACGGTGGCACCGCGGATCTCGAGCACGGTCACCGTCTCCCCCGCCTCGATCTCGGCGAGACCGGCCGAGCGCGCCGACCAGACCTCGCCGTCGATCCGGACCAGGCCCATCCGCTCCGGCCCCTCCAGCTGCTGGACGACGACCCCCGTGCGACCGACGAGCGCGGCGGTCCCGGTGATCGTCGAGAGCGGCTGGCGGAGGTGCCGTCGCGCGATCGGCCGGACGAGCCAGAGCGACAGCCCGGTCACGATCGCGAAGACCGCAACCGAGGCCCCAGTACCGCCGCCGAGGGCCGACGTCGCCGCCGCCGCGAAGCCGCCGACGGCGAACGGAGCGAGGAAGAACGAGATCGTCAGGACCTCGCCGACCGTGAACGCCACCGCGAGCAGCAACCAGATGATCCAGGCGTCCATGCACGGAGCCTACTGCGGCGCCGCTCCGAGGTCGCCGCAAACGCCCTCCGGGGTCGCCGCCCCGCTAGTAGCGGCCGCCGACCGCCGACCCGATCGCGTCCAGCGCGGTCAGCGCCTCGCGGTCGAGGACCAGCGTCGCGGCGGCCACGTTCTCGTCGACCCGCTCCGGCCGGGTGGTGCCCGGGATCGGCACGACCCGCTCGCCCTGAGCCAGGACCCAGGCGAGTGCGACCTGGGCCGCCGTCGCGCCGAGCCGCTCCGCCTGCTCCGCGACGACCGCCAGCGACCGGCGGTTGGCCTCCCACGCGTCGCCGCGGAACCGCGGCAGCGTCGTCCGGAAGTCCCCGCTGGGGAGCGCGGCCGGATCGACCGCACCGGTCAGGACTCCCCGGCCGAGCGGCGAGAACGGCAGGAAGCTCGCGTCGTGGTCGATGGTCCAGGCGAGCACGCCGTTCTCGAGCGGATCGCGGGTCCAGAGCGAGAGCTCGGACTGGATCGAGGCGACGGGGTGGATCGCGTGCGCCCGGTCGGCCTCCTCGACGGTGACCTCCGACAGCCCGATCTGGCGGACCAGACCGGCGCTCACCAGCTCCGCGAGCGCGCCCCAGCTCTCCTCGATCGGGACCTCCGGATCGACACGGTGGAGCTGGTAGAGGTCGAGCACGTCGGTCCCGAGCCGCCGGAGCGAGTCCTCGCAGGCCGCACGGATCCGTTCCGGACGCGCGTCGCGACGAAGGACCGGCGCCTCACCCGCGGCGGGGATCTCGGCGGTCAGGCCGACCTTGGACGCGAGCACGACCTCGTCGCGGCGTCCGGCGAGCGCCCGCCCGACCAGCTCCTCGTTCACGAACGGCCCGTAGACGTCGGCCGTATCGATCAGGGGACGCAGGCCCGCCTCCGCCGCCAGGGCGATCTCGCGGTGGATCGCGGCGTGCGAGCGGGCCTCGTCGTCGTCGGTGCCGTAGGCCCAGGACATGCCCATGCAGCCGAGACCGACCGGGCCGACGGGGACCGCGTCGGGGCCGAGCGTGCGCGGGGCGAGGGATCCGGTGAAGCTCATGGACGACACGCTAGGCCCGCGCCGGACGCCCTGCCAACAGCGATCGCCGATGACGCCAGAGGCATCGCCTCTGGCGCGCGGCTCAGCCCACGGCAGCAGTGGTGAGCGAGCGCGGCCCACGGCGCCGGACCACGTCGGCGAGCAGCTCCCCCAGTGCCGCCGCGGCCTCGGTCGGCTCGTCGGCGAGCAGCGCGACGAAGCGCCGGGGCGGCAGGTCGGGCAAGGGCGTGATCGTCAGGTCGGTCAGCCCCTCGACCAACGAGGACGGAACGATCGCGCGGGCGATCCCGGCCCGGACCAGAGCCAGCGCCGCGTCCGTCCCGGGGGCATCGATCTGGCCGGCGGTGGTCAGGCCACGGGGCGCGTGCTGCTCGAAGCCCCTGGCCGCCAGCGGCAGGCCCTCGTCCGTCTCGTGCCCGGGACGGACCAGCACCAGCGGGTCGGCGCCGAGCGCGATCCGCCGTCCCGGGCCGGGGCCCGGATCGACCGAGACCGCGACCACGCCGGGGCTGTCGCGCAGCTTCTCCTCGACGCGGCGGGCGTCGGCATGCTCGTGCCAGCGGACGACGGCGCCGGGGTGGACGTCACGCCAGCGGGCGACGGCGGCAGCCAGCAGGCCGTTCGGCGCGCCGGGGACGACCGCCAGGCAGACGCCACCCGGCTCCTCGACCTCGCGTCGGGCCATCCGGGCGCCGTCGGCCGCGGCCAGCAGCGCGCTGCGGGCCTTCGGCAGGAAGACCTGCCCGGCCGGCGTCGGGCGGACGCCGCGCGGAGTCCGTTCCAGCCGCGGGCCGCCGACCGTCCGCTCCAGCAGCCGGACCTGCTGCGACAGCGACGGCTGGGCCACGTGCAGCTCGACCGCGGCGGCGGTGAACGAGCCGTGCTCGGCGACGGGCGACGAGATAGCGCAGCTGCCGGAGCGTGATGCCGTCGTCGTGGGTCGGCGTCACGGGCGGCTCCGGTGGCTCGGGTCGATCGCGATCAGCCGCGCGGGGCGGCGACCTCGTCCGGACGGACGAGGGCCTGCGCGAAGTCGTCGGCGTCGAACGGGCGCAGGTCCTCCAGCGCCTCGCCGATCCCGATCAGCTTGACCGGGATCCCGAGGTCCTGGGCGATCGCGATCGCGATCCCGCCCTTGGCGCTGCCGTCGAGCTTGGTCAGGACGATCCCGCTGACCGGCGCGACCTTCGAGAACTCGGCCGCCTGGCGGAGGCCGTTCTGGCCGGTGGTCGCGTCGACCGTCAGCAGGATCTCGTGCGGGGCCCCGGGCATCAGCTTGTCGACGACGCGGCGGACCTTCGACAGCTCCTCCATCAGCGGCAGCTGGGTGTGGAGCCGGCCGGCGGTGTCGACGATCACGACGTCGGCCTTGACCTCGCGGCCGCGGCGAACCGCCTCGTAGGCGACTGACGCCGGGTCCGTGTCCTGCGCCCCGGTGACGACCTCGACGTTGGCTCGCTCGCCCCAGATCTGGAGCTGCTCGACCGCCGCGGCGCGGAAGGTGTCGGCGGCGCCGAGCACGACCTTCTGGCCGAGCTCGGTGGTAAGGGTGTTGGCGAGCTTGCCGATCGAGGTGGTCTTGCCCGTCCCGTTGATCCCGCAGACCATGATCACCGTCGGCCCGTGGCGGAGGTCGATCGTCGCCTCGGCGGTCGGCCGCGCGGCCTCGGCGAGCAGCTCGGCGAGCCGGTTCTGGAGCGCCTGCGGATCGGTCACGCCGCCGGTGGTCGCCTCCTGCTCGAGCCGGCCGACGATCTCGGCGGTCGCCTTCGCGCCGCAGTCGGCCATGATCAGCGCCTCCTCCAGGCGCTCCCAGGTCTCCTCGTCGAGCGTGTCGAAGAGCGTCTGGGTCAGCTCGGCGCCGAGCGCCTCACGGGTCTTCTTGAGGTTCTGGCGTAGGCGCTTGAAGAACCGTCCGCGCTTCTCCGGGGCGTCCGCGGCCGGTGCGGGCACGCGGTCCGCATCGAGGAGGAAGAGGTCGGTCCACTCGCGTGCCATCGACAACCGAAGATACCGCGGGCGGACGTGAGGGGTGTGTAGGCGCATCGCGTCTCGGGCCGCCTGACGCTCGGCAGGACTGGCGTCCAGCTCTCGCATCATCCGCCCCGACCTGCTCGGCCTCCACTTCCCCTCACGCCGCCCGGCTCTCAGACCGGCGCAGGCGTGTCTGAGGTGTTCGCAGGTCGAGCAGGTCGGCGCGCGCGATGCGAGAGCTGTGCACCCGCACTGCCGAGCGTCGGGCGTGCCGAGATGCGAAGCGCCTACGGACGACGCAGACCGCCTGCTGCCCGCTCAGCCCGTGGTGGCGCCCGGGACCTCCGGGGTTCCCGCGCCGTTCTGATCGAGACGCCGAGACACGACCTTGGAGACGCCGTCCCCGCCCATCGAGACGCCGTAGAGCGCGTCGGCTACGTCCATCGTCCGCTTCTGGTGGGTGACGACGATGAACTGGGCGCGGTCGCGGTAGCGCCGCAGCAGCTGGAGGAAGCGGTCGATGTTGAGGTCGTCGAGCGCCGCCTCGACCTCGTCGAGCACGTAGAACGGGCTCGGCTTGGCGAGGAAGACCGAGAACAGGAAGGCGATCGCCGTCATCGTCTTCTCGCCGCCGGACATCAGCGTCAGGCGCTTCATCTGCTTGCCCGCCGGGGTGATCTCGATCTCGACCCCGACGTCGTCGTCGCGGTCGGTGTCGGGCTGCTCCTCGTCACCGTCGCCGGTGGTCGGCTCGCCATCGCCGTCCTCGGCCGCGTCCTCGTGCTCGTGGACCAGCCGCAGCCGGCCGCGTCCCCCGGGGAAGACGTGCTCGGCCAGCTCCTCGAAGTTCTTGGCGCAGGCCCGGAAGGTCTGCTCGAACGTCTCCTGGATCTGGCGGTCGGTGTCGCGGACGAACGCCCGCAGCTCGCGGAGGGCGGTCTCGAGGTCGGTCCGCTGCGCCTCCAACGTCTCGACGTGCTCGAACGCCTCGTCGTAGGCCTGCTTGGCCAGCGGGTTGACCGGGCCGAGCTGCTCGCGCCGGCGCTGGAGCTTCGCGATCCGCTGCCGCAGCTGCTCGGCGACCTCGGGGTCGAGCGCGTCCTCCGCCGGCTCGGCGGGCAGCCCCAGCTGCTCGGCGAGCGCCTCGAGCTCGGCGACGATCTCCTGCTCCTGGTCGCGGGCGCGCTGGGCGGCGACCTCGGCCGTCGTCAGCCGGTCGCCGACCCGGCGCAGCCGCTGGCTGAGGTCGGCCTCGCGCTGGGCGCACGAGCGCAGCCGGCCGGCGACGTCGTCACCCGCAGCCCGGTCCTCGGCGACGGCCCGGTCGAGCACGACGCCGCGCTCACGGACGATCCGGAGCGCCTCGGCCAGTGCCGCGGTGATCCGCTCCCCGGTCGGGACGAGTGCCTCGTCGGCGGCGATCTGCCGCTCCAGCGCCTCGACCCGGACGTTGCGCTCGGCCCGCTCGCGCTGCTGCCGCTCGGCGGTCCGCCGCTCGGCCTGGAGCTCACCGACGATCTGGGCCCGGCGGACGGCGCTCGGCCCCTCGTCCGGGGCGTTGCGGCGACGGTCGACGGCGCGGGTCGCGTCGCGCAGCGCCTCCTCCGCGTCGACGACCGCACGGCGGGCCTCGCGGGACTGCTGCTCGGCGGTCTCGCGATCGCGGTCGACGCTCGACAGCTCGTCCTTGAGCGCGCTGACCTCGGCGACGGCGACCTGCTCGGCGCGGGCGGCCTGCTCGCTCTCCCCGACCAGCTTGTCGCGACGGTTGCGCTCGGCGAGCACGCGATCCTCGCCGCCCTGCGGGTGCCGCTGCAGCTCGCCGAGTCCCACCCGCCAGACGTGTCCGTCGGGGGTCACGAGGGTGCCGGTGAAGATCAGCGGCACGACGTCGGGCAGGACCTCGACGAGCCAGACGTCGGTCAGCAGGCGCCCGGCGATCGCGACCGCGACGTCGTCGCCGCGGACCCGGTCGGCGAGCGGGACGGCGTCCGGCACCGGCGGCACGTCGTCGGCGGCCTCGGCGGTCGCGGCCGCGCCCCCGAGCAGGACCCGAGCACCGTCCCGGCCGCCGTGGCCGAGCAGCTCGCGGCCGATCCGGGGGTCGTTGGTGACGGCGGCGCTGAGACGCCCGTCGAGCGCTGCGGCGACGGCGAGCTCGCAGCCGTCGTCGACCCGCAGCCCGTCGGCCAGCGATCCGACCGCCGGTCCGCCCTTGCGTCCGCCGGGGAAGGCCCCGCCCCCGTGACTCCGGAGGAACTGGTTGGCGGCGGCGAGCTGCGCGCCGACCGCAGCGGCCTCACGGCGGGCCCGCTCGGCGGCCTGCTCGAGCTCACGACGGCGGGTCCGGACCTGCTCCGCCCGCTGCTCGGTCTCGCGCCCCGCCTCCCGCACCTGCTCGGCGGCGGCCTGGGCGACGGTGACCTGCTGCTCGGCCGCGACCCGAGCCGTCTCCAGCTGGGCGACCTCGCGCTCGAGCAGCTCCTGCCGCTCCTGGTCGAGCCGCTCCAGCTCGTCCTCGAGCGCCGCGATCCGCGAGCGACCGACCTCGTCGGGCTGGTCGACCGCGGCCGCGGCCTGCAGCTCCTGCAACTGCTCCTGACGCCGCTCGATCCGCTCGGCGAGGGTCTGACGGCGGTCGGCGACGCGCTCCAGCCGCAGCTCGACGCGCTCGCCCGACGAGCTCACCCGTCGCGCCCGCGAGGCGAGCTGGTCGCGACGCTGGGCCTGCTGCGCCAGCGCTTCCTCGGCCTCGCGGCGCTCGGCCACGACCTGGTCGAGCTCGCCCTGGAGGAGCTCCCGCTCGGCGCGGGCGGCGGTCGTCTCGGTCTCGGCGGCGGCGCGCTGAGCCCGTCGCGCCCGGAGCCCGTCGCGGACCAGCTCCCAGCGGGCCTCGACGGTCTGCCGCTCGAGCCGCTCGTGGAGCTCCGCCGACTCGGCCTGGCGCTTGAGCGGGCCGAGCTGCTTGCGGGCCTCCTGCTCGACGAGCAGCGCCTGGTCGAGGTTCGAGCGGGTCCGGTCGAGCTTCAGCTGCGCACGGCGCCGGCGCTTGCGGTGCTTGCCGAGTCCGGCCGCCTCCTCGATCAGCAGCCGCCGGTCCTTCGGCTTCGAGGTCACGATCGCCTCGACCCGCCCCTGCGAGATGACCGAGTGCGCCTCCTTGCCGAGACCGGTGTCGGAGAGCACCTCCTGGACGTCGGTCAGCCGGCACTTCGCGCCGTTCAGCCGGTAGCCGCCGTCGCCGGAGCGGTCGAGCCGCCGGATCACCGAGATCTCGCTGACCGGGAGGTCGATCGTGCCGTCGGAGTTGTCGAGGATCAGCTCGACCTCAGCCGCGTTGCGGGCCTGGACGCCCTTGCCGCCGCCGAAGATCACGTCCTGCATCGACTGGCCGCGGATCGCGAGCGGCCGCTGCTCGCCGAGCGCCCAGAGGATCGCGTCGGTCACGTTGCTCTTGCCCGACCCGTTCGGGCCGACGACGACCGAGACGCCGGGATCGAACTCCAGCCGGGTCCGGTCGGGGAACGACTTGAAGCCCTTGAGCGTTACCGCCTTCAGGTGCACGGCTCAGGCTCCGAGCGTGCCGAGCGCTTTCCGCGCCGCTTCCTGCTCGGCGAGCTTCTTGGAGCGCCCGCGACCGGCTCCGACGGCGTCGCCCTCGACGTCGGCCTCGACCACGAAGGTCCGCGCGTGCGGCTCGCCGATCTCCTCGGTCACGCGGTACACGACCTTCTGGCCGCGCGCCATCAGCAGCTCCTGGAGCCGGCTCTTGTGGTCGGCGGGGTGGTCGAGCGCCTCCCCCAGCTCGGGCGCGAACGCCTCGACGACCGCCTCGGCCGTCCGCTCGTAGCCGAACTCGAGGTAGCAGGCCCCGATCACCGCTTCGCAGACCGACGCCAGCACCCGCTCGGTCCGGGTCAGCTCGGCGACCCGCTTGCGGAGGTTGTCCGGAGCGATCTCCGCCATCCGCTCGGGCACCCCGAGCCGCTCGGCGACCCGCTGGCAGGGGACCGCGGAGACCGTCCCGGCGCGGACCTCGGTCAGCCGTCCGGCCCCGAAGGCGTCGGCGTCGAGGGTCCGGAAGATGTGGGTCGAGATCGCCAGCTCGAGCACGCTGTCGCCGAGGAAGGCGAGCCGCTCGTAGCTCTCTGAACGACGGGCCGTCCACGACGCGTGGCTGAGCACCGGCCGGCGCGCGGAGGCGGGCAGGGCGTCCAGCAGCTCGCGCAGCTTCCGCGTGGGGACGTCGTCGGACATCCCGCCCTACGCGGCGGCCGGCAGGTGGCGCAGGACGCAGTCGATGGCCTCGCCGACGGTCGTGATCCGCGCTGCCTCGTCATCGGGCAGCGTGACCCCGTAGCTGTCGTCGAGCTCCTGGACCAGCGTGAACAGGTCCAGCGAGTCGGCCTCCAGGTCCTCCCGCAGACGGGTCCCCTCGGAGATCGCGTCCGGGTCCACCTCGAGCTCGTCGGCCAGGTGTTGCCGAACGATGTTGAGCACCTCGTCGCGCGTCATCGTCCCTGAACGCTAGCTGGTGGACCGGCCGGCCGACGTATCGGCCCCTGCGGACGAGGGCGGACGGCGGAGCGCGCCGGCCGCCTCGAGGTCCTGGTGGAGCAGCTCGGTGAGCTGTCGCTCACTGCCCTGCGCCGCGCGGATGATCGCCTGCGCGAAGCCGACCCGGGTGAAGCGGCCGTGCGGCACGACGCCCAGCGAGCGGAGCCCGAGCAGGTAGGCGCCGCCCGGGGCCTCCGGGTCGATCGAGGCCTTGAAGCGCCCGAGCGCCGGCTTCAGCAGCAGCCCGCCGAGCATCGCCATCGGGCTCGACATCGCCGCCTGGCGGATGCCGCCGACGACGGTCTGCGAGACGCCCTCGATCAGCTTGAGCGCGACGTTGCCGGTGAAGCCGTCGGTGACGACGACGTCGGCGACGCCGGTCGTGAGGTCGGTGCCCTCGATGTTGCCGACCCACTCGATCTGCGGGTGGTCGGCCAACCGCTCGCGCAGCAGCGCGTGGACCTCGACGACGTCGGGCGTGCCCTTCGTCGGCTCCTCGCCGTTGGAGAGCAGCGCGACCCGCGGCCGCTCGACGCCGAGCACCGTGCGGGCCAGGGCCGCGCCCATGAAGCCGAACTGGACGAGGTGGTCGGGCCGCGCCTCGACGTTGGCACCGACGTCGACCAGCGTGACCGGCTTGCCGGGGATCGGCAGCGGCAGCGCGAGCGCCGGACGGTGGATCCCACGGGCGCGGCGGACGTGCATCAGGCCCGCGGCGAGCGCGGGACCGGTGGCTCCGGCGACGACGAACGCGTCGGCCTCACCGGCGGCGACCGCACGGACGACCTGCACGATCGAGGCGTCCGGGTTGCCCCGGACGGCGAGCGCCGGATCGGCCGCCTTCGCGATCGAGACCGGGGCGTCGACGACGGTGATCCCGGCGACGCCGACGACCACCGGCTCCAACTCCTCCGCTGGGCCGTACAGGCGGATCGAGATCCCCTGGGCCGCAGCGATGACGGCACCGGCCGCAACCTCGGCCGGGCCGAGGTCGGCTCCGGTCGTGTCGACCGCGACGGTGACGGGCATGGATCCTCCAGGGGCCTAGCGGCCCCCGCGGGTCCTAGAAGTCGGTGGAGCTCTTCGGGGCGATCACGACGCGACCGTCGTAGTACCCACAGGTGCCACAGACGCGGTGCGGGATCCGCGGCGAGTGGCACTGAGGGCACTCGTTGACCGTCGGACGCGCAGCCTTGTGCTGGGCACGCCGCTTGGCGGTACGGGCGTGCGACTGCTTCTGCTTCGGGACGGCCATAAGGCGGACGATAGTACGGAATTTCCGGGCCGAACGACGTGCGGCCTCCCGTCCGCCCTCTCGCTATCCGTCCTGGCGGAGGTTCCCGTCGGCGTCGAAGCGGAGCTGCCCGAGCGCCGACAGCCGCGGATCGGGGCCCGGATCGTGGCGGTGGTCGGGATCCTCGTTGAGGTCGGCCCCGCACTCCGGGCAGAGGCCCTTGCAGTCGTCCTGGCAGAGCACCCGGACGGGCAGCGAGAAGACGAACGAGTCGTTGGCCCAGCGTCCGAGGTCGAGGTCGTCGCCGTCGACGTAGTCGCTGTCGAGCTGCTCCTCCTTCGTCGCCCCCGGCTGCTTCAGCTCGCGGACGTCGACGGAGACCGGCGTCACCGTCGGCTTCAGGCAGCGCATGCACGGCCCGGCGATGCTGCCCTCGAACCGCAGCTGCAGCGCGAAGCCACCGCCGAGCATCCGGGAGATGTCGAGGCGCACCTCGGGTTGGGCGGGCTCGGGGCGGTACCCCTGCTCGCTCAGGCGAACGGCGTCGAGCGTGACGGGCACGTCGAGGCGCCGGCCCTCGCCCGCGCCCATCCGCAGCCCGGAGAGATCGATCAGGTCAGCGGGCTCCATCAGCCCAGGGTACCCCGGTCGCGCAGAGGCGGCCGCGCCGGGCACGGCGACCCGGCTCAGCGGTAGCCGTAGCGCTGCGGGAGTCGCAGCAGCTGCGGGACGCTGACCAGCCGGTAGCCGCGGGCACGGAGGCCCGTGACGATCTGCGGCAGCGCGGCCAGGGTCGCCTCGCGCGGGCCGCCGCCATCGTGCATCAGGACGATCCCGCCGGGGGTCGCGTCGTGCAGCACGCGGGAGACGATCGTCGCCGTGCCCGGCAGCTGCCAGTCGTCGGTGTCGACCGACCAGAGCACGTCGGCCATCCCGAGCCCGTGCGCCTCGGCCTGGAGCACCGGTCCGGTCGCCCCGCCGGGCGGACGGAAGACGCACGGCGTGACCCCGGTGACCGCGCGGATCGCGTCGCTCGTCGACCGCAGCTGCTTGAGGTTGCCACCGGCCACGTCGAGGTGGCTCCAGGTGTGGTTGCCGATCGCGTGGCCCTCGTTGACCATCCGCTGCAGCAGCGCGTGGTGCGGCGGGATGCTCTGGCCGACCAGGAAGAACGTCGCCGGCACGTCGTAGCGGCGCAGCAGGTCGAGGAAGCGCCCGGTCAGCGTCCAGGGACCGTCGTCGAAGGTCAGGGCGACCTCCCGGGCCGCGACGGCCGCGGCCGGTCCGGAGCGGATCGCCCCCGCCGGCGGCGGCGTGCAGCCGACGACGACCGGCGTCCTCACGAGGTAGCCCGCCGTCGCCGTTCCCGACGGGGCACGGTCGTGGCAGCCGCCGGCGGTCGGGCAGTCCGCGCCGCGACTCCAGGCCGAGGCGGCCGACCAGCGGAGCCGACGACCCTCGACCCCGAACGTCGCGATCGGCCCGCGGACCACCAGCGTCCGCTCGCCTCGCCGCTCGACGCTCGACGCGGACGAGCGCCACGGCCCGAGCGTCCCGTCCGGCGCGACCGTCGCCCCGCGGACGACGAGCCGGCGGCCCCGCCAGCCGACGCACGAGCGGAAGCCCTCGCTGCCGTCGGCCCGGTGGCTGCTGACGCAGATCCGGCGTCCGCGGCCGCCGCGC
This sequence comes from Patulibacter ginsengiterrae, assembly GCF_056269115.1. Lineage (NCBI taxonomy): Bacteria > Bacillati > Actinomycetota > Thermoleophilia > Solirubrobacterales > Patulibacteraceae > Patulibacter > Patulibacter ginsengiterrae. The sequence goes on from NZ_JBWDOG010000001.1 coordinate 345,738, forward strand.
AGGTCGGACGAGGCCCAGGCCCCGGCCACGGTCAGGCGCCAGACCAGCGACGACCCGTCCTGCACGACCGTCACCCGCCGCAGGGCGACCGGCCCGGCGGCGCCCCGCTCCCCGCGGGCGACCGAGGTTGGCGCGGGAGCCGGGCGCAACGTCGGCGCGGCCGAGGCGCTCGTCGACCCCACCGTCAGCGCCACCAGCGCGAGCCCCGCCGTGATCGTCGTACGCCGCGCGGCCCTCACCCGGCGAGGTCTATCAGGCGCCGGAGCGGCCTCGCTCCGGCCACCGCCGACCGCGGGCCTCCAGGGGACAGGCCCCTAGGGGCGCTGCTCGACCGGCTGGTCCCTGAGCACCCGCACCAGCACCTTGCCGGTCGCGTTGCGGGGCAGCTCGACGATGAACGCGACCTGGGCCGGGACCTTGAAGCTCGCGAGGTTCGCCTTCACGTAGGCGCGGACCGCCTCGGCCTCGAGCTCGGCCCCCTCGTGGCGGACGATGACCGCCTTCAGGACCTGACCCCAGCGCTCGTCCGGGATCCCGAAGACGGCGACCTCCTTGACCGCCTCGTGGTTGGCGATCAGGTCCTCGACCTCGCGCGGGAAGACGTTCTCGCCCCCGGAGACGATCATGTCGTCGTCGCGACCGTCGACGAACAGGCGCCCGTTGGCGTCGAAGTGGCCGACGTCACCGGACGAGAGCAGGCCGTCGATCACGTCCTTGCCGCCCCCACCGGTGTAGCCGTCGAACTTCATGTCGTTGCCGACGAAGATCCGGCCGATCTGCCCGGGCGCGGTCAGCCGCTTGCCCTGCTCGTCGTAGATCCGCACGGCCGTACCGCGCGGCGGCTTGCCGGCCGTGCTCGGCGCGGCGCGCAGGTCCTCCGGGGTCGCGATCGTCGCCCAGCCGACCTCGGTCGTGCCGTAGAGGTTGTAGAGCACGTCGCCGAGGCGATCCATCGCCCGCGTGGCCAGCTCGCCCGGGAGCGCCGAGCCCGAGAGGGCGATGATCTCGAGGCTCGAGAGGTCGTACTTCGCCAGCGTCTCGTCCGGCAGCTCCAGGATCCGCTGGAGCATCACCGGGACCACCGGCAGCACCTGACAGCGGTACTGCTGGATCATCTCGAGCGTGCCCTCGGGCGTGAACTTCCGACGCAGGACCAGCGTCGAGCCGAGCGCGAAGCCCATCGTGAAGTGCAGGTAGCCCCACGAGTGGAACATCGGCGCGGCGAGGAACGTCCGCTGCTCGGACTTCAACGGCATCCGCGACAGGATCTGCGCGGCCGGGGCGAGCGACTTCGGCTGCTGACGAGCGGCGCCCTTCGGCGTCCCGGTCGTCCCCGAGGTCAGGATCACCATCCGGCCCCGCTCCTTCGGCGGAACCAGATCGCTGCGGTCGCCGGCGGCGATCAGGTCCTCGGCGAGCGGGGCGTCGCCCGTCCGCGGGCCGGCCTCGTCGTCGGCCCAGACCACCCGCGTGAGGTGGGCCGCCCCCGTCGCCAGCAGCCCCTCGAACTCCTGGTCGTAGACGACCGCGACCGGCTTCTCCCGCGCGAGCACGTCGGCGAGCTGCGGCCCGCTGAACATCGTGTTCAGCAGCAGCTGGTGGACGCCGAGCTTGCTCGCCGCGACCAGCGTCTCGACGAAGCCGCGGTGGTTGCGGCACATGATCGCCAGCGCGTCGCCCTCGCGGACGCCGAGCTTGCGCAGCTCGGCCGCGAGCGCGTTGGAACGCTCGTGCACCTCGCGGAACGTCAGGCTGCCGTAGTCGTCGATGATCGCCGTCGCGTCCGGGCGGCGGATCGCGTTCATCGTGTAGCCGGCGGCCGGCGTCGGACCGAACCCGCGCAGCGCGCCGAGGATCGGCGGGATCGCCTTCGGCGAGATCGGACCGACCACGCCGGCCGAGACCAACTCACGCAACAGGAACAGCTTGTCCCCAGCAGACGTGGCGACCTTCTCGAGCGGCGCGGGTAGCTCCATGGGCGCGGATCCTACCCATCGGTAGCGGATCGGTGACGGCGCCGTCACGGTACGCCCTCCGCACAGGCGCTCCGATCCTGCTCTAGCGTGGGCATCGTGTCCCGTTGGTTCCAGCAGTACGGGTTCGATCCGGTGGCCGACGGGCTGCTCGTCGGCGCGCTCCCGGGCGACGGCGAGGACGTGGCCGAACTGGCGGAGCGGGGCGTCACCCTCGTGGTCAGCCTGGTCGCCGACGACGAGTATCGCGACGGTGCGCACGCGGCCGTGCTGGTGGCCTACGACTCTTACGGCATCAGCGAGTCGCGGGCTCCGAGCGAGGACTACGGCCACCTGATGCCCGCACAGCTGGAGCGGGTCAGTGGCCTGACGGCAGCGGCGATCGAGCAGCGGTCGGTCGTCTACCTCCACTGCCGGGCCGGCTGGCAGCGGTCGGTCGTCGCGGCGGCGGCGACCCTCAGCCGGGCCGAGGCCCGGGAACCGTTGGACGCCCTCCGGGCCGTGATGGCCCGGCGCCGGGGCGCCGATCCGCTTCCGCACCAGATCGGCGATCTGCTGCGGTGGTGGTCGTCCCGCCCGCGCTAGCTGGCGGGGACGACCGGGCGCTCGGCTAGCGCTCGGCGCCCTCGAGCTCAGCGTCGTCCTTACCCTGCAGGCGCTCGCGCCCACGGCGCACGGCCGCGATGAACTTCATCAGGTTGACCTCGAGCGTGTTCAGGATCTCGTCGGCGTAGTCCTCCGCCCCCAGGCGGATCTCGCGCTCGCGGGCGCGGGCCTCGTCGACGATGTCGTCCGCTTCGCGCTCGGCGAGCTTGACGACCTCCTGCTGGGAGACCAGCTCGATCTGCTGCTCCTTGCCTTCCTTGATGATCCGCTCGGCTTCGCGCTTGGCCTCAGCCAGCATCTCCTGCCGTTCCTTCACGATCCAGCGTGCTTGCTTGATCTCTTCAGGGATCGTCGCTCGCATCTGGTCGAGGATGTCGAAGATCTCCTCGCGGTCAACCCGAACCTGATCCGTGAGCGGGACCGGCTTCGCGTTGTGTACGAGGTCGTCGAGTTTGTCGATGAGGACCAGAACGTCCATAGCACACTTCCGTTTCGCGGTTGCCGGGCCGATTCCTTCTTTTCGGTCCGACGGATCCCGCGCACGGCCCGCAAGAGCGGAACCGGGTGGGTGAGGGTTGGGTTGGTCCCTTACATCCTGCCGCATGGCGGCGGCGGGGACCAACAACAGGGACGCGGACTGCAAGACGGCGCCCGCGGCCGTGCGCCGCGCGGAGGGCGCGCGGCGGACGGAACGACGGGATCAGGCCCGCCGCGGAGGCCGGCTCAGGACTCGTCGCGCGGGCTCGGGACCCGCTCGGCCAAGGCCGCGGCGACGGGTGCGGGAACGAGGCCGTCGATCCGGCCCTCGAAGCGCGCCAGCTCCTTGACCCAGCTCGACGAGAGGAAGGCGAACTGCGGGCTGGCCATCACGAACACTGACTCGATGTCCGGCGCCTGCTGACGGTTGAGGTGGCCCATCTCCATCTCGTACTCGAAGTCGGAGATCTGACGAAGGCCCTTGACGATCGCCTGGGCCCCGATCCGCCGCGCGTACGAGACGACCAGCTCGTAGAACGGCTCGACCCGGACGTTGTCGACGCCGGCCGCGGCGAGCGCGTCGCGGATGAACCCTAGGCGCTCGTCGATGGTGAACAGCGCGGTGTTCTTCCGGGCCGACTGGTTGACGACGGCCACGACGACCTCGTCGAACAGCCCGGCGGCGCGCTTGATGATGTCTAGGTGGCCGTTGGTGACCGGGTCGTAGCTCCCCGGGACGACGGCAATGCGATTCGCGGTTCTCATGCTCCGTAGATGCGGATCAGGGTGTCCCCGTAGCGGCGCTCGTCCGAAAGCTGCAGGGCGAGGACAAGCGGTTGGCGGCGGTCAGATTCCGTCACCACCCGTGCCCCCTCCCGCAGGAGCGGCCGCATCCCCTCGTCGAGCACCGGTCCAAGCCGGTCCGCGTCGCGATAAGGCGGGTCGAGCAAGACGAGATCGTATGCATCGCCGCCCGCGGCTGCGTCCCGCAGGTGACGGAGCGCGTCACGAGCGACGACGGTGTGCTCGTCCGGCTCGGCCCCGACTCCTGTGAGATTGCTCCGAAGTGCCGTCAGGGCCTGGCGATCGCGTTCGACGAAGGTGACGTGCGCGGCCCCGCGCGAGAGCGCCTCGATCCCGAGCGCCCCGGTCCCCGCGAAGAGGTCGAGGACGCGCAGGTCGTGCAGCGGACCGAGGATCGAGAACAGCGCCTCGCGGACCCGGTCGCTGGTCGGCCGGGTGTCGAGGCCGCTCGGAGCGGTCAGCCGTCGCCCGCCGAACCGGCCGGCGATCACCCTCATGCGGGGATCGCCTCGGCGACCGGCTCGTCGGTCCCCGCCCGCCGCGCCTGGAGCGCATCGCGCAACGGCACGTGGATCGGGTCCGCGAGGTCCGGGTCGACGCGGTGCAGCTCCTCCGCGACGTCACGGGCCCGCAGCAGCAGGTCGCCGTCGTCGGGCAGCCGCGCAACCCGGAAGCGGGCGGTGCCGGACTGGCGGGTGCCGAGCAGCTCGCCCTCGCCGCGCAGGCTGAGGTCGACCTCCGAGAGCGCGAAGCCGTCGCTGTGCGAGGCCAGCGCCCGCAGTCGTGCGGTGCTCTTGGGCCCGAACAGCAGACAGGTCGACGCGGCGGCTCCCCGGCCGACCCGGCCACGTAGCTGGTGGAGCTGGGAGATCCCGAACCGCTCGGCGTTCTCGATCAGCATCACGGTCGCGTTGGGCACGTCGATCCCGACCTCGATCACGGTGGTCGCGACCAGCACGTCGGCCTCGCCGGCCGCGAACCGCTCCATCACCCGCTGCTTGTCGGCCGGCTTCATCTGGCCGTGGAGCAGCTCGACGCGGAGGTCGTGCAGCTCGCCGGAGGAGAGCCGCTCGTGCTCGGCGATCGCCGAACGCGCCTCGAGCGCGTCGCTGTCGTCGACCAGCGGGCAGACGACGAACGCCTGGTGGCCGGCGGCGACCTCCTCGCGGATCCGGTCGTAGGCCCGGGCGCGCTCGCGGTCGCTGGCGCAGACGTGGGTCGCGACCGGCTGGCGGCCCTTGGGCAGCTCGCGGAGCGCGACGACGTCGAGGTCGCCGTAGGCCAGCAGCGCCATCGTCCGCGGGATCGGGGTCGCCGTCATGTGCAGCATGTGGACCGCCCGCTCGCCGTCGGCGTCGGGGGCGGCCTTGCGGTCGAGCGCGCTGCGCTGGCGGACGCCGAAGCGGTGCTGCTCGTCGACGATCGCCACCGCCAGCGAGCGGAACACGACCGGATCCTCGATCAGCGCGTGGGTCCCGACCAGCAGCGGCAGCTCGCCGCTGGCCAGTCGCTCCAGCAACGGCCGGCGGCGGGCGGCCGAGGTCGATCCGGTCAGCAGCCCGACCGGCACCATCGCGTCGGGCAGCAGCGCCTGGATCGTGCGGAAGTGCTGCTCGGCGAGGGTCTCGGTCGGCGCCATCAGCGCCGCCTGGTACCCGCACTCGACCGCCCGCAGCATCGCGTGGAGGGCGACCACCGTCTTGCCGGAGCCGACCTCCCCCATCAGCAGCCGCTGGAGCGGCTCGACGGTCCCGAGCGCGTCGCCGTTGGCCGCGATCGCGCGCTGCTGGTCACCGGTCAGCGGGAACGGCAGGCTCTCGCGGACCCAGCGGTCGGTCAGGTCGCTCGGTCCGGTCAGCGCCGGAGCCGGCCGTCCCTGGCCGTGCTGGCGCCGGCGGCGGAGGTACTCCAGCTGGGTCAGCAGCAGCTCGTCGAAGGCCAACCGGCGGCGCCCGCGCTCGTGGTCGCCGAGGTGCCCGGCGTGGAGCGCGGCGACGCGGTCGGGCAGCCCGTGGCGGGCCCGCAGGCGGGCCGGCAGCGGATCGACCGCCTCGTGGAGGTCGTCCTGGACGTCGCGGACGCGAGCCAGGATCTCGATCGAGGTCAGGCCGTCGCTGGCCGGGTAGCGGGCGACGGTCGCCGCCGGGGCCACGACCACGCTCTGCTCCCCCTCCGACGGGGTCGGCGTCTCCTCCCCCTCCAGGCCCGAGGACGCGACGGCGTCGTCGAGCGACGGCGGGGCCGGAGCCGGATCGCTGCTCGGGGCGTGGGCCGCGACCGAGAACCGCCCCGGCCCCTTGAGCGTGCCGCTGAGCAGCAGACGCGTGCCCGGCGGGTAGCGCTCGAGCAGCCACGGCTGGTTGAAGAAGGCGACCCGCAGGACGCCGGTGCCGTCGGTGACCAGCGCCTCGACCAGCGGACGCATCCCGCGACGCCGAACCGGGCGGCTGGCGATCCGCTGGATCTCGACCAGCAACGTCATCCGCTCGTCGGGACGGAGGGTCCCGATCGTGCTGACCTCGCCGCTCTCGACCGGCAGGTGCTCGAGCAGCCCGCCGACGGTGTCGATCCCGAGGTTCGCGGCCGCCTTCAGCGCCTTCTTGCCCCCGAAGCCGCTGGAGCGCAGCCAGCGCGACGGACGCGGACGCCGGACCGGTGCCGCTCGCAGGTCGTCGACCGTCAGCAGCTCACCGGTGGCGAAGGCCGGGCGGGGCGAGGCGGGATCGGAACCGGACACGATCTCCGATGCTCCCCGATCGCCCGGATGGGAACCTGCCGGCCCCGTCACTCGGCCGCGACGAGCCACCACCAGGCGGGCTGACCGCCAGGCGTGACCTCGACCTCGACGCCGTCCGGCGCCAGCTGCTCGAGCTGGGCGTCGGCGAGCGGCACGTCGTCGGCGGTCAGGACGGTCAGGATCTCGCGATCGACCGCCAGCCGCTCGATGACCGTCCGCAACGTCGCCTCGGGTGCGCCCCAGGCGACCAGCTCCTCGCCGACGTAGCCGAGCGCGTCACCGACGCCGAAGCGCCCCTGCGGATCCTCGCGCGCGGACGGCGCGACGCCGCCGGTCGCCAGCTCGTCGAGCAGCTCCTGGAGGGCCGCGGCGTTCTCGTCGGCGCTCGCGTCAGGCAGATGGCCGACGGCGATCGCCAGGCCGGCCTGCTGCGAGCGGGTCGGCAGCACCACGACTGGTCGCTCCGCCAGCTCGGCGGCGCGGTCGGCCGCCATCCGGACGTTGGAGTTGTTCGGCAGCAGCACGACCTCGTCGGACGGCGCTGCCTCGATCGCCGCCAGCAGATCGGCGGTCGACGGGTTCATCGTCGGCCCGCCGTCGAGCACCGACGCACCGAGCGACCGGAAGACGTCGCTGATCCCGGCCCCCGAGACGACCGCCAGCAGCGCCGTCCGGACCCGCGGGCCGGACGCCTGCGCGCCGGCCGCGCCCGCTGCGGCGGACCGCTCGGCCCGGGCGGCGACCTGCTCGTCCATGTCGGCGACGTCGACCCGCGAGATCTCGCCCGAGCCGTCGAACAGGCCCATCGCGGCGTCGGGGTCGTCGGTGTGGACGTGGACCTTCAGCGTCTGCTCGTCACCGACGACGACGATGATCGAGTCCCCGAGCTCGGCCAGCTCGCGACGCACCCGCGACACGTCCAGGCCCTCGCCGGTGACCGCGAAGTTGGTGCAGAAGCGGAACGTCTCCGACGCGTGGGTGATGCCCTCGAGCCGCGCGGCCGCGTAGTGCTGGATGTCGAAGTCGCCTCCGGGAAGACCGGCGCGCAGCTCGCGGATCACGCCAGCGAACATCACCAGCAGCCCGAAGCCACCGGCGTCGACGACGCCGGCCTCCTTGAGCGCGGGCAACAGCTCCGGACCCTCGTCGAGGGCCCGCTGACCGGCGGCGATCGCCTCGCCGATGACGGCAGCGAGAGCCGTGGACTGCTGCTCCTCCCCCGCCATCTCGCCGAGCTGGATCGGGTCGAGCTGCGCGACCGCGTGCGAGGCCGCACCGGCCATCTCGCGCATCACGGTGAGGATCGTGCCTTCGACCGGCTGGCGGACGGAGTCGTAGCCGCGGCGCGCGGCCCCGGCGAGTGCGGCCGCCACCAGCGGCGGACGGATCAGCTCTCCCGGACGCGCGACCAGCTCCTCGGCGGCGCCGCGGATCAGCTGCGAGAGGATGACTCCGCTGTTGCCGCGGGCGCCGAGCAGCGCGGCGCGCGCCAACCGGCGGACCAGCTCCTCGCGTCCCAGGTCGCCCTGATCGCGGCCAGCGGCAAGCGCGTCGTCGAGCTCCTCGACGACCGCCTGCAACGTGAGGGCCATGTTGTCGCCCGTATCGCCGTCGGCGACCGGGAAGACGTTCAGGTCGTTGATCTCCTGGCGCCGTGATTCGAGGTGCGCCAGCGCTCCCGCCACGAGCTGGCGGAAGCGGACGATGCTGGGATCCACCGACGTCAACGTCGGACGTCCCATGGAGATGACGCGCCCGGAAGCGCTAGACGGCCTTCTGGACCTTGCCGGCCTTCAGGCACCGGGTGCAGACGTATGCGCGCGACGGAGCACCGTTCTGGACGATCCGAACCTTCTGAAGGTTGGCATCGAACCGGCGCTTCGTGGCCCGCATCGAATGACTCCGGCTCTGGCCGAAGGCCGGGCCCTTCCCGCACGAAATGCAAACCTTAGCCATAGACGAAGCAGGGTACCGGGTGATGGGGTCCGGCCGTCGACCGGGTCGGCCCCCGAACCCCGTCTACCGCGTCAACGTCGCTGCGGCTCGGGCTTCCGCTCCGGGACCGGCGGATGCTCGGGCCGACGAGCCGGCGACGGGAGCCGGTCCGCCAGCCGCCCCGGCTCGCGCATGCGCACGGGCGACGGCACGGCGTCGGGCAGCGGCGGCTCGTCGCCCCCGCCCCCCGACTGCGGAACCGGCGGACGTGACGGCGGCGGGCCACCGTCGTCGTCCCGCCACCAACCGCGCAGCTCACCACGGGCTTCGGCCGGAAGCAGACGCCAACCCAGGAAGATCCCCCCGATCGCGTGCGGGAGGAAGATCACGAGGAGCGCGAGAGACTCGCTGTCCATGAGTTCAGCTTAGCGCCTCGACCGGCCGCCATCGACCGCCGACGAGGTCTCGTCGACGACCCGTTCCGGGGCAGACGACGACCGGACCGAGCGGGCCTAGGCCGGGGTGACCAGCGCCGACTCGGCGAACAGCCGCCGCAGCTGCGCAAGCGCCGTCGGCGCGACGCGGAACCGGACGAAGTTGCCGTCGGGCTCGCGGACGAGCAGGCCGGCCCGCACCAGGCGCTTGAGGTGGTGGCTGACCGTCGGCTGACTGAGCTGCAGCGCACCACGCAGGTCACCCACCGACAGCGCCAGGCCGCCACTGTGCAGCAGCAGGCTGACGATCTTCAGCCGCTGCTTGTCCGCCAGCGCGTGCAGCAGCGACTCCAGCTCGGCGGCGTGCTCGTCGGACAGCGGCTGGTCGGCGAGCGGTGCGGTGCGGTGCAGGAACGGGCGGTCCACCCCCCGAACGGTAGCACCTACATCGATCGAGATCTATATTGACACCAGTCAATATCGCGCTAGCGTGGGTGGAGCAGCACAAGGTTCGGCAACGACCGAAGGAGCCTTCGAATGACCAACAAGCTGCCCATCCATTACAGGTTCGCCAGCGCTCTGATGCTCGCGGCCGCGGGGTCCTTCCTCGCGATCGTCAGCCGCATCTGGGCCACCGGCACGATCGAGTGGGTCGCAGCCGGGATCGGTGCCGCCGCCCTGCTGGGTGGCCTGGCGATGGCGGCGCGCGGCGCGCGCGGGATGATCGAGCGCGGCATCGATGGCCTGACCGCACTGCTCGGCGCCTGGACGATCGTCGCCTCGTTCGTCTACAGCGGCACGACACGCCTGGACCTGGCGCTCTGGGAGGGCGTTGGCTTCGCGCTCCTCGGTGCCGCGGGCCTGATCGTCCACGAGATGACCACCGAGCGCGTCGTCCACGAGCTCGAGGTGACGCACCGGGCCGAGCGGCGGGCCCCTGCCGCCCACTGACCAGCGTTGCCGGGCGCGCCGGCGGCACACGTCGGCGCGCCCTGCCGCCCCGTTCCCGCCCGCGACAGGCGGGAGCGGGGCGCTAGCGCACTACGCGCCGGCCAGCTGCTGGCGGAGCGCCACCAGCTGGAGCACCGCGTCGGCCGCGTGGCGCCCGGAATCGCGCTTGTCGCCGCCGGAACGGGCCAGCGCCTGATCCATGTCGTTGACCGTCAGCACCCCGAACGCAGTCGGTACGCCCGTGCTCAGCTGGACGTCCTGGATCCCGCGAGCGGCCTCGCCGCAGACGAAGTCGTAGTGGTCCGTCTCCCCACGGATCACGGCCCCGACGCAGGCGATCCCGGTGTAGCGGCCCGACTCGGCCAGGTACTTGGCCGCCAACGGCAGCTCGAAGGCCCCGGGGACCTCGAAGACGTCGGCCGGAGCGGCCTCGGTCGGCCGCGGGCTCGTCGGTGCCGACTGCGCCTCCCAGCGCGTCGTGGCCGCCTCGGCGAAGCTCGCCTGGGCGCCGGCGATCAGCCGGTCGGCGAGATCACGGTAGAAGGTCGCGGCGACGATCGCGAAGCGCTGGTCGCTCATGCCTGCTCCTCCGTGGCCACGTGCTCGGCGGCGGTCCCGTCGGCGACGTGGTCCCGCGCGTGCTCCTCGCGGAGCATCTCCTCGTCGAGCGCCAGGCCCTGGTGGTGGAGCGTGTGCCCCATCCGCTCGCGCTTGGTCCGCATGTAGTCCACGTTGTGCTCGTTGGACGCGTGCTCGATCGGGACCTGGGCCGCGACCGAGAGCCCGTAGCCCTCGAGCCCCCGGATCTTCTTCGGGTTGTTGGTCAGGATCCGGATCGAGCTGAGGCCGAGGTCGACCAGGATCTGGGCGCCGATCCCGTAGTCACGCAGATCGGCGGGCAGACCGAGCTTGAGGTTGGCGTCGACGGTGTCGTAGCCCTCCTCCTGCAGCTTGTAGGCCCGCAGCTTGTTGAGCAGGCCGATCCCGCGGCCCTCCTGCGACAGGTACAGGAGCACGCCGGCGCCCTCCTGCTCGATCATCGCCAGCGCCGACTCCAGCTGCTCCCCGCAGTCGCAGCGGAGCGAGTGGAAGACGTCCCCGGTCAGGCACTCGGAGTGGACCCGGACGAGCACGTCGTCGGTCCCCGAGACGTCGCCCTTGACCAGTGCGACGTGGTGCTTGTCGTCGACCAGCGAGCGGTAGCCGACGGCGGTGAAGGTCCCGAACGCGGTCGGCAGGTTGATGTCGACGACCCGCTCGATCAGCCGGTCGTTCTTGCGGCGGTAGGCGATCAGGTCGGCGACCGTGATCATCTTGAGGCCGTGCTTCTCGGCGTACGGGATCAGGTCCGGCACACGGGCCATCGTCCCGTCCTCGTTCATGATCTCGCAGATCACGCCCGACGGGTGCAGGCCGGCCAGCCGCGAGAGGTCGACCGACGCCTCGGTCTGCCCGGTCCGCTCGAGCACGCCGCCCGGCTTGGCCTTGAGCGGGAAGACGTGGCCGGGGACGGTCACGTCGCGGGGGCCGGAGAGCGGGTCGATCGCGACCTTGACGGTCTGGGCGCGGTCGGCGGCGCTGATCCCGGTCGTGACGCCCTCGCGGGCCTCGATCGAGACGGTGAAGGCGGTCTCGAACGGCGACTCGTTCTTGGCGGCCATCAGGTCGAGGCCGAGCTCCTCGCAGCGCTCGGGGGTCAGCGTCAGGCAGATCAGCCCGCGCCCCTCCTTGGCCATGAAGTTGATCGCGGCGGCGTCGGCGAACTGCGCGGCGCAGACGAGGTCGCCCTCGTTCTCGCGGTCCTCGTCGTCGCAGACGATGACCATCTTGCCCTGGCGGATGTCCTCGATCGCGTCCTCGACGCGGTCGAAGGGCTTCGCCAGAGTGCGGGGGGAGGTATCGCTCACGAACGGTCCTTTGCGGAGAGCAGCTTCTCGACGTGCTTGGCCAGCACGTCGACTTCGAGATTGACGGGGTCCCCCGGACCGACCCGCCCGAGCGTCGTCCGCTCGAGGGTCTCAGGGATCAGGGAGACCTCGAGCGCGGCGTCGTCGATCGCCGAGACGGTCAGCGAGACGCCGTCGATCGTGATCGAGCCCTTCTCGACCACGTAGCGGAGCAGCGACGGGTCGTCCGGGGCGATCCGGACCACGCGCGAGAAGCCGTCGGCGGTGGTCGACTCGACGGTCCCGGTCGCGTCGACGTGCCCCTGCACGATGTGGCCGCCGAAGCGGTCGCCTGCGGCCATCGCCAGCTCGAGGTTGACGCGGGCGCCGACCACGGCGGCCGCCGAGAGGCTCGTCCGCCGCAGCGACTCGTTCATCACCTCGGCGACGAAGCTGGCCCCGGGCTGGGCGGGGTCCGTTGACTCCGCCGACTCGCCGACGGCCGTCAGGCAGCAGCCGTTGACGGCGATCGAGTCGCCGGGTCGCAGATCACGGGCGAGCGGCGTGCGGACGCGCAGCCGCACGCCCTCGTCGCCGCTCAATCCCTCTACCGCCTCGACCGCGCCGAGGTCCTGCACGATGCCGGTGAACAACTCACCACTCCTTGAGGCGTGCGATGGTCAGGAGGTCGTCGCCGACCAGCTCGCGGTGCAGCTCGACCGGACGCGCAGCGTCCGCGATCCGCTCGACGCCCTCGCCCCCGATCAGGCCCGGAGCCTGGCGACCACCGAGGATCAGCGGGGCGACGAACAGCCGCAGCTCGTCGATCTCGCCGGCGTCGAAGAACGCGCCCGCGAGGTGCGAGCCGCCCTCCAGCATCAACGAGGTCACGTCGCGCTGGCCGAGCTCGGCGAGCGCCGCCCGCACCCGCGAGTGCTCGTTCTGGCCGGAGACGACGATCACCTCGACCCCGGAGGCCCGCAGCGCGTCGGTCGCCGAGCGCGAGGCGGCGCGGCTGGTGATCACCGTGACCGGCGCGCCGTCGGCCGAGGCGACCAGGCGCCCGTCGAGCGGCAGCCGCGCCTCGGAGTCGAAGACGACCCGCCGGGGCTGCCGGAGCTGCTCGTCGGGAAGCCGGGCGGTCAGCTGCGGATCGTCGGCCAGCGCGGTGCCGATCCCGACGACGACCGCGTCGACCTCGGCCCGCCAGCGGTGGGCCAGGTCACGCGAGGGGCCGCTGCTGATCCAGCGCGAGTCGCCGGCGTGCGTCGCCAGCCGCCCGTCGAGGCTGGTCGCGGTCTTCATCATCACCCACGGCAGGCCGGTGCGGGCGTGCTTGCGGAAGGGCTGGTTCTGACGGCGGGCGCGGACCGCGACGTCGGAGGCGGGGTCGGCGACGGAGACCTCGACGCCGTCGTCGCGGAGGATCCCGAGGCCGCGGCCGCTGGCCTTGACCGAGGGGTCGTCGGACGCGACCACGACCCGGCCGAGGCCGGCGGCGACGATCGCGTCGGTGCAGGGCGGCGTCCGGCCCTGATGGCAGCACGGCTCGAGCGAGACGTAGATCGTGGCCCCGGTCAGGTCGGCGTCGCCGCAGGCCGCGATCGCGGCGACCTCGGCGTGGGGACCACCGGCCTCGGCGTGCCAGCCCTCGCCGATCGTCTGGCCGTCCCGCGCGACCACCGCCCCGACCATCGGGTTGGGGCTCACGTAGCGTCGGCCGCGCTCGGCCAACTCCACCGTCCGGCTCAGCAGAGCCTCGTCACGCGCATCGATCGTCATCCGGACATCCCAGGATAGGGTGCCGGCGCTCCGGCCCCGGCCCCGCCGTCGATCGGCGGCCGTTGCGTTCACCGTACGACCGCCGCCAGTGCCCCCTCGGGGCCGCGGTCGGCGGCCTCAGCCGCAGTTCGCGTAGACGGCGTAGTTCGTGCTGGTGGCGATCCGCCGGAAGCCCGGCAGCGGGATCGCGTCGAAGGCCACGTCGTCGCCGACCGTCACGTAGGCCTGGCGGATCAGCGCCTGGCGGGTCGCCGGCACGATCAGGACGCCGCGCCGCGGCAGACCGCCGCTACGGACGTCGGGCACCGCTCGCAGCGCCGCCTGCCGGTCGAGCGTCAGCTCGGAGAACGGCAGCGGCTTGCCCGTCTTCGGGCCCTTCGTGTACTGGAACTGCTCGGGCCGCAGCATCGAGCGCGGCAGGACCTTCGTGACCCCGGCGTCGAGGATCCAGCGCGAGTCCGGGACCAGCTTGTGGTTCGGCGTCCAGAGCGGGCCGCAGCGGAGCGCCTCGCGGACCTGCGGCTGGTCGAGCACGGCGACGAGGTTGCGGTGGGCGGTCCCGCGGAAGGTCAGGTCGTTGTCGATCGAGCCCGGCTGGACGCGGTCGACGGCGACGACCGCGACCCCGATCGCGGCCAGGATCGCCGCCCGCGACCACCAGCGGCGGAGGCGGCCGGCCGGCAACATCGTCCAGCCCATCAGCACGAACGCCGCGAAGATCAGCAGCAGCACGGCCGGGACCAGGAGGTAGCGGTCGATCACCGAGAAGCCGCCGACGCCGATCATCAGGAAGGTCCCGATGCCGGCCAGCAGCAGCACGAGCAGGATCCCGATCCGCCGCGGCACGATCACCAGCGCGGCGACCACGCCAACCGCCCCGGAGAAGAACAGCGCCGCCCCGTCGATCCCCTTGAGGTAGGCGAACGTCGCGTGCGGCATCTCCAGCGGACCGCGGGTCCGGCCCAGCGACTCCGCGAGATCCGAGGTGTGCGTCAGCGAGAAGAGCGGCTCCCCGGTCACGACGTAGTCGACGGTGACCCAGATCAGGGGGGCGACGATCCCGGCGAAGAGCCAGCTGATCCCGCGGACGCTGAAGATGTGGCGGAAGCTCGGCTGCCAGGCCATCCAGAGCGCGTAGAGGCCGCCGAGGACCCACGCCTCCGGGCGCAGCAGCCCCGCCAGCGAGAGCATCAGCAGGACCGGCCAGCCGCGGCGCGGGCGCCGCAGCTCGAGCACCGCCGCCCAGACCACCAGCGCCATGTACGTGACGTCGAGGTAGCCGCGAACGGCCAGCATGATCAGGTTCCAGTTGACCACCAGCAGCATGCCGGCGACGAGGCCGACCCAGCGGTTGAAGGTCTCCTTGCCGAGCTGGTAGAGCCCGGCAGCGAGCGCGGCGACCGAGACCATCGCGCAGAGCACGAGGAAGCGGTCGACCCCGCGCCCGAAGGGCGTCAGCCCCATCGAGAAGAGGATCGAGAGCGGGTGCTCGGTCGGAGCGCGGAACGCGTCGAAGACCGGCTTCTGCCCGTCCCACAGCTCCCGGGCCCAGAGCAGCGTGTAATAGCTGTCGTAGTTCGGGTACGTCGGATAGGCGATGAAGATCGCCAGCAGACCCGCGCAGAGCAGCAGGAACGCGATCAGTGGCAACCGGCCGGCGATGCGTGCACGGGTCGTGTCGTTTCGGCCGTCCAAGATGCGTCGGCGAGTCTACGGGACGTCGCCGCCGAGCCGTGCTGCCCCCACCGGCCCGCTCCGACGACCGCCCCGCCCGTCGTCCGCACGAGCCTCCGCGCGGGGTCCGTCCCGCTCGGCCGGTCCGGGCTCCCGGGCGCGGCTCCGCGCCTCCGGACGGCCGTGGCGCGGGGCGGGACCGGCGGCGGCTCTGGAATACTCCTCCGGTTCCACGCCATCGCTTCGTTGCGCGTGCCCATGCCGTGACTCCGCCGCCCGGGCGAACGACGGACCCCACCGGAACGTCGCCGTGCTCGCTACGTCACGTTGCCGGGCCCCACCCGCCCAACCCTCGCTGAGCCCCATGAAGCTGATCATCCAGATCCCCTGTTTCAACGAGGAGCAGACGCTCCCGACCACCCTCGACGACCTGCCGCGCTCGGTTCCCGGGTTCGACACCGTCGAGTGGCTGGTGATCGACGACGGCTCGGTCGACCGTACGCTCGAGGTCGCCCGTGAGAAGGGCGTCGACCACATCGTCAAGCTGACGAACAACAAGGGCCTTGCGGCGGGCTTCCAGGCCGGGCTGGACGCCTGCCTCAAGCTCGGCGCCGACGTGATCGTCAACACCGACGCCGACAACCAGTACGACGCGTCGTACATCCCCGACCTCGTCGCCCCGGTCCTGGCCGGCGAGGCCGACATGGTCGTCGGCGACCGCCAGGTCCACACGATCGAGCACTTCTCGCCGCTGAAGGTCCGGCTCCAGAAGCTCGGCTCGGCGGTCGTCCGTCGGGCGTCCGAGACGGACATCGCCGACGCGACCTCCGGCTTCCGCGCCTACAACCGCGAGGCCGCGATCCAGCTGGCGGTCGTCTCCCGCTTCACCTACACGCTCGAGTCGCTGATCCAGGCCGGCAAGCTGCTGGTCGCGACCAAGCACGTGCCGGTCGGCACCAACGAGAAGCTGCGCGAGTCGCGGCTGTTCCCCTCGATGTGGGCGTACGTCCGCCGCAACTCGGTGTCGATCTTCCGGATCTACGCCCAGTACGAGCCGGTCCGCGTCTTCATGAGCATGGCCTTCGTGCTCTTCTTCCTCGCCTGCATCCCGTGGCTGCGGTTCTTCGTCTCGTGGGTCCAGGGCGAGGGCGCCGGTCACGTCCAGTCGCTGATCTTCGGCGGGGTGCTGTTCACCGCCGCGGTGATGGTCGCCGCGCTCGCGGTGATCGGCGACCTGCTGCACGGCCAGCGGATCCTGCTCCAGCGCGTCTTCGAGCGCGTGCGGCGGATCGAGTTGCAGCTCGGCGTGCCGCCGAGCCACTACGAGCCGGGCGCTCGCCCGACCGGCCAGGAGGCGACCACCGGCGCAAAGGCCGCGCCGACCGTCCAGTCCACCGATGAACAAGACGCACTGAGGTCCTGAGTGAGCACCGAGAGCACGAAGTCCGGTCCTGTCACGATCACGACGAGTGACGACGGGATCATCACCGGCAACACGTACGACAAGTACAACACCACCAACCCCGTCGCCAAGCGCCTGCAGGCCGGCTTCGAGCGGCAGCTGGAGGAGCTGTTCGTGCGGGCCGACCCCCAGTCGCTGCTCGACGTCGGCTGCGGCGAGGGCGTCCTCGTCCACCCGTGGGCGCAGCGGCTCGGCGACAAGCGCGTCGTCGGCCTCGACCTCGAGGAGCCGTCGATCCAGGCCGGCTGGGCCCAGCGCCAGGCGCCGAACCTCGAGTACAAGATCATGCGCGCGGAGAACCTCCCGTTCGCCGACGACGAGTTCGACGTCGCGACCGCGATCGAGGTCCTCGAGCACGTCCCGGACCCGGAGCACACCGTCGCCGAGATGGCCCGCGTCGCCAAGCGCTGGCTGCTGGTCTCGGTCCCCCGCGAGCCGATCTGGCGCGCGGTCAACATCGCCCGCGGCTCGTACCTGAAGGACCTGGGCAACACCCCGGGCCACCTCAACCACTGGTCGACGCGGTCGTTCAAGCAGCTGCTCGGGCAGCACGGCGAGGTCGTCGAGACCCGTCAGCCGTTCCCGTGGACGCAGCTACTCGTTCGCGTCGGCGACTGAGCCCTGCTGCACCCCGCTGAGATGGTCGGTCGCCGGTGAGCGCCACGCCGCCCGAAGAGGAGCCGGCGACGGCGCCCCGGCCGGCGGGGTCCGCCCCGCCGCGCGGCGCCCGACCCGCCGACGGGACCGCCGGGACCGGTGAGCTCCCCGCGGTCGGCTCCGTCCCCCCGGATCCGAACTTCGATCCGGACGGCGCGGTCTCCGACGAGATGGTCGCCGCCCCCGCCGAGCCCCAGGGCAGCGGCAGTGGGTACGGCGGCGGCGCCCGGCTGCTCTCGATCGGGATCGCCTCGACCGGGCTGCTGACCTTCCTCTTCTTCTCGGTCGCCTCGCACGCGCTCGGGTCGTCCGCGACCGGCCAGGAGCAGTACGGCCAGATCGCCACGATGTGGGCGATCCTGTTCACGGCGATGTCGGTCTTCTACCGGCCCGTCGAGCAGCTGCTGTCACGCACGATCGCGATCGCCCGGGCCAAGGGCGACGCGCACCCGTCGCTGCGCGAGCCGCTGCTGATCCAGGCCGGCTTCGCCGCCCTGCTGGTCGTCGCGGCGCTGGTCGCCCGTGGTCCGCTGCAGGACAACATCGGCTCGTCCTCGATGTTCTGGCTGCTGGTCGGGGCCGGCGTGGCCTACGGGGCGAGCTACTTCGCCCGTGGCTTCGTCGCCGGGCACGGCTGGTTCGGGCTCTACGGCGGGCTCGTGCTGTTCGAGTCGGTGGCCCGGATCCTGTTCCCGATCGCGGCCCTGATCGGGATCAGCTCCGGCCAGATCGCCGTCGCCGCCGGCATCCTCGCCGCGCCGCTGGCCTCGCTGCTAGTGGTGCCGTGGGCGATCCGGCGGGCGACCAAGCGGATGGCGACGGTCGAGGCCCGGCCGGTCGCCGCCGCCGGACTCAAGGCCGGCGGCTCGTTCGCGGTCGCCGTCGCGCTGATCCAGCTCGGCGAGCAGACGCTGGTCAACGCCGGCACGCTGCTGACCGCCGACAAGGCCGCCGCGGGTCTGATCTTCAGCGCGTTGCTGGTGACGCGCGCCCCGCTCCAGCTGTTCCAGGCGGTCCAGACGACGCTGCTCCCGCACTTCGCACGGCTGATCGCGACCGGTTCCCCGCACGAGATCGCCGTCGCGATCCGCAAGGCCGTCGGCTACATCGCGGCGTTCGCCGCGCTGGTGGTCGTCGGCCTGCTGGTGCTGGGCAGCTGGGTGATGCCGCTGCTGTTCGACGGCCAGAAGCCGCCCGTGCTCGGCCTCGCGATCGTCGCCGTCGGGATGGGCATGCACCTGACGGCCGGAACCCTCAACCAGGCCGCCCTCGCCCGTGGCCACGCCTGGTCGGCGGCCGCGGCCTGGGTCGCATCCGGACTGCTGTTCGTGATCTGGATGCTGGCCCGCCCGATCGACGACCCGCTGCTGCTGGCCGAGGTCGGCTACACCGCCGGGGCCGCGGTCCTCTGCCTGCTGCTGGCCGTCGTCTACCGGCGCCCGGCTCCGGCCTCCACCGCTTCGCCCGCCGCGGGCTGACGCGCGGCGGGCCGCTCACGGGGCGGGCCGCTCGAGGTCCGCGCGCGTCGCCTCCCGGAGCCGACGCCGGGGCGGACGTTCCGCCCGCCGACCGGCCGGCTCCGTCGCGGTCACTCGTCGGCGATCGCCACCAGGACCTCGGTCGCGGCGGCTCGCCGGGCGGGCCGGATCGCCGCCAGCACGCCGAGCGCGCCGGTCAGGGCCACCAGCCCCAGGATCTGGCCGATCGGCACGCTGATCGCGAACCCGTCGAGGGTCGTACCGACGGCGATCGCCAGCACGAAGCCGAGCAGGGCGCCCAGCAGCGCCCCGAGCAAGGCCGTGATCACCGCTTCCAGCAGGATCATCTGGCGGACCTGACGACGGGTCGCCCCGACCGCTCGCAGCAGGCCGAGCTCCCGGACCCGCTCCTGGATCGAGAGCGTCAGCGTGTTGACGATCCCGAACAGCGCGACCACCACCGACAGCGCCAGCAGCGCGTAGATCAGGCCCAGCAGCTGGTTGACCTGGGCGGTCTGCTTGTCGACCCAGGCCGACCGCGTCAGGGTCTCGGTGGCGGGGTAGTCGGCCTTCAGCGCCCGCGCCACCTCGGTCGTGGTTCCGGCGGCGAGCACGAAGAACGGGGTGGTCTCGCCGAACCCGGCCGCCGTCTCGGTGCTCATCACGATCCCGTTGATCGTCGAGGCGTTGCCCTTCACGATCCCCGCGACCTGGAGCCGCTGGCGCTTGCCGTTGGTCCCGGTCGCCACGATCGTCTCGCCGCCGCCGAGACCGAGGGTCTTGGCCGTGTCGTCGGCGACGTAGACCCGCCCGCGGCCGGGGTCGCGGACGCTGATCCCGCCGTCCCCGAGCTGGCGCACCCGGATCAACCCGTCGTCGAGCAGCTGCCCGTCGATCACGGTCGTCGTCGTGTCGTGACCGCGGACCTGGACCCGGCCGAAGGCGACCCCGCCCGCGGCCTCGACGCCGGGGGTCCGCCGGAGCGTCTCGACCAGCGATCGCGAGAGGCCGCTCGCCCCGCCCCCGCCGCCGCCCGACGACTGGACGACGACGGGAGCGGCCACGACCTGCTCGATGTCGCCCTGCAGCGTCTCTCGCAGGCCGGCCGCGAAGACCGTCGCGAAGACGACCAGCGCAAGGCCGATCATCAGTGCGCCGGAGGTCACCGCCGTGCGGCCAGGCTGACGGGCGGCGTTGTCCTGCGCGAGTCGACCGGGCAGCCCGAAGATCAGCCGCAACGGCCGCCCGAGCAACCGGGCGAGCGGCCCGACCAGCGCCGGGGAGACCAGCGTCGCGGCGACGAACAGCAGGCCGGCGCCACCGCCCGCGAGGATCGTGGCCGTGTCACCGGAGGCCGCTCCGAGTGCGCCGAGCAGGAGTCCGGTGACGCCGGCAACCGCGAAGGCGATCCCGACGAGCACCGGCCCACGGCGGACCGCCCCCTTGCCGGGCGGCGCTGCCGCCTCGCGCAGGGCCTCGACCGGCGCGACCCGGGTCGCGCGGCGGGCGGGCAGGAAGCTCGCCACCAGCGTGACCACGACGCCGACGATCAGGCTCACGAGGACCGTCCGGCCGCTGAAGACCGTCGCCGTCGACGGCATGTCGGCCCCGAACGCCTTCAGCAGCGCCCGCAGACCGGGGGCCACCGCGAACCCGAGCAGCATCCCGAGGACCGCACCGACGAGGCCGACCGCCAGCGCCTCCCCCGTGACCATCAGCCGGACCTGGCGGCGGCCGGCCCCGAGCGCCCGCAGCAGCGCGAACTCGCGCTGGCGCTGGGCGACCGTGATCGAGAAGGTGTTGAAGATCAGGAACGCCCCGACGAAGGTCGCGATCCCCGCGAAGACCAGCAGCACGGTCGGCAGGAACGAGATCGCGTCCTTGATGTCGGTCGCTTGCTTGGCCCCCTGGGCCTCGCCGGTCCGGACCACCGCGGTCGTCCCGACGGCCCGGCGGACGTCGTCCACCAATGCCTCGCCGCTGACGCCCGGGTCGCCCTGGACGCGGATCTCGTCGTAGTAGGCGTCGGGCTTGCGGTCGGCGAGCGCAGCGGCGGTCGGGGCCGTGGTGACCGCGACGGTCGCGCCCCCGAACGAGGCCGACCCGCTGCCGAGCTGCAACAGGCCGACGAGCCGCATCCGGCGGCGGGGTCCCTCGCCCTGGATCGAGACGACGTCGCCGAGCGTCGCTCCGGCCTTCTCGGCGGTGCTGCGGTCGAAGGCGACCTCGTCCGGGTGCGCCGGGGGGCGCCCCTCGACGTAGGAGGTCCCACCGAAGCCCGGCGGCATCACCGAGAACAGCAGCGACGGCGGTCCCTGGCCGCCGATCCGCGTCCGGCCGTCGCGCTTGAAGACGATCGCCTCGGCGGCGATCGAGCCTTCGGCCGCCTGGACGCCGTCGGCGTCGGCGACCCGGGCGACCAGGTCCCGCGGCAGCTGCCGTCCCGCGTCACCCTGCGGGTCGCTCGGCGCGCCGGGTGGCGTGGCCGGCGTGACGACCGCGCCGACCCCGCGGTAGCTCTCGGAGCCGATCGCGTCGAAGCTCGTGTTGATCGTGTCGGTGAAGATCAGCGTGCCGGCGATCAGCGCGACGCCGATCACGACCGCGAACGAGGTCATCAGCGTCCGTCTGGCTCGCGAACGCAGCGTTCGCAGCAGCAGCCGGACCATCAGCCGAGCTCCCGCAGGCGCGAGTGGACCTGGTCGCGGCCGCCGGCTTCGCCGTCATGGACGACCTGCCCGTCCTTGAGCACCACCAGCCGGTCGGCGAACGACGCGGCGTGGGGATCGTGGGTGACCATCACGACCGTCTGCCCGAAGGCGTCGACCGAGCGCCGCAGCAGGCCGAGCACCTCCTCCGACGAGCGCGAGTCGAGGTTGCCGGTCGGTTCGTCGGCGAAGATCACCGCGGGCCGGCTGGCGAGCGCGCGGGCGACCGCGACCCGCTGCTGCTGGCCGCCGGACAGCTCGCTCGGGCGGTGGTCGCGCCGGTCGTGGAGCCCGACGGTGTGGACGAGCTGGTCGATCCACTCGCGGTCGACGCTGCGGCCGGCGCGGCCGGCGATCGTCAGCGGCAGCAGGATGTTCTCCTCGGCCGTCAGGACCGGCAGCAGGTTGAAGGCCTGGAAGACGAAGCCGATCCGGTCGCGCCGCAGCTCGGTCAGGCCACGGTCGTCGAGGTCGGTGATCTCGATCCCGTCGATCGTCACGGTGCCGGCGTCGACGTGGTCGAGGCCGGCGATGCAGTGCATCAGCGTCGACTTGCCGGAGCCCGATGGCCCCATGATCGCCGTCAGCTGGCCCGCTTGGAAGTCGACGGAGACGCCGTCGAGGGCGGTCACCGCGGCCTCGCCGCTGCCGTAGGTCTTCCGCAGGTCGCTCGCCTGCACGATGGGGGTGGTCACATCCACCATCCAAGCAGGGCGGCGTGACCGGTACCCGGGATTCTGGGGCAATCCCCCGCAACCCCGGGGGGATCCCCCATCCGCGGGGCGGCGCGGTACGGGGCGGCCCGGTCGCCGGCGGCCTCGCGGTCTGCGCCGGCCGTGCGGTGGGCGACCCGTCGGAGGTCGAAGGCCGGGCGGCCGCCCGGCTTCCCGATGTCTTCTCCACCCCTACGGTGGACAACCCATCGGGAAGGCGCCCCGGCGCGCGGCGCGTCGGTGCCGCGCGGGAGCTAGACCGCGACCCCGCGACCCGCGGCGGCGGCCGCGGCCAGCGCGCGGACGGCCTCGCCCGGATCGGCCTGCCCGAAGACGGCGGAGCCGGCGACGAAGCTGGTCGCCCCCGCCGCCGCGCAGCCGCCGATCGTCGCGAGGTCGACGCCACCGTCGACCTGGAGCACGGCGTCGTCGGCCAGCAGGCCGGTCATCCGCTCGATCTTGTCGAACGAGGTCGGGATGAACCGCTGGCCGCCCCAGCCGGGGTTGACCGTCATGCAGAGGGCCAGGTCGACGAGCGTGGTCGTCTCCTGCAGGGGGTCGATCCCCGTGCCCGGGCAGAGGGCGAGGCCGGCGAGGGCACCGAGCTCACGGGCCTGCTGGAGCGCGAAGTGGAGCTGCGGGGTCGCCTCGGCGTGGACGGTCAGGACGTCGGCGCCGGCCTTGGCGAAGTCAGCGAGCTGACGTTCCGGCCGCTCGATCATCAGGTGCACGTCGAGCACCGCGTCGATGCCCTTGAGCGCGTCGACGACGATCGGCCCCATCGTGATCGGCGGGACGAAGTGGCCGTCCATCACGTCGATGTGGATGACGGTCGCGCCGGCGGCGACGACCTCCTCGACCTGACTCCGGAGCTTGCCGAAGTCGCTGGCGAGGATCGAGGGCGCGATGCCCGTCAGACGCTGGAGGCGGGGATCGGAACCGGTCACCAGGTCAGGGTAGCGAGCAACGGCTCGGCGCCCCCGGTCCCGTCCCTGACGACGCGCGTTCCACCCTCCGTCCGTTCCGCCCCCGGAGGTCGCCGCCACGAACCAGGTGCGACGTGCGACGGCACATGTCCGCAGACCAACCGCGGCGGTCACGTCTGAGGTGGTCGTGGACCAAGCAGGTCGGGGCGGGTGGTGCGAGAGCTGGCCGCCAGGCCTGCCGAGTGCCAACCGGCCCGAGATGCGCCGCGCGTCCACGGCCGCCTCAGACGTGACCGCCTAGACCTGGACGAGCATCGAACTGCCGCAGTGGTTGCACGCCAGCGTCGCGGTCTTCGACATCCGCACGATCGTGGAGTGCTCGCCGCAGTTCGGGCAGACCGACCGCAGCTCGTACCGCAGCAGGCAGTTCACGCAGCGGTACCGGCCCGGGAGATTCGTCGGGCGCAGCCACGGCTCACGACAGCCGGGGCAGCTCAGACCGAGATCGACCTCCATGCCAGCCACTATAGGAAGTCCCAGCCCGCAACCCCCGTACGCCTCCCGCCGCCGACGCTCATCCCACGTCCCTCAGCCGGAAACGGGCGAAGCCCGCCGCCAGCAGCGCGGCGCCGACCGCGAGCAGGCCGAGCAGCGGCGCGACCGAGAACGCGCCGCCGGGGAGCTGCGGGACGTGGCTGAAGGGGGAGGCGTCGAGCAGCCACCCGGGCAGCTTCAGGATCGCGCCGATCTGCCCGAGCAGCAGGAAGACGACCAGCGCCGCCCAGCCCCCGACCGCGGCCCGCGGAGCGGTCCCGAACAGCAGGAAGGTCGCACCGGCCAGGATCCAGGCGGCCGGGATCTGGACCGCGGCGGCCCCGAGCAGCTCGACGATCCGGCCGGAGACGTCGCCGCCGCGGATCCCGTCGGCGAGGCCCGCCCCGAGGCCGAGCACGAGCAGCAGGACGGCCGCACCGCCCACCGCGATCAGCAGGTGCCCGGCCGCCCAGCGCCCGCGGCCGACGGCCGTCGCCAGCAACGGCTCGACCCGGCCGGCCTGCTCCTCGGCGCGCAGCCGCAGGGTCGCCTGGACCGCGTAGGCGCCCGCCAGCAGCGCCATGATGCTGAACGTCGTCGCGTAGTAGGCGTCGGTCACCCCTTGCGATCCACCAAGCGCCTCGAGCAGGTCCTGGACCTGCTTCGTCCCGGTGAACTCGCCGATGTCGCGGGCGATCGAGCCGACGAGGACGCCGGTCAGGGCGAAGCCCGCCGTCCACCCGAGCAGCGCGGTCCGCTGCAGCCGCCAGGCGAGCGCGAGCGGCGTGGCCAGGCGGCGGCTCGCGCCGGCCGGCCCGGGGCGCTGCGGGAGCAGCCCGGCACCGAGGTCGCGGCGGGCGAGGGTCGCGGCCGCGGCGGCCACCAGCGCGACCGCAGCGACCAGCGAGATCGCCAGCGGCCACCAGCGGGCGTCGGCGAAGGCGCGGGTCCGGCTGGCCCAGCCGAGCGGGCTTGCCCAGCCGAGCCAGGTCGGCCCGCTCGACCCGCCCGCGTCGGCGACGGCCCGCAGCAGGAAGCCGAGCCCGAGGACGCCGCTGGCCAGACCCGTCGCCCCCCGGGCCGTCGGCGCCAGCTGGGCGGTCAGCGCCGCCACGGCGGTGAAGACCAGTCCGGTCGCGGCGATCCCGGCGGCGAACAGGATCGTGCCCGCGACCGGCCGGCCGATCACGACCAGGCCGACGGCCAGCAGCGCGGCCGCCGCCAGGTTCGCGAGCACGGCCACGATCAGCGCCGTCGCCAACGGGGCGTAGCGCCCGACGACCGCCGACCCGATCAGCTCGGTCCGACCGACCTCCTCGTCTCCGCGGGTGTGACGGACGACGATGACGATGCTCATCAGCGCCGCGGCGACGAGCGCGACGGTGCCCGTCCGCCAGGCGACCAGGCTGCCGAGCGAGCTGTCGTAGACGGGGCCGTAGAGCCCGAGGGTGGCCGGGTTGCTGCCGATCCCGCTGGCGAGCTTCTCGCGCGAGGCCGCGGTCGGGTAGATGCTGCCGATCGAGGCGCCGGTCGCGATCACCATCGCGGCGACGACGTAGATCCAGGCGGGCAGCAGGATCCGGTCGCGGCGGAGCGCGAGCCGCAGCAGCGTGCGGGTCCCGGTCAGGCGCTCCATCAGCACTGCTCGCTCGGGGTCGACGGAGCGGCCGACCCTACGCGGCCGTCGTCGGTCTCGCCGGCGCGCGGGACACCGCCGGCGTCCGCGGTGCCCACGGATGGATCGCTGCGGCCGTCCGCCGCGCCCGCCCCGTCGTCGTAGTGGCGGAGGAACAGCTGCTCGAGCGTCGGCGGCCGGCAGTCGAGGTTGCGGACGCCGATCCGGGTCAGCCGCCGCAGCAACTCGTCGAGCGCCGTCGTGTCGACCTGGCAGCGGACCGTGTCGCCGTCGACGGCGAGGTCGTGGACGCCCGCGAGCCGCTCGAGTCCCTCGGACGGGCCGGCCAGTTCGGCGACGACCGCGGTCCGGGTCAGGTGGCGGAGCTCGCCGAGGGTCCCGCTCTCGACCGTCCGCCCCTCGCGGATGATGCTCACGCGGTCGCAGAGCGCCTCGACCTCGGCCAGGATGTGGCTGGAGAGCAGGACGGTGCGGCCCCGCTCGCGCTCCTCGCGCACGCACTCCTGGAAGGTCTCCTCCATCAGCGGGTCGAGGCCGGAGGTCGGCTCGTCGAGGATCAGCAGCTCGACGTCGGCGGCGAGCGCGGAGACGAGCGCGACCTTCTGGCGGTTGCCCTTCGAGTAGGCCCCGCCGCGCTTGGTCGGGTCGAGCGCGAACCGTTCGATCAGGGCCTCCCGCCGGGCGGGATCGAGGCCGCCCCGGAGCCGGCCGAGCAGGTCGATCGTCTCGCCCCCCGAGAGGTTCGGCCACAGGACCACGTCGCCGGGGACGTAGGCGATCCGCCGGTGGAGCTTCGTCGCGTCGCGCCACGGGTCGCCGCCGAGCAGCGAGGCGCGTCCGCCGTCGGCCCGCAGCAGACCGAGCAGGACCCGGATCGTCGTCGACTTGCCCGCGCCGTTCGGACCGAGGAAGCCGTGGACCTCCCCCGTGTGGACCTCGAGGTCGAGCCCGTCGAGCGCCTGGGTGTCGCCAAACGACTTGCGCAGGCCGGAGACGTCGATCGCGGAGATCATGGCGGACACCATACTCTCTAATTCACGAATTCGTGAATCTTCTGAAGAGAGTAGATTCTAGAGATGCCCGACGTGGACGCCACGCCCCCGGCCGGCCCCGATTGCGAAGCTGCCCGTCGCTTCGTCGAGCGGTTCGCCGGGGTGCTCGCCGACTCCGGCATCCCCCGCATGCCCTCGCGGGTCTTCGCTGCGCTGCTGGCCACCGACGACGCGCGGATGACGGCGGCGGAGCTGGCCGCCGTCCTCCAGGTCAGCCCGGCGGCGATCTCCGGAGCAGTCCGCTACCTGACCCAGGTCGGCCTGATCGAGCGGATCCGCGAGCCCGGCGCCCGCCGCGACCACTACCACGTCTACGAGGATGTCTGGGCCCAGAGCATCGCCGGCCGCGACCAGCTGCTCGCCCGCTGGCAGCAGGTCCTCGGCGACGGCGTCAACGCGCTCGGCCTCGGCACGCCGGCCGGCGTCCGGCTGGCCGACATGGTCGACTACTTCGCGTTCCTCCGCGAGCGGCTGCCCGCGCTGGCCCGCGAGTGGCAGGCCCAGCGCGACGCCGCTCAGTCGTCGACCGACGAGATGTAGAAGCCGTCGGTGTGGTCGCGGTGCGGGTACAGCCGCCGGATCTCGCCCTCGGGCAGCTGCTCCTCGCCCGGGTTCAGCGTGCACACGCTGTAGACGATCCGGCCGCCGGGCTTGACCACCCGCTCGGCGACGTCGAGCAGCTGCCGCTGGAGCTTGGCGAGGTCGAGCAGGTCGCCCTCCTTGACCCGCCAGCGCAGATCGGGGTGCGAGGCCAACGTGCCGAGTCCGGAGCAGGGTGCGTCGAGCAGGACCCGGTCGAAGCTGCCGCGTTCCAGCTCGAGCTCGAGCGCGTCGGCGTGGACCACCTCGACGTTGGTCGCCCCGACCCGCTCGCAGGTCCGGCGGAGGGCGCGCGCCCGGCCACCGTGCTTCTCGATCGCCAGGATCGAGCCCTCGCCGCCCATCAGCGCGGCCATGTGGGTGGTCTTGCCGCCCGGCGCCGCGCAGAGGTCGAGGACCCGCTCGCCCGGCTCGGGCGCGACCGCACGGGCCGCGACCATCGAGCCGTAGGACATCGCCACGTAGCGGCCCGCGTGCCAGGCCGGATCGGCCAGCACGTCGAACGGGCCGTCGACCCGTCGTGCCTCGGGGATCGCCGGGTCGAACGCCTCCCCGGGAACCACGAACAGCTCGCCGTCCTCGCCGCGGGCTTCCGCGCGCAGGCTGTTGTCCCGCAGGACCAGGTCGGTCGGACGGTTGCCGGCCGCGAGCAGGGCCCGGGTCGGGTTCGGTCCCAGCCAGTTCCACCACCGGCGGACCAGCCAGAGCGGGTGGCTGTGCCGGACCGCGGCGCCCTCGGGCGTCTCGTCGGACGGGATCTTGGTCGCCGCAGGACCCTCGTCGGCGACCCGGCGGAGGACCGCATTGACGAGCTTGAAGCCGAGGTTCGGCTTCGCCAGCTCGACCGCCGAGGCGACCGCGGCACGGTCCGGCGTCCCGTCGCTGAAGAGCAGCTCGTAGAGCCCGACGTGCAACGCCGCCCGAACCTCGACGTCGAGCTCGCGGTCGACGTGCTGGCCGATCACGTAGTCGAGGGTCAGCTGACGCTGGACCGCGCCGAAGACGATCCGCTTCGCCTGGCCGCGCTCGCGTGGGTCGAGGTCGGCGGCGACCCCGTGCAGCGCCCGGTCGGCGAAGGCACCGTCGCGGAGGACGCGGACGATCACCTCGTGGGCGACGCGACGCGCGGCCCCGGCCTTGTCGTTCTTGCGGACCGGACGCGTGCTCCGACTCGCGCCGGACGCCGGCTTCGAACCGGGGCCGGAGCCCGGGGCCTTGGCGCCGTCGCCGGCCGCGCCGGTCCGCGCCGGCCCGCGGTTCGGACGCCGCTCCCAGCGGTCCGGTCGTCCCGATCCGCGCTTGGGCAGCTCGTTGTCGCTCATCGTTCGCCCCGTCCGCGGAGGTAGTCGGCGTAGGCCATCGGCCGCCCGCCGGGGGGCTGGACCTCGAGCAGCTCGAGGCTGCCGTCCTCGCCGACCCGGGTGCGTCGCACGCCGAGCAGGCTGTCGTCGTCGCGCCGCAGCCGCGCACCGATGTGGGGCGTCAGCGCCCGCACGTGGTCGTGCTGCTGCTGGCCCGAGGCGGAGGGATCGAGGTCGCGGTCGGCGGCCACGATCTTGTCCGCGTAGGTCACGCCGGCCTCCGGCTGCGGCGTCGCGGTCAGGGGACCCTCGGCCAGCTGCTCGAGCGTGGCGACGAGCAGGCGCGAGCCGAGCTCGACCAGCCGCGGCGCGAGCGTGCCGTAGCTGTCGTCCGGCCCGATCGGCTCACGTTCCTGGGCCAGGATCGGCCCGGCGTCGAGCTCCTCGACCAGCTCCATGATCGTGACGCCGGTCTCGCTGTCGCCCGCCATCAGCGCGCGCTCGATCGGCGCGGCGCCGCGCCAGCGGGGCAGCAGCGAGGGATGGACGTTGAGGAGCGGGAAGGCGGACAGCAGGGGTTCCTTGATCAGGGCGCCGTAGGCGCAGACGATCAGCGCGTCCGGACGCTCGGCGGTGATCCGGGCGACCACCTCGTCGTCGAGGCGGTCGGGCTGGATCAGGGGCAGGCCGAGCTCGACCGCGGCGTCGGCCACGGCGGGCGGGGTCAGCTTGCGGCCGCGACCGGCGGGCCGGTCGGGGCGGGTCAGGACGAGCTGCGGGGCGTGACCGGCGTCGACCAGCCGCCGGAGCACGTCGGCGGCGAACCAGCTGGTGCCGAGGAAGACGGTCCGGACGGGCGCGGCGGTCGTCACGACGGGTCGCCGAGCTTGCCGCGCAGCTCGCGCAGGGCCTGCTTGCGCTGGTCGCGGGCGGTCCGGTCGAGGATCAGGACGCCGTCGAGGTGGTCGATCTCGTGCTGGATGATCCGCGCCTCGAAGCCCGAGGCCTCGACGCTGATCGGCTGGCCGTGGCCGTCCTGGGCGGTCAGCCGCAGGAAGACCGAGCGCTCGACGTCGACGTGCACGCCGGGCAGCGACAGGCAGCCCTCGCCCGCGACCTCGACCTCGCCGCCCCGCCACACGATCTCCGGGTTGACGAGCGCCCGGACCGGACCCTCGCCCCCATCGACGGCGTAGACGAGCACGCGGTGCAGCGTCCCGACCTGGTTGGCCGCGAGGCCGACACCGCGGGCGTCGTGCATCAGCTGGCCCATCACGTCGAGCTCCTCGCGGAGCCGGTCGTCGAAGACCGTCACGTCGCGGGCGTGGGCCTTCAGCACCGGGTCGCCCCACTGCCGGATCGCCTGCAGCGCCGCCTGCCGCCGGGCCGTGATCTCTGCCGCCGCCTGCGCGGACTCTTCGGTCGTCTCAACGTCCGCCATCGACCCTTCAGGGTAGCCGTCGCTGGCCCTCCCCGGCCGGACGGCCGGCGGCCACGACGCTGATGTCGAGCTCCTCGACGGTCACGCGGGTGCCGGCCGCGACCTGCTCGTCCCGGTCGGTCTGGGCTGGGGTAGGGCTCATGTCGGTCTCCTGTCGGTCCTGGTCGTGCGCGACGGCTCTCGTCCGCCGCCGTCGTCACGACCCTGACCGTTCCGCCGCGCGGCGACGATGACCCGGGAGGTCATCGTCCCGTCGCGCCCGCGGCCCGTCGACGTCACCGACTCAGCGGGGGTCGACCTCGATCGCCAGCACCAGCCCGCGGGCGGCGGGCGCCCCGACGATGCTGTCGACGGCGGCCCGTACCGCCGCGACCGCCGGAGCCCGCCGCGGGGCCTTCAGCAGCAGCTGACGCCGGAACCGCCCCTGGCGCCGGAAGATCGGGACCGGGCCGAGCGTCTCCGGCGGCATCCGCTGGCGCAGGACCTCACCGGCCGCTTCGACCCGGGACTCGTCCTCGTGCTCGCACATCACCCGCACGATCGTGGAGAAGGGCGGGTAGGAGAGCGCGCGGCGACGCTCCAGCTCCTCGACGAGGAAGCCGTGGGCGTCGTGGCGGGCGGCGAGCAGCAGCGCCGGCTCGTCCGGCGCGCGGGTCTGGACCAGCACCCGTGCCGGGCCGTTCCCGTCGGCGGTCGCGCCGTCGCCCCGTCCTGCCCGTCCGGCGAGCTGGGCGACGAGCTGGAAGGTCCGCTCCTGGCTGCGGAAGTCGGGGAAGCGGAGGGTCGCGTCGGCGTCGACGACGACGCCCAGGCCGACCCCCGGGAAGTCGTGGCCCTTGGCGATCATCTGGGTCCCGACCAGGATCCCGTGGTCGGCGGCCCCGAACCGCTCCAGCACCCCGCTGCGGTCGCGGACGTCGGCGTCGAGCCGGTAGACGTGGCCGGGAAGCTGGTCGGCGAGCTGCTCGGTGCCGAGCCCGTGCTGGCCGACCGAGACCGAGGCACAGCTCGGGCAGACGCTCGGCGGCTGCTCCTGGTGGCCGCAGTGGTGGCAGCGCAGGACGCCGCCGCCGGACGCGCCGGGACGGGCCCCGTGCAGCACCAGCGAGACGTCGCAGTTGGGGCACTCCCAGGTGTGGCCGCAGTCAGCGCACTCCATCCAGGTCGCCCACCCCCGCCGGTTCAGCAGCACGATCGCCTTGCGGGTGTCCGCCAGGGCACGGTGGACGTCGGGGTGCAGGATCCCGCGGGTGCCGCGTACGTCGACGAGCCGGACCTCCGGCATCGCCCCGCCGTCCGCCCGGCGCGGCAGGCCGATCCGGCGCAGCGCCGCCCACGACTCCGGCCGCGGGGTCGCCGAGCCGACCAGCAGCACCGCCCCCGCCGCCTGCGCCCGCCAGGCCGCGACCCGCCGCGCGTCGTAGCGGGGGTCGCCGTCGTGCTTGTAGGCGGGGTCGTGCTCCTCGTCGACGATGATCAGCCCGAGGTCGGAGACCGGCGCGAAGACGGTCGACATCGGGCCGACACAGATCCGCGCCTCGCCCGACCGCAGTCGCCACCACTCGTCGCGACGCTCGCCCTTCGAGAGCCCGGAGTGGAGGACGGCGACCGTCTCCCCCAGCCGCCGCCGGAAGCGCGCGACCGTCTGCGGCGTGAGCGCGATCTCGGGCACCAGCACCAGCACCGTCTGCCCGGCGTCGATCACCCGCTGGGCGGCCTGGAGGTAGACCTCGGTCTTGCCCGAGCCGGTCACGCCGTGCAGCAGCAGCCGCTGGTCGCGGGGGTCCTCGTTGCTGCCGTCGAGGACCGCCGCGATCCGCTCGACGGCCAGGCCCTGGTCGGGGTTCAGCGGGGGTGGGATCGACCCGTCGCCCTGGTGGGCGCCGATGTCGACGTGATCGGGGCGCCGCGGCTGCGAGCGCGACGAGATCGTCACCAGGCCACGGCCCTCGAGCCGCCGCAGGACCGGCAGGTCGTCGCCGGCCCAGTCGGGCAGCCGTTCGAGCGCGGCGCGCTGGCCGTCGGTCAGCCGGATCCCGGCGTAGGGATCGGCCGGCGGCACCGGCTCGTCGTCCCTCTCCCCGTCCGCCGGCGACCGCTCGCCGTCAGCGGGCGCCGCGGGCGTCGGCCCGTCCCCGTCCGCGGTCGGCACCGGGAGGACCGGATCGGCCCACATCCGCTTGCGCTCGCCGACCCCCTCCGGCGGGAGCAGCAGCTCCAGGCAGCGGGCGCGGGTCGAGACGATGTCGTCGGCCATCCACAGCGCCAGCCGCACCAGGTCGGGCGGCAGCGAGACGTCGAAGACCTGGAGCGGCGCCTTCAGCTTGTGCTCGGAGCTGTCGACCAGACCGGTCACGACCCCGCGCAGACGTTGGCGCCCGAAGGGCACCTCGACGACGCTGCCGACGTCGCAGCCCTCCGGCCGCGCGTAGTCGAACGGCCCGCGGACGCCACGGGCCGTCACGAGCGGCTCGACCTGGATGACCTGTTGACCGCCCACCGCCCTTGATGGTGTCAGGAGCGACGGCGCCGGAGCCGGGCCACCCTCGCGAGCGGCCGCGCTCGGAGCCGGGGGACGGCGTCCGCCGGAGCACCTCCGCTGCCGCCCACCGGTGACCCGCCGGCGCAGTATCGTCGCGCCATGGACCTACACGACGACGAGAGCATCCTCTACTCCACGACCCCCTCGTGGAAGAGTCAATTCGGCCGCCACACGCTGATCCTGGTCGGGGCGATCCTGATCGGCGCCGTCGTCCTGCTGGCCGTCGATCCGGACTGGATCGGGATCGCGGTCGGGATCGCGATCGCACTGGTCGGCACCATCCTGCTGTGGGGCGAGCGGACCCGCACCAAGTACGTGATCACGACCCACCGCCTGCGGGTCCAGGAGGGCTTCCTCGCCAAGGAGGTCCAGGAGACGCGGCTCGACCGGATCCAGAACGTCACCGTCAACCAGTCGGTGCTGGACCGGATGCTGCGGATCGGCACCGTCGACTACGACACCGCCGGCGACGACGGCTCGCGCTTCCAGATGGCGGGCGTGCCCGAGCCCGAGAAGCTGGTCCGGCTGGTCGACCGCGCTCACCGTGCCTCGCTCGAGAGCGAGCGTGCCCAGGCCGCGCTGGCCGAGGCCGAGGCCGACGCGGAGGTCCGCGCCCGGCGTGAGGCCGCGTCGCGACCGGCCCAGGACGTCCGCCCGCCGGCGCCCCGCCCCCGCGACGACTTCGAGTCGCCCGCCCCGCGGCCGGTCAACGGCGACGACGTGCCGCCCACGAACGACGACCGCCCGGCGTAGCCGGCGGAAGGCGGGTCCCGCGGCGGGTCCTGCCGCGCAACGACTACGGGCGCCGGATCCGAAGATCCGACGCCCGTAGTCGCCGCGACTAGGCGGCGAACCGCGAAGCCGCGCGGTTGCGTCTGAGGTGGTCGTGGACCAAGCAGGTCGGTGCGCGCGGGGCGAGAGCTGGGCGCCAGCCCTGCCGAGCCCCGTGCGTGCCGAGATGCGCCGCGTCCACGGCCGCCTCAGACCAACCGCTAGAGGCCGGCGGCCTGCTTCAGCTCGTCGACCTTGTCGAGCTTCTCCCACGTGAAGTCGGCGAGCTCGCGACCGAAGTGGCCGTAGGCCGCCGTCTGCTGGAAGATCGGGCGGAACAGGTTCAGGTGGCGACGGTACGCCAGCGGACGGAGGTCGAAGACCGAACGGACGGCCTTCTCGATCCGGGCGCGCTCGATCTTCTCGGTGCCGAAGGTCTCGACCAGGATCGAGATCGGCTGGGCGACGCCGATGGCGTACGAGACCTGGATCTCGGCGCGGTCGGCGAGGCCGGCGGCGACGACGTTCTTCGCCACCCAGCGGGTCGCGTAGGCGGCCGAGCGGTCGACCTTCGAGCTGTCCTTGCCGGAGAACGCGCCGCCGCCGTGGCGGGCGGACCCACCGTAGGTGTCGACGATGATCTTGCGGCCGGTCAGGCCGGTGTCGCCGACGGGGCCGCCGATGACGAAGCGACCGGTCGGGTTGACCAGGAACTCGTCGAGCAGCGTGCTCTCGTCGTAGAGCTCGCCCGGGAGGACGTGCTTGACGACGTGCTCCCAGAGGTCCGACTTGATCTGCTTCTGGTCCAGCACGTCCTCGGTGTGCTGGGTCGAGATCAGCAGCTTGTCGATCGAGACCGGCTTGCCGTCGCGGTAGCGGACGGAGACCTGGGTCTTCGCGTCGGGGCGCAGGTAGTCGAGCTCGCCGGACTTGCGGACCTGGGCGAGGCGCTCGGCCAGGCGGTGCGCGTTCTGGATCGCGACCGGCATGTACTCCGGCGTCTCGTTGGTCGCGTAGCCGAAGATGATGCCCTGGTCGCCGGCACCCTCGAGGTCGAACTCGTCGGCCGAGCCGCCCTTGGCCTCGGTCGCGTCGTCGACGCCCTGGGCGATGTCGGCCGACTGCGGGTCGATCGCGTTGAGGACGGCGCAGGAGTCGAACGAGAAGCCGAGGTCGCCGTGCGTGTAGCCGATCTTCTTGATCGTGTCGCGGGCGACCTGCTGGACGTCGATGTAGGCGTCGGTGCGGATCTCGCCCGAGACCACGACGAGACCCGTGTTGACGAGCACCTCGCAGGCGACGCGCGCCTTCTCGGGGTTGCTGTCGGCGGCAAGCACCGCGTCGAGGACACCGTCCGAGATCTGGTCGGCGACCTTGTCGGGGTGACCCTCGGAGACGGACTCGGAGGTGAACAGGTACTCGTTATCGGCGTACTGGGTCATGGGATCCTGAGATCGACGTCAGCGATGGTCTCATCGCCCTGCGTCCGCGTCTGCAGACCGACCGAGCGGACACGTTGGAGGTCCTGCCGCACGGCGCGGTACTCGGCAAGCGTGCCGATTCCGGTCTGCTCCGCTACCCGCAGGAGCTGGGAGAAGTCCAGAAACCCTATCGACATGACACGTTTGGAGCGCTCTCCAGCGACCTGACGCCACGATCGCCCTGCGGAGAGACGGGTTCCGGGAGCGAGCACGGCCGCGACAGCTCGGCTCGAGCTGAATCCGAACACCCGGTTGTCGTCGATCAGATAGCCGATCGTTCCCCGCCCGGCGATCCGCAGGGTCCAGGCCGTGCGCCCCGCCACCATCGTCCGGCGGAAGCGGCGGCGCTGCCCGGGAGGGGTCAGGGCCGCCGCAGCGCGGCTGCGGACGCTGGCCAACGCGCTCCCGGCCCGACGCCCGTCGGTGACCGGGACGACGATCACCAGCGCGGCCGTCGCCTCCCGCCCGCTCGGCGGCATCAGGATCACCTCCGACGGCCCCCGGACCGCGCCGAGCAGGTCGCGCTGGAGGCGGCCCCCGCCGGCCCGGTCGGCCTCCGTCGTCAGCCGCGCGAGCAGCGGCCCGAGGTCGGACGAGAGCCCACCGTCCCCGGTCACCGTCAGGAACCGCGAGGCTGCCCCGGCGGGATCGTTGGTCAGCAGGCTGCCGATCGCCGAGGCGGGAGCGGTGGTCGCCGTCTGGCTGTCGAACGGCTGCCCGGCCCCGCGCGGGGCGCGCGAGTGCAGCGTCAGCCGGAGGCCGGAATCGGTCGGGGTCGCCGCGACGACCAGGCCCTGGAGGCCCGGCCGGTCGAGCAGCGCCGCCAGCCCACCGCCGACCCCGCGGCGCGGCGCCAGCACCCGCCGCACCCCGTCCGGCGAGAGCCAGGCGTCGGCGACGCGATCGTCCGGCAGCCCCGCCGCCAGCCGCCGGTAGAGCGGCTGCCGAGCCAGCGAGCGGCCCTCGCCGGTTCCGTCGTGGAGGCGCTGCGCGATCCGCACCACCTCCGGCGTCCCGACCACGTACAGCCGTCCCAGGTAGACCGCCTGCCGGTCGCCGCAGCGCCGCGACCGGGCGCGCTCGTGGTCCTGGCCGGTGTCGACGACCGCCAGCGAGGCGGCACGGCCGTTCCCGGTCGGGACGATCGCGACGGTCACCTCGCGGCCACCGATCCCGTCGAACGCGCGGCAGGCCGCCGGCGACAGATCCCGCAGCAGTCGCTCGCGAAGCCGGTTCCAGCCGGGCAACCGGGCCAGCCGCCGCGACGCCTCGGTGACCGGATCGCGGCGACCGTCGGTCGAGACGTGGACGGCGATCAGGGTGTCGTCCGGGATCACCCGCAGGGTCGCCCGTGCCGGCCCGCGCTCGTCCTCGCCCGCCCCGCGGCCGAAGACCAGCAGCAGCAGCGCGACCGTCACCAGGGCGACCGCCAGCGCGACCGCGAAGACGATCCGCCGACGCGAGGGCGACCGCGCGGCGTCCATCGTCGGCTAGATGGTCGATTCCACGGATTCGATCATCTAGTGGAAGCTGCGGCGTCCGGTCGGCGGGCCCTCGACGTCGTCGTCGCCGTCGCCGATCTCGACGCCGGACTCCGACTCGCGGCGGAGCCGCGCCGGGCTCATGCTGACCTCGCTGCGGCGCGTCTTGCGCTCGTTGAAGTCGATGATCACCGGCACGCCGTCGAGCCCGAAGCGGGCCCGCAGGCGGTTCTCCACGAAGTACGCGTACGAGCGGACGACGCGGTTGCGGTCGTTGACCGAGATCGCGAACCGCGGCGGCTCCTCGCCGACCTGCGTGATGTAGAGCATCTTCAGGCGGCTGCCGCGAACCGCCGGCGGCTGCTTCGCTTCGAGCACCTCGGCCAGGAAGCGGTTCAGCTGCGAGGTCGGGATCCGGCCCTTGCGCTTGTCGCCGAGCGCGATCGCCTCGGCGATCACGCGATGGATGTTGCGCCCGGTGAGGGCGCTGGCGGTCAGCACCCGCGGGCGCAGGCGGAGCTTGTTCTGGACCTTGCCGCGCTCGTGGGCGAGGTCGTCGTCGGTCAGGTTGTGCTCGTCCCACTTGTTGAGCACGAGCAGGGTCGAGCAGCCGGCCTTCATCGCCAGCTCGGCGATCCGGAAGTCCTGGCTGGTGACGCCGTCGGCGGCGTCGCAGACGACGATCGCCACGTCGGCGCGGTCGACCGCCCGCTGCGAACGCAGGACGGTGTAGTACTCGACCGACTCGCTGACCTTCGACTGCCGTCGCATCCCGGCGGTGTCGACGATCACCAGCTTGCGCCCGTCGATCTCGATCGGCAGGTCGATCGCATCACGGGTCGTGCCCGCGACGTCCGAGACGATCGTGCGCTCGTCGCCGACCAGCTTGTTGAACATCGTCGACTTGCCGACGTTCGGCCGGCCGATGATCGCCAGCCGCAGGACGTCGGAGAGCTCGGGGTTGTCGTCGCCCTCGGGCAGCGCCTCGACGATCCGGTCGAGCAGGTCGCCGGTGCCCAGGCCCTGGTTGGCCGAGACGGGCATCGGCTCGCCGAGCCCGAGCCGGTGGAACTCGGCCGCGCTCGGCATGTCGTGCGCGACGTCGATCTTGTTGGCGGCGACGAGCACCGGGCCGTCCCACTTGCGCAGGATGTCGGCCAGCTCCTCGTCGCCCGGCCGGACGCCCGTCTTGGCGTCGACGACCAGCACCGCGACGTCGGCCGTCGAAAGCGCCGAGCGGACCTGGTCCAGGATCGCGGCTGCCATCGGGTCGGGATCGAGCGCGTCGACCCCGCCGGTGTCGACCAGCTGGAACTGCCGGCCGTTCCACTCGGCGTCCATGTGCTTGCGGTCGCGCGTGACGCCGGCCCGCTCGTGGACCACCGCCTCGCGCCGGCCGGTGAGCCGGTTGACCAGGGAGGACTTCCCGACGTTCGGGAAGCCGACGATCGCAACCTGTCTCATGCACGGTCCTCTGGAGTCGCGTTCGCGGCTCGTTCACGGGTGTCGGTGGCGAGCAGAGCGATCCGCTCGACCACCTCTTCGAAGCTCAGCCCGGTGGTGTCCAGCTCGACCGCGTCGTCCGCCTGTCGCAGCGGCGACGCCTCGCGGGTCCGGTCGCGCTCGTCGCGCTCGCGGAGGTCGGTCAGCTCCTCCTCCACGGTCCGCCCGGTCTGGGCGGCGCGGCGGCGGGCGCGCTCCTCGTCGCTGGCGGTCAGGAAGACCTTCAGCTCCGCGTCCGGGCGGACGACGGTGCCGATGTCGCGGCCCTCGGCGACCCAGTCGCCGCGTTGGGTCATCGCCCGCTGACGCTCGACCAGGGCCGCGCGGATCTCGGGATCAGTCGCGACCTGCGACGCCCGCTGACTGACCTCCGGGGTCCGGATCGCCTCGGTCGCGTCGGCGTTGTCGAGCCAGACCTGGTCGCCGACGAACTCGATCCGGAGGTCGGAGACCGTCCGGGCGAGCAGCGAGTGCACGTCCTGGATCGCGGCCAGCGCGACGCACCGGTACATGGCCCCGGTATCGAGATAGGTGAAGCCGAGGCGGACCGCTACGGCCCGCGCGACGGTGGACTTCCCGGCCCCTACAGGACCGTCGATCGCAACGAGCATCCGACCCAGGATAGAGCGCTGGGGGCGCCGAGGACGACCGCCGTCGATCGCTAGCCTGCGGCCGATGCCGTCACTCGGCCCCCACGACCGACTCCCCCGGCCTCCCGCCCGGATCCTCGTCGCCGGCACGTCCGGCGCCGGCAAGACCACGCTCGCGCGACGGATCTCGGCCGTCCTCGGCGCCCCGCACTGCGAGATCGACGCGCTCTTCCACGGCCCGAACTGGACGCCGCGGGCGAGCTTCCTCGACGACGTCGAGCGGCTCGTCTCCGCTCCCGCGTGGGTCACCGAGTGGCAGTACGACAGCGCCCGGCCGCTGCTGGTCGCGCACGCGGACGCCGTCGTCTGGCTCGACTTCCCGCGGGCGCTGGTGATGCGGCGGCTGGTCCGCCGGACCCTCCGTCGCCGGTTCCGTCGCGAGCTGCTCTGGAACGGCAACCGCGAGCCGCCGCTGCACACGCTCCTGACCGACGACCAGCTGTTCCGCCCCGCCTGGGACAGCCATCCGCAGCTCGCCGACAAGCTGGCGGCGGCCGTCCGCCCGTACCCGGAGCTGGCCGTCATCCGGCTGTGTCGGCCGCGCGAGGTCGAGGCCTGGCTCGCCGGACCGCTGGCGGGCGCGGTCCGGTCCGGGTCGGCCCGGTCGGTCCGCTAGGACCGACCGCCCCGCCGAGGCCGCCGCTCAGGCCCGCTGCAGCCGCCCGATGTGCTCGGCGAAGCCCGGGTAGGAGACCTCGGCAGCCTCCATCCCGATCACCTCGACGCCCTCGCGCGACGCCAGCCCGGCGACCGCGCCGAGCATCGCCAGGCGGTGGTCGCCGTGGGCCTCGATCGTGCCGCCGCGGATGCCCGTCCCGCCCTGGACGACGAAGCCGTCGTCGGTCGCCTCGATCTCGGCCCCGAGCCCGCGCAGGCCGTTGACGACGGTCGCGATCCGGTCGGACTCCTTGTGCTTCAGCTCCTCGGCGCCACGGACGATCGTCTCGCCCTCGGCGAAGCAGCCGAGCAGCGCGACCAGCGGCAGCTCGTCGATCACCAGCGGGATCTCGGCGCCCTCGACGACGGTGCCCTTGAGCGGCCCGTGGGCGATGTCGAGGTCGGCCACCGGCTCGTCGCCGGGGACCTCGCCGTCGCGACGCTGCTCGCGCTCGCCGATCACGATCGCGCCCATCCGCT
Organism: Patulibacter ginsengiterrae; assembly: GCF_056269115.1. Lineage (NCBI taxonomy): Bacteria > Bacillati > Actinomycetota > Thermoleophilia > Solirubrobacterales > Patulibacteraceae > Patulibacter > Patulibacter ginsengiterrae. The sequence continues at coordinate 385,070 of NZ_JBWDOG010000001.1, forward strand.
CGAGCACGTCGAGGATCCCGGCCCGGGTCCAGTTGACGCTGACGCCCTCGATCAGCAGCCGCGAGCCCTTGACCAGGACCCCGGCCACGATCGGGAAGGCGGCGGACGAGAGATCGCCGGGGACGTGGATGTCCTCGACGGTCAGCTCGTCGACGTGGCCGACGGTGATCGCGTCGCCGTCGCGCCAGAGCGGGACCCCGAGCCGCGAGAGCAGCCGCTCGGTGTGGTCGCGGCTGGCGACCGGCTCGATCACGGTCGTGTCGCCGTCGGCCATCATCCCGGCCAGCAGCACGCAGCTCTTGACCTGGGCGGACGCCACCGGCAGCTCGTAGGTGATCCCGTGCAGCTGGGTCCCGTGGACCGTGAACGGCGGCAGCCGCTCGTCGGTCGCCTCGATGTTCGCGCCCATCTGCCGCAGCGGAACCGCGATCCGGTCGACGGGCCGGCGCCGGATCGAGCTGTCGCCGTCGAAGCGAAACGACCGCCCCTCCTGCCCGGCCAGCCAGCCGGGCAGCAGGCGCATCAACGTGCCGGCGTTGCCGACGTCGATCGTGGCGCCGTGCGCGTCGGCCGCCCGCAGGCCCGTCCCCCGCACGACGACCCGGTCGCCGTCGCGCTGCACCAGCGCGCCGATCGTCCGGGTCGCCTCGAGCGTGGACAGGGTGTCCTCCGCCGCGAGGTAGCCGGTGATGGTCACCGGCTCGGTCGCCATCGCACCGACGATCGCGGCGCGATGGCTGATCGACTTGTCGGCGGGCGGGGTCAGCCGCCCCTTGAGGGGGCCCGAAGGGGCGAAGCGGACGTTCACCGGACGATCAAATCGCAACCGTGGCGACCGGTGCGGGCACCCGTCCGGCGAGGGCGGCCACGGCCTCGACCTGACGGAGGTACGCACCGAACTCCGCGGCCCGGATCTGCTGCGGTCCGTCGCAGACCGCCTTCTCCGGCTCGGGGTGGGTCTCGACGATGATCCCGTCGGCCCCCGCGGCCGCCGCGGCCATCGAGAGCGGCAGCACCAGATCGCGGCGCCCGGCGGCGTGCGACGGGTCGACGACGACCGGCAGGTGGGTCAGCTCCTTGAGGACCGGGACCGCCGCGATGTCGAGCGTGAAGCGGGTCGCGGTCTCGTAGGTGCGGATGCCGCGCTCGCAGAGCAGCACGTTCTTGTTGCCCTCCTTGAGGACGTACTCCGCCGCCATCAGCAGCTCCTCGAGCGTCGCCGAGAGCCCACGCTTGATCAGCGCCGCCACGCCGCTCTTGCCGATCTCGGTCAGCAGCGGGTAGTTCTGCATGTTGCGCGCGCCGACCTGGATGATGTCGGCGACCTCGCAGACCGCCTCGACGTCACGGACGTCCATCAGCTCGGTGACGATCGGCAGGCCGGTCCGCTCCTTGGCCTCCTTGAGGATGTCCAGGCCCTCCTGGCCCAGCCCCTGGAAGCTGTACGGGGACGAGCGCGGCTTGTACGCCCCGCCGCGGAAGAACTGGACCCCGTCGGCCAGCATCGTGTCGGCCGTCGAGAGCGTCTGCTCGCGACTCTCGACCGTGCACGGGCCGGCGATCGTGGCGAACGCCCCGCCCCCGATCCGGCGGCCGGCGATCTCGAGCGTCGACTCGTTGCCGTGGGCGATCTGGCGCGAGGCGAGCTTGTACGGCTTCGAGATCGGGACGAGCTTCTCGACCCCCGGCTCCGCCGCCAGCTCCTCGAGCTGCTCGATGTGGGTTCGATCCCCGATCACGCCGATCAGGGTGATCTCGTCACCGGTGCTGACGTGGGGACGCGCCCCGACCTGCTCGACTCGCGCGACCGCCGCCCGGATCTGCTCCTCGGTGGCTCCCGCCTGCATCACAATCATCATGTTCGTACTCCTCACGGGCGCCCGGGGACTGTCGTTCCGGGCCACCCGACGTCGTTCGGAAAGGCTATGGACATGCACGTGCACCGTCCCGACGGCGCGGGTGAAGAGCTACCGACACCCGATCGCTTCGCCTCGCGGGAGAGACGACGTTCGTCCCGCGGGTCCCACGAAGGTGGGTCAGGGAACGACGACCGGATGCCTAGCGAAATCGCCAGGTGCGCCACGCGTACGTAAACGTCGCGTCAGGGCGCGGAGCGACGACCGGGGAATACTCGGCTGCGAAAGGCAGGGCTCGAGGGGCGGTCGTCGACATCGACGCAGTCAGCCTAGCGCACCGCTCCGCGACCGACCAACGGCGCTGGCCGAACGTCCGGCGCAGGCCGCAGTCGGCACCGCGGCCGCCGCGCGGGCCCGCGATGCCCTCGTCGCCCCCCGGCTCCCGCCCCCGGGCGCCGTCCCGCCGGTCGCTAGCCTCGGGGCGGTGCGCCTGCTGATCGTCGAGGACGAGCCAAAGCTCGCGGCGTTGCTCGCCCGTGGCCTCCGCGAGTCCGGGCACGCCGTGGACCTGGCCGAGACCGGCGAGGAGGCGCTCTGGCGGGCCGGCTCGACCGCCTACGACGTCGTCGTGCTCGACGTGGGGCTGCCGACGATCGACGGCTTCGAGACCTGCCGGCGGCTGCGCGCCGACGGCCAACGGGTCCCGGTGCTGTTCCTGACCGCCCGCGACGGCGTCGAGGACCGGATCGCCGGACTCGACGGCGGCGGCGACGACTACCTGGTCAAGCCGTTCGACTTCGGGGAGCTCGAGGCCCGCCTGCGCGCGCTGACCCGGCGCGGCGCGGCACCGCTTCCGACGGTCCTGGAGGCCGGGCCGCTGCGGCTCGACCCGGCGGCCCGCCGGGCGTGGCACGGCGACGCCGAGCTCGACCTCTCCGCGAAGGAGTTCGCCCTGCTCGAAGCGCTGATGCGGGCCCCCGGCCTGGTGCTCGACCGTCGGGCGCTGCTGGAGGCCGCCTGGGACGACTCCTACGAGCAGCGCTCGAACGTGGTCGACGTCTACGTCGGCTACCTCCGCCAGAAGCTCGACCGGCCGTTCGGCACCGCGCTGATCGGGACCGTCCGCGGGGTCGGCTACCGGCTCGACGGCGAGGTCCCGACGTGAGCCGGATCTCGGTTCGCCTGCGTGTCGTCGTCGCGTCCACGCTCGCGATGGCCGTGGTCCTCGCGGGACTCGCCGGGTTCCTGCGGACCCAGGTCGAGCGGGGGCTCGACACCTCGCTCGACCGTGCCCTGGCCGGACGGATCGCCGACGTGACCGGGCCGCTGCAGGCGGGTCAGGCCGCCACCACGGCGGTCCCGGCGGCGGAGGCCGACGAGGACGCCGTCGCCGTCCAGGTCGTCGATCGCGCGGGTCGCGTGCTCGCCTCCAGCCCCGGGCTCGGCGGTGCGCCGCTGCTGAGCGGGGCCGCCCTCGCCGAGGCGGCGGACGACGACGTGACCGTCGACCGCCAGCGGGTCGTCGTGCGGGACGACGGCGACAGCGACGACTTCGAGGCCCGCCTCCGGGCCCAGCCGGTCGACGACGACCGCCCGGACCTGCCGATCGTGGTCGCCGCCGTCTCGCTCGAGGACCGCGACGCCACGCTGCGGTCGTTCGACACCGCGCTGCTCGTCGGCCTGCCGATCGCCGTCCTGCTCTCCGCGCTGCTCGGGTACGCGCTCGCGGCCGGTGCGCTGCGCCCGGTCGAGGCGATGCGGCGCCGCGCTGCCGCGATCGACGCGCCCTCGGACGAGCGGCTGCCCGTCCCCGGCTCGCGGGACGAGATCGCCCGCCTCGGCCACACCCTCAACGCGATGCTCGACCGCCAGGCCGAGGGCTTCCGGCGCGAGCGGGCGTTCGCCGCCGACGCCAGCCACGAGCTGCGCACCCCGCTGACGATCCTGCGGACCGAGCTCGACCTCGCCGCGCGCGGCGAGCGCAGCGCCGACGAGCGCAGCGCCGACGAGCTGCGGGCGGCGCTCGCCTCCGCCTCGGACGAGACCCGCCGGCTCGAGCGGCTGGCCGAGGCTCTGCTGACCCTCGCCCGCTCCGACGCGGGTCGTGCGGCCGACCACCGCCGCGTCGCGTTGCCGGCCCTGCTCGCCGCGGTCCGTGACCGCTACGCGCCCCTCTTCGCGGCCGAGGGCCGGACGTTGACGGTCCAGCCGGGCGGGCCGAGCACCGTCGAGGCCGACGCCGACGACCTCGCTCGCGCCCTCGGCGGCCTGGTCGAGAACGCCCTCCGCCACGGCGGCGGGGAGACCCAGCTCGCCGTCGCCGCGACCGACGACGGGCGGGTCGCCCTGCACGTGCTCGATCGCGGACCGGGGGTCCCCGCCGCCCTCCGCGACCGCGCCTTCGACCGCTTCGTGACCGGCGGCGGCACCCGCAGCGAACGGCGCGGGACCGGACTCGGCCTGCCGATCGTGGCCGCGATCGCCGCGGCCCACGGCGGCCGCGCCGGGATCGACGCGCGTCCGGGCGGCGGCACCGACGCGTGGCTGACCGTCTCATCGTCCTCTCATGCGGCGGGGCGTAGCGTCAGCTCCGATGACGAATCCGCATGAGCAGCGTTCCCCGATGATCCGTCCCCGTACCGCCCTGCCCCTGACCGCCGTGGCCGTCGCGCTCGCCGTCGGCGGCGTCGCGATCGCGACCGCCGGCCCGGCCGTCGCCGCGGGTGACGACGGTCTGACCCGGGTCGAGGCGACCAAGGCCCGTTCCGCCGCCCTGAAGCGGGTCGCCGGCCGCGCCGTCTCGATCGACCGCGACCACGACCGCGGTGCGGTGAGCTACGACGTCACCGTCCTGACCCGCGCCAACACGGCCCGCGAGGTCCATCTCGACGGCCGCTACCGCGTGCTCCGCACCACGGCCGAGGACCGCGACGGCCTGAGCTACGCCACCGCCGGTCGCGCCTCGCGCGCCGCCCTCGGCCGGGTCAGCGGGATCGTGACCGGGATCGACGTCGAGGACGAGGGCCGCGCTCGCTACGAGGTCGAGGTCCTGCCCAGCTCCGGCCGCGAGCAGACGGTGCGGCTCTCCTCCGGGTTCCGGGTGCTCGGCGTCGCCGCCGCCGGCAGCGACGACGACTGAGCCCGGGCCGCGGTCGGCTCAGGCCGCGTCGGAGAGCGACGTCCGCAGCAACAGCGCTCGCAGGGCCGCCGTCGCGTGACGGCGGTCGGCGAGCTCGTCGCGGTCGTCCGCGTCGTCGACCGGATCGAGCTCGTCGAACGGGGTCATCGCCCAGCGGGCGAGGTCGTCGCCGCGAAGGATCGCCAGCATCGCCCGGTCGCGGACGGCGGAGTCGACCGCGTCCGCCCCCAGCTGCAGCGCGGCGAGCGCGATCCAGAACGACGCGGTCAGCGCGCGATCGTCCTCGATCTCGTCGGCGTAGTCGCCGACCAGGAGCGCTGTGGCCTCGGGCGGGGTCGCTCCGCGGGCCAGCGCCTCCTCCCAGTCACCGCGAACGTCGGCCGCGAGATCGTCGTCGAAGATGCCGGCTTCCCAGGCGTCCATGGCCTCCGACCGTAGACCGAATCGGGGCGCCCGTTGGGAATCTTGTGTGAAGGAGGCCGCCGAAGCGGCCTCCCGCGGGGCCGCCGGTCAGGCCTTGGGGCGGGCCAGCGCCTGCCCCAGCGCGGCCAGGAACCGCTGGTTGTCGTCCGGGGTCCCGTAGGTCACGCGGAGCGCGCCGTCGCGCCCCAGCGCCCCGCCGGAACGCACGAGGATCTTGTCGTCGCGCAGCCCGCCGAGCACCCGCTGCTCGACCTCGGCGGCGTCCTCGCCGTCCGCGACCGGCAGGTCGAACCAGCAGAAGTTCGCCTCCGAGGCGGCCGGCGCGATCCCGAGCGCGCGCAGCCCGGCGTCGACCGCGCCCCGCGACTCGCGCGTCTGCGCGATCCGCGCCGCCGTCTCCCCCGGGTGTCGCAGCGCCTCGGTCGCCGCGGCCGCGGCGGCGACGTTGAGCGAGAACGGCTGACGGACGCGAGCGACCGCACCGACCAGCTCCGGCGTCGCGCAGAGCCCGTAGCCGACCCGCAGGCCCGCGAGCCCGAACAGCTTGGAGAAGGTTCGCAGGATGATCAGGTGCGGGTGCTCGTCGAGCAGCGAGACCGAGTCCTCGGGCCGGTAGACATCGGCGAACTCGATGTACGCCTCGTCCAGCAGCACGACGACGTCCTCGGGGACCTTCCGCACGAACTCGCGAAGCTCGTCGAGCCCGACCGCGGTCGAGGTCGGGTTGTTCGGGTTGCAGACGATCACGAGCCGCGTGCGCTCGGTGATCGCGGCCAGCAGCCCGTCGAGGTCGTGACGGTCGTCGGCGTCGAGCGGGACGCGGACGGCGGTCGCGCCGGTCGCGGCCTCGAGGTGCGGGTAGACCGAGAACGACGGCCAGGCGTGGACCAGCTCGGTGCCCGGCTCCAGCAGTGCCTCGCCCAGCCCCAGCAGCAGATCGCAGGAGCCGTTGCCGACCGTGATCCGCTCGGCCTCGACGCCGGTGTGGGCGGCCAGCGCCTCACGCAGCGGCAGGTACGACGGATCCGGGTAGCGGTTGGTCGCCAGCAGCGCCTGGGTCGCCGCGGCGACGACCTCGGGCAGCGGCGGGTCCGGGCACTCGTTCGAGGCCAGCAGCGCCACCCCGTCCGGCAGGTTGTAGCCCCCGGCCGCGGGGTAGTACGGGATCTTCGACGCGGTGGCGGTCAGCTTCAGCGGCACCGGTTGATCGTCCCAAATCGCGCTACTGGGCGCTGTCGAGGTCGGCGCGGAGGGCCTTGGCCCGGCCCAGGTAGACGTGCTGGGCGCGGTGTTCCTCGTCCGCGGCGTAGTAGTGCGCCATCACCCGGACGACCTTCGGCATCGCCCCGGGCACGTCGATCTCGACCGCGCACATCAGCGGCACGTGCTCGAAGCCCATCTCGCGGGCGGCGGCGGCTGGGAAGGCGGCCTTCAGGTCTGGGGTCGCCGTGAAGATGCAGCTGACGACGTCGTCGGGGCGCAGCGCATTGCGGCGCAGCAGCTCGTCCATCAGCTCGATCGTTCGGGTGCGGATCTCGGCGGCGTCGTCCTGCTCCACCGAGATCGCGCCGCGCAGTGCGTGCAGCCGCATTCGGCGGATGATCGCAGCGCGCCGACCACGGCGCGCAGCGCCCGGCCCGGCCTCCACGGGGCGGACGCCGTCGACCTCGAGGGGTCCACGGAACGGCTCGCCTCCCGCTCCGCGACGCTGCCGGGGTCCGCGGGGCCTAGGCCCCCTCCTGCCTCACGGGTGCGGCGCGCAGCGCGTCGACCTCGCGCGGGTCGAGCACCCGCCACTGGCCCTCGCGGAGATCGCCCAGCTCGAGCGGGCCGAGCTTGACCCGCCGCAGCAGCAGGACCGGATGGTCGATCGCCTCGCACATCCGTCGGACCTGCCGCTTGCGGCCTTCCCGGATCGTGATCCGGAGCGCGCCCGGCTCGTGCTGCTCGACGCCGGCGGGCAGGGTCGGACCGTCCTCGAGCATCACCCCGGACCGCAACGCCCGCAGCCCCTGCTCGCCGACCTCGCCACCGGCGACGATCGCCTCGTAGGTCTTCTGGACCTCGTAGCGCGGATGGGTCAGGAGGTCCGCCAGCTCGCCGTCGTCGGTCAGCAGGATCAGGCCGGTGGTGTCGGCATCGAGCCGCCCGACCGGATACAGCCGGCGTCCGCGCGACGGGACCAGCCCGACGACCGTCGGCCGGTCGTGGGTGTCGCTCGCGGTCGAGACGACCCCGGCGGGCTTGTTGACCACGAAGACGATCGTGTCGGAGACCGGCGTGACCGGCTTGCCGTCGACCCGCACGTCGTCCGCCTCGCCGACGTCACGCGCCGGGTCGGTGACGAGCTCGCCGCCGACGGTCACGCGACCGTCGGCGATGATCTGCTCGGACGCACGGCGCGAGGCGACGCCCCCGTGCGCGAGGAACTTCTGCAGGCGCACGTCAGGCCCCCGGCCGATCGGCGGCCCAGACGACGGCCGCCGGCATCCCCTGGATCGTCGGGTCCTCGCCGTCGTGGGCGGGCTCGTGGAGCTCGGTCGGGATCAGGCCGGCGGCGACGAAGCGGCTGACGTACTCCCCGAGCCCGTGCGCCCACTCCGGCACCTGGACGCGGATCCCGTCGGCGGTGGTCGTCCAGGCCCGGGCGTGCAGGACCTCGGTCGCCAGCGGGTGCGGGTTGGAGATCACCAGGCGGCCGCCGGGCCGCAGCAGCCGGGCCAGCTCCGCGATCGGCTCGAGGGTCGGCAGGTGCGAGAGCGTCAGCGCGCAGACGACGATGTCGGCGCTGGCGTCGTCGAACGGGAGGTGACGGAGGTCGGCCTCGACCCACTGCAGGTCCGGGGCCCTCGACCGCGCGACCTCGAGCATCGCCCGCGACGCGTCGACGCCGATCACCTCGTGGCCCTGCTCGGCGAGCCAGGTCGCGTGGCGACCGGTTCCGGTGCCGACGTCGATCGCGACCCCGGCGGGGCGGCCGGCGAGCAGCTCGTGCACGACCGGCCCCTCGGCCCGGATCGTCGGGTTGCGCCGGTGGTCGTAGGAGGTCGCCCAGGCGGCGTAGCCCTCCTGGACGCTGACCTCGGGCAGTCGCCGCGAGGCTGCTTCCTCCGGGTCGCCGATCAGCTCGGCGATCGCGCTCCGGTGCCGGTGCACGCCGAGCGCGTCACCCTTGACCCCGGCGCGCAGCAGCGCCAACCCGTGCAGCCCGATCTGGTGGTCGTGCTCGTCCATCGCCTGCGGAGCATGCCACGAACCGCAGCCGTGCTCCCGCCGACGGCGATCGAGGCGACCGACGCTCGCCGCTTATCGACCCGATCAGCAGGTCCTCTTGGACCTGGCGCGCGAATCGGCGGAGAGTCGAGGGCATGCCCAACCGCTCCTCCTCCGGCTTCCCCTCCTCGACCGTCGCGCCTGTCACCCCGGCGCCCTTGGCCGACGTCGGCGACGACTCGTTCGTCGCCGACGTGCTGGAGAGCCCCGTGCCGGTGCTGGTCGACTTCGGCGCCGCCTGGTGCCCGCCGTGCCGGGTCCTGCGCCCGGTCCTGGAGCGGATCGCCGGCGAACGCGACGACCTCCGGATCGTCCACCTCGACACCGACGCCCACCCCCGCACCGCCGCCCAGCACCAGATCCTCTCCGCCCCGACCCTGATCCTCTTCCGCGACGGCGCGCCGGTCCTGCGGCTGGTCGGCAACCGGCCGTACGGGCGCCTCGTGGCGGAGCTCGACGGGGTGCTCTAGTCGCCGGGCGAGCGTCCGGCGGCGTGGGATGCCCGTCGCCGTCGGTCCCACCCGGCGGCCGGTCCGGAGCACCTGCCAGATGGGGCGGGGCGCCTGGGCGCCAGCGGCCTGGTCCCCGACGGGGTCACCCGCGTCGAGATCCCCCTCACCGGCGGACCGACGATCCGTATCCCGGTCGTCGACAACGGCTTCTACGTCGAGACCGCGGCGCCCGTCGGCCGCTACAACCCGAACAACGTCCGCTGGTTCGACGCCGACGGCCGGCAGGTGCACCGACGCTGGCGGTAGGCCGACCGCGCCGCACGACGCGCGGCCGCCCGCTCAGCCCTCGTCCGGCGGCGGACCGAGCGCGTCGCTCAGCCAGTCGTGCAGCATCCGCGCGGCGGGTGACGGCTCGGCCGGGGCGAGCAGGACCGGCCGGTGGACGCCCAGCTCGTCGCCGGACGCCAGGCAGGAGACGCCGGAGCCCGCCCACGAGGCCGGGACCAGCGCGACCCCGAGGCCCGCCCCGACGAGATGGCGGACGGTCGCCGGATCGCCGATCGCGAACCGCGGGACCGGCCCGAACCCGGCGCGGGCACAGGCCTCGACCGCCGCCGCCCGCAGTGCCGTCCCCTCTTCCGCCAGCACGAACGCCCGCTCGCGCAGGGCCCACAGCGCCAGCGGCTCGCCGGCGCTGGCGAGGGGGTCGTCGGCCGGCAGCATCAGCCGCAGCGGCTCCGCCCGCAGCGGGGTCTCGGTGATGCCGGCAAGGCGCGTCTCCCGGCCCGGCCCGTCGGCGACCACCGCGAGGTCGATGGTGCCGTGGCGGAGCAGCTCGGCGGCCTCCCCCGCTCGCGTGTGCCGCAACGTCAGGCCGATCCCCGGGTGCTCGGCACCGAAGCCGGCGAGGGCCGCCGGCAGCCCGACCGGATCGCCGATCGGCGCCCCGACCCGCGCCATCCCGCGGGCCGCCCCGGCGTGGGCGTCCATCCCGGCCACCAGTCCGTCGACCTCGGCCAGGATCGCCTCGGCCCGGCCGAGCAGCTCCTCGCCCGCCGCGGTCGGCTCGACGCCGCGCGGGGTGCGGTGCAGGAGCGCCACGCCCAGCTCCGTCTCCAACCGCCGGATCTGCTGGGACAGCGCGGGTTGGGTCACGTGCAGCGCCTCGGCCGCGCGGGTCACGTGGCGGTGGCGCGCCGCGGCGACGAAGTACCGCAGCTGGCGCAGCTCCATCGGCACATCGTGGCGCACCCCCAAGACGATCACGGGGCATGCCGGGCGCCGACACGCGATCGGCCTCCCCCGTTCGGGGCAGCGCCCGCGTCCGGCCGGACCGATGTCACGCCGTCACCTGCCATCATCGGGGAGTGGACCTCGACCTGTTGCGCAGTACGCTCGATGAGCTCGGTCAGCCGCGCTTCCGGTTCGGGCAGATCTGGAAGTGGACGGCCGGCGGAGCCGCCGGCTACCACGAGATGACCAACCTCCCCGCCGGGCTGCGGGACGAGCTGACGGCCAAGGTGCCGTTCTCGACGCTCCACGAGGTGACCCGCGCGGAGGCCTCCGACGGCACGGTCAAGCTGCTCCTGAACACGCAGGACGGACGGCCGATCGAGACCGTTCTGATGCGCTACAAGGACGGCCGTCGCTCGATCTGCGTCTCGTCGCAGTCCGGCTGCCCGCTGACCTGCACCTTCTGCGCGACCGGCGCGATGAAGTTCGGGCGCAACCTGACCGCCTGGGAGATCCTCGACCAGGCGCTCGCCCTGCGCCGGATCGACGAGCTCGACCACTGCGTCTTCATGGGCATGGGCGAGCCGATGATGAACCTCGACAACGTGCTCGAGGTCTGCCGCCTGCTCCCCGACATCGGGATCACCAACCGCCGGACCGGGATCTCGACCGTCGGCTGGGTGCCTGGCATCGACAAGCTGACCGAGAGCGACGTACCGGTCCGCCTCGCCTGGTCGCTGCACTCGGCCGAGGACACGCTGCGCAGCGACATCATGCCGGTCAACGACCGCTACTCGCTGGCGGACGTGAAGGCCGCCTGCGACCGCTTCTACGAGAAGCGTCGCAAGATGATCTTCGTCGAATACATCATGCTCGGCGGGGTCAACGACTCGGTCGCCCAGGCCAAGCAGCTCGCCGACCTGCTCGAGCCGTGGAAGTACAAGATCAACCTGATCCCGTACAACCCGACCGACTCCGTCTACGACGCCTCCGAGCGCGGGGCGATGGAGGCCTTCCGGCAGACGCTGGAGGACGAGGGCTTCAACGCCACGATCCGGCTGATCCGCGGCCGCGACATCGACGCTGCCTGCGGCCAGCTGGCCGCCAAGGCCGCGGCCTAGCCGCGCCCTCCGGCCGTCCGCCGGCCCTCCGGCGGAGCGGCTGCGGCCGCAGCTGGCCTGAAGTTGGCACCCGTCGGACACAGAATCGGTGCCGCCCGGAACAGACACGGCACGGCGGCCGGACTACGGTGAGGACATGCCCGTCCTCGCCTCCCGAATCGCGCCCGTCGCCCCCGGCGGACCGCCGCCCCTCGACATGGTACGACCGCAGTGCTACCGTGCGCCCATGCCCGTTCGCAAGATCTCCATCGCCCTGGACGAACAGGTCGCTGCCGACGCCGCACGGCTCGCCGCCGAGCGCGGGATCAGCGTCTCCGCACTGATCAACGAGGCGCTCGTCGAGCGGCTGGCGATCGCCGACGGGCTCGCGGCCGTCGCCGAGTGGGAGGCGGAGAACGGCCCGTTGAGCGCGGAGGCCCTCGCCCGTGCCGAGGCGATCCTCGACGCACACGGCGTCGGCACCCGCCCGTGACCGGTCTCAGCTACGACGCCGGGGCCCTGATCGGTGCCGAACGAGACGACGAGGTGCTGTGGGCGACCCACCGGCTGGCGCTGGAGCGAGGCATCCGGCCGACGGTCCCGGCGGGCGTGCTCGCTCAGGTCTGGCGGGGCGGACCCCAGCCACGTCTCTCCCGCCTGCTGCGGGGCTGCCGGATCGAGGAGCTGACCGAGGATGGCGCCCGCGCGGTCGGCTCCGCACTGGCCCGCAGCGGCGCCAGCGACGTGGTCGACGCGGCGGTCGTGGTCAGCGCCGCCCCGCGGCATGACCTCGTGGTGACCAGCGACCCCGACGACCTGGCCCGGATCGCCGAGGGCATCGGCTCCCGGCTGCGGCTGCTCGTGGTCTGAGCGGCCGGCGAGCCGAGCCGGCCGCGTCGCCCACCGGCTCCAAGGGCTGCCGACCGCGCACTAGGCTCGTCACATGAGCCAGCGACTGACCGGAACGACCGCTCTCGTGACGGGAGCGAGCTCGGGCATCGGTGCGGCGACCGCCCTGTCGCTCGCCGCCGAGGGTGCCGCCATCAGCCTCGTCGCGCGCCGCCGTGACCGGCTCGAGGAGCTGGCCGCCCAAATCCGCGGCGACGGCGGCACCGCCCACGTGATCGAGGCCGACGTGACCGAGCGGGAGGTCGCGTTCGCCGCGGTCGCCGAGACGGTCGATCGGCTCGGGCGCCTCGACACGGTGGTCAACAACGCTGGCGTGATGCTGCTCGGTCCGGTCGTCGACGCCCCGATCGAGGAGTGGGAGCGGATGCTCGCCCTCAACGTCCAGGGGCTGATGTACGTCGCCCACGCCTCGCTCCCCCACCTGCTGTCCGCGGCCGAGAGCGGCCCGCGGCGGGTCGCCGACCTCGTCAACTCAGCTCCGTCGCCGGTCGTGTCGCCCGCAGCGGGAGCGCCGTCTACAACGCCACCAAGCACGCCGTCGGGGCCTTCAGCGAGGGCCTGCGGCAGGAGGTCACCGAGCGTCACGTACGGGTCTCCCTGGTCGAGCCCGGCGCAGTCGCGACCGAGCTCGCCGGACACAACCGACCGGAGATCCAGGAAGCGATGCGCAGCCGCTTCGAGGGCGTTGAGCGGCTGCAGGCCGAGGACATCGCCGACGCGATCGGCTACGTCGTCACCCGGGCCCGCCACGTCGCGATCAACGAGCTCCTGATCCGCCCGACCGAGCAGCAGGGGTAGGACCAGCCGGCCCGCCAGCCCTGCCGCGAACGGCCGGGCGGCCTCCCTCACGGCGGCGATCCGGTCGACCGCCGACCGTCCGGACCGCTCGCGACTAGCCCGCCGCCCGCAGGTAGGCGAGGACCGCCAGCACCCGCCGGTGGTCGCCGTCGGAGACGGGCAGGTCGAGCTTGTTGAAGATGTTGGTCACGTGCTTCTCGACCGCGCCGCTGGTCACGACCATCGCCTCGGCGATCGCCGCGTTGGTGCGGCCCTCCGCCATCAGCGCCAGCACCTCCTGCTCGCGCGGGGTCAGATCGCCGAGCGCCTCGTCGCCGCTGGCGTCGCGTCCGCGCACCAGCTCGGCGACGACCTCGCGGTCGAGCGCAGTTCCGCCGCCCGCGACCCGGTGGACCGCGTCGACGAAGCCGCGGACGTCGCCGACCCGCTCCTTCAGCAGGTAGCCGACGCCGCCGGCCCCGGACTCGAGCAGCTCGGCGGTGTAGACCGGCTCGACGTACTGCGACAGCACCAGCACCGCCAGCCCCGGGTACTGCTCACGAGCGTCGATCGCCGCCCGCAGCCCCTCGTCGGTGAACGTCGGCGGGAGCCGCACGTCAACGATCGCCAGGTCGGGCTTGTGACCGCCCACGATCCGCAGCAGCCCCTCCCCGTCCTCCGCCTGGGCGACGACCTCGATCCCCTGGTCCCGCAGCAACGCGACGATTCCCTCACGCAGCAGCGCGTGGTCCTCGACGATCACGACCCGCATGGCAACTCCGCTCGAACGACCGTTCCGCGACCCGTCGCCGGGTCGCCGTCCTCGACGACCAAGGTACCGTCGAGCGCCTCCGCCCGGTGCCGAAGACCGGTCAGGCCGCTCCCGTCCGGGTCCGCCCCGCCCGGGCCGTCGTCGACGATCTCGACGACCAGCCAGTCGCCGGCCCGTCGCAACGTGATCCGGACCGTCGCCCCGCCCGCGTGCTTGGTCGCGTTGGTCAGGGCCTCGGCGATCACGAAGTAGGCCGCCGACTCGACCACCGGCAGCAGCCGCTCGTCCAGCCGCGCCTCGACCTCGACCTCCAACGGCGACCGTCGACCGAGCGCCTCCGCCGCGGCCGCCAACCCACGGTCCGCGAGGACCGGCGGCGCGATCCCGCGGGAGAGGTCGCGCAGCTCGGCGATCGCCGCGGTCGCCTCCTCCTGGGCGCCGCGGACCAGCGCGTGGGTGGCCTCGTCGCCGCCGGCCGCCAACCGTTGCTCGGCCCGGCCCAGCTGCATGCTCAACGCGACCAGACGGGCCTGGGCGCCGTCGTGGAGGTCCCGCTCGATCCGGCGCAGCTCCGCCGCCTGGACGTCGAGCGCGCCGCTGCGGGTCCGGGTCAGCTCGTCGACCCGCGCCGAGAGGTGGTGAGAACGCCGCCACGGCAGGCGGTGGCGGTAGTGCACGCTGGTGCCGGCACCGGCCAGGGCCGCGAACCCCAGCAGCGGCCAGATCGGCCAGAACTGCCCGCGTCCGCTCATCGCCCAGATCAGCAGCACCAGCACGCCGAGGGCGATGAGCCCGGCGATTCCGCTCTCGAAGCCCGCCGCGGGATCGTGCGGGTACCGCAGCGCGTGGCGCGCGATCGCGTGGAGCGCCAGCAGCACGGCCAGGCCGAGCCACGCCCACATCGGCCAGAACGGGCTCCCGCCGCCGGCCGCGCCCCAGATCGCGGTCGCGAGGAAGACCAGCACCGCCGACAGCGCGATCTGGAGAGCGAGCGGCGAGCTCCCGTCCGGCGTCGGCTCGAGGTCGATCTGGAACAGGTTCCGGATGTCGTAGCCGGCCGGCACCTCCGCCGCCGGCCCGCGGCGTCCGGCCTCCTCGCCCGGCCGGCGCGCGGCCGAGGCCCCCGACGGATCGGGGGCCCCAGCGGCGGTGTGATCGTGGCGGTCGTCGTCAGCGGACATGGGAGTCGGGAGCGGTGGTCATCGGGGTCACGAGACCCAGATGATCCTCCTCCGTCCGGCGGTCACGGGCCGCGACACGGCGCGTCCGCGGGGTCGGCAGCCGGAAGGCCTTCTCCCCCAGCAGCGTGACCGCCGCCGGCAGCGCGACCGCACGGACGATCGTGGCGTCGAGCAGGATCGCCGAGGCGAGCCCGACGCCCAGCTGCTTCATCTCCAGCAGCCGGAGGGTCGCGAAGACCGCGAAGACGGCGACCATCACCACCGCCGCGCTGGTCACCGAGCCACCGGTCGCGGCGACGCCCTGGGCGGCCGCGTCCCGCGGGGAGAGGCCGTTGATCCGCCCCTCGCGGATCCGCTCGAGGACGAGGATGCTGTAGTCCATCGAGAGGCCGAACAGGATCACGAAGGCCAGCAGCGGGATCCACGAGGTGATGCTGCCGCTCGACGTGAAGTTCAGGAGGTCCTCGGCCCAGCTGTGCTGGAAGACCGCGACGAGGATCCCGTAGGTCGCCCCGATCGACAGCAGGTTGAGCGCGATCACCGTCGCCGCCAGCCGCAGCGAGCGGAACACGGCGACCAGCAGCAGGAAGGCGAGCCCGAGCACGAAGCCGAGCACCAACGGCAGCTTCGCCGTCAGGTTCTCGGTGAAGTCGAGCGAGCCGGCCGCCTCCCCCGTGACCAGCGCCGGCTCGGTGCCGGGAGCGACCTCGGTCGCCGTCGGGGCGACGTCGCTCCGCAGCCGCTCGACGGTGCTCTTCGCGGCGTCGAGCCCGTGGTCGGGCATCGGCACGTCGATGACCGCCGTGCGGCCGTCGCTGGCGATCCGGACGTCGACCGGACCCCGGCCCTCCGTGACTTCGGCGCCGCGGCGGCCGAGCGCCTCGAGCCCGGCGCGGGCCTCCGCACCGCGGAGGTCGCGGCCCTCGACGACGAGCTGGGCGCTGTCCGGCGCGCCGGGGAACGCCCGCTCGACGGCCTTCGTCGCCTGGACCTCGGGGATCCCGGCCGGCAGCGAGCTGACGCCGGGGTCGGCGAGGTGCATGCCGAGCGCGGGCACGGCGAGCGCGCCCAGCAGGCAGACGGCGCTGGTCAGGGCAACGGCGGGACGGCGGGTGACGACGGTCGCGATCGTGCCCCAGACCCCACGCCGGGCCGGGCGGCGACGGGTCCCGCCGCGGCCGTCCGCCTCGACCCGCCGGTGGCGGCGGCCGAGGAACGGCACCCGGCCGCGGTCGATCCGGTCGCCGAGCAGCGCGAGCACCGCCGGCAGCACGGTCAGCGAGCCGAGCAGGGCGATCGCGACGACGACGATCGTGCCGAGCGCCATCGAGGTGAAGTCGGGGACGCCGGTCAGCAGCAGGCCGGCGAGGGCGACGATCACGGTCACGCCGGAGACGAGGATCGCGCGACCGACCGAGGCCGCGGCCGCGTCGAGGGCCGCCTCGGCCCCGCGACCCCGGCGGCGCTCCTCACGCTCGCGGCGGATGTAGAAGAGCGAGTAGTCGACGCCGACGGCGAGGCCGATCAGGACCACCAGCGAGCCGGTCGACTCACCGCTCGGCGCGAGCTGCGAGACCACGCCGAGCGCGCCCATCGCGCCCGCCACCGCGGTCACGCCGAGCAGCAGCGGCACGGAGGCGGCGACCAGCGCCCCGAAGGCGACGATCAGGATCAGCAGCGTGATCGGGATCGAGATCAGCTCGGCCCGCTGGAGGTCCTGCGCGACCATGTCGCCGATCGCGTTGTCGATGCTGCCGGAGCCGGCCTGGGCGACCGTCACGCCGGGATGCGCGTCGCTGAAGCGGTCGACGGCGGCGGTCACCGGCGCGACGTTGTCGCCGGCGTCGTCCGGATCCCCGCGCAGGCTGACGACGACCAGGGCCGAACGACCGCCGTCAGCGCGGAGGGCGTCGGCGTCCGGGCCACCGGAGGCCGGAGACTGGACGCCAGCGACCGGCTTCAAGCCGTCGACCCGCGCGTGCAGGCTCCGGACGGCGTCGTCGGTGGCCGCGGCGGTCTTGGTGCGGACGAGGATCGTCTCGGTCGCCTGGCCGCGGAGCTGGGCCTGCTCGATCAGGCGTTCGGCGCGGGCCGATTCGCCGACCCCGCCGTCGGAGCCCGCCAGCGACTTGGTGCCGGTGGCGGCCCCCGCGACGGTGCAGCCGATGATCAGGACGATCCAGAGCAGGACCGTCAGCTTGGGGCGGTGGGTGGAGAAGCGGGCGACCGCCCGGACGAACCGTCCGAGCATCCCGACTGGGATCGGATCGTCCCTCCCGACGGTCGGTTGCGGTTGCGGGGACCTGCGGTTCTCGTGCATGTCGTCACGCTCTCGCGATTCGGTCGCGAAGTCGCTGGGGCGAGGCGGAGTCCTGCCGCCGGTGGACCCCCGAGCCGCCGACGGCGTTCCCCCGCGTCACCCGGGGGCTATCCCCCGCACCGCGGCAGGTCGCCCGGCGTCGGACGGCGTCGTCGGACCCCGGCGTCGGACGACGTCGTCGGACCCCGAGGTCGCCCGGCGTCGTCGGACCCCGGCGTCGGACGGCGTCGTCGGACCGGGTCGCGCGATCGGCTCCGCGCGGGGCCCAGAACCGCAATCCCGGACGGTCGAAGTTCGCGAGATCCACGCCTACCGTTGCCTTTTCCGGTGATCTTGTTGTGAATCTGGCAACCCCCGGTGCTGTGATGCGCATCGGCCCGGTAGCCTGCGTAGCGGAATACCGCCATGGCTACGGCCGGCGGCGTTCGCGCGCCAGCCGACCACGGTCGACGGCGCGGCCCTGCACCTCGACACCAGGAGTGACATGAGCACGCCCGCAATCGACACCCACGCCAACGAGCTGGAGGTCCGCCTCCCTCAGGCCGAAGCGCTGGCGGC
The DNA here is from genome assembly GCF_056269115.1 of Patulibacter ginsengiterrae. NCBI lineage: Bacteria > Bacillati > Actinomycetota > Thermoleophilia > Solirubrobacterales > Patulibacteraceae > Patulibacter > Patulibacter ginsengiterrae. The sequence continues at coordinate 403,063 of NZ_JBWDOG010000001.1, forward strand.
TGGGCTCGACCAGGACCAGGAGTGGTGCGAGGTCGAGCTGCCGGGCGGGACCCAGCGGATGCGGTTCCACGACTACGACCGGATCTTCCGCGTCCCCGGGCTCTACGAGCGGCTCTTCTACCAGGAGCTCGAGTGCTGCTCGCCAACGGTCGTGCGCGGCCTCCTCGAGCACCAGCTCGGTGCCGAGGGCACCGACGTCGCGAGCCTGAAGATCCTCGACCTCGGGGCCGGCAACGGGATGGTCGCGGAGGAGCTGCGCGAGATGGGCGCGGCCTCGATCGTCGGCGTCGACATCCTGCCCGAGGCCGCGATGGCCGCCGAGCGGGACCGGCCCGACGTCTACGACGCCTACCACGTGTCCGACCTGACGGCCCCGCTTCCCGCGGTCGACGAAGCCCTCCGCAAGCTCGCCCCGAGCTGCCTGACGACCGTCGCCGCGCTCGGCTTCGGGGACATCCCGCCGCGGGCCTTCGCCCAGGCGTTCGACTACCTGGCCGACGGCGGCTGGGTCGCGATGACGATCAAGGACGACTTCGTTACTGACGAGGATCCGTCCGGCTTCAGCCGCCTGATCAAGCGGATGAACGACGAGGGCGTGCTCGAGATCACCACCGTCCACCCGTACCGCCATCGCCTGGCCGTCAGCGGCGAGCCGCTGACCTACCACGCCTACGTCGCCCGCAAGCGCGGCCAGGTTCCGACCGCCTGGCTCGACGAGCTCGAGGGCGCGGCGAGCTGAGGCCGCGGTAGCGAGCGGCGAGCGGCGGGACTGATGCGGATTGTCGGTCGTATAGGCCCGAAATCCGCATCAGTTCACGAAGTCACGCGCCCCGGAGCGCGCGGCCACTCCGATCAGCCGCGACCGTGCGGCTCGTCCCAGTCGATGATCGGGCCGAGCGGGACGATCCGCGTCGGGTTGATCGTCGGGTGGGTCGCGTAGTAGTGCGTCTTGATGTGGTCGAAGCTGACCGTGTCCCGGACCCCCGGCTGCTGGTACAGCTCGCGGCTGTAGCCCCAGAGGTTCGGGTAGTCGGCGATCCGCCGGAGGTTGCACTTGAAGTGCCCGACGTAGACCGGGTCGAACCGGACCAGCGTCATGAACAGCCGCCAGTCGGCCTCGGTGATCTGGTCGCCGGTCAGGAAGCGCTTGCCGGAGAGCAGCTCCTCCAGCCAGTCGAGTGACGCGAACAGGGTCGTGACCGCGTTCTCGTAGGCCTCCTGGCTGACGGCGAAGCCGGCCCGGTAGACGCCGTTGTTGACCGTCTCGTAGATCTGCTCGTTGAGCGCATCGATCTCCGGCCGCAGCGACTCGGGGTAGAGGTCGAGGTCCGGGTTCGTCGCGACGGCGTCGAACGCGCTGTTGAGCATCCGGATCACCTCGGACGACTCGTTGTTGACGATCCGGCCCGTCTTGGTGTCCCACAGCACCGGCACGGTGACCCGGCCGTCGAACCCCGGATCGGAGGCGAAGTAGGCCTCCGACAGGTACGCCCAGCCGTGGAGCGGATCGGCCTCGCCGGGCGGGTCGACGGTGCCCTTCCGGAACGCCCAGCCGCGCTCGTCGCGCACCGGGTCGACGATCGTCATCCCGATCGCGTCCTCGAGTCCCTTGAGCTCGCGGACGAGGACCGCGCGCGACGCCCACGGACAGGCGAGCGAGACGTACAGGTGGTAGCGGCCGGCCTCGGCCGGGTAGCCGCTGGAGCCGTCGGCGGTGACCCAGTCGCGGAAGACGCTGGTCTGGCGCTGGAACTCGCCCGAACGGGCGATCTCGCGCGACCAGCCGCCGGCGTCCTTCGTCCCGCTGTTGCCGCTGTCGGGGGCCTCGCTGCTCATCGTCCGCGCTCCAAGTTCGTTGTCCGTGCAATTACCATCCTACCGCATGGGCACGCAGCCGAACCAGGCTGAACGCCCCCATCCACCCGGCCGGCGTCGCAGCGTCCACCCGCGGCGCCCCCTTCGCACCCCGCAGGGCAGCTGTCGGCCGCTGCGCGCAGCCGGCCGGCTTCGCCGACCGCCGCGCTCAGCCGTCCGGCTCGCGGCCGCCGACCGCCGCCACCACCGGCACCGGCTCGAGCCCCTCGGGATGCCCCGCGTCGCACGGCTGCCCCGCGAGCTGCCCGCCGGGACACTCGCTCGCCAGCACGACCCGCCGGGGGTTGCGGATCCCCGCCGCCCCGAGCACGCCGCCGAGCAGGACCAGCCCCGCCGCGACGCCCATCCCGATCCGGAAGCTCTGGACGGACGCGTCGTCGACCGCGTCCGCCACGGCCCGGGCGTCGAGCAGCGGCACCCCGCGCAGGTCCGGCTGCGTGAGCGGGCTGTCGCGGGCGGAGGCGGCGGCGGCCCGTGCCTCCGGCCCCAGCATCACCCCCCGCAACTGGTCGTCGATCCCGGAGGCGAAGCTCGAGGCGACCACGACCCCGACTCCGGCAATCGCCACCAGTCCCGCGATCCGGGCGATCGCGTTGTTGACCCCCGAGGCGGCGCCGGCGTTGCGCTGCTCGGCGTCGGCCAGGACCGTCGCGGTCAACGGTGCGACCGTCATCGAGAGCCCGAGCGCGAACACGATGATCGCCGGCAGCAGCTCGGTCACGTACGACACGTCCTGGTCCAGCCGCAGCAGCAACAGCAGCCCGCAACCCGAGATCAGCGGCCCCACCCCCATGAAGAACCGCGGCCCGTAGCGGTCGGCCAGCGCCCCGAACCGCCCGGCCAGGAACAGCATCACGATCGTGATCGGCAGCAGGGTCGTCCCGGCCGCCAGCGCGTCGTAGCCGGCGACCTGCTGGAGGTAGATCACGAGGTAGAAGGTGAGCAGCGAGAGCCCGCCGTACATCACGAACGTCTCGATGTTGCCGACGACGAAGTTGCGTCGCCTGAACAGCGCCAGCGGCAGCATCGGCTCGGGCGCCCGCCACTCGTAGGCGACGAACGCGACGAACACCACCGCGCCACCGATCAGCGGAACGAGCACCGTCGACGACCCCCAGCCGGACAGCGGCTGCTGGATCAAGGCGAAGGTGATCCCGCCCAGACCGACCACGCAGAGCGCCGCGCCGATCAGGTCGACCCGCCGTCCGCTGTCGCCCCGCGAGGCCGGGATCACCTGGGCGATCAGGAGCAGCGTCCCGAGCACCAGCGGGACGTTGAGCAGGAAGACCCACCGCCACGAGGCGGTGTCGACGAGCCAGCCGCCGAGGACGGGGCCAACCGCCGCTCCGATCCCGCTCCAGGCGGTCCAGGTCCCGATCGCGCGGTTGCGCTCGTCCTGGTCGAAGACCGCCACGATCACGGCGAGGGCGGCCGGGGTCAGCATCGCCCCGGACGCCCCCTGCAGCGCACGACCGAGGACCAGGATCTCGATCGACGGCGCGAACGCGCAGAGCACCGAGGTGACGCCGAAGCCCGCGACCCCGAGCAGGAAGATCCGCCGCTCCCCGTAGACGTCGCCGAGCGACCCCGCGACCAGCAGCAGCGAGCCGAGCGTGAGGAGGTAGGCGTTCGTCGCCCACTGCTGCCCGGCGAGCCCGCCCCCGAGGTCGTTCCGGATCTGGGGCAGGGCGACCCCGACCGCCGAGCCGTCGATCATCACGATCGTCGACCCGAGCACGCAGGCGAGCAGGGTCAGGCGCTTGGTGCGTTCGTCGACGATGACCTTCGGCGGTGGCGGCGATCCGGGACCGGACATCGGGTCCAGCATCGCCGATCGATCGGCGACCGCCGTACCGGCAGCCGACCGCGGGGAGACGACAGTGGGCGGCGGGCGAGAGCCGTCGACCGAAGCGCGATGCGTTCACCACCGCCTCGGTGGACAAGACATCGCGAAGCGCGCGGCGGCCGCCCGCCGCGTCAATCCGCGGCCTGGCGATCGTCGTCCGCTTCCAGCGGCCGCCGCTCGAAGCCGGCACAGGCGAGCACCGGCATCCGCGGATACCGCGGGAAGCGGTCGTCGACCTTCGCCCGCCGGCAGAGCGAGAACGAGGAGCCGCGGGTGTTGCCGACGAGCCGCTGGTGCTGGCAGTGATCACAGAGGCCGAAGGCGGACACGGGTAGCGGCCATTCTGTCAGCGACCGCGGCAGCCTGCCCACGCTTGACTTCAACCACGCTTGAACTCGTAGCGTGCCAGTGGTGCCGCGCCCGAGACCGCTCCCCGCCCCGGACTCCGTCGCCCGTCGCGACCGCCCTGCCCCAGCTTGGGCGGCGCCCGGGGACGTGGTCCGCGCCGGCCCTGCCGACGCGGCCGCGGACGCCGGCCCCGCCGACCTCGGCCCGCGCATCCCCGCAGACGCCGGCCCCACCGGCCCCACCGACCCCATGGCCCCCACCGGCCCCACCGACCCCATGGGCCCCGCCGTCCCCATCGCCCCCATCGGCCCCATCGCCCCCACCGCCCCCGTCACCCCCCCCGCCCCCGTCCGGACCACCCGCCCGAACCGCTCGAGGCCCGCGATCCCCGACCACACGGGCCGGCCGGAGCGGATTCGTACACTCCGTGGGATGGGCACATTTCGTCGCCTGCTCGGATTCCTTCGGCCGTACCGCCGTCTCTGGGCCATCAGCTTCGTGCTCGCGCTGCTCGCGATGGGCGTCACCGTCCTCAGCCCATGGCTGATCGGTCGCGGCATCGACCGGATCCGCGCCCACGACCACGGCGGCCTGGTCGAGTTCGCGATCGCGATCGCCCTGCTCGGGCTCGGCCGGATGCTGCTGACGATCGGCCGGCGGCTGGTCGCCGGCCGGGTCTCGCTCGGCGTCGAGCAGGACCTCCGCGACCGCCTCTACGGGCACCTCCAGCTGCTCGACCTCGGCTTCTTCGACCGCTGGCAGACGGGCCAGCTGATGTCCCGCGCCACGGTCGACCTCAGCGCCGTCCGGTTCTTCCTCGGCTACGGCCTGGTCTTCATCGTCCAGGCGCTGCTGACGATCGTGCTCGCCGCGATCGCGATGGCGATCCAGCAGCCGCTGCTGACCCTGCTCTGCCTGTTGCCGGCACCGCTGATCGTGTTCGTCGGTCACGCCTACGGCATCCGCGGGCGGCCCGCCCAGCAGGAGGCCCAGCAGGCCGTCGCCGAGGTCACCGCCGCCGCCGAGGAGTCGATCTCGGGGATCCGCGTCGTGAAGGCCTTCGCCGCCGAGGAGCGGCGCCAGACCGCCTTCAGCAACGCCGTCGACCACGCCTTCGGCAAGCAGCTGCGGGCGGTCCGGATCGACGCCGCGTTCCAGCCGTTCATGCAGTTCCTGCCGCAGGTCAGCCTGGCGATCGTGCTGCTCGTCGGCGGCCGGATGGTCGTCGACGGCACGATCACCGTCGGCCAGTTCACCGCCTTCTTCGTCTACGTGATGATGCTCGTCCAGCCGCTGCGCTCGTTCGGGATGATGCTCGGGCTCGGCCAGCGGGCGACGGCCTCCGGCATGCGGCTGTTCGAGGTCCTCGACCGCGATCCGGCGATCAGCGGGCCGCCGCCCGAGCGCCTCCGCGTGCTCCCCGAGCCCCCGGGTCCCGGCGGTGTTGGTAGCGACGGCGAAGGCCGTGGCGCGATCGGCGCGATCGAGTTCGACGACGTGACCCTCGTCTACCCCGGCCAGGACTCCCCCGCGCTGCACGACGTGTCGGTCCGGATCGAGGCCGGGGAGCGGGTCGCGATCGTCGGCGAGACCGGCTCCGGCAAGACCGCCCTGGTCCAGATGCTGCCGCGGCTCTACGACCCCGCCTCCGGCCGGGTCCTGATCGACGGGATCGACATCCGCGAGCTCGACCCGACCGCGCTCCGCCACGAGATCGCGATCATCGACGACGACCCGTTCCTGTTCACGGCCACGATCGCCGAGAACATCGCCTACGCCGCCGCCGGAGCCACCCGGGAGGAGGTCGAGCAGGCCGCCCGCCGCGCCCGCGCCGACCTCTTCATCAGCGAGCTGCCCGACGGCTACGACACGGTCGTCGGCGAGCGCGGCCTGACGCTCTCGGGCGGTCAGCGGCAGCGGCTCGCGATCGCCCGTGCCCTGCTCGCCGGCCCGCAACAGGCCGACGGCCAGCTCCGAGCGCGCGGGCCCAGGATCCTGGTGCTCGACGACGCGACCAGCAACGTCGACGCCTCGACCGAGCAGCAGATCACCGCCGGGCTGCGCGAGGTGATGGCGGGCCGCACCACGCTGGTGATCGCCCACCGACTCTCGACCGTGCTGCTCGCCGACCGCGTGATCGTGCTCGACCAGGGCCGGATCGTCGACGTCGGCCGGCACGAGGAGCTGGTCGCGCGGTCACCGCTCTACGGCGAGATCGTCACCTACGGGATGGCCGACCAGGTCTTCCTCTCCCGCGACGAGCGCCCGACCGAAGTCCTCGACGCATGAGCTTCCTCGCTGACATGGGCCGGCGCCACCGCGCGACCCAGGGCCGCACCCGACGGATCCGCGACCTGCTCTCGATGCTGCGGCCGTACCGCGTCCGGGTGCTCCTGCTCGGGATCGCGCTGCTGCTGTCGACCGGGGCGATGCTGGCCCCCGCCCCGCTCGTCGCGCGGGCGGTCGACGACGGGCTCGCCAAGGGCGATCTCGACACGCTGACGGTGCTGGTCGTCGCCTTCATCCTGATCTCGCTGGTCGGCCTCGGCGCGAGCGTGGCGCTCGCCCGGCTGGTCGGCTGGCTCGGGGCCCGGCTGCTGAGCGACCTCCGCGAGCGGATCTTCCGCCACCTGATCTCGATGCCCGTCGGGTACCACGAGCGCCAGCGCGCCGGGGTCCTCGTCTCGCGCCTGACCAACGACGTCGACGCGCTCCAGCAGATGATCTCGTCGAGCCTGGTGACGCTCGTCCAGTCGCTGCTGCTGCTGGTCGGCTCGATCGTGATCCTGATCTCGCTCGACCTCAAGCTCGCGCTGATCACGTTCACCACGATCCCGATCCTGCTCGCGGGCTCGCTCGCCTTCCGGCTCGCCTCGGTCGACGCCTTCGCCCGCACCCGCGAGACGATCGGTGCGATCACGGCCCACCTCCAGGAGACCCTCTCCGGGGTCCGGGTGATCCGCTCCTACGGCCGCGAGCACGGGCACGTGCGGCGGTTCACCGCGCTCGGCGACGACAACCGCGCGGCGAACATGAAGACGGTCTACCTCAACGCCGCCTACTTCCCGGCCGTCGAGTACCTGTCGACCGCCGCGATCGTGATCGTGCTGCTGGTCGGCGGCGGCGAGGCGATCGACGGCGCCGTCACGATCGGCGTGCTGATCGGCTTCGTGACCGCGTTGGACAACTTCTTCGGGCCGATCACCGACCTCTCCAACGTCTACACGACCTTCCAGTCGGGGATGGCCGCACTCGACAAGATCGGCAACCTGCTGGAGCAGGAGTCGACGCTCAACGATCCCGAGCACCCCCAGCCGATGCCCGACCCGCTGCGCGGCGAGCTGCGGTTCGACCACGTCAGCTTCGACTACGGTCCGCGACCCGACGGCTCTCCGGGCCAGGTCGTCCTCCACGACATCGACCTGACGGTGCCCGCCGGGGCGACGGTCGCGCTGGTCGGCACCACCGGCGCCGGCAAGTCGACGATCGCCAAGCTCGCGACGCGCTTCATCGACCCGGTCGAGGGCCGGGTCCTGCTCGACGGCGTCGACCTCCGCGACCTCCGCCAGCGCGAGCTGCGGGCGCGGATGGGGATCGTCCCGCAGGAGGGCTTCCTGTTCAGCGGGACGGTCGCCGAGAACATCGCCTTCGGGCGGGCCGACGCGACCCGCGAGGAGGTCGAGGCGGCGGTCGACCGGATAGGAGCCCGCGAGACGATCGAGGCGCTCCCGCACGGCCTCGACACCGAGGTCGGCGAGCGCGGCGCGTCGCTGTCGGCCGGGCAGCGCCAGCTGGTCGCCTTCACCCGGGCCCTGATCGCCGGCGAGCGGGACGCTGACGGCGCCCTGGTCGGACCGGCGATCCTGGTCCTCGACGAGGCGACCGCGAACGTCGACCTGCGCACCGAGCGCCGGATCGAGGAGGCGCTGGGGACCCTGCTCGCCGGCCGCACGGCGCTGGTGATCGCCCACCGACTCTCGACGATCCGCTCGGCCGACCTGATCGTCGTGGTCGACCACGGCCAGGTCCTCGAGGCGGGCACGCACGAGGAGTTGCTGGTTCGCGACGGCGCGTACGCCAAGCTGCACCGTGACTGGCAGTACGGGACCGAGGACGCCACGCCGTCGACGGCCTGAGAACCTGTCTCGTTCCAGAGGCCGCGGGCTGCGGCCGATGACCATGAGACAGGCCTCTCGGTCGACTCCGGCAGCGGAACGTTCCGCGCCCGACCGCAACCCTTCCGTCCCTCACCGGTTCCAGAGAACGATGCCCCTACGCCACGCCATCACGCCCCTGTTCGCGACGGCCCTCCTGACCGCGGCGGCCGCGACCACGCCGGCGGTGGCCTCCGCCGCCAGCTCCGGCGGCACCTCAGCCTCCTCGTCCGGGGCCTCCGGCAGCGGCTCGGCCGCGACGACCACGGCCGCGTCGCAGCCATCGACGACCCGTACCGTCAACCGGCGTCCGACCTCCTGGGGGTACGTCCGGCTGCGGTCCGGGACCCGCCTGAAGGTCCGCAAGACCCCGGAGCGGACGGGGTCGGTCGGGTCGGTCCGCCGGGACACCCGGATCCGGGTCTCCTGCCAGATGAACGCGGTCCCGATGACCGGCAAGTACGGCGCGTCGCGGATCTGGGACCGGATCAAGCTGCCCAACGGCCGCATCGGCTACATCCCCGACTCGTCGGTCGAGAACGAGAAGAACGCGCTCGTCGCGGGCTTCTGCGGCTTCCCCGATCCCGGCTCGCCGGCCGAGGCGAACCCGGGTCAGGGTCGCTGTTCGTCGGTCGCGACGGTCCCGCTCGTTCCCGCTCCCGCCGACCGCAAGGCGTTCATCGCCGCCGCCGCGCCGATCGCGCAGGCCTCGGCCGCCGCGACCCGCGTGCCCGCCTCGGTGACCCTCGCCCAGGGCATCCAGGAGTCCGGGTCGGGCGTGTCGACCGCCGGCGCCAACAACTACTTCGGGATCAAGGCCCAGTCGGTCACCGGCAGCCCCGGCATCTTCCGCTGGTCGACGCTGGCGGTCGGCTGCGTCCACAAGCCGACCTACGAGAGCGAATCCGGCGGCCTCGTCCGCCAGATCGGCCAGTTCCGGATGTACCCGGGAATGCAGGAGTCGTTCGACGACCACGGCCAGTTCCTGGTCCAGAACAGCCGCTACGCCCCCGCGTTCGCCTTCACCGACGACCCGGACCGCTTCGCCCAGGCGATCCACAAGGCCGGCTACGCGACCGACCCGTCCTACAGCTCGGCCCTGATCAGGCTGATGGACAACGAGAAGCTCAAGCAGTACGACCGCTGAGCGGACCGGCGGGCGCCCCTCGGGGTGCCGCCGGCCGCTAGTCCTTCGGAGTGGCCGTCGTCGACGGCGTCGTCGGGTCCTCCGGGGCGTCGGCAGCCGTCGCCGCGTCCTCGCCCGCGGTCGGGGCCGCCTCGGCCGCCGTCGGCTCGTCGGCGGCCTTCGCGGCCAGCGTCTCCTGCACGTCCGCCGCGCTCCGCTCGGTCGCGATCAGGTCGGGAGTGTCGAGCCGCCCGGGATGGCCCAGCCGCCCGAGCTCGGAGCCGTCGCGGCCGAAGAACAGGCCGACGGTCCAGTCGGCGACCAGCCGGATCTTGCGGGTCATCCCCGGCATCGAGGCCAGGTGGTACGTGCGGGCCAGGAACCAGGCCGGCACGCCGCGCCAGCGGATCCCCATCGTCGACGCGACCGCCTCGCCCCGCCCGAGGTCGACGAAGACCCCGAGCGTCTTGTAGCGGAAGTTGGTCGGGCGCTTCCCGGACAGCGAGCCGGCGACGTTCTTGGCGACCTTGCGGCCCTGACGGATCGCGTGCTGCGCGGTCGGCGGGGCCGGCCGCGTCAGGTCGCGCGGGTCGGGGACGTGGGCGGCGTCGCCGATCGCCCAGACCCCGTCGACGCCGGGCACGCGGAGCGTCCGGTCGACGACGATCCGGCCGCTCTTCTCGTCGAGCGGCAGCCCGAGCCGCTTGACGACCGGGCTCGGCTTGACGCCCGCGGTCCAGACGACGGTGTGGGTCGGCACGACCTCGCCGCCGGCGAGGGTCGCCGTGTCGGCCGTCATCGCGTCGATCGTGGTCCCGGTACGGACCTCGATCCCGCGCGCCTTGAGCTCGGAGATCACGAAGTTGGCCAGCGACTCGGGCACCTCGGGCATGACCCGGTCCTGGGCCTCGACGAGGATGAAGCGGACGCCCTGGAGCCGGCAGCGGGGGTAGCGGTCGAGCATGTCGGTCGCGAAGTCCTGCAGCTCGGCCAGGCCCTCGAGCCCGGCGTAGCCGGCGCCGACGAAGACGTAGGTCAGCCACGACACACGCTCGGCGGGATCGTCGATCCCCTCGGCGACCTCGAGGCTCTGGAGCAGGCGATTGCGGAGCGCGATCGCCTCGGGCAGCGTCTTCATCCCGACCGCGTGCTCGGCGAGCCCCGGGATCGGCAGCGTGCGGGAGACCGAGCCCACCGACACGATCAGCTGGTCGTAGGGCAGCTCCTGGGCGCGCCCGTCGGCCGTCGTGATCTTCAGGACCTTGCGGGCCGGGTCCGCCCCGGTCACCGAGGCCAGCCGCAGGTTGGTGCTCTTCAGCTGCTCGCGCAGCGGCACGACCGTGTGGCGTGGTTCGAGCGTGCCCGCCGCGGCCCCCGGCAGCAGCGGGGTGTAGAGCATGAAGTTCTGGTCGGAGACGAGCGTCAGCTGCGCGCTGTGGTGCGGCAGCAGCCGTTCGAGGGTGCGGGCGGTCTGCAGTCCGCCGAACCCGCCCCCGGCGATCACGATGTTCCAAGCCATACGTCGAGCCTAGGGCACGAATGCGGTAGAGACCAACGGCACGAGCCGGTTGCGCCCAAGCGCACGAGCGGCTTGCACCCAACCGCACGAAGGGGTCCCCCGGGCCGTTCTCGACCAACAAAAAAGAGCGCCGCCCAGAAGGGCGACGCTCTCGAACTGCGGGACAAGGACTCGAACCTTGAATGCCGGTACCAGAAACCGGTGTGTTGCCAATTACACCATCCCGCAAGGCGTTCGCGACGAGGCGTTTCGCGAACGGGAATACTAGCGTGAGCGGCCGAATCGCGCGGCGTGCCCCCCGCTTACCGGGTAGACGGCTCGGACGGCGCCGTCCGCCACCGCCGAGCGTCAGACCGGGCTGTCGAAGAGCCCGGTGATCCGCTCCTCGAGGCCTGGATCGAGCACGACCAGGACCTCGTCGCCGGCCTCGATCACCGTCTCGGCCTTCGGCACGAAGCCGGCCCCGGCGCGCAGCACCGAGATGATCAGCGACCCCTCCGGCATCGCGATCTCGGAGACCCGGCGACCAGCGACGGCTGCGCCCTCCGAGACCTCGACCTCGACGATCTCCAGCCGCTCGGCGTGGAGGTCGAGCAGGTGGACCAGGCCGAAGCTCGGGACCTCGTGCTCGATCAGGCGCAGGATCAGGTCGGTGGCCGAGACCACCGGCGCGACCCCGAGCAGGTCGAACAGCTCGCGGTTGCGCGGGTTGTTGACCCGGGCGATCGTCCGCTGGATGTCGTACTTCTCGCGCGCCATCTGGCAGATGAGGATGTTGTCCTCGTCGTCGCCCGTGACCGCCACGACCAGCTCGGCGCGCTGGATGCCCGCCCGCTCGAGGACCCACATCTCGGTCGCGTCGCCGTACTGCACGGCGTGCTCCAGCTCCTCCTCGATCGTGAGGTAGCGCCGTCGCGTCTGCTCGATCAGGGTCACCTCGTGGCCCTTGTCGATCAGCTCCCGGGCGAGGTTCCAGCCGACCTTGCCGCCACCGGCGATCACGACGTACATCAGGAGACCTCGGCGATCGCCGACTCGAACATGCTGATCGCCTGGAGCGTCGGACAGATCGTCCGCACGCCCTGCTCGGCGTACCAGGTGGCGCGGGCCGGATCCATCACCCGGGCGATCACCGTGGTGATCCCGAACCGCTTCTGCGCGACCTGGGCGATCACCAGGTTGGTGTTGTCCCCGTCGGTCGAGGCGATGAAGAAGTCGGCGTCGCCGATCCCCGCCTCACGCAGGGCTTCGATCTCGATCCCCTGCCCCACCGTGAAGCGGCCACCGGCCTCCTCCCACGAGGTCGAGAGTCCCGCATCGAGCCGCTCGTGACTGAGGGGGTCCTCGTCCAGGACCGACACCTCATGCCCCTGCGCGAGCATCGATTGCGCGACAGCTGCGCCGACTCGGCCGGCTCCAACGATCAGCACGAACATACGCGCGGCACTGTAGCGCGATGCCGGCCCCACCCCCACCACCCCGCCGTGGGACGGCGGCTGAGACGGTCGTCTCGGCGGGCGTGGAGCCAGGGTCCTACGGCAGGTCGACCCGTACCAGCAGCGCGCTGCTGGTGGCCCGGAACGCCTGCGGATCCTCGTTGCCGTCGGCGAGCGCGGCGACCAGCGGCTCGCGCAGCGCGAGGTAGGCCTCGTCCCCGAGCACCGGCCGGGCGGCGAGCCACATCGGGTGCAGGTCCATCCACTCGGCGGCGAACGACTCCGGCGAGTCGGCGGTGAACGCGTGCGGCTGGGCGTCGACCTCCGGGACCAGCCCGTGCGGGGCGAACAGCGCCCGCAGGTGGTCCGGGTTGCCCCAGTCGCGCGGGGCCGGACCGGCCGTCGAGCCCGGCTGCCGTTCCGCCAGCGCCTGCCGCAGGACCGCCCCACCGGCGGCGAGCGCCCCGTCGTTGGTCCAGGTCGTGAGCACGATCCGGCCGCCGGGCGCGGTCACCCGCACCAGCTCCGCGACGGCCTCCTCGGCCGGACGGGCGAAGATCACGCCGAAGACCGAGAGCGTCACGTCGAAGCCGTCGTCGGCGAACGGCAGCGCCAGCGCGTCGCCCTGGACCCACTCGGCCTCGATCCCCGCGGTCGCCGCACGGCGGGCGGCGACCCCGAGCAGGCGCTCGGCCGGATCGACCCCGGTCACCTGCGCGCCGCGCATCGCGGCCAGCAGGGCGGCGTTGCCGGTCCCGCAACCGACGTCGAGGACCCGCTCGCCGGGCGCGATCTCCGCGACCTCGACGACGTGCCCCGCGGCCGGGGCGAGCTGCGCCGCCGTCCGCTCGTAGCTGCCGAGGCTCCAGTCGATCATCGACCGGATCCTAGGGCCTCACCCGCTCGAGGAGGGCCGGTCAGAGCTGCTCGAGCCAGCGGGCGTCGTCGTCGGTCAGGCCACCGTCGTCGTCGGGGCCGGCGGTCTCCTCGCGGCGCTTGCGCATCGCGGCCTCGGTCTCGTCCAGCGCCGGAGCGGTCAGGATCACCTGGCAGGGGGCCTTGTCGACCACGTAGCGGGCCGCCCCGCTGAGGGTGTCCCCGCGACCGCCACGGGCCCCGAGCGCGGCCCCGGCGCGACCGCTGCGCGAACGCCCGGCCGGCGGCGGGGCGACCATCACGATCGCCTGGCAGCCGCGCCGGGCCGCCTCGTCGACGATCGCCTTGCCGAGCGCGCGGGCGCGGATCGCCGAGGTCGCCACCCGCACGCCCTCGTACTCCTCGCCGACCGCGCGAGCCCGGGCGAGCGCGGCCTTGGCCTCCGCCCGGCGGCCGTCCGGCAGCGGACCGTCGATCGGCAGCGACATCGGCAGCACGTGGATCCAGACCGCCTCGATCACCGCCGCCTTGGCCTCTGCGTCGGTCTCGTCCTCGCCCCCGGCCAGCCGCCCGGCGGTCTGGATCAGGTCGTCGTCGAGCGCGGTGCCGAGCACCGGGACCAGGATCGACCCGTAGACCGGGCGGCTCTCCTCCATCCCCCGCAGCGCCCGCTCGGGCACCGACACGCGCCCGCGGACGGGCAGGCCGCGGGTCCGGCGGTAGACGACGTAGCCGACGAAGCCGACCACCAGCCAGGTCAGGCCGACCGCACGCGCCGCCGGGTGCGAGACCACGATCGACACCCAGACGAGCGCGCTGAGGACCGCGCCGAGGACCGCCGGAATCGGCAGCGACCGGCCGCGGAACGGCACGTTGAGCGGGATCCGGTACGGCCGTGGCAGGTCGGGCTCGGTGAAGCGCAGGCGGATCACCGAGACGTGCGCGATCGTCGTCGCGAGCATCACCCCGAACGCCATCATCCCGACCAGCGCGTTCATGTCGCGGAAGCCCACGAGCACCGCCGCGGCCAGTGCGGTCGTGCCGATCACCAGCCACGGGGTCCCGTAGGTCCGGTGCAACCGCCCGAGCCGTGTCGGCATCTGGCGGTGGCGGGCCATCTGGGCGGTGATCCGTCCGGCGCTGCCGAGCGAGCCCAGCGCCATCCCGACCAGGGTCCCGGCGGCGGCGAGACCGACGACCACCTTCAGCACGTCGACCACGATCGAGCTGCCGAGCGCGTCGACGATCCCCAGGATCGGGGCGTCGACCCAGCGCTCCCCCAGCGCCGTCGCGCCGTCCTCGACCGGCAACGCCATCAGGCCGATCGTCGCGACCCCGGCGTAGAGCAGGCACATGACCAGCGGCAGGGTCACGACCAGCCGCCGCAGCCCGGCCCGCCCGATCCGGATCTCCCCCGCGAGCCCGGACGCCGACTCGAGGCCGGTGACGACGACCATCGCCGCCCCCAGCCCGAAGAGCACCCCCTGGAGGTCGGGAGCCGAGCCGTGCTGCAGTCCCTCCACCAGCGAGCCCGGGTCGGACACCAGGACGATCCCGAGCACGACGACCAGCGCCTGCAGCGCGAGGTCGATGGCCACGACCGCGCTGAGCCGGCCGGCCTGGAACGAGAGCCCGCCGACGCCGCCGCGGATCGCCCGGCGCGTGATCAGCAGCAGGATCAGGGCGGCGATCGCCAGCTCGACCCAGCCGCGGGCCGTCTCGGCCCAGATCGCCGCCAGGTAGTTGGTCGCCGCGAGCGTCGCGGCGGCGGTCAGCAGGATCGAGTCGAGCAGCAGCGACCAGGCCGCGACGAAGCTCCACGCCTCATCGAAGGCGTGGCGGGCGAAGGTCGGCGAGCCGCCGCGCTCGGGGTGCAGCGAGGCCCCCTCGACGTAGCTCATCACCGCGAGGCCGAAGAGCAGCGCGGCGGCCAGCATCACCAGCGGCGTCGCCCCGAGAGCGGCACCGGCGATCGGCCCGAGCAGCAGGTAGAGGCCGCCGGCGACGGCGGCGTAGGTGATCGCGAACAGCGTCGGCGAGCCGAGCGTCCGGTCGGCCAACCCGCGCGGGCGGGCGGGCGGTGCGGGCGGGGCCGACTCAGCCATCGTCGCCCTCTCGGCGGTCCTCGGCGTCTTGCGCGGCGACGTGCCCCGGGCCCTTCCAGGCCATCCAGGCGCGGCCGGCGCCGGCGAGCACGAACAGCGCCCCGACCAGCACGCCGCGGGCGAGCGGTCCCCCGCCGCCGACCAGCGCGATCACGATCATCACGACCCCGATCACGGCGACCAGCGAGGACAGCACGATCGTCGCCGCCCCGTACAGACCACGGCTCATACGTTGACCTCCTGGGCCTCGGAGAGCTGGGCGACGGTCCGCGCCTCGGGGTCCGCCTGGAGGATCACCCGGCACGGCCGCTCGGCCATCACGGTGTCGATGCTGCGGTTGATGCCCCCGCCGGAGACCTTCGGCGGGATCGACATCACGATCGCGCGGGCCTTGGTCGTGCGCGCGTGCTCGACGACGACGCGGCCGAACTGCCCGGCCCGGACCTTGACCCAGCGTCCCTGGAGGCGGCTGCCGACCTGCAGCCGGGCCTCCTCGATCAGGGCCTCCGCCGCCCGCTCCTGCTCCGGCAGCCGGGCCCCGATCGGGGACGACTGCGGGACCACGATCGGCACCAGCAGGTAGATGCCGCGGCGGCGCTTGGCGGCGACCGTCGCGGCGGTCGCGATCGCGCCCTCGGAGTAGCGCAGACCGAGCAGCGCGACGATCACCGACTCGTACTCGGCCTCGTGGTCGACCACCGCCTCGGGGGTCGCGATCTTGTGGGTCGACGTGAGGTCGAGCCCCTGGCTGCGGCGGTAGAGCGGATAGACGACCAGGCCCACGACCATCCAGCCGACGCCCGCGGCGGCGACCGCGGGATGCAGCGCGATCACGACGATGAAGGCGATCCCGGTGCCGAGGCCGCCGACGATCGCGAAGATCGGCCACGAGACGCCGCGGATCCGGATGTTGCCCGGCCCGCGGTAGGGCCGGTCGAAGTCGGCCTCGACCGTGCGCAGGCGGATCACCGCCAGGTGCGCGATCGTGAACGACAGCATCGCGCCGAACGCGTACATGTTGCTGAGGAAGTCGGCCTTGCCCGGGATCACGGCGAGCGCGGCGAGCAGCCCGAACAGCAGGATCCCGACCCACGGCGTGCCGAACTTCGGGTGCAGGGTCCGCAGCCGATCGGGCATCTGGCGGTGGATGCCCATCGAGTAGACCAGCCGCGAGACGCCGATCACGCCGGCGTTGGTGGCGAGGAACAGGATCGTCGCCGCGAGCAGGCCGACGTAGATCTGGACCGGCTGCTGGAGGAAGCCCAGGTCCATGTTCTTGACCACGCCGAGGATCGGGTCGCCGGCGAATCCGCCGTCGCTCTCCGGCAGGCCCAGCAAGGTCGAGTACTCGCCGGTCTTCGAGTCCTGCGTGACCGGCAGCGCGGAGAGCGCGACCATCGGCAGGAAGGCGTAGATCGCGAAGACCGCGATCACCACCCGCTTGATCGCCGCCGGGACCGTGGTGCCCGCGTCCTTGGCCTCCTCGGCCATGTTCGAGATCGTCTCGATCCCGGTGTAGGCGACCATCCCGATCGGGATCGCGATCAGGAAGTCCTTCCACTGCGGCGCGAAGCCGAGGTGGACGTTGTCGATCAGGACCTCGGGGCTGAAGACGAGGAACATCCCGAGCCCGACCAGCAGCACCTGGGTCAGGAAGTCGGTGACGGCCAGCGCGATGTTGACCCCGGCCGACTCCCTGGCGCCGATGATGTTGATCGCGGCCAGGATCGCGATCACGACCATCGCGAAGACGACGTCTCCCGGCGCGTGGCGCAGGAAGCTCAACGGCTCGAACAGTCCCCCGAGGTAGTGGGGCACGAAGTACGAGCTGATCGCGATCGTGATCGTGTAGTTGAGCATCTGGCCCCACGCCGCGAAGAACGACCAGAACTCGTTGAAGGCGCGGCGCGCGAAGCTCGACGACCCGCCCGCCTCGGGGTACATCGAGGTCGCCTCGGCGTAGGTGGCGGCCGTCAGATAGAAGATGACGCCGGTGATGACGAAGACGACCGGCGTCAGGCCAAGCGCGAAGCCGGCCACCAGCCCGAGGGCGTAGTAGATCGACGAGCCGACGTTGCCGTAGGCGGTCGAGAAGAGCGCGTTGGTCCCGAGGACGCGCTGGAGTCCGTGGAGGCGACGTTCGGCCATGGCCGAGGCGGCAGTCTACGCTCCACCGCGGCCGGTGCCGTCAAGGGGCCGTCATCCGCCCCCGGAGACCGCTCGGTCGCGGCCCCGGCGGGTGGGCAGCGGCGGACCCGAGAACCCGGGCCGACCGCCGTCCTAGCGGGCCGCTGCTACTGGCCCGGAACCCAGAGCCGGCCGCCGCCGGGCTGGTTCGGCGGCTGCTGGCCGCCGCCGGGCTGTCCGCTCCCGTCGGCCGGAGCCGCACCGCCGGGGGTGCCGCCGCCGTCGGCCGGTCCACCGGTCAGCTTGGCGTAGGCGACCTGCAGCTGGGCGAGCGCCTGGTCGACCTGGCCGGCGTTCGGCCCGAGCAGCGGGGCCGCCACGGGCTGGAGCGCCTTGATCGCCTCGATCGCCACCCGCAGCTGCTCCGGGTCGGCCGGATCGGGCTTGCCGTCGGCACCCGGAGCGAGACCCGCTCGGCGGCCGCCGAGCTCGATCATGCTGGCCAGCGACTGGACGAGGACCTCCTCGACGCGCACGTTGCGCATCTGCTCCTCGTAGGCCGCCATCAGCTCCTCCTCGCTGGGCTGGCGGCCGGCGTTCGGATCCTGGGGGTTCGGGTCCTGCGTGCTCACGGGATGCGCTCCTCGGTGGGTTCTACGGGGACTCGCGACGACGACGGGTAGCTGGCCTGGGTCTCGGCGACGGCGGCGGCGAACGCCTCCGCCGGCGAGGCGCCCTCGACGACCCGGCGGTTCTGGCGCTGGGCGCCGTTCTCACCGGGGAAGTACGGCTCGATCCCGAGCTCCTGGCGGACCGGGGCCGTCCACGCCAGCAGGCGGTCGGCGACGTCGGTCGCAGGGTACTCCGAGACGGTCTCCCAGTCGACCAGCAGGCCGGAGCGACCGTCGCGGATCGCCCGCCACATGTTCTCCTCGATCAAGCGACCGGTCGGCGGCTCGAACGGCCGGCCCTCGTCGTGATCGCGGGCGGCCTGCAGCGCGCAGGCCACGATCAGGCCGGTCAGGGCCTCGGACTCGGCGGCGGTGCTCTGCGCGTCGCAGATCCGGACCTCGACCGTGCCGAAGGCGATGTGCGGCCGCACCGACCACCAGACCTGGGTGTACTCGACGACCGAGCGGGTCGCCACCAGCAGCTCCAGGTACTCGCTGAACGCACGCCACGAGCCGAAGTGGTCCGGCACGCCGCAGCGCGGGAACGACTTGGTGAAGGTCTGCGTCCGCATCGAGTGCAGGCCGGTGTCGAGCCCGTCGACGAACGGCGAGTTCGCCGAAAGTGCCAGCAGCATCGGCAGGATCGGACGCAGCCGGTCGCAGACGGCGATCGCCCGGTCGGCGTCGCGGATCCCGATGTGGACGTGGAGCGAGAAGGTCGCGTTGCGACGGGCCACCCAGCGCAGCCCGTCGACGACCCGGCGGTAGTGCTCGGTGTCGATGAACGTCTGCTGGCGGTAGTCGTCCCACGGGTGCGTGCCGGTCGCCCCGAGCGCGATCCCGAGCCGCTCGGCCTGCGCGAACAGGCGCGTGCGGTGATCGCGCTGGCGGTCGAGCGCGTCGGCCAGGTCGTTGCCCTTCCCGGACCGGATCTCGATCTCGGTCCGGATCAGCTCCCCGGCGACCGAGGCCGCGAGGACGGGGTCCTCGAGGCACGGCGCCTGCAGCTCCTCGAAGCGGGTCACCAGGTCGAGGGTCCCGGGATCGAGGAGCATGAACTCCTCCTCGATCCCGACCGTCCCGTCGGTCCCGGCCGCGTACGCCGCCTCCGCGGCGACGAGGTTGATCTCGGCATCGGCGCCCATCAGGCGCTGCCCTTCGGATTGGTCGCGGAAGTCACCATCTAGGCCAGGTAGTAGTACAGGGCGTGCAACAGATCCACGGCGGGGCTTGACGTATGGACCGTCACTCCGGCGGGCGTGCGCAGCAGCGTGCCGCTGTAGTTGAAGATGATCTGGACGCCGGCTTCGACCAGCTCGTCAGCCAGGCTCTGGGCCGCCTTGGCCGGCGAGGCGATCACGCCGACGACGATCTTGTTCTCGCGGACGACGTCGCCGAGGTGACGAACGTCACCGATCGCGAGGTCCCCGATCGGGGTCCCGATCTTCGCCGGGTCGTTGTCGAGCACGGCGACGATCTCGAAGCCGTGGTCGGCGAAGACGTCGCTGCCGGCGATCGCGCGGCCGAGGTAGCCGGCACCGAGCAGCAGGATCCCGACGTGGGTGCTGGTGTGCAGGATCCCGCGGATCTTGACCACCAGCTCCTCGACGTCGTAGCCGACGCCGCGCTTGCCGAAGCGGCCGAAGCCGGAGAGGTCGCGGCGGATCTGGGTGCTGTTGACGTGGGTGTGGTCCGACAGCTCCTGCGAACTCATCGTCGCGCGCCCCATCTTGCGCGCCTGAGTCAGCACCTGGAGGTACCGGGAGAGCCGCTCGGCCTGGCCGACCCCGAGGCGGACCTCGGGCACGGCCGGGGCCTCCGGATCGACCTCGGTCCCGGCGACGACGACGTCGCTGGGCGCAGGCGCCTCGACCGTCGCGACCGGCTTGGCCGCCACCAGCGGCGTGGTCACGATCCGGCGGGCGGCGGGCGGGGTCGGGACCCGGGGGGCCTCCGGTCCACCGACCGCGGCACGGCGATCGCGCAGGTCGCGGACGGCAGCCAGCACCCGCTCGCCGTCGACCGCGAAGTCGCAGAGCTCCTCGCCGGCCACGGCGATCACCGGGATCCGCTCGAGGTAGCGGGCGTGCAGGCGGTCGTCGCGCTCGATGTCGACGGTGCGGACCACGAACGGCTCCTGCTCGCGAAGCACCTCTAGATCGGCTAGCGCGTCACCGCACAGATGACAGCCAGCGCGCAAGAAGACGACGACCTCGGGGGCAGCGGACACCTCCAGATCCTCGCAGACCGCGTGGTCCGGGCGGCTGGTGATCGACCGAACAGCAGACTCTCGTACCGGCCGGACCGTCACCGACCGGCGGTAGCTTCGTCCGCGGCGGTCCCCCACCCGTCGTGTCGGCGCCGTCCGCGTGACCGCGCCGCGCCCGTCCCCGCGGGTCGGACGCGCCCCTCAGGAGGCGGCGACCAGCGGCGGGCGCTGCCCGGTCGCGTACGGCTCGAGCCCGGCGACCTCCTCGACCGGCAGCGCCGGACGGTGCATCGCGACCGCCGCGATCATCGCCGCGTTGTCCGTGCAGAGCGAGCGGTCGGGGATCGCGACCTCGGCGTCGAGCGCCTCGAGCCGCGCCCGCAGCGGCCCGTTCGCCGCGACCCCGCCGCCGACCGCCAGCCGCCGGATCCCGGTCTCGCGCAGGGCCCGCTCGACCCGGATCGCCAGCGTCTCGACGACCGCGTGCTGGTAGGAGGCGGCGAGGTCAGCCCGGCGAGCGGCGACCTCCTCCTCCCCTAGATCGCGGATCTTGTAGAGCAGCGAGGTCTTCAGTCCCGCGAACGAGAAGTCGAGGCCCTTGACGCCCTTGGCGGTCGGGAACGCGAACGCGGTCGGGTCGCCGGTCGCCGCCAGACGCTCCAGATGGGGTCCGCCGGGGTACGGCAGCCCGAGCATCCGCGCGCCCTTGTCGACCGCCTCGCCGGCGGCGTCGTCGAGCGTGCTGCCGAGCTCCTCGACCTGGTCCGGGCCGTCGACCCGGGCGATGAAGGTGTGCCCGCCGGAGGCGACCAAGGCGATGAACGGCGGCGCGAAGCCGATCGGCTGGAGCGTGCAGGCCAGCAGGTGACCGTCGAGGTGGTCGACGGGGATCAGCGGCAGACCGCGGACGACGGCCAGCGCCTTCGCGGTCTGCAGGCCGACCAGCAGCGCGCCGACGAGCCCGGGCCCCCGGGTCACGGCGATCCGGTCGATCGCGTCGAGCGTGACCCCGGCGGTCCGCAGCGCGTCGGCCACGACCAGGTCGCAGCGCTCGGCGTGCGCGCGGGCCGCCAGCTCGGGGACGACCCCGCCGTAGTCGTCGTGGATCCCCTGGCTGGAGATCACGTTGGAGCGGATCGTCCCGTCGTCGTCGACCACCGCGGCGCAGGTGTCGTCACAGCTGGTCTCGATCGCGAGGATCATGAGGGACGTCCCGAGTGCTTGGGGATGGTGGTGCCCGGAACGTCGGGCGGGACCGGCCCGCCGGAACCGGGAAATCCGCCGGAGCCGTTGCCGCCGCCGAGGCCGGAGAGGCCGGTCCGGCCCTTCTTCGGCGGCTCGGCACCGGGGATGTCGTCGATCTCGCCCCGCAGCGTCGCGGCGGTCCTCCACATGATCAGGGCGTCCTCGCCGTCGTCGCGGTAGTAGCGACGGCGGGTCCCGACCGACAGGAAGCCGAGGTCGTCGTAGAGCGTCCGCGCGCCGACGTTCGACGGGCGGACCTCCAGCGTCAGCCGGGCGTCGCCGCCGCCGGCTCGTTCGATCACGTGCTCCAGCAGCGCGCGGGCGATGCCCTCGCGACGCCGGTTCGGCTCGACGCAGATGTTCATCACGTGGAAGGCGTCGTCGTAGCGGCTGACGATCGCGTAGCCGACGATCGGCGCCGGTGCGGCGGCACCCTCGCCGCGGTTGAACGCTCGCGCGACCACGCAGAGCCCGCCGGACTTGGCGGTCTCGAGCACGAACATCGCCAGCGACCACGGCGCCCGGTAGCTGCGCCGCTCGATCGCCAGCACCTGCGGCATGTCGGCGAAGGTCAGCCGCTGGATCGCGACGCCGCAGGCCGTGCCGCTGCGGACGGCCTCGGGGGCGACGGAGTCGGGGGTCGAGTCGGGTACGGGAGGGATCACCGGCGGAGCGCGGTCGGAATGGCGTCTGCGTCCCGAACGTACACCGGCCGTAGGTCGTCGGCCCCCGTGGGCGCCGTCGTCGCGGCCGCCGCGATCAGCTGGAGCCCGTCGACAGCGTGCCGGCGCGGGTCCTCGGGGACGGCGATCCCGAGCGCGATCAGGGTCTCGCGGTGCTGCGCGGCCCCGTCGCCGACCGCCACCAGCGGCAGCGGGTGGAGCGCGGCGACCGCGGTCGCCAGCTCCTCGTGCGGCACCGTCCACGGATGCAGGCCGCGAGCGCCGTCGGGCAGCGTCCCGGGGGCGACCAGGGTCAGGAAGAGCTCCTTGCGGCGCGCGTCCTGGACGACCAGCACCGGCCCGTCCGGGACGTCCTCGCTCGCGGCGAGCGCCAGCGCGGCGGGGGTCGGGATCCCGACGGCCGGCACGCTCGCGGCCAGCGCGACCGCGCGGGCGGTCGCGACGCCGATCCGGATCCCGGTGAAGGTGCCGGGCCCGAGCCCGATCACGACCCGCTCGACGTCGGTCCAGCGGCCCCCGACCTCGTCGAGCAGCTCTCCGGCCATCGCCAGCAGGCGACGGGTGTGCGCGGGCCGCTCGCCCGGCTCGGGGGACTCGGTCCGCGCGACGCCGTGGCCGTCACCGCGCAGCACCGCGGCGACCGTCGCCGGGGTCGCGGTGTCGAGCCCGAGCACCAGGCCCGACGCGCTCGGGCGGAACCGCACGTGATCGCCTCCGTCGCCGGTCATCGTGCCCACCGCAGCTCGATCTCGCGGGCGTCGTCGCCGGCGTGGCGCAGCTCGACCTCGAGCGCGGTCCGGTCGGCGACCAGCGCCGCGACCGGGTCGGGCCATTCGACGAACGCGATCACGGCACCGGACAGCTCCTCCTCGATCAGGTCCTCGTCGTCCTCGCCGAGCCCGGCCAGGCGGTACAGGTCGAGGTGGGCGATCCGCAACGACGGCCCGTCGTAGCGGTTGGCCAGTGCGAAGGTCGGCGAGGTGACCCGGCCGGCCGCGCCGATCGCCGCCGCGGCCCCGCGCACGAACGTGGTCTTGCCGGCCCCCAGCTCGCCGCGGAGCAGCACGACGTCGCCGGCCTCGAGTCGTCCGGCGACCTCGCCGCCGAGCCGCTCCGTCTCGACGGGCGACGTGGTGCGCCGGAGGTCGGGGGCGGTGGCGCGGGCGAGGTCCCGATCCGAGGCACGGCGCGCAGGACGCATCTCCGTCGAGTGTAAGTCATCTACGCTTCCCCGATCGTGTCGTCCGACGCTCCCGCGCCGACGGGGCAGGATCCATCGGAACGCCCGACCACCGGCATGCTCGCGCGCCTCAAGCGGCTGCGCAGCACCGATACGGGCCGGACGGCGGAGCTCGCCGCCGCGTCGATGCTCAACAACGCGATCCAGCTGGTCTTCACCGTCCTGCTGACGCGTCTGCTCGGCAAGACGGGGTACGCCTCGCTCGCCGCCCTGGTCGCCGCGTTCCTGATCCTCCAGGTCTCCGGCCAGGCGATGCAGGCGGCGGCCGCCCGCGCGATCGTCCGCTGGACCGAGCAGGGCCACGACGAGCCGTACCGCGAGGTCGCCCAGTGGACCCGCCAGGCGCTGCTGATCTCGGCTGTCGCGGCCGTGCTCGGGATCGTCTTCCGCGAGCCGCTGGCGCAGCTGATCGGGGTCGACAGCCACGCCTGGGCGGCGGCGGTGCTCCCCGTCTCGGGCGTGCTCTACCTGCTCGTCTGCCTCCAGCGCGGGGCGCTCCAGGGCCTCCGCGACTTCGACGCCGTCGCCGGCTCGATCGTGATGGAGGCGGTCCTGCGCCTGGGCGCGGCGATCATCCTCGTCTCGATCGGGATGGAGGTCACCGGTGCGTTCGCGGCCGCGCCGATCGCCTTCGCCCTGCTGGCGGTCGGGATGGACCACCGGCTCCGCCAGAAGCACGTCGGTGGCGGCTCCGTCCGCAGCCACGAGCGGCCGACCCCGCTCTGGCAGCTCGCCAAGTGGGAGCGAACGGTGATCTTCTCGCTGCTGCTCGTGGCGATCATGCAGAACGTCGACACGATCCTCGCCAAGCGCGAGCTCGACGACTCGGTCGCCGGCTCCTACGCGGCGGCGGCGGTGGCGGCGAAGGCCGTCGTCTGGGTCGCCGTCGGCGTGGCGCTCCAGCTGCTTCCCGAGGCGACCCGGCGGGCGGTCGCCGGGGAGAACCCCCACCCGGTCCTGCGGCGAGCGCTGGTCTTCCTCTTCCTGATCGGCCTGCCGGCGATCGCGATCTTCGTGGCGATCCCCGAGTGGCTGCTGCGGACCGCCTTCGGCGAGGGCTTCGACACCGCCGCCGGGGCGCTGCCGCTGCTGGGGATCGCGATGCTGCTGCTCTCGATCACGCTGATGTCGGTCCAGTACCTGTCGGCGATCGGGCGCCACCGGCACCTGGTCCCGCTGCTCGTGCTGGCCGTCGGCGAGATCGCCTTCCTCGCCCGCAGCGGCTGGACCGCGACCGAGTTCGCCACGATCGTCCTGATCGCCCAGGCCGCGGCGGCGGCGGTCACGCTCGGCCTCGCCTGGTGGACCCCGCCGGCCCCGGGCGTCCGGACCGTCGCCGAGGGCGAGCCGGTCCCCGGCACCGCCCCGGTGATCAGCGACCCTGCGGTCGGCTGAGCGGCCGCGGACCGGGGACCGCGACGGCGGATTCCCCGGCCCTGCGGCGGCCCCCGAGGAAGCCGCCGAACAGCAGCGTCGCCGTGGCCACCGGGACGGTCGCGGGCAGGGTCCGGATGCTGTCGAGCGCGAACAGCAGGTCGAACAGCAGCGAGAGCACGAGCGTCACCCCGGCCGCCGCCAGCTGGAGCCGCCGGCTCGCGCCCTCGAAGGCCAGGACCGCGCCGAGCACGCCGGCCACGAAGACGTCGCCGTAGCCCATCGAGGCGCCGTTCAGGTGGAGGAACTGCAACCGCGGCAGCTCGGCGCTCGGCGCGGCCGCGTTGAGCGCGTTGTTCGGCACCTCGAGCTGCCCGGAGAAGACCAGGATCGCGTCGATCACGGCCATCGCGACCAGCGCGATCCGGATCGGCGCCATCGGGTGGCGGTGGAGCAGGTCCGCGAGCCGCCCGGAACCGGTGGTCGGCGCCTCCCCCACGACCCCGGCCAGCAGCCGGCCGAGGGTCACGCAGCTGAGCGCCGTCAGCAGCAGCGCCGCGACCTGGCCGACCCGCTCGCCCTCGGCGACGACGGCCAGCACGAGGGCCGGCAGCGCCAGCACCGCCAGCCACGGCCGCGCCCCGCGCATCGCCCAGCCGAGGGCCGCCGCGGCCAGCAGCGGGACCGCCACCAGCGACAGCCAGGTCAGCCCGCTGGCGGCACCCGGCAGCACGGCCAGGACGGCGACGACGATCGCGATCGAGAGCGGCAGCACCAGCGACCAGGCGCGCCCGGCGAACCGCCGCGCGAAGACCGGCAGGCCCGCGGCCGGCAGCGCGACCAGCGCCGCCTGGGCGCCGACCAGGGCCACGTTCTGCCCGGAGTACGGGAGGAAGCCGAAGAGGTCCACGGGGGTCGGTCGCGCCTAGAAGAGCCCGAGCTGCGGGGACTCGTCGGCGTCGTCGGCGTCATCGGCACCGGGCGCAGCCGGCTCCGCCTCCGGCCGCCCCTCAGAGCTCGCGGGGTCGTCCTCCGCGGCCTCCTCGTCGGGGCGCGGCTCCGGCCGCTGCTCCGGTTGCGGCGGCGCCGGCAGGTCGAGCAACGGCGGCACCCGCGCCAGGTCCTCCCGCAGCAGGTCGAGGTTGCTGCGCTGGTAGAGCGCGGCGGCAGGATGGAAGAGCGGCAGCAGCCAGACCGCGCGCTGCCCGATCAGGCGGACCTCGACCTGGCCGTGGACGGCCCGGATCCCGCTCGGGTCGTCGCGCAGCAGCTTGGTCGCGAAGTTGCCCAGCGCGCAGACGACCTTCGGCTGGATCAACAGCAGCTGCTGCTCGAGGTACGAGCGGCAGTGCTCGATCTCCTCGATCAGCGGATCGCGGTTGTGAGGCGGCCGGCACTTGAGGATGTTGGCCACGTAGACCTCGTCGCGCCGGATCCCGATCTCGCCGAGCAGCTCGACCAGCAGCCGCCCCGGGGCCCCGACCATCGGCTGCCCCTGACGGTCCTCGTTCTGGCCCGGCGCCTCTCCGACGAGCAGCAGGTCGGCGTCGGGGTCGCCCGAGCCGAAGACGACGGTCGTCCGGTTCGCCGCCAGCTGCGGGCAGCGCTCGCAGCCCCGGGCCTGTTCCCGCAGCTCCGCCAGCCGGGCGCGGCGCGCGGTCGTGGCTGTTGCGGGCGCGGTCACCTCATCGAGGCTAGCGGGAGCGCCAAAACACTGGATTTCATACCCGCTTTTACAGGGTTGTACTTCTCGAACGGCGTGCTAGAACTCCGTTAGGGCCGTCACCACGACTTCGGTCACGGGACAGACCCTCACCCGCAGCACCCTGATCACTTCCCTTTCACGCGACCGGCATCCCTCGTGGAGCTGGACCGGAGACGAGATGGACTTCCGTCCGAGCGCATCTGACCGTGCGCAGAACCCCCGCTGTTCCGTCGTCGGACGAGGACGGCTCGGTGCCGCGCTGACGCGCGCGCTGCGGGAGGCGGGCGTCTCCGTCAGCGGCCCCCACGGTCGCGGCTACGCCGGCCACGGCGACGACCTGGTCCTGCTCGCCGTTCCGGACGCGGCGATCGCCGACGCCGCCGTCGCGATCGAGCGGCGCGAGGACGGCCCGCTCGTCGGCCACTGCTCCGGCGCCACCACGCTCGCCGTGCTCGCCCCCCACGAGCGCTTCTCGCTCCACCCGCTGATGACGGTGACCGGGGCCGAGAGCGTCCTGGCCGGCGCCCCCTGCGCGGTCGCCGGAGGCTCGCCCCGCGCGCTCGCCGCGGCCGAGGCCCTGGCCTCGACGCTGGGGATGCGGTCGGTCCGGGTCGCCGACGAGAACCGCGCCGCCTACCACGCCGCGGCCTCGATCGCCGCCAACTACCTCCACGCCGTCGAGGACCTCGCCACCCGCCTGGCCGCCACCGCCGGCGTCGACCGCAGCTTGCTCGGACCGCTGGTCCGTGCCGCCGTCGACGGCTGGCAGACCGACGGGGCCGCCTCCGCCCTGACCGGACCGGTCGCGCGCGGCGACGACGCGACCGTCGCCCGCCAGCGGGCCGCGGTCGCCGAGCGCCTCGCTCCGGCCGACCTCGAGCTGTTCGCCCTCCTGACCGGCGCGACCGAGCGCCTCGCCTCCCGCCGCGGCGGGACGGGCACGACGACCACGACCCCGATCGGAACCCCCGCATGAGGACCATCCACAGCGTCCGCGACCTCCGCGCCTACGTCCGCCAGGCCCGTGCCGCCGGGCGCAGCATCGGCCTCGTCCCGACGATGGGCGCCCTCCACGAGGGGCACGTCTCCCTGATCCGCGCCGCCCACGCCCGCAACGACGAGACGATCGTCTCGCTGTTCGTCAACCCGCGCCAGTTCGGCGACGCCGGCGACCTCGCCGCCTACCCGCGGACCGAGGCCGACGACGCCGCGACTGCCGCCGACGCCGGCGCCCAGGTGCTGTTCGTGCCGTCGGTCGACGAGGTCTACCCCGACGGCTTCAGCACCGAGATCCGGGTCTCGGGCGGGCTCACGGAGCGGCTCGAGGGCGCACACCGCGGCCCCGAGCACTTCCACGGCGTGACCACCGTCGTCACCAAGCTGCTGAACATGGTCCAGCCGGACGTGGTCCTGTTCGGGGCCAAGGACGCCCAGCAGGTGCTGGTCGTCAAGCGGCTGGTGCGCGACCTCAACCTGCCGATCGAGATCGTCGTCGGCGACACGGTGCGCGAGCCGGACGGGTTGGCGCTGTCGAGCCGCAACGTCCGCCTCTCCCCCGCCGACCGCCGCCAGGCCATCGCGATCCCGCGGGCGCTCGAGGCCGCCGTCGCCGCCGTCGCCGGGGGCGAGCACGACGCCGCGACCGTCACCGCGCTCGCCGTCGGGGTCCTCGCCGAGGCCGGCCTGACCCCCGAGTACCTGGCGATCGTCGATCCCGAGACGCTCGGCGAGCGCGAGCGGATCGACGCCTCCTCGCTGCTCGCCGTCGCCGTTCCGGTCGGTCCCGTGCGACTGATCGACAACGTCCTGCTCACACCGGTCGCCGAGCTGGTCGATCCGCTCGACCGCGACGCGACCGTCCCGTCCCGTTCGATCAGCCACCAGGGGTGACCCCGATGCAGCGCACGATGCTCAAGTCCAAGATCCACCGCGCGACGGTGACCGACAGCGACCTGCACTACGTCGGCTCGATCACGATCGATCCGGACCTGCTGGAGGCCGCCGACATCCTCGTCCACGAGCAGGTCGCCGTCGTCAACGTCGACAACGGCCAGCGGTTCGAGACCTACACGATCGTCGGCGAGCGCGGCTCGGGCGAGGTCAAGGTCAACGGCGCCGCCGCCCGGCTCGTGCACCGTGGCGACACGATCATCGTCATCAGCTACGCCCAGTACAGCCGCGAGGACCTGGCGACCTACGAACCGGTCGTCGTCCACGTCGAGCAGGGCAGCAACCGGATCATCGACGTCGACGACGCCGTCGCCACGCTCCTGACCGGCACCGCCACCGACCCGGCGACGTCTACCCATCCGCAGCCCGCCGGTCACGCCGTCTGAGGCTCCGCGCCTCCCGCCCCACCCCTCCACTCCCGGAGAACCGCTCATGTCCGCCAGCCCCCGCACCCTCGACCGTCAGACCCCCGACCGCAGCCCGGTCACCGTGACCTCGCTGCTCGAGCAGAAGCACCAGGGCGAGAAGCTCGTGATGGTGACCGCCTACGACTACCCCTCCGCGCTGGTGGCCGAGGCCGCCGGGGTCGAGATGGTGCTCGTCGGCGACAGCGCGGCGACGACGGTGCTCGGCCTCGACTCGACCGTCCCCGCGACCGTCGACGAGCTGCTGATGCTCAACCGTGCCGTCCGCCGCGGCCTCCACGCCAGCTTCATGGTCTCCGACCTGCCGTTCGGCTCGTACGAGGCCTCCGACTACGACGCGATCAAGACCGCCCAGCGGTTCGTCAAGGAGGCCGGCGCCCAGGCGGTCAAGCTCGAGGGCGGCGGGATGATGGTCGACCGCGCCCACGCGATCGTCCGCGCCGGGATCCCGGTCGTCGGTCACCTCGGCCTGACTCCCCAGACCGCCAACGCGCTCGGGGGCCTCCGCGCCCAGAGCCGCAAGGCCAACCAGGCGTCGCAGATGGTCGTCGACGCGCTGGCGCTCCAGGACGCCGGCTGTTGCGCGATCGTGCTCGAGGCGATCCCGGCCGCGGTCGCCGAGGAGCTGATGCCGCTGCTCGACATCCCCGTGATCGGGATCGGCGCCGGCGCCTCGACCGACGGCCAGGTGCTCGTCTGGCACGACCTGCTCGGGCTGCTCGACGGCCACACCGCCAAGTTCGTCAAGCAGTACGCGAACCTGCGCGAGGAGATGATCGCGGCCGTCCGCGAGTTCGCCAGCGACGTCAAGCACGGCGCGTTCCCGGCCCGCGAGCACACCTACGCGATCCCGCCCGAGGAGCTGCAGCGCTTCCAGGGCTCGCTGGCCCAGCTGCACGGGCACCACGACTCCT
Organism: Patulibacter ginsengiterrae; assembly: GCF_056269115.1. Classification (NCBI taxonomy): domain Bacteria; kingdom Bacillati; phylum Actinomycetota; class Thermoleophilia; order Solirubrobacterales; family Patulibacteraceae; genus Patulibacter; species Patulibacter ginsengiterrae. Next base: position 432,891 of record NZ_JBWDOG010000001.1, read on the forward strand.
GACCGTCGGCGGACGCCGCTCCGCCGACGGGCCGTGTCCCGCTCCGGGGGCGTCCGCCGCGCGGGCTCCCCCGGACCGCCGCTGGCCGGACGGCCGGTGGAGCCCCGCTCAGGCCGTCGTCGGCTGGCCGGCCGGCGGCTCGTCGCGCGGCGACGGCTCGGAGCCCTCGTCCAGCGACGCCTGGCGCTCCGCCCGCCACCGCCACCACTCCGCTAGGCCGATCTGGACCGCCGCGGCGAACGGCACCGCCAGCAGCGCCCCCGCGACGCCGAAGAGGGTCCCGCCGAAGAGCACGGCGACCATCACCGCGAACGGGTGGATGCCCACCGCGCGGTTCTGGATCCGCGGCTGGATCACGGTGTTCTCGACCTGCTGGTAGACGATCGACCAGACCACCCAGATGATCGTGACCGTCGGGAAGTCGTGGAACAGGGTCACGATTCCGACCACGACCGCCGCGATCGTCGCGCCGACCATCGGGATCAGGTCGAAGACGGCCACCAGCACGGCCAGCGGCGCCGCGAACGGCACCCCCAGGATCAGCAGCACGACCCAGGTCAGGAGACCGGCGACCACGGCCTGGAACAGCGCCCCGGCGATGTAGGAGCCGACCGCGTCGGCCATCCGGTCGAGGACCGCCCGCAGACGGTCGCGTCGCTCGCCGGGCCCGTACGCGAGCAGTGCCTCGACCCAGCTGCGGCCGTTGGCGACGAGGAACACGCTGAAGATCAGGATCGTCACCGCGGCGAAGGCCGAGTTGACGATCCCGAGCCCGAGGTCGCCCAGCCACGACGCGGCGTTGCCCAGCTGCTCCGGCAGCTTGTCGGCGCTCTTCTGGATCTGCTGGACGATGTGGAAGTCGTCGTCGAGCTTGTTCAGGGTCTCGTTGTCGGTGACCGCCTTCTGCAGCTGCCCCGCGTAGTCGGGCGCCTGGTCGACCAGGTTCGACGCCGCCCGCACGATCGGCGGCAGCATGATCAGGGCGAGCAGCGTCGGGATCAGCAGCAGCACGACATAGACGAGCAGGATCGCCTTCCGCCGCGACATCCAGCGCTCGCACCACTTGATCGGCCCGGCGACCGCGACCGCGAGGAAGGCGGCGATGATCAGCCACGAGATCGGGCCGCGAAGCAGGTACAGCAGCCCGATCGACGCGATCACCGAGACCACGGTGAGCGTCGTCACGAGGACCGTCCTGGGGATGTTCTGTTCTGGGCGCACGCAGGTCCTCGGCTTCGGTCGTCGTCGCCGACGCTAGCGGCCCGCGCGGCCGGATCGGCACGCAACATCGCTTGCGTATGGGGTCCACGGGTTGCGGTCGACGGTCCGCATGCGGGACAACGGACGAGCCCCCGTCACCCCCAGTCGAAGGAGGTCCGCGTCATGCACGCGCTCCACCGTCGGGCGTTCCTGTCGTGCGCCAGCGCTCTCGCGCTGGCGGCCGCAGCCGCCCCCACCGTCCACGCCCAGCCGATCCACGAGGTCGCGACCGGCGAGTCTCTCTGGCAGGTCGCCGCCGCCAACGGCATGTCGCCAGCGGCGCTCGCCGCCGCCAACGGGCTCTCGGCCGATTCCGGCGTCCGCGCCGGCCAGGTGCTCTCGATCCCGCCCCGCGGCGCCGCGGTCGCGCCGACCGCGCCGGCCGCCGGCACCGCCACGGGCACGACGCCCGCAGCAACCGCCCCGGCCGCGGCCCCCGCCGCCACCGCCTCCACCGCCGCCACCGCCCCAGGACCGGCGGCCGGCGGCTACGTCGTCCGGTCGGGCGACACGCTGAGCGCGATCGCCGCCCGCCAGGGGGTCTCGGTCGCCCAGCTGGCGGCGAGCAACGGCCTCACGATCGGCGCGATCCTGCCGGCCGGACGGGCGCTCTCGCTGCCGGCCGGTGGCAGCATTGGGGCGAGCGGCACGGCGACCACCGCCGCCGCGGCGCCCGCGTCCACGACCACCCCGACCGCCCCCACCGCCCCGGCTCCGGCGAGTGGCCCGGTCGCGACCCCGGGCCGTGTGAGCGGCGCCCAGATCGCGGCGATCGCCGCCCGCAACGGCGTGCCGACCTCGCTCGCCCAGGCGATCGCGTGGCAGGAGAGCGGCTTCGACAACTCCGCCGTCTCGAGCGTCGGCGCCCGCGGGGTGATGCAGGTGATGCCCGGGACCTGGAGCTGGATCGGCAGCAACCTCGCCGGGCGGACGCTCGACCCGACCTCGGCGACCGACAACGTCGAGGCGGGAACCCTCTACCTCGGTCACCTGCTCCGGCAGACCGGCGGCGACGCGGCCCAGGCCGCGGCCGGCTACTACCAGGGCCTCGGCTCCGTCCGCAGCCGCGGGCGCTACGACGACACCGAGCGCTACGTGCGCAACGTCGAGGCCCTGCGGAGTCGCTTCGGCGGCTGAACGCCGACCTCGGGGGGACGATCGGCGCGCCGGGCGCGACCGCTCGTCCCGATCGCGGCGCTACTCGGCCGCGGGCCGCTCTTCCTCGGCCGTGTGCGGCACCACCAGCAGCGGGCAGCGGGCGTCGCGCACGATCTGCGAGCTGACGCTGCCCAGCAGCACCCGCTTCAACGGGCCGTGTCCGCGCGAGCCGACGACCAGCAGGTCGAGGTGCTCGCCGGTCCGGGCCAGCTCGAGCGAGACCCGACCCTCGAGCAGGATCCCCTCGACGTCCGCGACGCCCTCGACCTTGGCCGCCGCGTCGCGCAGCTCCTGCTCGGCGAAGCGCCGGATGTCGGCGAGCGCCTCGGCCCCCGCGTAGCCGCCGTACCAGATGATCTGCTCGTCGAGGACCCGCACCAGCCGCAGCTTCGCGCCGTGGCGACGGGCCAGCTCGGCCGCCGACTCGAGCGCGTGCTGGGCCTGCTGGGAGGTGTCGTAGGCGACGCCGATCGTGGCGATCGGCTTGGGCGCGTCGGCGTAGCCGGCCGGGGCCACCGCGACGGCGCAGGGCGCCCCGTGGAGCGTCTGCTCGGTCACGCTGCCGGCGACCATCCGCCCGAGCCGCCCGAGATGGCTGCTGCCGACGACGATGCAGTCGGCCCGACGCTCCTGCGCCAGGCGGTGGAGCCCGTCGGTCGGGGAGGTGCCGCGGACGACCACGAACGAGGTGTTCGGACGATCCCCACAGGCCTTCCGCGCCAGCTCCAGCTGCTTGTCGGCCTCCTCGCGCAGGAGCGCGTCGTAGCCCTCGGGCAGGCCACGTCCGCCGGCCGGCCCCGCAAGGTAGACGACGGCGACGGTCAGCTCGGCGCCGTCGGTGCCGTCGGCGAGCGCGGTGGCCAGGGCCACGGCATCGCGGCCACCATCGGCTCCGTCGACTCCGGCAATGATCTGGGGCGACACGGACTGCTCCTCGGTCGTGGTGCGGGTCACCGCCCCAGCCTATGGCAGCCGGGGCGTTCGGCCGACCTGGCCCGCCGCCTCCGCCACCGGGGACGCTCCGGAGCCGCTCCCGGGACGACCGCAGGCGTGTCCGTGGTTCCCACGGAGGGCCGACCGTAGCCGGGCCGGATGCCGGGTCGGGCACCCGGTCGTAGCGTGGTCCCATGGGCACCCTGCGCGAGGTCGTCGTCGCCGGTGGTGGCGTTGCCGGGCTCGAGGCGGTGCTCGCGCTGCGCGCCCACGCCGCCCGCGCGACCCACCTGACCGTCGTCACCGCCGATCCCCTCCTCCGTCGCCGGCAGGAGCTGTTGTCCGAGCCGTTCTCGCCGACCCCGATCCGGACCTACGCGCTCGACGCGCTGGCCGACGCGCTCGGGTTCCGGCTCGTCCTCGGCCAGCTCCACAGCATCGACAGCGCGAAGCGGATCGCCCACCTCGATGAGGACCGCGAGCTGCGCTACGACGAGCTGGTGATCGCCGCCGGGGCCCGCCAGGGCGTGCCGGTCGCCCACGCGACCACCCTCCGCGCCTCCGCGACCGGTGCCCTGGCCGAGATCGTCCACGGGCTCGAGGACGGCAGCATCGGCGATCTCATGCTCGACGCCCCGGCCCACTGCGGCTGGACGCTGCCGGTCTACGAGCTGGCGCTGCAGAGCGCCCGGCGGGTCCGGCACGGCGGCACCGACAGCCCGCGGATCACCGTCGTCACCCACGAGGGCGCCCCGCTCGAGGTCTTCTACGGGGCCGGCAGCGAGGCCGTCGCCCGCGAGCTCAACGACGCCGGGGTCCGCGTCCTCCCCCAGCGGGCGCTGGCGCGACTCGACGAGCAGAGCGTTCGGCTCTTTCCCGGCGGTCACGTGCTCCCAGCCGACCGCGTGCTGGTCCTCCCCGCGCTCCACGGGCCCGGGCTCCACGGCGTGCCGCTCGACGGCCGCGGGTTCGTCCAGGTCGACGGCGAGTTCGCCGTCCCCGGCCTCGACGGCGTCCACGCGGTCGGGGATGCCGCCGCCTATCCCGTCAAGCAGGGTGGGCTCGCCGCCCAGCAGGCCGACACGGTCGCCGCCAACATCGCCCGCCGGGCCGGGGTCGACACCCCGCCCCATCCCTACGAGGGCCGGCTGCGGGCGATGCTGCTGACCGGCGCCAACCCGCTCTACCTCTCGGCCCAGCTGATCGGCGGGGCCTCGGCCAGCTCGCAGGTCAGCCGCCGCTGCCCGTGGTGGCCGCCCGAGAAGGTCGCCGCCGCCCACCTCGCCCCCTTCCTCACCAACGTCGACGAGCGGGGCCTGGCCGCCGCCGTCGCCGTGCTCGACCGTGATTCCCCGCCGGCCGGACCGGTCGTCCTCGACGCCCCGGGGGACGACGGCATCGAGCTGCTGGGTGGGCGGGACGGATGAGGCTCCGCGTACCCCACGCGGTGATCGCGGGCGGTGGCTTGACCGCGCTCGAGGTCCTGCTGCGCCTGCACCAGATCGCCCCCGAAGCGCTCCACACGACCCTGCTCGCCCCGGAGGACCGCTTCCACCCTCCGCCGTCGAACGTCTACCCCGGGCTGCTCGCGGACACCGGTCCGGTCGTCTCGCTGTCGACCTTCGTCGGCGAGCACGGCGCCGGCCTGATCGGCGACCGGGCCGCCGCGGTCGCGCCGGCGCTGGCGGAGGTCCGCACCGCCCACGGCGGGCTGGTCGGCTACGACGCACTGGTGGTCGCGGTCGGCTCGGCGGGTCACTCGGCGCTGCCCGGTGCGATCACGCTCGGCAGCCCCGCCGACCGTCGCCGGCTCGCCCGGATCGTCGCCCGCGTGCGCGTCGGCGATCCGACCCGGATCGCGGTGGTCGTCCCCGACGGCGTCCGTTGGAGCCTGCCGGCCTACGAGCTGGCGCTGCTGCTCCAGCACGCCGCCCCGGCCGGCAACGGCCAGATCACCGTCGTGACGGCCGAGAGCGGCCCGATGGCCGCCTTCGGCCCGGAGCTCGCGGGCACGCTGACCGGCCTGCTGGAGGACCGTGGGATCGTCGTGATCACCGGCAGCGCACCGGCCGAGGTCGAGGACGGCCGGCTCTGGGTACCGCGGGCCGGCGCCGTCCCCGTCGATGCGGTGATCGCCCTGCCCCGCCCGCGCGGACGTCCGCTCGCCGGCCTGCCCCACGACGAGGACGGCTTCCTGCGGACCGACGAGCACGGGCGGGTGATCGGCGTCGATCGGGTCTGGGCGGCGGGCAGCGGCGTCCGCAGCTCGCTCGAGCAGGACGGGCTCGCGATCCAGCAGGCGACCGTCGTCGCGCACGACGTCGCCCACCGGCTCGGCGTCGCCGCTCCGCCGGATCCCCCGTCCCCACCGCTGATCCGGGCGACCCTGCTCGACGGCGAGGGAACCCTCTACCTCGTTGCCGAGGCGACGCCCACGGGCTGGCACACACGCTGCTCCCGCCAGCCGCTCTGGGACGCCCCGCCGACGGTCACCGGGGGCCTCGTCGGGGCCTACCTCGACCCGTTGGCGGCGCCCTGCCCGTGACCGTTGCGGCCGCGGGCGACCGGCAGCAGCGCGACGAGCGCCGTGCCACCCGCCTCGCCCGGCGCGATCCGCAGCGTCCCACCCGCCAGCCGGACCCGTTCGCGCATCCCCGTCACCCCGAACCCCCGTCGCTCGGCGACCACCGCCAGGTCGATCCCGTCGCCGTCGTCGGCGACCCCGACCAGCAGCTCGTCGCCCGCGAGGACGACCCGGACCGTCGCGTGGTCCGCGCAGGCGTGCTTGGCGACGTTGGCCAGGGCCTCCTGGACGATCCGGTAGACGGCAGTCTCCAGCTCCGTGTCGAGCCGGCCGTCGGCTCCCACCTGCTCCTCGAGCCGCCCGAGGTCGATCGTGACGGCCACGTCGAGTCCGGCGGCCGCGCCGACCGCTCGCGCCAGGCTCTCGACCGCGGGAGCCAGGCCGAGCTCGTCGAGTGCCGCCGGGCGGAGCTCGGTGATCAGCGTCCGCAGCTTCTGGATCTCGACGCCGACGTGGTCGAGGACATCCCGGACGGCCTGCTCGAGCCCGTCGTCGGCCCTGGCCCGCAGCGCCGACGACAGCCGCACCTGCAGGCTCGCGAGGCCCTGGAGGGTCTCGTCGTGCAGTTCGCGGGCCCACCGACGTCGTTCCTGCTCGCTGCTGGCGAGGGCGTCGCGCAGCCGCTGCTCGCCGACGGTCTGGGCGGTCGCGACCGCGGTCGCGGCGCTGGCGGCGAAGGCCAGCAGCAGCTCCTCGTCGTCGGCGGTGAAGCGCTCGGCGGTGCGGTGACGGTCGAACGCGATCAGCACCCCGAGGCTGCCGCTGCGGAAGACGAGCGGGACCAGCAACGCCGACGTCGCGTCGGGGACGCCCATCGGCTCCGGCGCGAAGCGGAGATCGTCGACGTCGGCCCGCAACGGACGCCCGCTGCGGAGGACGTCGCCCGGCGTCGAGCCCGCGATCGTGATCCGGGTGCCGGTCTCGACGTGGCTCGTCTCGCCCGCGGCCGCCCCGACCTGGAGCCAGGCGTCGCCGTCGGCCAGCAGGATCAGCATCGCGCGGGCGTCGACCAGCGCCCGCCCACGGGTCACGATCAGCTCCAGCACCCGGTCGAGGGCCGTCTCCGCGCCGATCGCCCGCGCGATCGCGGTCGTCGCGGCGAGGCTCTGGTTGACCCGTCGCAGCTCGGCGTTGCGTGCTCGCAGCCGGTTGTGGAGGCGTCCGCTGTCGACCGCGATCGCGGCCCAGTCGGCGAGGATCACCAGCGCCTCCTCGTCCGCGTCGTCGAACGGCCCACCCTCCTTCTCGGTCAGGTAGATCGTGCCCCACGGCTCGCCCCGGACCACGATCGGGACGCCCAGGAACGACGTCATCGGCGGGTGACCGGCGGGGAAGCCGAACGACTGGGGATGCCGCCGCACGTCCGGCAGCCGCAGCGGCTCCGGCTCGCCGAGCAGCAGGCCGAGGATCCCGCGATCGTAGGGCGCGTTCCCGAACGAGCGGCGGGTCCGGCCGTCGCGCCCGCGGGTCCGGAACCCCGCCAACCGCTGGCCGTTGCCGTCGAGCGTCCCGAGCGCCGCGAAGCGGGCACCGGTCAGGTCCTGGGCGGCGGCGAGGATCTCGTCGAGCAACGCCTCCGGGTCCAGCTCCTCGACGAACGCGCGCCCGACCGCGATCAGCCGTCGCAGTCGGGGTTCGTCGAGCGGTTCGCTGGCCATCGTCGGTCGGTCCTCGGGTGCCGGGGCCGATTCTCCCCGCCGGACCGGCAGCCATCGGTGTCGCGGCCCGCGCGGACCCACCGCCGGACCCGCCTCAGGCGACCCAGCCCGCGGTCACCGCGGGACCCCCGCTGGGTTCCGGCACGACCAGGACCGGATGCCGGGTGCGCCGGACGACGGCCGCCCCGACGTCGCCGAGCCCGACGCCCCGCCGGACCGTGCCCCCGAGCACCAGCAGGTCGACGTCGCGACCGAGCGCGAGCAGCTCGTGGACGGGATCGCCCTCGTGCAGCTGACGCAGGACGTCGCCGGCCCCGCCGAGCTCCGCGACCGCTTCGATCAACGCCGTCCGCGCCACGCTGTGGACGTCGCCGTAGTCGCCGTTCGTGCTTGCGGCTGCGTAGGCGTTGCGAGGATCGACGACCGAGAGCACGATCAGGCGGGCGTCGCTCTCCGCGGCGACGCGCGCCGCGACCACCAGCGCCCGGCGACCGGCGGGCGTGCCGTCGAACGCGGCCCCCACCGCCCGCAGCGGAGCGACCGGCTCGGGCGGCGTGATCGCCACCGCGCAACCGGCCGTGCGCAGCGTCCGCGTGGCCGTCCCGCCGAGCACGGCACGACCGCCGCCGCGCCGTCGGCGATCGCCGAGCACGATCAGGTCGCAGGCCGCCCCGCGGGCGCGCCCCGCCAGCTCGTCGACGATCGGGGCGAGCAGCATCGTCGCGCTCGCGTCCCCCAGCCGCTCGGCGAGCCGCAACGCTCCCCGCGACTCGGGCGAGCCGTCGAACCCCACGAGGATCCGGGCGAAGATGGTCGTTGCCTCCTGGACGCGCGCTGCCGGGACCTCAGCCTACGTCGCACCCCGGTCGTTGCCATCGGACCGGACACGCACCCCCCTCCGTAGCGGCCACGGACCGTGCGGGGCCCGTAGTTCCTACGGTTCCGATCCGCGGTTCCCTCCCCTCACCGGCACGGGAGCCGCCGAGTAGCGTCGCGGTGATGCCCGCGCCCGACGACGCCGCGACCCGGATCGCTCTCGCCGACGACCACGCGATCGTCCGTAGCGGCCTGCGGCTGGTGCTCGAGGCGGAACCGGGCTTCACGGTCGTCGCCGAGGCCGGAGACGTCCCCGAGGCGCTGCAGGCGGTCGCGGTGCACAAGCCCGACGTGCTGGTCCTCGACCTCAACATGCCCGGGGAGCCGAGCCTGCCCGCGATCCCCCGTCTGCGCGAGCTCTCGCCGCGGACGGCGATCGTGGTCCTGACGATGCAGCAGGACCCGGCGTTCGCGCGGGAGGCGCTGCGAGCGGGCGCGCTCGGCTACGTGCTCAAGGAAGCGGCCGACGACCAGCTGGTCCAGGCCGTCGCGATGGCCCGTGACGGCAGCACCTACCTCCACCCGTCGCTCGGGGCGCGGATCGCGGCCGAGCCGCCACCCGCCGGTCCGCCCGACGACCTGACCCCGCGCGAGGTCGAGGTGCTGCGACTGATCGCGCTCGGCCACACCAACACCGAGATCGGCGGCCAGCTGTTCCTCAGCGTCCGGACCGTCGAGTCGCACCGTGCCCACATCCAGCACAAGATCCGGCGGTCGAGCCGGGCCGAGCTGGTCCGCTACGCGCTCGACCACGGCCTGCTCGACCACGACCGCCGGTCGACCTGAGCGCCCCGCCGTCCGGGACGGTCGCTCGCCCCGGCCGGGCGAGCCCGCGGCTCAGTCGTCGTAGCTGATCGTCCGCAGGACCTTCGCGGGCGCGCCGGCCGCGATCGAGAACGGCGGGATGTCCTGGGTCACCACCGAGTTCGCGCCGATCACGCTGCGGCGTCCGATCGTCACGCCGCTGGTGACGACGACGTTCGCGCCGAGCCAGACGTTGTCGCCGATCACCGTCGGCCCCTTGCTGCTGAAGCCCTGCCACGGGACCGGCTTGTCCGGGTCGTCGAAGCGGTGGTTGCCGTCGGTGATCAGGCAGCCGTTGGCGGCCATGCAGTGCTCGCCGATCTCGACCAGCTCGTGGGCGGCGACCATCACCCCGAGGTTGAGGAAGGTCCCACCGCCGATCCGGATCCGGCCGTGGTCGCCGGCGGTCAGCCAGACCCCCGGCTCGAGGAAGACCTGGGGCCCGATCTCGAGCCGGCCGTCGGCGAGCATCGGCAGCAGGTCCCCGTTGATCCGCCCCCGCGCGAACGCCTCCCGCCGGGCCAGCTCGACGTGCAGCCGGACCCGGTTCCAGGGCCGTTGCGAGCGGGTGTACCAGCGCCACTTGTGCAGCCACTGGACCGCCTGCGCGCGGGTCAGCGGCGGGACCCGCGCCGTGCCGCGGGAGGAGCCAGGGTCGTCGAGCGTCACCCGAACGAGCCTAGCGCCGGCGAGCTACTTGAGCAGCTTGCGGATGCCGCCGATCGCGACCGTGTTGCCCGGGCGCATGACCGGCGCCAGGAGGCCGAGCGGGAGCCCCCGCCCCCGCAGCGGCGAGACCGCCATCGTCCAGGTCAGCCGGGTGCCCTCGGGCGTCGGGTCGAGCAGGAAGTCCTCGACCAGCGCGTCGAGCACCTGACGGCTCTGGTGGGTCACGCGGAAGGTCGCCCGGCGGTCGACGTCCCAGCGGTAGAACTCCTCGTCGACGGTCAGGAACTTGCCGAGCCGGAGCCGGCGGACGGCGCCGGCCGAGAACGGCCGCGGGGTCTGCCACGCGACCTGGTCGATGATCGGCATCCACGACCACATCTCGTCGCTGCCGAGCGCCTCCCAGACCTGCGACGGCGGGGCCTTCAGGTCGACCGTGCTGCGGATCACGAGTGGCGCGTCCTCCAGCAGTCGGTCGTCGACGGGACGGAGCTCGTAGGGCGGCATGCGGGCGGAGTCTACCCCTCCCGGGCGATTCTTCCTACGCATGAGTAGGTTCGGCCTGCGGGACACACGGTGCGCCGGCTTCGGTCCCCGATCGGCGGTCAGAGCCAGCCCGCCCGGCGCAGCCGCCGGTAGAGGAACCCGCAGATGCCGAGGGTCACCAGCAGGACGGCGGGATAGCCGAAGTCCAGGCCCAGCTCGGGCATGTGCCGGAAGTTCATCCCGTAGAGCCCGAAGATCATCGTCGGCACGACCGCGATCGCCGCCCACGCGGAGATCTTGCGCGCGTCGTTCGCCTGGCGGACCGAGATCTGCGCGAGGTTGGCGTCGAGCACGCCCCGGAGCAGGTCGTCGAGCGAGGCGATCGCCTCGACGTCGCGGACGAGGTGGTCGAGCGCGTCGCGCAGGTACGGACGGACGGTCGCCGGGATCGGCAGCTCCTCGTCCTCGACCAGTCGCGTGACGGGGATGATCAGCGGCGCCATCGCGCGCTTTGCGGCGATGACTTCGCTCTTGAGCCGGTAGATCCGCTCGGTCGGGTCCTCGCGCCCGCCGGAGAAGACCATCGCCTCGACCTCGTCGACGTCGTTGGAGAGGCCGTCGAGCACGTCGGCGTAGGCGTCGACGACCCGGTCCAGGATCGCGTGGAAGACGCTGCCGGCCCCGCGCGCCAGGCGCCGCTCGTCGCCTTCGAGCTCACGGCGGACGGCGGCCAGCGGGACCGCGCTGCCGTGTCGGATCGAGACCACGAAACGGGGACCGACGAGCAGCAGCAGCTCGCCGATCGCGACGCGCTCGTCGGCCTCGACGTACTCGGCGGTCTTGAGCACGAGCAGGACGAGGTCGTCGTGCTGCTCCAGCTTCGGCCGCTCGTGCGCGTGGATCGCGTCCTCGACGATCAGCCGGTGGAAGCCGAACTCCCGTCCGATCGCCTCGACCGCCGCCGGCTTCGGATCGTGGAGCCCGACCCAGACGAATCCGTCCTCGCTGGCCGCCGCCCGTTGCCGCGCCTCGGCCAGCGGGACCAGCCCGCCCTGCCGGCGGCCACCGACGTAGACCGCGCAGTCGGTCAGCGCCGCGTCGACGTCGGCCACCCCGGCGTCGGGATCAGCATCGGCCGCTCCGACGCCGGCGGCATCGACATCAGAGGCTCCGACGCCGGCCGGATCGGCATCGGCATCGGCGGTTCCCACGTCGTGGCCGTGGTGGCCCGAGGCCGGAGGACGGTGGTTCGACGGTTGGCGCATGCGGATTTGCGGCACCGCGCGGACGGTGCCGGGTCAGCCTACGCTCGCCGCAGGACCGACGGGGCGGGCCATCCCGCGGCCCGCAGCACCAGCAGCGCCTGGAGCGTCGCCCACCCGCGCCACTCGGCCAGTGCTGCCGGCGAGATCGGCTCGAAGTTGACCGCCCAGCCGCCGTCGGGCTGCTGACGCGCGGCGAGCGCGGCGAGCTGCGCCTCGACCGCGTCCGCCGGGAGCAGCGCGCGCCCCGGGTCGGCCGGGAAGGGCGCGACCTCTAGCGGACCGATGTGGTGCCCGGGCGCTCCCGGAGCGACCATCGCCGGGTCGAGCGCGATGTGCTCGACCACTGCCTCGGCCAGCCGCCGCTTCGCCGCCTCCGTCTCCGGCCGCGCCGGGACGTGCTCGTCGAGCAGCCAGAGCGCGGCCCGCACGTCGTACATCGCCAGCTCGAGCGCGGGGTCAGCCAACCGCCGCCAGCAGAAGGCGGTCGCCGTGTCGAGCCAGGGGTGCGTGATCCCGTGGCGGTGCAGGAGGCCGACGAGCGCCGCGGTCGGATTCAGCGACGCGCGCTCGGCCCCGGCGTCGTGCCAGTGCGGCGCGGCGGGGTGGACGCGCGCCGAGCCGATCGTGAACGGCACCCCGCCCTCCGCGGTGGTGACCGTCTGCAGCCAGTCGCAGAGCGGTTCGGCGACCTCGGGATCGATCGTGCCCAGCTCGTCGAGCACCCGCAGCGCCAGCTCCGCCGACTGCGGTTGGCTGAGGGTCGTCCGGAGGTCGGGTTCGAGCAGCCCGGCGAAGCCGCCGTCGTCGTTGCGGTAGGCGAGCAGGGCTCGGACTACCCGCTCGTCCGAGCCACCCTGGAACGCCCGCTCGAAGCGGACGACGTCGAGCAGCCGCGCGTTCTCGCGCAGGTACCGCTCGGCTGCCACCGTGTCGACGGTCGAAGCGCTGGGGGTCATACGCCGATCGTGACGGATCGGCGTACCCCGGTCTTGTCGATCCCGGACGTCGTCCCGTCCCCCGGCACGGGCGTCGCCCACCGTCGGCGCAGCTCGAGCGGGCTGGCCCCGGCCAGCGCCCGCGCCTCCCGGCCGAGGTGCGCCTGGTCCGCGTAGCCGGCGGTCAGCGCCAGCTCCGCCAACCCTGCGTCACCAGCCGCCGCGGCCAGCAGGAAGCGCTGGAGCCGCAGGACCCGGTCGAGGGTCTTGGGGCCGTAGCCGACGTGGTCCACGAACCGCCGCCGCAACTGGCGTTCGCTGAGGGCGACGGTCTGCGCCAGCCGGGAGACGGCGACCCCACCGGTCGTGAGCAGCGCGACCGCCTCCGCCACCGCCGGGTCGACGGGCTCCCCCGCCTCCGGTCGTGCGCTGACCGCGCCCAGCAGCAGCGCCAGGCGCTCGCGTTCGCCGCCGGCCGCGGCGACGCGCTCGCTCAGCTCCCGCCCCGCCGCTCCCCAGAGCTGCTCGACCGGGACCCGCTGGTCCCGCAGGGCGCCGGCCGACTCTCCGAGCACGTCGGCGGCCGCACCGGGGCGGAAGCGCACCCCGAGCGTGACCTCCAGCGTCGGCGTGGCCCGCACCGGCCCGGTGTCCGGTCCGGCGACGGCGAGCGTCCCACCGTGCCAGACGAGGTCGACGCAGCCGTCCGGCAGCACCGCGTGCCCGTCGCCCTCCCAGGCCGGACCGGCTCCCGGGTCCAGCCTCCAGAGGCAGGCCACCCGCGTCCCCAGGGCCGACGGCGGCGGCAGCTCCCGGTAGCTCGCGGCGCCCACGCCTCGGCCCTCAGTCGCCGGCGGTGGTCGCGGGCGTCCGCTTCTTCGCCCGCGTCGCCGGACGCTTCTTCGCCGCCGCCCGGACCGCCGCCGCGGCCTTCGCCTCGGCCTCCTTCTGGGCCTTCGACTTCTTCTCCGGCCGCGGCCCGGTGGCGTCCGTCCGGACCGGCATCCCGCCCGACGCGACCGCGCTGCTGTCGGGCGTCACCAGCTCGCGCAGGAACCGTCCGGTGTGCGACTCCGCGACCGCGGCCACCTGCTCGGGCGTGCCTTCGGCGACCAGCGTTCCGCCGCCGTCGCCGCCCTCGGGACCGAGGTCGATCAGGTGATCGGCGGTCTTGATCACGTCCATGTCGTGCTCGATCACGATCACCGAGTTGCCGGTCCCGACCAGCCGCTGGAGCACCTCGAGCAGCCGCTCGACGTCCGCGAAGTGCAGGCCGGTCGTGGGCTCGTCGAGGATGTAGAGGGTCCGACCGGTCGCCTGCCGGGCCAGCTCGTGGGCGAGCTTGACGCGCTGCGCCTCACCGCCCGAGAGGGTCGTCGCCGGCTGCCCGAGCCGCACGTAGCCGAGGCCGACGTCGCGGATCGTCTCCAGCCGACGCCGGATCTTGGGGACGTTCTCGAAGTAGTCGATCGCCTCCGAGACCGGCATGTTGAGGACGTCGGCGATCGACTTGCCCTTGAAGTGGACCTCGAGCGTCTCGCGGTTGTAGCGCTTGCCGTCGCACTGCTCGCACGGGACGTAGACGTCCGGCAGGAAGTGCATCTCGATCTTGATCTGGCCGTCGCCCTTGCAGACCTCGCAGCGCCCGCCCTTGACGTTGAACGAGAAGCGACCGGGCTTGTAGCCGCGGGCACGGGCCTCCGGCGTCTGCGAGAACAGCGTCCGGATGTGGTCGAAGATCCCGGTGTAGGTCGCCGGGTTCGAGCGCGGGGTCCGGCCGATCGGCGACTGGTTGACCTGGATCACCTTGTCCAGCTGCTCCATGCCGTCGATCCGATCGTGGGCCCCGGGGCGGACCCGGGCGCGGTTCAGCTGCGCGGCCGCCGACTTGTGGAGGATCTCGTTGATCAGCGTCGACTTGCCCGAGCCGCTGACCCCGGTGATCGTGCACAGGATCCCGAGCGGGATCGTGACGTCGAGGCCCTTGAGGTTGTGCTCGCGGGCCCCGCGGATCACCAGCTCGCCGGTCCGCTCGCGGCGGACGTCGGGCACCGCGATCGCCCGCGCGCCGGAGAGGAACTGCCCGGTCAGCGAGTCGGGGTTGGCCTCGACCTCGGCCGGGGTCCCGTTGGCGACGACCTCGCCCCCGTGCTCGCCGGCTCCCGGCCCCATGTCGACCAGGATGTCGGCGCGCCGCATCGTCTGCTCGTCGTGCTCGACGACCAGCACGCTGTTGCCGAGATCGCGCAGCCGCTCGAGGGTCGCGATCAGCCGCTCGTTGTCGCGCTGGTGGAGCCCGATCGACGGCTCGTCGAGCACGTACAGCACCCCGACCAGCGCCGAGCCGATCTGGGTCGCCAGGCGGATCCGCTGGGCTTCGCCGCCGGACAGCGTCGCCGCGCCCCGGTCCATCGTCAGGTAGCCGATCCCGACGTCGACCAGGAACGACAGCCGCTCCTTGATCTCGCGCACGATCAGGTTGGCGATCTTGCGTTCGGTCGTGCTCAGCTCGACGTCGTCGATCCAGGTCAGCGCCTGGTGGACGGACAGCGCCGAGAACTGGTGGATGCCGATCCCGCCGACCAGGACGTTGCGCGGACCCGGCTTCAGCCGCGATCCCTCGCAGTCCGGGCACGGGACCATCGACATGTACTCCTCGATCTTCTCCTTGACCGCCTCGGAGTCGGACTCGCGGTACCGCCGCTCGAGGTTGGTGATCACGCCCTCGGCGCGCATCTTGTAGGTCCGGCTGCGGCCCGAGCGGCTCTTGAACCGCATCGGCACGCGCTCGCCGTCGGGGTCGCCGAAGAGGATCCCCTCCTGCTGATCGAGCGCGAGCTCGCCCCACGGCAGGTCCATCGGCACCTCGAACTGCTCGGCCAGCCCCTCGAGCAGCTTGCGGTAGAACGGGTTCGGCGACGACGACCACGGCTTGACCGCGCCGCCGTCGAGCGGACGTGACGGATCCGGGATCACCAGGTCGGGGTCGACGATCATCTGCGCGCCGAGCCCGGTGCAGCGCGGGCAGGCCCCGTGCGGTGCGTTGAACGAGAAGGTCCGCGGCTCGACCTCCGGCATCGAGAACCCGCACTCGAGGCAGGCGAAGTTCTCGCTGTAGGTGTGCGACTCCTCGACGCCGTCCGGCGCCTGCTCCCCGTCGCGCAGGACGAGCGTGATCTCGACCAGGCCGTCGGCCAGCCCGACCGCCGCCTCGATCGCGTCCGCGAGCCGCTTGCGCAGGTCGCCGCGCATGACCAACCGGTCGACGACCACGGCCAGGTCGTGCTTGTAGGTCTTCTCGAGGACGATCTCCTCGTCGAGCATCCGCAGCTCGCCGTCGACCCGCACCCGCTGGAAGCCCTCGGCCTTGAGGTGGTCGAGCACGTCCCGGAACTCGCCCTTGCGGCCGCGCACCAGCGGCGCCAGGACCATGAAGCGCGTGCCCTCGGGCAGCGCCATCACCCGGTCGATGATCTGCTCCGCGGACTGACCGGCGATCGGCCCGTGGCCGTTCGGGCAGTGCGGGTGACCGATCCGCGCCCACAGCAGACGCAGGTAGTCGTGGACCTCGGTGACCGTGCCGACCGTCGACCGCGGGTTGCGGGACGTCGTCTTCTGGTCGATCGAGATCGCTGGCGAGAGTCCGTCGATCGAGTCGACGTCGGGCTTGTCCATCTGCCCGAGGAACTGACGCGCGTACGCCGACAGCGACTCGACGTAACGCCGTTGACCCTCGGCGTAGATCGTGTCGAACGCCAACGACGACTTGCCCGATCCGGAGAGACCGGTGAGCACCACGAGCGAGTCCCGGGGGAGCTCGAGCGAGACGTCCTTGAGGTTGTGCTCGCGAGCACCGTTGATGACGATCCGACCGCTTCCAGCCATTCCCGGGAAGTCTACGCAAGCGAACGGACGTTCGATCCGCGGCGACCCCCGCGAGCGATGCACCGCCGGCGAGCAGCTACGCCGTAGTGAGGCGATGCCGAGAAGTCCATAGCAGATACATCCTGTTTCTACCATGAGTAGACGACTGTTCTAAACAAATAGACGGCTCGGCGGAGGAGAAAGGGATACGCTAGTCGCCGTTTGAACCCCTGCTCGGCGGACGTCCCCGGTCCCCGAGCCTGAGAAAGAGGCACATACGTTGTTGTCCCAACTCCCCGCTCGACGCGGTTCTCGCGTCGCGCTCCTGACGGCCGTCGCCGGCCTCAGTGCCCTCGCGGTGCTTCCCGCGACCGCGAGTGCCGACACGCACGGCCCAAACAGCTGTGACGCCAGCGCCCTGCGGCTCTCGCTGCTCGGCAACGCCGCGCTCGACCCGATCCACGCCAACCCCAACGCGTCGCCGTGCGTCGACGCCGACGGGACGCTGATCAACCTTCCGTCGCTGCTCGGCCTCGTCGGCGTCCAAGCCGTCGAAGCCAAGACGCGCAACATCTCCAACAGCGCGGCGGCATCCAGCGCCAAGGTCGCCGGCCTCTCGGTCGGCACCGAGGTGCTGACCAACCAGCTGACCGCCGCGCTGCTCAGCGGCGATGCCAGCATCGTCCAGCAGCTGCTCACGCAGCTGAACCCCGTGCTCGGACCGCTTGGGCTCACCGCAGTCACCAACGACCTGATCACGACCATCGGCAGCACCCTGGCCGCGACCCTGCCGGACATCGTCGAGGCGGACGTGATCGAGGCGACCGCGCAGGCGCGGTGCGTCGCCGGCAACCCCCAGCTCAGCGGCAGCTCGCGGATCGCCGGTCTCCGGGTCCTCGGCACCGAGATCGACGCCAACGGCGCCGCGAACCAGCTCCTGAACCTCGACACGTCGAACCTCAAGCTCGGCGACGTCCTGAACATCGACGGTCTGTTGAAGGGGATCAAGCTCGGCAACACGGGTCTCATCGCACCTGTCGTCGCGATCCTCGGCGGCCAGGGCATCACGACCCTCTACGACCTGGTGCACGCCGATTCCGGCGTGGTCGGGGCGGTCGACCTGCTGCTCGCCCCGCTCGGCGTGGTGCTCAACCCGCTCGGCCTCGGCAGCGTCTCGGCGATCACCAGCACCCTCACCACGCCGGTGCAGGGCCTGCTCAACAGCGTCACGATCAGCCTCCCGCCGAACCTGCTCAACGCGCGGGTCACCCCGAACGGCCAGGTCGTCGCGGGCGGCCACCTGAGTCAGAACGCCCTGTCGCTGTCGGTCAGCCTGCTCCAGCAGCCGATCCTCGACGGCACGATCGCCCAGGCTCAGGTCGGCGCCGGCGCCCCCGGTTGCGTGCCGCCCACGAACCCGCCGAGCGACCCGCCGAAGGCGAAGGGCACGTCGCCCGCCGCGCAGGCGCTGCTCCAGTGCACCAAGGCGCCGCTGACCCTGATCGACGTCGGCCGGGCCGGTAGCCAGACGTTCATCTACGGCGTCGCCCGCAGCGAGTTCGTCGGCAAGGAGGCGACGATCTACCTGGCAGACGGCAAGAAGAAGGTCGGGTCGGCCAAGGTCGACGACGAGGGCTTCTTCAGCACCAAGGTGGCGCTGCCGCCGGCCCGGATCCGCCAGACGAACAAGGCGCGCTACTACGCCGTGATCGACGGCAAGAAGACGCAGGCGCTGAAGTTCTCGCGGCGGATGACGGTCTCGCGTCTGACCACGGCCAACGGCGAGGTCACCATGCGCGGCAACACGACCGCGCCGCGCCGCACGAACCAGAGCGCGATCGTCATCAAGCAGCGGATCGGCTGCAACACGTACAAGACGCTGACGACGGTCACGCCGGACGCCAAGGGCCGGTTCAGCGCGACGTTCAAGCTGCCGGCCGCCGGCGACGCCGCGGTCTACCGCGCCCAGACGCAGGTCCCGCGTACGGCCCGCTCGAAGAAGCAGATCGGCACGTTCACGCTGCCGCGGGTGGCGGGTCTGTAGACCCCCCTCCGCGCAGGACCGCGAGCGGCCGGACGCCCCGTCCTCCAGCCGCTCGCGGTCTGCCCCCGCGGGCCGTGCCGCCACGCCACACCAAGGCAGTCGGCGGCCGGCCCGCGCCGGGCTATCCGGAACCCCCGCGACCGGGCACGTCGCCGGGCCGCCGCAGCCGGTGGCGCTTGATCGCCAGCTCCAGCGAGAGCAGATCCTCGTCGGCGACGACCACACCGGTCAGTCGCTCGATCCGCTCCAGACGCTGACGGAGGGTGTTCGGGTGGATCTCCAGCGCGCGGGCCGTCGGGACGACGCTGCGTTCCGCCAGGTAGCGCTCGAGGGTCCCGACCAGGTCGCTGCCCCGCTGCTCGTCGTACGTCCGCAGCCGTCCGATCGCCGCCGCGTACCGCGGGTCCGGCTCGATCTCGGCGTCGACCTCCACCAGGTAGCGGTAGGCGCCGAGCGCCTCCCACGCCCGTGCGCCGCCGCCCGGCAGCAGCGCACGGACGATCCGCGTCGCCGCGACCGCCTCGGCCTCGGCCGCGCGGTCGCCGGCCGGGTCCCGCCGGACGCCGCTGCGCCCCGCCACCAGCGATCCGCCGCGGGCGATCCGATCGAGCGCGACGTCCAGCCTCGCCAGGCTCCGACGCTCGTCGGCACCGAGCTCGACCGGCAGGACCGCCCGAACCCGCTCGGCCCCCGCGTCGCAGCGTGCCGCCGGCGAGAGCAGCTGGAGCCGCGCGACCGTCCGCGCCGCGCCAGCGACGGCGCCGCGGCAGGGGCTCGAGGTTGACCACCACGTAGGACCACGCCGGATCGATCATCGAGCCGGCGGCTGGGTCGGGCGGCGTACCCGAAGGCGCGGGGGAAGCGGCGCTCGACACGTGCCCCAAGCCTAGGCGCGGACGACCGCCGCGCCCATGCGCCGTCGGGCCAATCCCGAGCGGGTCGTCTGGTGCAGGTGGAGCAGGCGCGGACCGGCGGCGTCGGCCGCCGATCCGGGAGGAGGCGCTAGCGGACGCCGAGCAGATCGACGACGAAGACGAGCGTCTCGTCGGGAGCGATCACTCCGCCGGCCCCGCGCTTGCCGTAGCCGAGCATCGGCGGGATCGTGATCCGGCGGCGGCCGCCGACCTTCATCCCGGCCACGCCCTGGTCCCAGCCCTGGATGACCTGACCCTGACCGAGGCCGAACTTGAAGGTATCGCCGCGATCCCAGGAGGCGTCGAACTGCTTGCCGGTCGACCAGGAGACGCCGACGTAGTGGACGTCGACGATCTTGCCGGCGACCGCCTCGTCGCCGTCACCGACGACCAGGTCCTCCAGCTCCAGCTGGTAGGACGGCGGCGTGTCGGCCGGGATCTCGACCGTGGGCTTCTCGGTGGCGCTCATGGACAGAACCGTAGTGGTCCGACGGGCGATCGTCCTAGCGCGGGGCCAACCGCTCGCCGAGATCGGCGATCCTCGCGTCCCAGGCGGGGCCGTCCTCGCCCCGGTGACGCTGTTCGTAGAGCTCGCTGCGGGCCGGATCGGCGACGGACGCCAGCGCCCGGCGGGCCAGGTCGATCTCGCGTGCGAGCCCCGCGATCCGGGCCGCGAGCGCCGAGATCCGGGCGCCGTCCGTCCCCGAGACCGGGCGCCCGACCCCGGCGGCGACCAGCTCCGCCGCCGCGACCGCGATCTCTCCGTGAGGTTCCCCGACGAAGTTCCCGTCGTTGAGGACGGCCGTCAGCGCCTCGACCACCGCGGCCCCGTCCGGGTCCGCCTCGAGCCCGCTGATCCAGTCGAGTGCCGCGTCGTTCTCCAGACTCCGGACTCCCCAGGCACCCATCGCTCCAGGCTATCGGGCCGGTGGGCGCGGAGACCGCGGTCTGGACCCCGGCCGACGACCCCGTTTCGACGCGCCGAAGCCCGAATCCCCAGATAGAGCCAGGGGCGGTACCGAAACCACCTAGACTCCGGCGATGGGCATCGACCGGGCCTTCTCCAACTCCGAGCCGGCCGGCCGCCGTGCCCGCGCCGAAGACCTGCGCCGTGACTCCCACGTCGGGGTCATGGGCATCGGCACGCTCGCCTGCCCGCGCTGCGACGCACCGATCGCGCCCGGCCCCCGGCCGATGGTCCCGACCGACGCGGTCGCCTGCCCGATCTGCAGCCACGCGGCTCCGGCCCGGGACTTCCTCACGCTCGCCGCGCCTTCGCGTCCGGCGCGGGTCGTGGTCCGGCTGGTCCCGCGCCGCCGCTCCGCGTGGATCTACCGCCGCTGATCGCTCGCCGAGGCTCCGGTCGGCCTTCCCGGTCTCGTCGGGGAGGATCTGGTCGCGGGCGGGTCGAAGCTCACGGTCGGAGCGGCTCGGCCGCTCCAACCGGCGCACGTGTCCTCGCCGATCGGGTGGAGACGGCCGCCCGTCGAGACGGCTACCGTCTGACGTGGTCCTCCGGTCTCGCGATCCGGGCCGATTCCGCGCCCTCCTGGTCGGCCGCCACCGCGCTGCGAACGCGATCTCGCTCGCACGCTGGACCCGAAGGACGTTCGCCGCGAGCACCGATCGTGACGAACGCGGGACGCAACGAACGGCGATCGCCACGAACGCCGTCCGTCGACTGGCTCGCGCTCAGGCCGCTTCGGTCACCGGCCCACCGTCGCGCCCCGCAGCCTCCCCCGGCCGGAGCCGGCTCTCGTGGCCCGAGATCGGCTCCCCCACGGGGATCACGTCCCGGCGGGTGACCGTCAGATAGGCCACCAGCCCGAGGATCGCGGCCAGGAACAGCACGCTGGTCCCGGTCGTGCCCAGGCCCTGGCCGCCGTCCTGGCGCGGTTGGGAGAGGAAGTCACCGAGCGACGCCCCGAGCGGCCGGGTCAGGATGTACGCGGCCCAGAAGGCCAGGACGGCGTTCAACCCGAGGCGGAAGTGCGCGACGGTCACGATCGCGATCAGGCCGAAGAAGATCAGCGCCGAGACGAGGTACCCGAGGTTGACCTGCTCCGCAGCGAGATCCCCCGCCGCCGTCCCGAGCGCGAACGTGAAGAGGATCGCCAGCCAGTAGAAGCCCTCGCGGCGGCTCGTCACGATCGAGTGGATCGACAGCGTCCCCTCCCGCCAGAACCAGACCGCGAAGGTCACGGCCAACGCGAGCGCGAAGACGATCGTGCTGGTCACCAGCGAGACCCCGAAGCCGTCGGTCAGGTTGTCGGTGATCAGCGTGCCGACGACGCTGATCAGGACCACGGCGAACCAGTAGACGGTCGGGACGTATCGCCTGGTCCGGAACTGGACGAGCAGCGCGCCGAGCAGCAGCGCCCCCATCACGTAGGTCGTCCCGGTCAGGCCGAGCCCGAGGTTCGTGTTCAGGTTGTCGGCGGCGGTCTCCCCCACCGTCGTCGCGAGGATCTTGATGATCCAGAAGTAGAGGGTGACCTCCGGAACCTTGTTCAGCATCTGCCGAACCCGGGGTGCCCCGTCGTCGTGCCGCACGCTGGTCGTCATGGCCGCGACTGTCGCAACCGACGCCTGAACGTCGCCTGAGTGCCGGGCCGCGCCCGGCCTCGCCGGCCGCGCTAGGCCGCGGGCGAGGCGGCGCGGCGCGAGGCCGCGAGCTGGCCGAGCGCCTTCTTGCGCACGACCGACGGACCGATCGGGTTCCAGCCGATCAGGTAGGCGACCGGACCGAGTGCCTGCCGCGACCAGTCCCAGAAGGAGAACGAGTCGCGGTGGTCGGCGATCAGCCCGTCGGCGAACTGGAACTCGGCGTGGACCCGGTTGACGACCTTGCGGCCGGTCGACGAGAAGGTGTACGTCGCGACCCAGTCCGCACTCCCCCGGTCCCCGTCGACCACGATGTCGCGGACGCCGACCTCGAGATCCGTCGCGCTGCGGCACAGCATCCGCCACATCGCCCCGACGTCCTCGCCGTGCAGCTCCCCGAAGGCCGGGTCCTCGAAGGTCGCGTCCGGGGCGTAGGCCGCCGCCATCGCGTCCCCGTCCTTGCGGTCGAACGCGGCGTAGAAGCCCTTGAGCAGGGCGGCTTCGGTGATCGGATCGGGCATACCGTGCATACTGCCCGATCGCGGCCGGCGACCGGGAGCGGTTTGCGGGAGTCAGCCCTGGCGGGCGTAGAGGTCGTCGAGCAGGGCCGCGGGATCGTCAAGGTCGTAGTTGTCGGCCAGGTGCTGGCCGATCCGGTCGCGCGGGATGCCGTCGAAGATCATCGTCAGCGCGACCATCCGCGCGCCCGCCTCGTCGGTGCTGCGGTTCGCGGCCGGGGTGCCCTCGAGCGGCAGCTCGGGCGCGACCGGATCGGACGCCGCCGGGGCGGGAGCCGCGGGCGCGGGCGCCGCGGCAGGCTCCTCGGGCGCCGGAGTCGCCGCCGGGGCGACCGGGGCACCTGCCGCCGGCTCGGGCGCCGCGGACGTCGGCTCGGGCGCCGTGCTCGCGGCCTCGGTCGTCGCGGAGGCGTCCGCCGTCGGCGCACCGGGAACGACCGGGGCGGCGGGCGGGGCCGGGACCTCGACCGGGGACGCGACGGCCGAGACCGTCTGGTCGAGGCCACCGACCTCGGCGACCTGACCGTGCAGCGTCGTCAGATCGGCCTGGACGCTCTTGGCGGTCGTCCGCAGCTGGTCGAGCAGGCCGACGACCTCGGCCTCCAGCGCCTCGACCCGCTTCAGCATCAGCTCGGTCGCCTCCTGGACCGCGCCGACGTGGGCCTGCGCCTGGTCCGCCGCGGTCGCGCGGGTCGTCCGCGCGTCGTCGGCGGCAGCCGTGCGGACCTGCTCGGCGTCGTCCTTCGCCTGGCGTTCGATCGTCGCGGCGGTCGACTCGGCCGCCTCGACGATCGCGCGGACCTGCTCGGACGCGTTGCTCGCCAGCGAGGGGGCCGGCGGCGTGGCCGCTGGCGCCTCGGCCCCGGCCGCGCGCTCCTCGATCTCCTGCGCGATCCGCGCGAGGTGCTCGTCGACGGCAGCCGTCTCGTACCCCCGACGGGAGATGGGGAAGTCGCGCTTCTCGATGGTCTGGCGGTCGAGTGACACTCGGAGGGGTCCTTTCCAACAACGGGAGGACGGAGCATCGGCCCCGAACCGAGTCGCAATCTAACCGACCGGAGGATCGAAACTCCGTTCCTGCACAGATCCTTAACCCGATCGCCCCGGCCGCTGGACGGCGACGGCTCCGGATCGGGCGCACGGGCGCTATGCCGGCTCCGGCGCTGCCTCCGCCAGGATCGGCCCGCTCGCGGTCCGCGCCACCAGGCCGTCCTTGACCAGCGCGTCCAGCGCCCGCTCGATCCGCTCCGGCGCGATCCCCGAGGGCAAGTCGTCGGGAACCCGCTCGCCCCCGGCCAGAGCGGCGACGATCCGACCGCGCACGAAGCGGTCCGTGTCCTCGAACCGCACCCGGGTGCCCGAGGCCGCGCGGGCCGGGATCACGACCCGTCCGGAGGACGCGCACCACGAGCTCGCCGGGCAGCGGTCGCAGCGGGCGTCGCGGGCTCGGCAGACGGTTGCCCCGAGCTCCATCGCCGCCTGGTTCCAGGTCGCGGCCCGCTCGTCGTCGGGCAGCAGCTCGTGCGGGCTCCCGAGACCGATCCGCTCGGCGATCCGAACGGCGTTGGTGTCGACGGCCGCGACCCGCTCGTCGAAGGCGAACGACGCCACCGCCGCGGCGGTGTAGGGACCGATCCCGGGCAGCGCCCGCAGCCCGGCGGCGTCCTCCGGCCAGCCCTCGCGGGCGACGACCGCGCAGGCCGCCTGCAACCGGACCGCCCGCGAGTTGTAGCCGAGGCCGACCCACGCCCCGAGCACGTCGCGGCGGTCGGCGGCGGCGAGCGTGGCCACCGTCGGCCACCGCTCCAGCCAGGCCTCGTAGCGCGGAACGACCCGCGAGACCTGGGTCTGCTGGAGCATCACCTCGCTGACGAGGATCGCGTAGGGGTCACGCGTCCTCCGCCAGGGCAGGTCGCGCGCGACCGTCGCGTACCAGCCCAGGACCGCCGCACGGACGGCCGCGATCGGCTCGTCCGGGAGCATCCGGTGCTCGCTGGTCACGCGCGGACTCACCGGCCCCAGGCTAGCCGGGGCGGCGGCCCGCGCGGAGCGTCGCTACTTCTTCGCCGCGGTCGCCTTCTTGGCGGCCGGGCGGTTCTCCTTGAGGTAGAACGTCTCGCCCTTGCGGACGACCCGGACCGAGAGCCGCTCCTTGCTGGTGACCGGGCCCGGACGCAGCGCCCGGAACGTCAGCTCGATCTTGCGGGTGTCGAGGCGCTTGGAGACGATGTACGTCAGCCGCCCCTGGGTCCGCGTCTTGAGGCCGGTCTTGACCAGCTTGCGCTTGCCGCCGCGGGTCACGTGGTAGACGTCGACGCGCGCGCCGACGATCCCCTTGCCGGCCCGGTCGACGACCTGGCCGCGGATGACGGTCCGCTCGCCGTACGGGACCTCTGCGCTGCGCGGGTGCTTCTTGCCCTGCGGGAACCACGCCCGGACCTTCGCCTGACGCAGCCGGTCGTAGTCGCCGGGCCCGCCGATGCCGGTGCCGCTGCCGTCGGGACCGTCGATGTTGATCCGCGGGAACTGCGTGACGCTGACCGCCGCCGTGTTGCCCGCGGCGTCCTCGACCTCGGTCTGGACGGTGTGCGGACCGGGCGAGAGCTTCGTGTAGTCGACCGCGACCTGACCGCCGGCGACGCCGAGCGGGCACGGCTGCGGGGCCAGGAACTGGTGGCCGTCGGCGTCGGCCGGGTTGGCGTCGGTGCAGGGGTCGGCGCCGAGCGCGATGCTGGAGAACGGCGCGCCGTCGACGAGCGTGTTGACCCGGTAGAGGCCGCCGCCCTGATCGGTCGCGTCGAACTTGACCTTCAGGACACCGCTGGTGTCACCGGCGTCGATGATCCCGTTGTTGTAGACGACCGGCTTCTGCGGATCCTTGAGCGTGACGACCGCCTGGTTGATCGCGACGCTGGCGGCCGGGTTGGTGCAGGAGGCGAAGCCGACGAGGCCGCAGGTCAGGTTGATCGTCAGCGCGCTGGCGTCGAGGCCGGGCTTGCTGACCGGCGTGTTGAGGTCGGCCTGGCAGGCGTCGCCGTCCTTGACGCAGCGCTCGAGGTCCTTGTTGTTGCCGTCGGGGGCGCTGCCGCTGGCGACCACCGAGTAGATCGTCGAGGTGTTCGCCATGCCGGCGAAGCCCTGGGTCAGGCGCAGCATGTTCAAGCCCGAGATCCGGGTCCCGGCCGGAGCGGCGAACGCCCACTGGGCGCCCTGCCCGCCGCCGGCGTTGGCGCCCAGGCCGAGGGTGAACGGGCCGCCGCTGGTGCAGGCGTTGGCGACCGACGCCTGGGGCGTCGCCGCCGTGTTCCAGCCGGTGGCCGGCGCCGGCGCGCCGGCTGGGCCCTTGCAGGCGTACACGGTGTAGGTGCCGTCGGCGGCAGAGGCCCCGGCGGGGGCGATGACGGCGAGCGAGAACGCGGCCGCGAGAGCGGCGCGCAACAGGGGACTACGGGGCACGAGGCCTGTCCTTTTTCGTGCGGAGAGCGGAGGGGGAAATGGGTGCCACCGGCCGGGGAAGAGCCCTCCGGGGACACACAGCGGCGCCTAGTCTATGTGTCCACTGAATCTAAAGACGGGTACGAAATCTCCCGCCCAGGGTGGAGAGTCGCCCGGCCGCTTCGTCGATCACCTCGTCGCGCTTGCAGAACGCGAACCGGACCAGCGGCCGACCGATCTCGACGTCGTCGTAGAAGGCGACCGTCGGGATCGCCACCACGCCCGCCCGCTCGGGCAGCGCGCGGCAGAACGCCTCGCCGTCCTGCTCCCCGATCGAGCGGATGTCGACGGTCGCGAAGTAGGTCCCCGCCGGGTGCAGGACCTCGAGCCCGGCCGCCTCGAGACCGGCGCAGAGCCGATCGCGCTTGCCGCGGAGGGCCGCGCGGGCGTCCCGGAAGTAGCCGTCGTCGAGCGCCAGCGCGTCGGCGACCGCCAGCTGGAGCGGCCCGTGGCCGGAGAAGGTCAGGAACTGCTTGGCCGCCGCGACGGCGTCGACCAGCGCCGGCGGGCCGGTCACCCAGCCGACCTTCCAGCCCGTCAGCGCGAACGTCTTGCCGGCCGAGGAGACGGTCAGCGTCCGCTCCGCCATCCCCTCGAGCGTCGCCAGCGGGACGTGCTCGCCGTCGAAGGCGAGGTGCTCGTAGACCTCGTCGCAGAGGGCGATCAGGTCGTGCTCGCGGCAGATCGCGGCGATCGCCTCGAGCTCCGCTCGGCTGAAGACCTTGCCGGTCGGGTTGTGCGGCGAGTTGAGCAGCAGGATCCGCGCCCGCCCGCCCTGGTCTCCCCCGCCGACCACCGCGGCCCGCAGCGCGTCGACGTCGAGGCCGAACTCCGGCGGACGCAGCGTCACCACGCGGCGGTGGGCCCCGGCCATCGCGATCCCCGCTGCGTAGGAGTCGTAGTAGGGCTCGAACGTGACCACGGCGTCGCCCGGATCGCAGAGTCCGAGCAGCGCGGCGGCGATCCCCTCGGTCGCCCCGACCGTGACCTGGACCTGACGGTCGGGATCCAGCTCGATCCCGTAGAAGCGCCGCTGGTGGGTGGCGATCGCCCGACGCAGCTCGGGCACGCCGCGGGCCGGCGTGTACTGGTTGGGGCCGGCGCGCAGCGCCGCGGCGGCGACCTCGACGATCGCGGGCGGCCCGTCGGCGTCGGGGAAGCCCTGCCCGAGGTTGATCGCCCCGGTCCGATGGGCCAGGGCGGTCATCTCGGCGAAGACCGTCGTGCCGAAGCCCTGGAGGCGCCGGGCAGTCGCGTGCGGCATGCCGTGCAGGGTAGATGGTCGATTCCGCGGACTCGTGGAGGTCGTGGAATCGATCGTCTCGGCGCTGGCGACGCGCCTAGCCCCGCAGCTCGGCGATGACCGCCTCGCCCACCGCCCGCGCGCTGCCCGGGTTCTGCCCGGTGATCAGCCGACCGTCGCGGACCACGTGGGTCGCGAACGGCTGCTCGGCGACGCTGTAGTCGGCACCGAGCTTGCGCAGCTCGTCCTCCAGGCTGTACGGCACGGCGTCGTCCCGTTGGGCGAGCTCCTCCTCGTGCCAGGAGAACCCGGTCAGCCTGCGACCGGCGACCAGCGGCGTGCCGTCCTCCAGCGGGACGTTGAGCAGGCCGCAGGGGCCGTGGCAGACGGCGGCGACGATCCGGCCGGACGTGAAGAACCGCGCCGTCAGCGCGCCGAGGTCGTCGCGCCGGAAGTCGAACATCACGCCGTGGCCGCCGGTGAAGAAGACGCCGTCGTAGTCCGCGACGTCGACCGCCGCGATCGGCTTGGTGTCCTCCAGCAGGTCCATGAAGGCGCGGTCGGCGTAGCGGCGGTCGGTCCCGAGCTCGGCCAGCACGTCGTGGGCCAGGCTCTCGGGGTCGATCGGGATCAGTCCGCCGTCGGGACTGGCGATCTCCAGCGCGAAGCCGGCCTCTTCGGCGACGTCCCAGAAGTGCGTCAGCTCTCCGAGCCAGAGGCCGGTGCGGTAGCCGACCTTCTCGTACTCGCCGACGTTGGTGACGATGATCAGGATCTTGTTGGTGGGCACGGGGCGCTCCTCGCGTCGATCGTGACGGCCCGGCGCGGCGACCGCCGCGGCGGGAGGATCCGTCGGGCTGCCGGGCACCGGACCTTCAGGAGTCCGTCGCGCACCGGCCGGGCCCGGCTGCTCGGGCGGCCGATGCGTCTCCCGCCGTCTACCCGTTAGGCAGCGGGCGGAAGCGGCGGCTCGGGCCGGGCGGTGCGCTCGGGGTGCGGGGCCTCGGCCAGCAGCTGGTGGAGGATCAGCTGGCGACGGCGGTCGCGGTGGCGGGAGGCCGGCAGCGCGATCAGCTCGGCGCGGCTCGTCCGGTCGGAGCCGCTGATGATCTCGAGCTTGGGGGCATCGGGGTTGTAGCGGGGGGCGTTCGGCACGATCTGGTCCTTCGCGGCGGGGGTGAGCATCGACCGCCTACGACGATGCCGCCAACCGCTCTCGGCAAGCTGGTTGCTTGCTCACGATCGCCGAAAGATCTCCGCACGGAAACGTGAGAAGGACGGCCGGACCGCCTACGCCGCCTCGCGCCGTTCGATCGTCTGCCGCAGCTCGCGGAGGTCGTCGCGGAGCGCCGCCGCGTGCTCGAAGCGCAGCTCCTCGGCCGCGGCGAGCATCTCCTCCTCGAGGTTGATGAAGCGCTCGTTGAGCTGCTCGATCGTGAGCTTGTCGGTCTCCTCCGCGGCCTTCCGTCGGCGCTTGCCCTTGGGCAGCTTCGACTCCGACTGGAGGAACTCGCCGATGTCGCTGACGCCCTTGGCGATCGTCGTCGGCGTGATCCCGTGCTCCTCGTTGTAGGCAAGCTGGATCTTCCGGCGACGCTGGGTCTCGCTGATCGCGAACTCCATCGCGTCGGAGCGCTTGTCGGCGTACATCACCACCCGACCCTCGACGTTGCGGGCGGCACGACCGATCGTCTGGATCAGGGCGGTCCCCCCGCGGAGGAAGCCCTCCTTGTCGGCGTCGAGGATCGCCACCAGGGTCACCTCCGGCAGGTCGAGGCCCTCACGCAGCAGGTTGACCCCGACCAGCGCGTCGAACTCCCCCAGCCGCAGCTCGCGGATGATCTGGATCCGCTCCAGCGTGTCGACGTCGCTGTGCAGGTAGCGGACCTTGAACCCGTTCTCCAGCAGGTAGGTGGTCAGGTCCTCCGCCATCTTCTTGGTCAGCGTGGTGACCAGCGTCCGCTCGTTGCGGTCGACCCGCTGGCGGATCTCGTTCATCAGGTCGTCGGCCTGGCCCTTGGTCGGCCGGACGTCGATCTCGGGGTCGACGATCCCGGTCGGCCGCACGATCTGCTCGACGACGGCCCCGGACCGGGCCTGCTCGAACTTGCCCGGCGTCGCCGAGACGAAGACCATCTGCGGCGTGATCGAGAGGAACTCGTCGAAGGTCTGCGGGCGGTTGCCGAGCGCGCTCGGGAGCCGGAAGCCGTAGTCGACCAGCGTCTGCTTGCGCGAGCGGTCGCCCTCGTACATCCCGCCGATCTGCGGGACGGTCTGGTGCGACTCGTCGAGGAAGCAGACGAAGTCCTCGGGGAAGTAGTCGAGCAGGCAGTACGGCCGCTCGCCCGGCTTGCGTCCGTCGGTGATCTGCGAGTAGTTCTCGATCCCGTTGCAGAAGCCCATCTCCCGCAACATCTCCATGTCGTAGCGGGTCCGCTGCTGGAGCCGGTGGCTCTCGAGCTGCTTGCCCTCGTCCTCCAGCTGCTTGATCCGTTCCTCGAGCTCGCTGCCGATCTCGTCGACGACCCGCTCCATCTGGCCCTCGGGCGTCGTGTAGTGCGACGCGGGCCAGATCGCGACGTGCTCGAGGTCGTCCTCCAGCAGCTCGCCGGTCAGGGTGTCGAGGTGCTGAAGCCGCTCGACCTCGTCCCCGAAGAGGGTCACCCGGTAGGCCGTCTCGGCGTACGCGGGGAAGATCTCGATCGTCTCGCCGCGGGCGCGGAAGGTCCCTCGCGAGAGCGCGGTGTCGTTGCGCTGGTACTGGATGTGGACGAGCTTGGAGAGCAGCTCGTCGCGGTTGACCGTGTCCCCCTGCTTCAGCACGATCAGGTTGCGGTCGTAGGTGTCCGGCGAGCCGAGGCCGTAGATCGCGGAGACGGAGGCGACGATCACCACGTCGCGGCGGGCGAACAGGGCCGCCGTGGCGGCGTGGCGGAGGCGGTCGATCTCCTCGTTGATCGCCGAGTCCTTCTCGATGTAGAGGTCCTTCGACGGGACGTACGCCTCGGGCTGGTAGTAGTCGTAGTAGCTGACGAAGTACTCGACCGCGTTCTGCGGGAAGAACGTCCGGAACTCGTTGCAGAGCTGGGCGGCCAGCGTCTTGTTGTGGGCCATCACCAGCGCGGGACGCTGGAGGCGCTCGATCGTCGAGGCCATCGTCATCGTCTTGCCGGTGCCCGTCGCCCCGAGGAGGGTGGTGAACGGGGCGCCTGAGTCGACGCTGGCGACGATCTGATCGATCGCCTTCGGCTGGTCGGCCTTCGGGGTCCACCCCGAGGCGAGCTTGAACGGCGGCATCCTCGTCGAGGTTACCGGGCGCCGCGGTCGGCCAAGCGAACAGACGTTCGCCACCGCCGGGAGCGTCGCCGCGCGACCGCCCTCAGGTCTCGGCGGGGGCCCCGGCGAGGGCCGCGGCCAGCCCGCTCCGGGCCGAGATCCCGACCTTCACGAAGACGCTCGCCAGGTGGCTCTCGACCGTCTTCTCGCTGAGGAACAGCGTGGCCGCGATCACCCGGTTCGTCTCCCCGGCCGCGGCCCGGTCGGCGACCTCGCGCTCGCGGACGCTGAGCGCGGCGACGCCCCCGGCGTCGGCCCGGCCGCCCCGCCCCCGGCGGCTGACGCGGCGGCCGATCCGGCGCAGCTCACGGACGGCGTCGCTCCGCAGGCCCTCGGCACCGCACGCCAGCAGCGTGACCTCCGCCGCCCGCAGCTCGACGGCGGCCTGCTCGCGGTCGCCCTCCGCGACCAGCGCCCGGCCCGCGACGGTCCGCGCCCGACCGGCGTCGACGCGTGCCCCGAGCGCCTCGGCCAACTCCGCCGAGCGGCGTGCGAGTCCGGCCGCGGCCACGGCGTCGCCCGCGGCCAGCCGCACCTCGGCCTCGGCCCGGTCGGCCATCGCCCGCGCGAACGGCAGGTCTCCCGCTTCGCTGACCACCCGGGCCCGCTGCGCCCAGCCGGCCGCCGCCGCGGGTCGGCCGGCGACCAGCTCGGCACGGGTCAGGACCTCGTAGCAGGCGGCCCGATGCGCGGGGAAGAACCACGGCAGATCCTCCCCTCCCTGCCCCTCGAGCAGCACCGAGACCGCCCGCTCCCCCGCTCCCGCCGCGACCAGTGCCGCAGCGAGCGCCCAGCTGCAGCCGGCGGCGATCGTCGAGCCCGCAACCGCCTGGGCCGCCGCCACGGCCTCCTCCCCGACCCGCACCGCCCGGCTCGGGTCGCCCGCCGGCTCGAGCGCGGTGCACTGCGCGAACAGCGCCCAGACGAGGGTGTGCTCGTTGCCCATCAGGCGGGCCTCCTCGACCGCCGCATCGGCGACGTCGAGGGCCTCCGTCACGCGACCGCAGCCGCTGAGCGCCAGCGTCCGGCCCACCAGCAGCTCGATCACGAGCATCGCCCGACCGCTCTCGCGGGTGATCGCCAAGCCGCGCGCGAAGTGGGCTCCGGCCCGCTCGAAGCGACCCATGAACCATTCGGCCCAGCCGAGGTAGAGGAACGTCTCGAGCCGCGCCGCCAGCGCGTCGTCGTCGAGCGCGTCGACCAGCGCGGTCGCCTCGAGGCAGCGGCGGTCCGCCTCGGCGAAGCGGCCGACCGAGTACTCCGCGAACGCCAGCGCCGAGGCGGCGGCCGCAGCCGCCGGACGATCGTCGAGCTCGCGCGCGCCGTCGAGCGCGGCGTCCGCCGATTCGCGCATCAGGTCGAAGTCGGCCCCGAGCGAGGCGTCGGCGGTCAGCTCCAGCCGGAGGGCGACCGCTGCCCTCAGGGACCCGTCCGTGCTCGCGTCCGGCAGGCCGTCCAGCGCCGCCAGCAGATCAGCGCGGGCGACACCGAAGCGTCCGAGCAGGCGGTCGACCGCCGCCGCGCCCGCGAGCAGCAGGACCCGCTCGGGAGCCTCGACCGCGGTGCCCTCGATCGCCTCGGCCAGGACGGTCCGCGCCGGCTCGAAGCGGCCCGCGGCCACCAGCGCCAGGCTCAGCCGGGGCAGCAGCTCGCGGCGGCTCCCGCTCCCCGGACCGTGCTGCGGAGCCAGCCGGACCGCGGCCTCCAGCCATCGGGCGGACGCCGCCGGAGCACGGGCGCCGACCTCGCCAGCCGCCCGTGCGAGCAGCTCGACCGCGACGGCGTCACCGGGCGACGCCGCCTGCTCGACGTGATGCGCCTGCGCCGCCGCGCCCGCGCCGATCGCCGCCAGGCCCCGCGCCGCCCGCGCGTGCGCGGCCAGCCGCCAGCCGGTCGGCGTCGCCGCGTAGACGGCGTGGCGCAGGAGCGGGTGACGGAAGCGGAAGCTCCGCGGCGTCGCGTCCTGGCGCACGAGGCGCGCCGCGAGCAGCTCGTCGAGCAGCTCGAGGCCGTCGGACTCGGCGAGCCCGGCCACCGTCGCCGCCAACCCCGCCTCGAACGGGTCTCCCGTGACCGCCGCGCCTTGGAGCAGGAGGCGTGCTCCGGGCGAGAGCGGGGCCAGCTCCTCGGCCAGCGCCACCGCCACGGCCGCCGGGACGCCGTCGTCCCCGAGCCCCTGCGCCCGCTCCTCAGCGGGCGCGTCCGCGCGGGTACGGACGGCGTGACGCCCGAGCTGCTCGGCGTAGAACGGGTTGCCGCCGCTCTCCGCGTAGAGCGCCGCGCGACGGGCCGGAGTGAGCGCCGCCGGCAACAGCCGCTCGACCTCGTCGCGGCTCAGCGGGCCGAGCGCGACCCGCTGCAGGCCGTCGGTCAGCGCCGCCTGCGCGAGCGCCGGGCCGAGCGACGACGGCAGACGGCCCGTGCGGTACGCGACGGCGAGCACCACGGTCGCGTCGGCCGGCCGCCGGACGAGCGAGGCGACCACCTCGGCCGAGGCCGCGTCGGCCCAGTGCAGGTCGTCGAGCACCAACGTCAGGCCGGCGCCGACGGCCAGCCGCTCGAGCAACGAGCGAACCGCTCGGTGCAGCCGGTAGCGCTCACGCTCCGGTGGGGCCGGGAACTCGTCGCCGAACGGCCTCAGGGCCGGGAAGACCCGGGCAAGCTCCGCCAGGTGGTCGGGCCCGAGGCGCCGCAGCCGGTCGGCGGGCACCGCCTCCAGATGGCGGTCGAGCGCGTCGACGAGCAGCCCGAAGGGGACCTCGCGCTCGTACTCCGACGCCCGCCCGGCCAGGACCAGCGAGCCCCGCTCCGCGGCTCCCGCCGCGAGCCGCTCCAGCAACGTCGTCTTCCCGATCCCCGGCTCGCCGACGATCTCGAGGGCGGCGGCGCAGCGGCCGTCGAGCGCCCGGAGCGCGTCGTCGACCGTCGCGAGCTCACGCTCCCGGCCGACGAACGACGACACGCTGGACCTGGGGGCAGAAGCCATGACGGGTCCGGCAGTCTGCCCGGCCGGGGGCGTCACCACAAGCGTTGGGCCATCCCGCCCGGCTTCGGTTCCGGGTACGGATCCGGGTTCTCGGGGTTGTGGCGGCGCCGACGGGAATGGACGATGGACTGGTGCGCGCCGATCTCCTTCCACGCCGGACCACCGGCCTCCTGTTCCTCGCCGGCTCGGCCCTGCTGGTCGCCGCCCCCGCCTCCGCCGCTGTTCGCCACGCCGCGCCGAGCGGGGCCGGAACGACCTGCTCGTCCGCGGTTCCCTGCTCGTTCGTGACCGCGATCGGCCCGGATCTCTCGACCGGCGACGAGGTCGTCCTGGCGGCCGGCGACTACCCGACCCTGGCGGGCCAGACGGTCGTCCCGAAGAGCGGCGTCGAGCTCCACGGGGCGTCGCGGCAGGCGCGGGCCGTGCTCCACATCGGCGGAGGCGGGCAACTGCAGGTCTTCGGGACGAACCGGATCTCCGACCTCGACATCGAGTCGACCTCGTTCTCCCCCGCGCTGAAGCTCGACAGCGGCGGCACCGGAGACCGGCTGCGGATCGAGGCCAGCGGCAGCAACAGCGCTGGCGGAGGGCTCGAGCTCTACGGCGGCACGCTCAGCAACTCGGTGGTCCGGTCGACCACCGCCAACGCCCGAGCGGTCCAGACCCGCCCCAACGGCTCGATCGTGACCGCCACGCTGCGCAACGTCACGATCATCGCCAGCGGTGCCGGTGGCACCGGGTACTACGTGGCCGCGTCCGGCAGCGTCGGCACCACGACCGCGAACCTGACCAACGCGATCGTGCGCTCGACCCAGGGCGTCGGAATCGCGTCGAGCACCGGTGGCGGCACCGCCGCCGCCCACGTCAACCTCGATCACAGCAACATCGACACGTCGACCGAGGGCACCGGTGCGACGCTCGCCGACCTCGGCGGCAACCAGATCCAGACGCCGGTCCAGCTGGTCGACATCGCCGCCGGCAACCTCCGTCAGCTTCCCGGCTCGCCGACGATCGGCGCCGGCCGCAACGACCCGGCCAACGGCCCGCTCGACCTCGACGGCAACCCGCGGCAGACCGGGACGACCGACATCGGTGCCTACGAGCAGCCGGCCCCGGTCGTCGTTCCGCCCGCCGACCCCGGCGTCACCCCGGGCACGGACCCGGGCACCGACCCGACCGCGCCCCCCGCTGCTCCGCCCACCGACAGTGGCGCACCCGTCCCGCCGCCGTTCGTCCCGAAGGCGGACGCGCCCGGTCCCGCGGTGCCCGCCCGCCTGACCTCCCGCAAGCTGAAGGTCCGCAGCCACCGCGCGGTCGTCGGCCTGAGCTGCCCGGCGTCGGCCCGCAACGGATGCGCCGGGCGCCTCGTCGTCGGTCTCGCCGGACGCCCGTCGGTCGCCGTCGACTACCGGCTCGCGGCAGGCAAGCGGAAGACGCTCCGGCTGCGGCTCTCGAAGGCCCAGGAGGCGCGCGTGCGTCGTGCCGGCCGCCGCGGCCTGCGGACGACGGTCCGGCTCTCGTCGGCGCGCACGACGGTCGCGGTCGTGCTCCGCCGCCGGTAGACGAGCAGAGGTTCCCCGCCGTCGGCGCCGTACCCTTGGTCGCGACGATGGCCGACGACCTCGACCCGAACTTCCCCTACGGCCTCGACCGGCCGCGCCAGGCCCGGGGCACGCTGACCGCCGGAATGGCCCTCGGCGTGCTGGCCCTGGTGCTGGCGTTCGTGCTCGGCGAGCTGGGTGGCCCCAACGGCCTGATCATCCTGGCGCTGCTGATCGCGTTCGTGATCGTGCTCGTGATCAGCGCCGGGCTCTTCCGGACCTCCCGCACGACCAAGATCCAGGCCGCGGACCGGATGCTGAACGGGCTCGACCTGGTCGGCGACGAACGGGCGCTCGACCTCGGCTGCGGATCGGGGCTGCTCTGCGCCGGGCTCGCCGTCCGGCTGCCGAGGGGCAACGTGATCGGCGTCGACTCGTGGGTCGAGAACCAGCTGCTGCCGACCGGCAAGCCGCTGGCCAAGAAGACGCTCCAGCTGGCCGGCGTCAAGGGCGTCCAGCTGCGAACCGGCACGATCCGCGAGCTGCCGGTCAGCGACACGAGCATCGACCTCGCCGTCTCGCGCGACGCGCTCTCGATGCTGCCCCGCGGGACGGCCCGGATCGAGGCCGTCCACGAGCTCGCCCGCGTCGTCCGTCCCGGCGGCCGGGTCGCGCTGCTGGAGCCGTCCGGCACCGGCCAGCTGGCGGCCCAGCTGCGGGAGGCCGGATTCACCGACGTCGAGCGTGGCCCCCGCTGGTGGATCCTGATGCCGCCGCACCGGCTGATCACGGCGACCCGCGCCGCCGACGCCGCGTAGCCGCGGGCTCAACCAGCCGCATCGGCGCCGAAGCGGCCAGCGGCCGCGAACGCACGGTCGGTGACGCGGCCGTTCCCCGCGCGGCACGAGCTCCGGGGATACTGGCCGGGGCATCCCGCCCCCAACCCACCAGAAGGACACCACCGTGTCGACCCCGCCTGCTGCGTCCCCCGAGCCCGACGTCCCCGCCCGTCCAGCCACCGTCAAGGGAGCCGGCCTCAACGGCTGGCTCGCCTTCGCGGCGATCGTCCTCTTCCTCAGCGGCTGCTTCGGCGTCCTCTACGGCCTGACGGCGATCCTCAACGAGGACGTCATCACCGTCGGAGGCGGCGAGGGCGTCGTGATCTGGGACCTGACCGCCTGGGGTTGGATCACCCTGATCATCGGGGCCCTGATGATCGCCACCTCGATCGGGCTGGTCACCGGCCGCGACGGCGCCCGCTGGCTCGCGATCGGCTTCGCCGCGCTCAACGCCCTCGCCCAGTTCGCGCTCGTCACCGCCTTCCCGCTCTGGGCGATCCTGATCATCGCCCTCGACGTGATCGTGATCTACCAGCTGCTGGTTCGGTGGGAGGTCCCGCTCCGCTGAGCGGACCCCGCGCTCGAAGCCGACACCCGGCCGCCGTCCGCGGCAGCCGGCCACGGCGCCCGATCTCGACGGGCGACCGGGCGCAGTCAGACGACCGGAGCAGCGAACGGTGGATGCCCGCGTCCACCGTTCGGTCGATGGCCCGGCTCCCCCCTCCCGCCGCCCGATCCTGGCCATCCAGGCGATGTGCGAACGGCCTCGCGCCGCGATCCTGGTGAACGTCCCGTCGTCCTGCCCTGAGGGCCGGACGGGACGACCCACCGGACCCCACGGAGCGCGATGAACGTCATCGAGGTCGAGCACCTGCAGAAGCACTACGGCACCACCGTCGCCGTCGACGACGTCTCGTTCTCGATCGAGGAGGGCGAGATCTTCGGGGTCCTCGGCCCCAACGGCGCGGGCAAGACGACCACGGTCGAGTGCATCGCCGGTCTCCGTCGCCCCGACGCCGGCCGGATCGACGTGCTCGGACTGTCGCCGGTCCGCGACCGCGACGCCCTCCGGCGGGTGCTCGGCGTCCAGCTCCAGCAGAGCCGGCTGCCGGACAAGCTCCGCGTCGACGAGGCCGTCGCCCTCTACGCCTCGTTCTACGCCGCCCCCGCCGACGGCGACCGGCTGCTCGCCGCGCTCGGCCTCGACGAGGTCCGCGCGACCCGCTTCGCCCAGCTCTCGGGTGGCCAGCAGCAGCGGCTGTCGATCGCGCTCGCCCTGATCGGCCGGCCGCGGATCGCGATCCTCGACGAGCTGACGACCGGGCTCGACCCGCAGGCCCGCCGCGACACCTGGGGCCTGATCGAGGCGATCCGGGCCGAGGGGGTCACGATCGTCCTCGTCACCCACTTCATGGAGGAGGCCGAGCGGCTCTGCGACCGGCTGGCGCTGATCGACGGCGGGCGCGTCGTGGCCATCGACAGTCCGAGCGGACTGGCAGCGGGCGTCAGCGGCCGCGCCGGCCAGCGGCTGCGGTTCCGGCCCTCGCGGCCGTTCGACGACCAGCTCCTGCTCGCGCTGCCGGAGGTCGGCTCCGTCGACCACGACGGCGACGAGCTCCAGATCACCGGCGACGACCAGGTCCTCGCCGCCGTCGCCACCGCCCTCGCCCGTGAGGGGATCGTCGCCGAGCGGTTGCGGGTCCAGCAGACCAGCCTCGAGGACGCCTTCGTCGCGCTCACCGGGCACGGCGGCACCCGCGTCGCCGACCGCAACGCGGCCGTCCGATGACCGGCACGCCCGACCGCGCCGTCGCCGGCCCAACCTCTGCGCCCACCACCCGGGACCCCCTCATGGCCAGCTCCTCCCGCGCCCCGTCCACCGCCCCCGACTCCAGCTCGCGCCGCGCCGGACGGGTCCTCCTGCGGACCGAGCTCCGGCTCTTCCTCCGCGAGCCCGTCACGCTCTTCTGGGGGATCGCGTTCCCCGTCGTCCTGCTGGTCGTGCTCGGGTCGCTCCGCTCGTCGCGCCGCCCCGACCCGGACTTCGGCGGCCTGCGGTTCGTCGACGTGTACCTGCCGGTGATGTTCGCCTTCGTCCTCGCGATGCTCGCGATCAACGCGCTGCCGCCGCTGCTGGCCGGGTACCGCGAGAAGGGCATCCTGCGCCGGCTCTCCACGACGCCGCTCCCGCCCTCGCGCCTGCTGGCCGCGCAGCTGCTGATCCACGCCGCGGTCGCCGTCGCCGCGATCGCACTGCTGGTGGCCGTCGGGCGTCTCGCCTTCGGTGTCGCCCTGCCGCAGCAGCCGGTCGGATTCGTCGTCGCGCTCGCGCTGGCGATCGCCTCGGTGCTCGCGATCGGCCTGGTCGTCGCCGCGGTCGCCGCGACCACGAGGATCGCGAACGGCGTCGGGATGCTGCTGTTCTTCCCGATGATGTTCTTCGCCGGCCTCTGGCTTCCGCGCGACTCGATGCCCGCGGCGCTGCTCCACGTCAGCGACGCGACCCCACTCGGCGCGGCCGTCCAGGCCCTGCAGGACAGCACCGGCGGCGACTGGCCCGCTCCCCTGCACCTGGGCGTGATGGCGGTCTGGGCGATCGTGCTCGGCGTCGTCGCCACCCGCGCGTTTCGCTGGGAGTAGCGTTGCCTCGACCGATGGCCCGCGCCACCCGCCACCCGCGTGTTCCGCTCGGCGTCGCGCTGCTGCGATCGAAGCCGCGCGCGACCGACGAGGCCCGCCTGGAGGACTGGACCCGGCGCGAGGCGCCGATGCTCGAGCTGCTGCCCTACGGCCTGCTCGCGGTCTGCATGCTGATCAGCGTGATCGTGCGGGGCCCGAGCGGGGCGCTCGCGGTCGACCTGACCCTGTCGGCGCTCGCCGGGCTCTGGATCCTGTGGATGGTGACGCTGCACCCCACCTGGGTCGGGCGCCCGCGGCCGATGGCGGTCTTCTTCCTCGGCCTGTTCGCGCTGATGGCGGCGCTGGTGATCCGCCAGCCGTTCTACGGGTTCTTCGCCTGGTCGGGATTCCTGTTCGTCTTCCGGATCGTGCCGCACCCCTGGCGGCTGGCCGGCACCAGCGTCGTCGCCGCGATCCTCGGCACCAGTCAGAACGGGGGCCTGCCCGGCGACGGCGCGGGATCGGTCGGCGTCTGGCTGGCCCTGATCACGATCAACCTCGTCGTCGCCGGGCTGATGAACTGGCTGACCGAGCTCGGAGAGCAGCGCGCCGAGCAGCACCGGCGCACGATCGACGAGCTGACCGGGGCCAACGACCGGCTCGAGGCGTCGCTGCGCGAGAACGCCGACCTCCACGCCCGGCTCGTCGCCCAGGCGCGTCAGGCCGGCGTCCAGGACGAGCGGCAGCGGATGGCCCGCGAGATCCACGACACGCTCGCCCAGGGCCTGGCCGGGATCATCACCCAGCTGCAAGCCGCCGAGCGCACCGACCGTGACGATCCCGCCTGGCAGCGCCACGCCACCGCGGCGACCACGCTCGCCCGCGAGAGCCTCAGCGAGGCGCGCCGCTCGGTCCAGGCCCTGCGGCCGGAGTCGCTCGAGTCGGCGCGGCTGCCCGAGGCGCTCTCCGACGTGGTCGCCCGCTGGTCGTCGCTCCACGGCGTGCCCGTCCAGGTCATCACGACCGGCGAACCGCGGCCGATGCACCCGGAGGTCGAGGTCACGCTGCTGCGAACCGCCCAGGAGGCGCTCGCCAACGTCGCCAAGCATGCCTGCGCCAGCCGCGTGGGCCTCACGATCAGCTACATGGAGGACCTGGTGACGCTCGACGTGCGGGACGACGGGGTCGGCTTCGTGCCCGGCCGGGCGGCCGACGCCGTATCCACGACCGGCGGTGGCTTCGGGCTGACCGCGATGCGCCAGCGCGTCACCGGGCTCTCGGGCACGCTCGAGATCGAGTCCGAGCCGGGCGGCGGGACCGCGATCTCCGCCAACCTGCCGGCGCTCGACGTCGCCGGGCCCCGGGAGCCGGCGTGAGCGGCCCGGTCCCCGTCCGGCTGCTGATCGTCGACGATCATCCGGTCGTCCGCGACGGGCTCAGCGGGATGTTCCGCGGCGAGCCGGGGTTCGAGGTCCTCGGCGAGGCCGCCGACGGTGCCGAGGCCGTGCGCCGGACCATCGCGTTGAAGCCCGACGTGGTCCTGATGGACTTGCGGATGCCCGGGACCGACGGCGTCAGCGCGATCACCCAGCTGGCGGACCGCCAGGTCGCCGCGCGGGTGCTGGTCCTGACGACCTTCGACACCGAGAGCGACGTGCTGCCGGCGATCGAGGCCGGGGCGACCGGCTACGTGCTCAAGGACGCTCCCCGGGACGAGCTGCTGCGGGCCGTCCGGGCTGCGGCGCGGGGCGAGGCGGTTCTGGCTCCGTCGGTCGCGACCCGTCTGATCGGGCAGGTCCGCCGCCCGGCTGAGGCACCGCTCAGCCCGCGCGAGCTGGAGGTCCTGGAGATGGTCGCCGCCGGCACCACCAACCGCGAGGTCGCTGCCCGGCTGTTCGTCAGCGAGGCCACGGTCAAGACCCACCTGCTGCACGTCTACGCCAAGCTCGGCGTCAACGACCGGGCGGCCGCGGTCGCGGAGGGCTTCCACCGCGGCCTGCTGACCCCGCGGGCCAGCCGTTAGGCCGCCAGGCCCTTCAACCCTCGCGCAGGTACCGGACGAGCACGACCTGATCGCGGTCGTCGCCGGGCGCGACCCGGATCGTCCCGGGGATCCGGGCGACCTCGTGGTAGCCGGCGCGGGCGTAGAAGGTCTCCAACCCTTCGCCCCCGCGGACGGTCAGGTGGAGCATCTCGAGCCCCGCGTCGAGCGCCATGTCGGCGATTCCGTCGAGCAGGACCGCACCGAGCCGCGCGCCCTGGAGGTCCGGGTGGACCTGGACCCGCAGGACCCAGCGCCAGTGCTCGGAGAGCAGGCGGTCGTTGGCGGCGACGATCGCGAAGCCGGCGACGTCGGCCGGAGCCTCCGGCGCGGGCCCACCGTCGGCCGCCGCCCCGACCCGGACGACGACCAGCCAGTCGACCTCGTCGTGGACCCGGCGCAGCGCCGCGTCGAGGGCCGGCGCGATGTCGTGGCGATCGACCGGCGGGACGAAGCCGACCCAGCCGCCCGCGTTGCTGACGTCGGTCCAGATCTGGAGCAGCCGCTCGTAGAGGTCGTGGTCGACCCGGCCGATCCGCTCCACGCGCGCACTGCCGAAGGCGGGACGGACCGCCCCGCCGGAGCTTCCCGGCGTGGCCGCCGCGACGGCACCGGCGGACGCGACCGGATCCGGCCCGATGCGACCGCCGGACGTCGTCGGCGCGGCGTCAGGCGTCGGCGCGGCGTCAGGCGTCGGCGCGGCGTCAGGCGTCGGCGCGGCGTCGGAGGACGAGGTGCTCACCCGATTCCCAGTTCCTTGCGGTAGGTACGGCGGTAGTCGCGTTGCGCGCCGAGGACCTTCTCGACGTAGTGGCGGGTCTCGGGGAACGGGATCCGCTCGACGCTGAACGGCCGCCCCTCGGCGTCCGCCTCCGCCTTCCACTTCTTGGCGTTCTCCGGCCCCGCGTTGTAGCCCGCCATCGCCAGCGCGGTGTTGCCGTCGAACCGCCGCAGCATGTCGCGCAGCCGCCAGCTGCCGTAGCGGATGTTGACGTCGGCGGTGTGGAGATCGCCGAGGTTGAAGGCGCTCGCGCCCGACTCCTTCGCGATGTCGCTCGCGGTCCCCGGCGTCAGTTGCATCAGCCCGAGCGCACCGGCCGACGACTCCTGGTTGTCCCGGAAGTGCGACTCGGCGTAGATCACCGCAGCGACCAGCGCCGGGTCGAGGCCCTTCTCCTTCGCCTGCTGCCGAATCACGTCCTCGTGCCGCAGTGGCAGCCGGATCTCGTCGACGGCGTCCTTGACGCGCGGCTCGATCGCGCTCGCGATCAGCGCGGCGATCCCCAGCAGCACGACCAGCGCCAGCAGCCAGCGGCCGCCCGAGCGGCGCGCACGGGCGCGGCGCGGCGGCGCGGCGGAACGACCGGCGGGCGCGGGCGCGGGCCGCCGGCTCGGCGCCGGGCGGCGAGCGGTGGTCGTGCGACCGGAGGACGGCCGCGGAGCGCGGGGGCGGTTGCTGCTCACGACGAGGCGCGGGCCAGCTCGGCGAGGATCTCGGCCAGGCGCTGCTCGAGCTCGTCGAGCGAACCGTCGTTGACCACGGTGTAGGTCGCCCGTGCGGACTTCTCTTCCTGCGTCAGGTGGCGCGAGTTGCGCTGGTCGACGCCGTGGTGCCCGCGGGCCTCCGCCCGCTCCTGGCGCAGCGACTCGGGGGCGATCACCGCGATCGTCGCGTCGTAGCCCGCCTCCATCCCGGCCTCGAACAGCAGCGGCGTCTCGACCACCGCGGCCGGCGGCGGCGGATCGGCGGCGTCGGCCGCCTGCCGGAAGGCGTAGACCGCAGCTCCGACGCGCGGCCAGACCTGCGACTCGAGCCAGGCCCGCTCGGCGGGATCGGCGAAGGCGTGCCGGGCGATCGCGGCGCGGTCGACGACGCCGTCGGGCGCGACCTCGCTGCCCCAGCGCTCGACGACCAGGTCGCGCAGCTCGTCCCCGGTGTACAGCTCGTGCACGACCGCGTCGGTCGAGAGGGTGCTGGCGCCGAGGCGCGAGAGAGCGGCCAACGCGGTCGACTTGCCCG
The DNA here is from genome assembly GCF_056269115.1 of Patulibacter ginsengiterrae. Classification (NCBI taxonomy): domain Bacteria; kingdom Bacillati; phylum Actinomycetota; class Thermoleophilia; order Solirubrobacterales; family Patulibacteraceae; genus Patulibacter; species Patulibacter ginsengiterrae. The sequence continues at coordinate 475,580 of NZ_JBWDOG010000001.1, forward strand.
CAGCGAGTCCACCGGTCAGCCCGACGAAGGGGACGACCATCTTCTTAGAAGGTAGCGGTGGCGGCCGTCGACACGCTTCACCGCCGGCCACCGGCCGAACACCCGTCCGGTTGGACGGCGCCCCGGAACGACTGCGACCCGCCAGAGGCGGGTCGCAGGACGACGCTCGAAGCGCCGGGGTGGTGCGCGCCGATCGGCGCGCACCACCGGGTACCGGTCCAGGCTAGGCCTGGTCCTCCGGAGCGGACTCCTCGGCGGCGGGCTCGGCCGCAGCCTCGTCCGCCGCGGGGGCCTCGTCAGCAGCCGGGGCCTCGTCAGCAGCCGGGGCCTCGTCGGCCGCGGGGGCCTCCTCGGCGACCGGAGCCTCGTCGGCCGGGGCGGCATCCGCCTCGGCAGCCGGGGCCTCGTCGGACGCAGCATCCTCGGCCGGAGCCTCGTCGGACGCAGCCTCGTCGGACGCAGCATCCTCAGCCGGAGCCTCGTCAGCCGGGGCCTCGTCGGACTCGGCCGGCAGCTCCTCGCCGCCGTAGCTGCCCGCCAGCTCGTCGTCGTTCCCGCCCGACGTGTGGGCGAGCTCGTCCTCGCTGTCCGCCGACGCCTCGCGACGCGGCAGGACCTGACCCTCGACCCGCTTGACCGAGAGCGACAGCCGGCGGCGGTCGTCGTCGATCTCGAGGATCTTGACCTTGACGTCGTCGCCCGGGTGCACGACCTCGCGCGGGCTCTCGACGTGGTGCGCCGCGAGCTCGGAGATGTGGACCAGACCCTCGACGCCCTCCATGATCTCGACGAACGCACCGAAGGTGACGACCTTCGTGACGGTGCCTTCGAGCTCATCGCCGACGTTGTACGTGTCGACGACGCGCTGCCACGGGTCTTCCTGGGTCTGCTTGAGACCCAGCGAGATCCGCTGACGATCGCGGTCGATGTCGAGGACCTTCACCTGCACGGTGTCGCCGATCGAGACGACCTCGGTCGGGTGGTTGACGTGCGTCCACGACAGCTCGCTGATGTGGATGAGGCCGTCGATGCCGTTGAGGTCCACGAACGCGCCGAAGTCGACGATGTTCGAGATCTGACCCTCGACGACCACGCCGGGCTGCAGGACGTCCAGGATCGCCTGGCGCTGCTCCTTGCGCTCTTCCTCCAGGACCGCGCGGCGCGACAGCACCACGTTGTTCCGCTGGCGGTTGAGCTCGATGACCTTGCACTCGATGATCGTGTGCAGGTACTCGTCGAGGTTCGGCACGCGACGGATGTCGACGAGCGACGCCGGCAGGAAGCCACGAACGCCGAGGTCGATGATGAGGCCGCCCTTGACGACCTCGATGACCGTGCCCTCGACCGGCTCGCCGGTCTCCTGTGCTGCCTCGATGCGCTTCCACGCCCGCTCGTAGCGAGCCTGCTTGCGCGAAACCTTCAGACGACCTTCGTCGTCTTCCTTGATCATGACGAGGACTTCAACGTCCTCGCCGAGTTCGACTTCGTCGAACGGGTCTGCGTTCCTGCGAATCGACAGCTCTTGCTGCGGAATCACGCCTTCAGACTTGTATCCGACATCGACCCAGACCTCGTCGGGATCGATACGGACGACACGTCCGGTGATGACGTCGCCTTCCCCAAAACCAGGGAAGGTAGCGTCGTAGTTGGGGACAATGTTCCCGTCGACTTCGAGGAGAAGGCCGTCAGAGCCTTCAACCACGGTTGCCGCGGGGATCTCGGTGGTTGACATGAACCGTGAAGAGTAGCGCGATTCACCCGCACGCGACGCGTTCCTGCCCGTCCGTTCCGGAGTCGGGCGAGCGTCGCGACCGCTCGGCCGAGCCGTTCGTCCCCGACTACGATCGAAGACGTGCTGTCGACCGCCGTGATCGTCCCATGAACGCCCCCTCCGACGCTCGCCCCACGCGCATCGCGCTGGCCACCTCCGCCGCGTTCCCGGAGGGCATGGACGAGCACCGGCTCGCCGCCGAGCTCGGTGCCTCGTGGGCCGTCTGGGACGACCCGGCCGTCGACTGGGACGCGTTCGACCTGGTGGTCGCGCGCTCGGTCTGGGACTACTCCGAGCGCCTCGACGAGTTCCTCGCCTGGGCCGGAACGGTCCCCCGCCTCGCCAACCCGGCCGACGTGCTCGCGTGGAACGCCGACAAGCGCTACCTCGACGAGCTCGCGACCGCCGGGCTGCCGACGGTCGAGACACGGTTGCTGGCTCCGGGCGAGGCACTCGCCGCCGACGATCCGCTGCGGGCCGGTGAGCTGGTGGTCAAGCCGACCGTCTCCGCCGGCGCTCGCGACACGTCGCGCTTCGCCCCCGGCGAGGACGAGCGACGCGACGCCCTGCTGGCGCGGATCCACGGCTCCGGCCGGACCGCGATGGTCCAGCCGTTCGTGGCCTCCGTCGACCAGCGCGGCGAGAGCGCGCTGCTGCTCTTCGACGGCCGCTTCTCGCACGCGATCGAGAAGGGTCGGATCCTCGAGCCCGGCGCCGCGCCGATCATCGACAACGCCCACCTGCCGGAGATCCGCCCCTACCTGCCGAGCCCCGACGAGCGGGCGATTGCCGAGCGCGCGATCGCCTTCGTCGCCGAGCGATTCGGCTCCGTGCCGCTCTACGCGCGGGTCGACCTGGTCGGTGGTGACGACGGCCGCCCGCTGCTGCTCGAACTGGAGCTGACCGAGCCGTACCTCTTCCTCGACCATGCCGAGACGGCCACCCGAACGTTCGTCGACGCGATCCGCGCACGCGCGGGCGCCCGCTGAGCGTCTCGCTACGATCGCTCGCTGGATGCCCGTTCGAGCCACCAAGCGCGGTCCCGACCGGACCCCGATCGACATCGACTGCGACGTCCTGATCTGCGGCGCGAGCTTCGCCGGGCTGACCGTCGCCCGCGAGCTGGCCCGTGCCCCCGCCGGGCAGCGCCCCGACGTCGTCGTGATCGACCGCTACGAGATCGGCGAGCGTGCGACCTCGGCCTGCGCCGCACCGCTGCCGTGGATCGAGGCGCTCGGGCTCGAGGCCGCGGTTCGCCAGCGCTTCCGTCGGATCATCGTGCGGACCGCGACCGGCCGGCACTCGTTCGCGCTGCCGCAGCCGTTCTGCACCTTCGACTACCGGATGCTCTGCCGGATCCTCGCCGAGCAGGGCGACTTCCGGTTCGAGACGGCGACCGTCGAGCGCCGGCTGCCGGATGACCGCGACGCCGACGGGATCATCCGGATCCGGACCGACCGCGGCGAGGTCCGCGCGCCCCTGGTCGTCGACGCGCTCGGCTGGCGGCGGGTGCTCGGGCCGACCACGGAGCAGACGATCCAGCCGCCCGAGGCGTACCTCTCGCGCGGGCTCGAGATCCATCCCGAGGGCAGCTCCGACGAGCTCGAGCTGTTCCTGAACCCGCGCTACGTGCCCGACGGCTACTCGTGGGTCTTCCCCGCCGACGGCGAGGTCCGCGTCGGCGTCGGCTCGTTCGACCCCAAGCACCACGTCAAGGATCCGACCCTGCGGCTGGCGGCCGACCTCGACTGGGATCCGGTCCGCTTCCAGGGCAACTGGATCCCCCACAAGCTGCGGCCGGCGACCGGGGACGGGATCTTCTTCGTCGGCGACAGCGCCGGGCACTGCCTGCCGTTGACCGCGGAGGGGATCCGGCCCGCCTTCCACTTCGGGACCGTGCTCGGACGCGAGCTGCGGTTCGTCCACGAGCGCCGCCAGACGCGTGACCAGGCGCTCCGTCGCTACGCCGCGACGTCGGCCCAGAAGTCGTCCGCCTACCGCTGGCTGCTGCGGCTCCAGCGGCTCGCGGGCCGGCTCGTCCCCCACCGTCGGAGCCTGACCGCGGCGCTCGCGGCCGTCACCCCGTGGTCGGTCAGCCGGCGCGCCTGGGACAGCTACCTCCGCGTCTTCACCGCGCCGGCGCCCGATCCAACCGCGGCGCGCGCGTTGCCGTCGGCCGACGCGTCGTCCCCGGACGACGGCGGCACGCCGCCGGCCACCGATCCCCCGGCCGCGCCGGCCCCCGGCGAGCGTCTGCAAGCATGAGCCGATCCCGCCCGACCGCGTGGGCGGGCACGATCAGGAGCAGGCATGGCGATCGACGTACGTGACCATCCGGAAGCAACCCGCTACGAAGTCCGCAGCGACGACCAGCTCGCGGGCTTCGCCGAGTACCAGCTCGTCCGCGGCGACCGGATCATCTTCACCCACACCGAGATCGACCCCGCCTTCGAGGGCCAGGGCATCGGCAAGCAGCTGGTCGCCTACGCGCTCGACGACGCCCGCGAGCGGAACCTGTGGATCGTGCCGATCTGCCCGTTCGTGGCCGCCTACGTCCACCGCCACCCGGAGTACGTCCCGCAGCTCGACGAGCGGATCCGCGGGGCGTTCGCGTGAGTCCGGCCAAGCGCTACGTGCGCGACGGCGCCGCGGTCAGCTTCGACGCCGCGATCTGCGCGCACTCCGGGAACTGCGTGCGCGGCCTGCCGGCCGTCTTCGACACCAGCCGTCGCCCGTGGATCCAGCCGGAGAACGCCTCGATCGACGAGCTCGAGGCGACGATCGCCCGCTGCCCGAGCGGTGCGCTCGGGTTCGAGCGGACGTCCTCGCCGCCCGCCTGAGCCTCGTTTCCCGGGCCCGCTCCGACGACCGACCGGCCGGCCGGCCGGCGAGCGGTCGCCGGCCTGCCGCTTCCGGCCCGGCTCGTCGTTCAGTGCAGCCGTTCCCTGGGACTCGGCGGGGCCGGCGGCTGGCGCCGGCGCTGGTCCTCGACCGCGACATCGTAGAGCGAACGGTCGACGCGCCCGTGGTATACGGGCACCCCGTAGCGGACGCAGTTGACGAGGACCTCGGTGCGCTCGACCCCGAGTTCGTCGGCGAGCTCTTCGGGCGTCAGGTGGTTGGCCATCCGGATGATGCCTCCATGTGCAGGGTGGTGGATCCCTCTACCCGGCTTCTACCAGCCGCACCCCGCGTTGGCAACACCATCCGGTGAACCAGGGGTCCCCGGGTGCCCGCTCGGCCGCGGAGTCCCGGGTCCCGCACGCCGCGGCGGGTGCTCAGCCGCCGACGGTCACCGCGGACGCCGCGGCCAGCGCCCGCCGACGGGCCTCGTCGACGTCGGCGCCGCGCGCCAGGGCCACCCCGAGCCGACGCCCCGGCCGCTCGTCCGGCTTCCCGAACAGCCGCAGCTCGACCGACGGATCGACGGCCAGCGCTGCCGCCAGCCCGGTGAAGACCGGGGCATCGCGCTCGCTCTCCCCCAGCACCACCGCGCTCGCCGCCGGCGACGCCAGCGGCACCCGGCCGTCCTCCGACGGGACGGGCAGGCCAAGGATCGCCCGCACGTGCAGCGCGAACTCGCTGAGGGTCTGGCTCGCCATCGTGACCATCCCGGTGTCGTGCGGACGCGGCGAGACCTCGCTGAAGAGGACGTCGTCGCCGCGCACGAACAGCTCGACGCCGAACAGCCCGTAGCCGCCGAGGCTGTCGGTCAGCGTCCGGGCGATCGCCTCGGCTCGCTCCGCCGCCAGGTCGCTCATCGGCTGCGGCTGCCACGACTCGCGGTAGTCGCCGTCCTCCTGGGTGTGCCCGATCGGCGCGCAGAACGAGGTCCCGCCCGCGTGCCGGACCGTCAGCAGCGTGATCTCGTAGTCGAAGGCGACGAAGCCCTCGCAGATCACGTCGGAGGCCCCCGTCCGCCCGGACTCCTGGGCGTAGGCCCAGGCCCGATCGGCGTCCTCCGGCGAGCGCACCACCGACTGGCCCTTGCCGCTGGACGACATCACCGGCTTGACCACGCAGGGCACGAACGAGCCGTCGGCCTGGGGACCGAGGGCGTCGACCGCCGCCCGCAGCTCCTCCGCGCTGGCGCAGAACCGGTAGGGCGAGGTCGGCAGGCCGAGCTGCTCGGCCGCCAGCCGGCGGATGCCCTCGCGGTCCATCGTCAGGCGCGCCGCGCGGGCGGTCGGCACGACGTGCAGCCCGTCCGCCTCCAGCTCCTCGAGCACGGCGGTCGCGATCGCCTCGATCTCCGGCACCACCAGCAGCCGGGCGTGGGGACGCTCCCGCTCCGCCTGGAGGACCGCCCGCAGCGCCTCGGGGTCGGTCATCGTCACGACGTGGCGGCGGTGGGCGACCTGCATCGCCGGGGCGCCGTCGTAGCGGTCGACGGCGACGACCTCGCAGCCGAGGCGGATCGCCTCGATCGCGACCTCGCGGCCGAGCTCGCCGCTGCCCAGCAGGACCAGGCGGACGGCGTTCGGCGCCCCCGGGGTGCCGAACGTGAGCGGGAGGCCGGACGTGAGCTCGTGCATCGCGGCCGGATGATGCCAGCGCTCGCTGCAAGACCGCTTGCAGCACCCCCTCCAAGCTGGATCCGGGCCCGAACCGGCGCTAGCGTCGGCCGCGTCCTCTCGTCCGTTCCGGTCGAGTGGCCATGCTCGCCGCCGACCTGCCGCCCGGTCCGAGCCGCGCCGTTCGCGCACCCCGACACGAGGTTCCATGCCGCCGATCTCCCGCCGACGTCCTACCCTGCGCGCCCTTGCGGTCACCAGCACCGGTGTCGCCGCGATCGCCGTCGGAGCCGGTGCGCCGGCGCAGGGCACCGCCGACGTCGCCGCCGATCGAGCCGCCGCCCAGTCGCTGCGCCAGAAGGTCGCCGCCGAGTCGGCCCTGATCGCCTCCACCAACGCCGGGCTCGCCCAGGCCTCGCAGCGGCTCACCGACCTCGACGAGCGGGCCCGGACCCGGCAGCAGCAGCTGACGACGACCCAGAACGACCTCGTTCGCTCGCGCGTCCGGCTGGCCAAGCTGGAGAAGCGGGCCGAGGTCGCCAACGACGTCCTCTCCGAGAACCTGGTCAACGCCTACGAGGCCGGAAAGCCCGACATCGTCTCCGTCGTCCTCACCTCGCGCGGGTTCAACGACCTGCTGGAGCGGGTCGACTTCTACAAGCGGATCAGCCACCACAACGGCAGGATCCTCGACGCGACCCGCGACGCCCGGCGGGACGTCGCGACCCAGACGACCGACCTCGAGCAGGCCCGGAAGCGGTACCGGACGCTGGCCTCGCAGGCCGCCTCCGACCGCGACAAGGCCGACGTCGTCCGCAACGCGATCCTGCGCAAGCGCGAGGCGCAGCTGCGCAAGCGGGCCGGGACCAGCGCCCAGCTCAGCCAGGTCCGCTCGCGGATCGCCCGGATCGAGCGGCAGCAGGCCGCCGCCGCCCGCGCCGCGCGCTCGGCCGCCACGGCCGCCCAGGCCGCGCCGCGGACCGTCGCCAGCGGCGGTGGCTCGTCCTCCCCCGCTCCGTCGTCATCGGGCGGCGGCGGCGCGTCCGACGCGGCGATCGCGAAGGTCGTGTCGGCGGCCAACGAGATCGCCTCGACCCCGTACGTCTACGGCGGCGGCCACGGCGGCTCGTCCGGCGGCTACGACTGCTCCGGCTCGATCAGCTACGCGCTGGCCGCCGCCGGGCTCGTCTCGGGCTCGCTCACCTCGGGCGGGTTCATGAGCTGGGGCGAGGCGGGTCCGGGCAAGCGGATCACCGTCTACGCCAACGCCGGCCACGCCTACATGGTCGTCGACGGCCGGCGCTACGACACCTCCGCGCTCCGCGGCGGCGGCACCCGCTGGAGCAGCGAGTCCCGCAGCAGCGCGGGCTTCGTCGCCCGCCACCCCGCCGGCTTCTAGGCGGGCGGCCCGCGGCGTGTCGGCTACTCAGGCCTACTGCTTGGGGCCCTTGCCGGCGACGCCGTCCTGCACCAGCGGCAGGACCTTCTCGATCGCCCACGGGATGCTCAGGACGGTCGGTGCGCCCTGGGCCTGGGCCTGGATCAGGTCGAGCGGCACGAAGCCTCCGCGCTGGACGACGTCGAGGTCGCGGAAGCCGGCCCGGCTGGTGAACGTCTCGCGGTCGGCCGGGCTGTTGAACCAGGAGACGAGCACGTCGGCGTCGAGCAGCGACAGCCGCTCGTAGCTGATGCTCGCGTAGACCCCGTTGTTGACCTTCCTGGTCGCCGCGATCTGCCCGTCGGAGAGCTTCATCCCGACGTCCTCGAGGAACTTCAGGCGGAGGTCGCTCGGCAGGTAGACGCCGACGGTCCCGCCGTCCTGGCGCGCGGTGTAGGAGAACGTCTTGCCCTGCAGCTCGGGGTGGTCGGCCTTCGCCTGCGCCAGCGCCGCCTTGGTCTGCTCGACCAGCTGCTTCGCCTGCGCCTCCTGCCCCAGTGCCTTCCCGATCAGCTCGGTCTGCTCCGGCCACGGCGTCACGTAGATGCCGCGCCCCTTCAGGAAGGTCACGGTCGGCGCGATCCTGCTGAGCTTGTCGTAGTCGGCCTGGGTCACCCCGGACTGGACCGCGATGATCGCGTCCGGCCGCAGCGCGGCGATCTTCTCGAACGGGATCCCGTCTGCGAGGCTCAGCTTGACCGGCGTGCTGTCACCGATCTGCTGCGCGCCCCACGGCCCGACGCCCTGCGGGAAGTCCTTGCCGATGTCGTAGACGCCGACCGGCTTGACCCCGAGCGCGAGCGTGACGTCCTGGTCGCTCCACCCGAGCGTGACCACCCGCTTCGGGGCAGCCTCGATCGTCGCCGTGCCGAACGCGCCGGTCATCTCGACCGGGAAGGCGCCCGCCTCGGCCGTGGGCGTGGCGGCGTCGGTGGTCGTGCCACCGTCGTCGCTCGAGCCGCAGGCGGAGAGCACGAGGCTGACGCCGGCCAGGGCGATCAGGCTGACGAGCACGCGAACGAGGCGTGGGGGGAGGGCGACCACGAGGAGACTCCTTGGGGGAAGTACGGGGGGAACCGGCGGGAGGGGTCGCGGAGACCCGGCACACACCGACGTTCGGCCACCCTAACAAGATCGCCGGCGGCCGCGTCCCGCTCCCGACGGCCCGGACTCCCACCTCGGACGGGCCAGCTCCCGCGGCCGGTGGGCGGTCAGCCCCGCTCAGCCCACGGTCAGCGAGGCGGCGGTCGTCGCCGGGGCGGCCGACCGCCCCCTCCGCTGGCTCGCCGCCGGCACGACCAACGGGGTGCCGGTCTCCGGATCGGGGATCACCCGGCAGCGCAGCCCGAAGACCCGCTCGACCATCGCCGCGTCGACGATCGCGCTCGGATCGCCCTCGGCGACGATCGCGCCGTCGCGCATCGCGATCAGGTGGGTCGCGTAGCGGCAGGCGTGGTTGAGGTCGTGGAGGACCGCCACCAGCGTGCTGCCCCGCTGCTCGTGCAGGTCGGCGCAGAGGTCGAGGACCTCGACCTGGTGGGCGATGTCGAGGAACGTCGTCGGCTCGTCGAGCAGCAGGATCGGCGTCTCCTGGGCCAGCGCCATCGCCAGCCAGACCCGCTGCCGCTGCCCGCCCGAGAGCTCGTCGACCGCCCGCCCGGCGAGGTCGAGGACCCCGGTCGACGTCATCGCCGCGGTCACGACCAGCTCGTCGGTCCGCGACCACTGTCGCAGCAGCCCCTGGTGCGGGTAGCGGCCCCGCGCGACCAGGTCGGCGACGGTGATCGCGTCGGGTGCGATCGAGCTCTGCGGCAGCAGGCCGAGCCGGCGGGCGACCTGCTTGGAGGGCAGCGAGGTGATCTCCTCGCCGTCGAGCAGGACCGAGCCCTGCTTCGGCTTCAGCATCCGCGCGAGCGCCCGCAGCAGCGTCGACTTGCCGCAGGCGTTCGGCCCGACGATCACGGTGAACGACCCGTCCGGGATCCGCACGTCGAGTCCCTCGGAGACCGTCCGCTCGTCGTAGGAGAGGGTCAGGCCGTCGCCGTGCAGGCGTGCGTCGTTGCTCGTCATGTCCGTCCGCTTCGCCACTCGTGGTACAGGAGCCAGATCAGGTACACGCCGCCGACCACGCCGGTCATCACACCGACGGGCAGCTGACTGCCGGGGAACAGCCGTTGGGCGGCCAGGTCGCTGGCGAGCAGCAGCACGCTGCCCATCAGCGCCGCCGCCCCGACCCCGGGGCCGGTCGCCCGGGTCAGCCGGCGGGCGACCTGCGGCGCGGCCAGGGCGACGAACGTCACCGGTCCGGCCGACGCGGTCGCCACGGCGGTCAGGCCGACGCCGACGACCAGCAGCGCCAGCCGCGAGCGCTCGACCCCGACGCCGAGCGCCTTGGCCGCGTCGTCGCCCATCTCCATCATCCGCAGCTGCCGGCCGAGCAGCGCGACCAGCGGCAGCAGCACGATCAGCGCGACCAGCATCGGCCGCACGTGCTCCCAGCCGCGGCCGTTGAGGCTGCCGGTGATCCAGACCGTCGCCGTCACCGCCTCCTCCAGCCGGGCGCGGGTCATCAGGTAGTCGGTCAGGGCGACGAGCATCGCGCTGAGCCCGATCCCGATCAGCACCAGCCGGTAGCCCTGGACGCCCTGTCCCCCGCGGAACGCCAGCAGGTAGACGGCGATCGCGGTCACGAGCCCGCCGACGACCGAGCCGGCGGCGGTCGCGAACGCCCCGCCCCCGAGGACCAGGATCTGGAACACGGCGCCGGCCGAGGCCCCGGAGGTGAAGCCGATGATGTCGGGGCTGCCGAGCGGGTTGCGGGTGATGCTCTGGAAGATCGCCCCGGCCGCCCCGAGCGCGGCCCCGACCAGCAGGCCGGTGACCGCCCGCGGCAGCCGCAGCGTCTCGATCACGAACGTCGTGCCTTGGTCTCCCCCGCCGAGCAGCGTCGAGAGCACCTGCCCCGGAGGGATCGAGTACTCGCCGGTCCCGACCGCGAGCACCAGCAGCACGAACGCCAGCACGAGCAGGACGACCGAGACCCCGATCGTGCGCGACTCGACCCGCAGCGAGGCGCCGATCAGCGGGATCCGGACGACCCGCCCGAGGCCGGGCGGCGGACCGCCGACGACCGGCGGGGACTCGAGCACGACGCTCACAGCTGGGCGATCCGGCGACGGCGGACGAGGGCGATGAAGACGGGCGCGCCGATCAGCGCGGTCACGATCCCGACCTCGATCTCGCCCGGACGGTTGACCACGCGGCCGATCACGTCGGCACCGAGCAGCAGGATCGGCGCCAGCACCATCGAGTACGGCAGGACCCAGCGCTGGTCGGGACCGGTGATCGCGCGGGCGACGTGCGGCACCGTCAGGCCGACGAAGGCGATCGGGCCGATCGCGGCGGTCGCCGCGCCGCAGAGCAGCGTCACCGCGACCGCTCCCGCGATGCGGGTGCGGCCGAGGTTCGCCCCCAACGCCCGCCCGGCCTCCTCGCCGAGCGCGAGCGCGTTGAGCGGTCGGGCCAGCAGCAGCGCCAGCACCAGCCCGACGAGGATGAATGGCGCGATCTGCGCGGTCAGGGCGTTGTCGTGGCCGGCGAGCGCGCCGACCGACCAGTACCGGTACTGGTCGAAGATCTGCGGGTTGAGCAGCGTCATCCCGCGGACGAAGGCGTACAGCGCGAAGCTGACCGCGGTTCCCGCCAGCGCCATCCGCACCGGCGTCGCGCCGCTGCGCCCGCGTGAGCCGAGCCCGTAGACGACGACCGCGGCCAGCCCGGCCCCCAGGAACGCGAACCAGACGTAGGTCATCAGGCTGGTCGTCTTCAGCACCGCCATCGCGATCACGATCGCCGCCGCGGCCCCGGCGTTGACGCCGAGCAGCCCCGGGTCGGCGAGCGGGTTGCGGGTCAGCGCCTGCATCAGCGCCCCGCCCATCCCGAGCGCGGCCCCGACGAGCAACCCGAGCAGCGTCCGCGGGATCCGCAGGTCGTGGACGACGATCGCGTCGTCGGAGCCGTCCGGGTGCAGGACCAGGTCCCAGACCCGGTCGAGCGGGATCGGCTTCGCGCCGACGCTGATGCTGAGCAGGACGACCAGCGCCAGCACCGCCAGCGCCCCGAGCAGCCCGAGCGCCCGCAGCGAGGTCGAGCGCACCCGGACCGGTGGCCCGGCGGCGGCGTCGCCCTCGGCCAGGTGAGACGCGGCTGGGACGGTCGTCGCCGACCCCGCGACGACGGTCGCGACGGAGGGCCGGGCGTTGGAGAACGGAGCTCGCACGGGGAGTCGGGGGACGACGTCGAACGGAGAACGCGGCGGCCGGGCGAATACCCGACCCCGCGACATTGGGCACCCTAACACCGACTGCGGGACTCGGGCTTCAGCGGGTCGTCGGCACCCGCACCAGCCTCCGGCTCTCGCCGCCATGGGCCAGGCCGCGACCCCCGACGGACACCACCACCCCGCCGAGCCCTCGCCCCCGGAGCGCCCCTCAGTCGACGTCCGCCGGGGTCTCGCGGTGCTTCCAGTAGCCGATCGCCTGCTGACGGCCGATCTCCAGGCCGCGCTCGTCGCGGAGGTGCTCGCGGATGCCGCGGACGGCCAGCGACTCCCCCGCGACCCAGACCTTGCCCCGCCCGCCGGGCAGCGCCGCGGCCCGCACCGCGTCCTCGAGCCGGCGGCTGCGTCCGGCCGGGTCGCCGTCGCGGTGGACCCACTGGATCAGCACGTCGGCCTCGGTCCGGAGCTCCTGCTGCTCGGCGGCGTCGGCGATCTCGACGAAGACGAACGTCGGGTGGCCGGACGGCAGCTGCTCGAGGGTCGCCGCGATCGACGGCAGCGCGGTCTCGTCGCCCGCCAGCAGCGTCCAGTCGGCGTCGGGCTCGGAGAAGAAGTGGATCCGCGGCCCGGCGAAGCCGAGCCGCTGGCCGACCTCGACCCGCTCGGCCCAGGCCGAGAAGCGCCCGTGGTCACCGTGGCGGACCAGGTCGACGGTCATCGTCGGGCCGGAGCGATCGAACACTCGGACGGTGTAGTTCCGCCAGTGCGGTGCCTCCACGTCGGGCCCGAACCGCCAGCCGTCGACGGGCAGGAGGACCTCGCCGCTCGCCTCGTCGGGCAGGATCAGGGTGATGATCTCCCCCGGCTCCTCGTCGGGGAAGTCGGCGAGCGCCGGCCCCGCGAGGACGATCCGGACCATGCCCGGGGTCAGGTCCTCGACCTCGACCACCTCGCCGACCCCGACCACCAACGGGGCCGGGCGGTCACGGGCGCGGATGGCGGCGGGACTGAGCGTCGGGGGCATCGGGGTCTCCTGGGGGATCGGAGGGCGGGCCGGCGGCCTGTCGGCGGCCGCCGGCAGCGGCTCGTCGGCGGAGGCGATCTCGATCACCGCGGCAACGAGCCCACCCGGGACGGTATTAGGTTGCCCGAAGTCGAGGTCGTGCGGTCCGGCCCGCCCGCACCGCTACAGGCCTGGCTCCAGCTCGGCGAGCGAGAACGGCGCGGCACGTACCGGATCCCGCAGGCCCCGTTCACACGAGGGCCGGCCGGCTCGTCCCAAGGCAACCCCGCCGAGTTGCCGCACCACGTAGCGCCGCTCCGCGTCACGGCCGTGCGTCTTGTACAGCCAGATCCCGGTCCGCCCGTCCCAGAACGAAGCGGCGCCGGCCACCCGCAGCCGTCCCGCGCCGCGTTCGGTCGCCAACGACGTTCCGCGCGAGCCGTCGCTGTTGACGATCCAAGTCCCCATGCACAGCCTGCGACGGGTCGCCCCGCGGCCGATGGCCCCGCCATCACTGGCGACCACGACCCGATCCCCAGCCGGCAGCGTCACGACCGTCTGTGCTGACTGCAACCGCCGAGACGCGCGATGCACCCGCCCGCGCGCATCAACGTAGACCGCAGACGCGCCGTTCTGCAGCGGCCCGGCCCCGTCGGCACGTTCGGCGATGATGCCCAGCGAGCCATCCGGCTGCAACGTCCCCACGCGTACGGCGACCGCGTTGCCACCGGCCAACTGCCGCAGACGGGTCCCTGAGACGCGGTACCGGATCGACCCGGTCCGGTAGTCGGTGACGGTCGCCCGGATGAGCTCGGACGTTCGCTCGTCGTACTCCGTGGAGACCGTGTACGGGCCGGCGAACTGGGCCAGGCCGGGACTGGTCCGATAGGTCCCCGGGAAGGATGCTCCGGTCAGCGGGTCAGTGAGACGGCCCATGACGAACCGACTCCCCGGAGAGCGAACGTAGGTGACGAGCAAGGCACCCGGGTTGAGCCGACGGACGTCTTCGCTGTCGTCCAGCGGACCGGCGCGGAGCATCCGCCCGGTAGCCACCTCGAAGGTGAAGAGCTGGCTCACCATCCGATACCCCTGGGCATCGTCGACCCGCTGATTCACGACGACGAACGCCATTCGACCCGCGACGGCCAGCGAAGTCACCGACGGGCCGCCTTCGATCGAGGGCGACACGATCGGCGGCACCGCGAGCGACACCGACGCGTCGGGGCCGCTGGAACGCAGCGGGCGCGAATGTAGAACCAGCTGCAGATCCGGAGAACTCGGCTGCTCCGCCCACCAGATCCGGCCGCCGGAGACGACCGGCGGCACGGCCTGCGAAGGCGGCATCGCGAGTGCCGTTCCCCGGACAGCGGACGATGCCGTCGCGCTGGCCGCTAGCACTGCCCCGAGGAGCAGCGCCGCCACCAGCGCCCCCACCTGCCGTTCGAGCCGCATCACGAGCAGCGCTTCACCCTGTTGGGATCGGGGGCCGTCACCGGCTCGTACTGCGACTTGGGCATCGCTACGCCCTCGCTCGCGAAGAATCCACGGAGCAGACACGCGACCTGGCGCCGCGCCGGAGCAGCCGTGATCTTGCTGCCCTGCTTCTGGTATGGCCGGCTGCCTTGCAGATTGCCCAGCTCGCTCAGCGGATACACGAAGTCGCGCGGCGGGAACGCCTCCTGCGGCGCGCTGCCGATGTACCCGTAGTCCTCGGTCGGCGCGTTGAGCGCCTTCGGGACCTGCTCGAACGCACCGTAGAAGTTCACCCGACCGACCCCCCCGTCCTTGTAGAGCCTCTGCAATGCGCCCCCTTCACCGGGTTTGCCGCTGCCCGTGTAGCGCAACCATTTCCGGCGCTCGTTCTCCGTGTGCGCCCTCCCATCCTGCTTCGGCGATGGGGCCGCGTTCCAGTACCCGAACTCAGTCGCCCAGATCTGGGGAACACTACCCCCGCTCTCGCGACTGGTGGTCGAGATGCTGCCCGCGCTTGCCGCGTCGTTCAACGTCCGCTTGACGCCTCGCCCCGTCGACGAGTTGACCGAACGGGAAAGGCCGGCGACGCCGAACGTGTACTTGCTGTCCTTCACCCACGGCTCGTGGCTGTGCTGGTAGGGGTGCACTGCGAACCGGGGAACGATCGGCACCTTGCCTGGCAGGTCGCGCACCGCCCACTCCGTCTTGGCGGACGCCAGCGCCTTGTCCGTCCACGTCGACGGCGTGATCTGACCTTCCTTGCCGGTGCCGTCGCCCGCCACCCTGTGGTAATACGACCGTCCCGACGAGAGTTCCCCGAACGCCGCCGTGACCACGCTCGCCGCGCCCGCCTGCCGAAGTCCCTGGTAGCCGGCGGCGTAGAGCTTGCCGTACAGCGCCGCAGTACTGCGGTTCTGGTTCGGCATGGCCTTCCCGGCGGAATCGGTGTAGTACTCCTTGTCCTTGGTCGGCTTGATCCGCAAGCCGCTGTCGTTGGCAACGGTCAGGAACCCACCCGGCGATATTCCCTTCCCCGGCTGGAGGTTCGGCTCGTTCCACAGGCCGATCGACTCGACGCTCTCGCCACCCGGGATCGAGCGGAAGTGCTTCACGGCTTCGGCAACGAAATGCCCGAAGGCGGTCGGATTCGGGTCGCGCCCGGTCGGCCGGTAGACGTCCGCGTCAGGTGCCGGCACCGGCAGGCCCGGAGGGGCCACGCCCGATCCACGACAACCGCGGGGACTCAGGTTGAACATCGCGTCGGGCATGTAACGCGAGCACTCCGTCGTCGTTGCCCGGTTTCCCCCGGACAGCGTCAGGTGGACCTTCAAGCCCGCATCCGATGCCTGCTTGATCAGCTCGTCCCAGACGTACCACGCCCAACGGTTCTTGACGCGCAGCGGCGTCGCCAGCGATACGTCCGCGAACGCATCGTCCGAGGTGTACGGGGCGAGCCCGTCCATCCCTGCGACCTGCCCGAAGTGCGGCTCGTCGGGCACGACGGCCGGGGTCGTTCCTGGAGCCAACCGATCGACCATGCCCCACCAGACGAACACCCGCAGACGCGTGATGCCGAGGTACCGGAGCTGGTCGAGCTGCTGACGGACACGCGTCCGCGCCGCAGCGGCCAGCGCTGGATTGTCGAACGAGGAGCGGGCTTCCCCGTCGCTGAACCCGATGTTCTGACGCCACAACAACTCGGTGTCAGCCTGAGCCATCGCGACCGGCTTCGACGGCAGCCGCCGCTCCAGCGCTCCGGCCGTCCCGTCAGGATCGATCGGACGCGGGTCGGCCTCCTCCGGATCCGGGATGACCGAACCGACCGAGCGAATCACCAGCCCGGCAGGGTCAAGGCGCGTGCCGACAACGTCCGCACGTCCGTCAGCGTTGATGTCGCGGGCGGCCAGGTCGTACGACGAAGCGAGGGTGCCGAGCGCCCGCTGGCCAGCGATGAACCCTCCAGAAGCAGAACTTTGACGGACGACGATGCCGTCCGGCACCGTACCTCCCGGGAGCCGGAACAGCACGTCGTCGAGCCCGTCCGCGTTGACGTCACCGGCCGTCACGTCGCCACCGGTCGGTCCCGTTCCCCACGTCGAGGTCGCGCTGAATCCGTCCGTCTCATAGGTCCGGAACCGCACGGTGCCGTCACTCGGCTCGTAGGTCACCAAGTCGTCCGCGCCGTCGCCGTCGAGATCGGCCATCGACACCTTTCGGGTCGTCGGGATCGCGATCTGCGCCTCGGCCGGCAACGGGCCAACGTCCGTGCCGGAGGCCAACCACAGCTGGCCGCCGGAAGCGTCGACACCCCAGACGTCGTCGGACTCGTCCCCGTTGACGTTCGCGACCTCGAGTGAACGCCCCAGCGGCCAGGAGGTCTCGAGGGCGCCTGACCCGGCCTCCGGCGGCGCGACCGACCCCGTGTCGGTCGAGAGGCGCGTGAGCAGCCCACCGGCCGTGGTCTGCGCGACGACATCATCGCGACGATCACCGTCGAGGTCGCCCACCGCGATCTGCCCGACCGCCGCGCCGAAGGTACCCCACGGGACCTCGGGATCGAACGTCCCGTCGCCCTTGCCCGTACGTACCCCAATCGCCCCGGACGCCGGGGCCACCAGCACCACATCGCTCTTCTGATCACCATCGACGTCGCCAAGCCGGTAGAGGCGACCGCCGTCGACGACGGTGGCTTCTCCGAGCGGGACGGTGCAGCAGGGCGCGTGCACCACGAACTGCTGCTCGTCCTCGTGCCCGGCACGGTCGGCCGTCACCACGCGCACCGTGTAGTCGCCCGCGGCGAAGGTGTCGGCGTCCGGGGTCCAGGTCGTCGACAGCGGCGCGTTGGCGAAGGAGTCGGTCTGCTCCTCCTCCTTGACCAGCTCGTCATCGACGTAGATCTCGATCCGCCCGACGCCGGAGCGGCGGTTCACCATCCGGGTGTTCTCGGGATCGCCGTCGGTCGCGTCGACGGTCAGCGACCGGAGCGTGCCCGCCGGGATCTCGCTGGTGCGCTGGTCGTAGAGGTCACCCGACAGCAGGACCTCCGGGTCCGACATGTCGATCCCGAAGACCAGCGCCTTCGACGCCGTGCGCCCGCCGCCGTCCTGGGCCAGCACCGTGTACATCCGGCGCCCCTCGCTGAGGCTGCTCACGGGGAACATCTGCCCCGCCTCGAACCGGCACAGCACGTCGCCGGACGCCGGGCACGACGGCCCCGCCAAGGCGCCCTCACCCGCTCCTTCGCCCGGGTACAGTTGCGTGCCGTTGGTGTCGCGCAGCTGAATCGACGCCACCCCGGTCCCGCGGTCGGTCACCCGCGCCTGCACGGCGTCGTTCTCGTTCACCCACTCTTCGTCGGCGGGCGTCGGGACCTCAATGGTCGGATAGGTGCTGTCCATCGCCGTCAGCTGGATCGCCCCGATGTTCAACGACGAGACGGTCGTCGTCGGATCGCTCGCCGGCTTCGTCGCCGGCGCGGCGTCACCGCTCGACAGCAACCCCGAGACGAAGACGTTGCCCGGCACGTTGGTCTTGGCCCGCAGCGTGCCGCTGGTGCCGATCTGCTCGCTGGTGAACGTCCACGGGCCCGGCTTGGCGTTCTCGACCGGACCGCTCGGCTTCACGACCCGGTCGTACTCCTGCGGGAGGCTCGACCAGTCGCCCCAGCCCTGCGGAGACGCGAACGCGAACCGGCCCGTCGGCGGCGTCTGGTTCAGCACGTGGCTGGAGAAGTAGTCCGCCCCCGTCACCGACATGCTGGTCCAGTACGCATGCTCCGACGAGACCCGGCGCCCGGAAGCCGCCAGCGTCCCGACGCTCTGGTCTCCGGGCGCAGGACGCGCCCAGGCACCCCAGGTCCCGGCCGGCGAGACCTGCCGGTCGGCGAAGACGGTGATGCCCGAGAACAACGTCGGGCCCGGCGTCGGCAGCTTCTGGAACGAGAACGGAGCCGCTACCGCGCTCTTCGCCTCCCGCCAGCCCGCGAAGTCGGTCGAAGCCTGGTCCCAATCGGTTGCGAAGACCGGATCGACGATCACCGGGTACTGGGTCACGCCCGCCTGGTGGTCGACCGCGATCACCAGCCCGTCGGCGTCAGCGGTCACCTTCACCGGCACCGGCTGACCGCCGGCGTCGATCGCCTTCGTCGCCGAGACGGTTGCGACCGTGCTCCCAGCCCCGTCGCGGACCGTTGCCGCACCGGTCTCGTCGACGGTCACCGCCGAACGGCCCCCGGCCAGGTCCAACGGCACCCGCAACGTCTTCGACGCCACCGGGCTTCGCAGCAGCCAGCCGACGTCGACCCCGATCGGCAGCGACCGGACCACCAGATCCGTATCGGCCGCGACTCCCGGGTAGGTCACCGACTCGCCAACGACCGTTCCGGCGGCCGTGCTCCCCGCCGGCGCCAACCGCATCCGCAGGTCGCCGACCCGGATCGATCCGGCCGCCGTCTCCGGCAGCGAGATCTCGACCGGAGCGCGCTCGACCGCCAACCGCCCGTCCGACGCTCGCAATCCCAGGTCAGCCAGCTCCCACGTGCGTGGTGCCGTCCCGTTCGCGTCGGCCGCCGGCGTCGGCGCTCCCGCGCCTTCGGCACCGTCGACGGCCGGGACCTCTACCGCGATCGGCATGCTGGAGACCAGCGCCCCGCCGGGCTTCCCGTCGACCTGCTTCAGCTGCACCGCGGTCGGCCCGAGGATGCGTTCCACCGTCGACGGCTCCGGCACGATCGAGCCGACGCCGGCCAGCGAGGGGGCGAGGCCCCGCACCAGGCGCCGGACCTCGGCGACCGATCGACGTCCGCCGTGGGCGCGTGCCGACGCCCGCAGGACCCGTTCCGAGCTCCTCGTTGGTCGGTCGCCGTTCGGGCCGAGCAGCGAAGGCAACGACAGGGCGGACGGGCTCAGGCTCGCCGCCGACTCGGGCGACGGTCCGGCCGCCGTGGCGACGACGCTTCCGACCGATATGACGGCAGCAGCCATCGAGACAGCCAGGACAGGGGTACGACGCACAGGCGCTTCCTCCACACACGACACACGGGACACAGCGCGCGCCGCACGCCCGACGCCCGCCGAACCTAGTCGGTACGCGTGCACTTCGCTGAACACCCGTCCAAAACCCAGACGAACGTTTGACGAGCGGCGGCGGTCCCTACCTGCTACGTGCCGTCGTGCCGGAGCGACCGCCGTGCGTCGCCTCCGCCGATCGACCCATCGAGCGGGGGACGGACTGCCCGTCCCCCTCCCCCTACTTCGCGTCGATCCAGGTCCGGCCGATGCCGCCCTCGACCCGCAGCGGCGGGTCGTGGACCCACGGGGCGACCATCGCCTGCTCGACCATCGGCTTGACCGTGGCCATCTCCGACTCCGGGCCCTCGATCAGCAGTTCATCGTGGATCGTGAGCACGGCGCGGGAACGGACTCCGGCCTCGTCGAGCGCCTTGCGGACGCCGATCATCGCCAGCTTCATGATGTCGGCGGCCGTGCCCTGGATGATCGTGTTGACCGCGTAGCGCTCGCCGAGCGCGCGCATCTGCGGGTTGCGGGCCTTCAGCTCGGGGATCAGGCGGCGGCGGCCGAACATCGTGCGGACCTGGCCGGCCTCCTTGGCCTCCTCGATCGTGCGGTCGATGAACGCCTTGACCCCGGTGAACTCGGCGAAGTAGGCCTCGATCATCTCCTTCGCCTCCTCGCGCGGGATGTCGAGCCGCTCGGCGAGGCCGTAGTCGGTCAGGCCGTAGGCGATCCCGTAGTTGACCATCTTGGCCTTCGAGCGCTGCCCGGGATCGAGCTCGTCCTCACCGACCCCGAAGACCGACATCGCCGTCGCGGTGTGGACGTCGCGGTCCTCGCGGAAGGCCTTGCGGAGGGTCTCCTCCTCCGCGTAGTAGGCGAGGATCCGCAGCTCGACCTGGCTGTAGTCGCAGGAGAGCAGGACGAGCTCGTCGGCGGCCTCGAAGCAGCCGCGGATCCGGCGTCCGAGCGGGGTCCGGACCGGCACGTTCTGGAGGTTCGGATCGGTCGACGAGAGCCGCCCGGTCTGGGCGACGGTCTGCTGGAAGGTCGTGTGGATCCGGCTCTCGGGGTCCTTCTCGGCCAGCTTCGGGAGCACGTCGAGGTAGGTCTTGGTCAGCGTCGAGAGCTCGCGCCAACGCTCGATCCGCGGCACGATCGGGTGCTCGTCGCGGATCTGCTGGAGGACCCGGGCGTCGGTCGAGTAGCCGGTCTTGCCCTTGCGCTTCTTGGTCAGGCCGAGCTCCTCGAAGAGGACCTCCCCCAGCTGCTTCGGCGAGCCGATCGTGAACGCGCGCCCGGCGTCGGCGTGGATCTCCTGCTCGAGGGTCGCGATCTCGGAGCGGACCTCGCCGCCGACCTCGTTCAGGCGCGGCACCGAGAGCCGCACGCCCTCGCGCTCCATCTCGCGCAGGACGTCGACCAGCGGCAGCTCGACCTCCTGCAGCAGGTCGGTCAGCCCCGCGCCCTCCAGCACGCCGCGCTGGTGGACGGCGAGCAGCGCGATCCGGGCCGCGACCGCCCCGGCGGGATCCTCGACCGTGACCGTGATCCCGGCCTCGTCGGTCAGCTCGTCGAGTGGGTAGGCCCGACGCTGCGGCTCGAGCAGGTAGGCGGCCAGCAGCGTGTCGTGGAGTGGGCGCAGCGGCACGTCGGGCCGCAGCCGGGTCGGCGGGGCGCCGCCGGTCGCGAGCGCCTTGACGTCGTGGCTGACCAACGGCCGGCCGCCGAGCGCGACGAGCACCTCGCTCGAGCTGTCGCAACCCCCGACCAGCACCTCGATCGGCTGCGACTCGGCGTCGAGCCGGGCGACGGCGAACCGCAGCGGCGGCCGCTCGACGGCGTCCGCCCCGTCCGCGTCGCCGCCCTCGCTCGCCTCGGCGTCGGGATCGAACAGCTGCCCCGACTCCTGCTGGACCAGCTCGGCCGGCTCGACGACCGCGAGCGCGACCGGGAGCCGCGAGTCGGCGTCGGAGGCCGTCCCCTGCTCGGCCGAGATCGCGTCCTCGATCGAGGCGGCGGCCGGCTCGGGACTGGCGTCGACGCCCTCGCCGTCGGCGGCAGCGAGCGCCGCGGCCAGCTCACCGAGGCCGACCTCCCGCACCGGGACCTCGACCGGCGCGCTGCCGTTGCCGACCGACTCGGCCGTCGCGCGGCCGTCGGTCTCCAGCAGCGGCTCCAGCCGCCGCCACGGGTCCCGCAGCTCGAAGCGCATGAACGACTCGCGCAGCGCCTGCGGGTCCGGCTTGGTGGCGAGCAGCGCGTCGAGGTCGAGCTCGATGTCGAGGTCGGTCTGGATCCGCGCCAGCTCGCGCGAGATCCGGGCGTTCTCCGCGTGGTTGGTCAGGTTCTCCTTGCGCTTGGCGCCGGAGACCTGGTCGATCGAGGACAGGACGCCTTCGAGGTCGCCGAACTGCTGGAGCAGCTGGGCGCCGGTCTTGTCGCCGATCCCGGGGACGCCGGGGATGTTGTCCGAGGTGTCGCCCTTGAGCCCGTAGAAGTCGGGGATCAGCTCCGGCGGCAGGCCGTAGCGGTCGACGACCGCCTGGTAGTCGTAGGTCTTGGTCTCGGTGATCCCGCGACCGGTCGCCATCACGCCGACCAGGCCCTCCGGATCGATCAGCTGGAAGATGTCGCGGTCGCCGGTCACGATCACCGTTCGCAGGCCCTTCTCGCGGGCCTTGCGGGCGAGCGTGCCGATCACGTCGTCGGCCTCGCAGCCGGGCACCGAGACGTTGGCGTAGCCGAAGCTGGCCGTGATCGGGGCGAGCTGCGGCCACTGGGCGCGCAACAGGTCGGGCTTCTTCTCCCGCTGGGCCTTGTAGGCCGGGTACAGCTCGCCGCGACCGGAGAGCCCGGCGTCCCAGGCGACGGCGGTCGGCACGTGCCCGAGGGTCTCGACCAGCTTCACGAGCATCGAAGCGAAGCCGAAGATCGCGTTGGTCGGCTCCCCGGTCGAGGTCGCGATCGACTCCGGCAGCGCGAAGAAGGCGCGGTACGCCAGCGAGTTGCCGTCGATCAGGAGGAGGTCGGGAGCACGGTCGGCCACGAGGCCACGATAGCCCGCCGGCCGGCGTCGGCCCTCGCCGGCCGGCCGCGCCGGGAATCGCCGGCCGCGTGGTCCCGCTCGGTGGCCGACGGACGCCGAGCGAGCGGTCCGGGAGCGCCGGCCGCCGGCCGTCCCGCGACCGTCGTCGCCCTGCCGGTCGTTTGGGCGAGCGAGCGACCGGCAGCACCCACGACGACCCGTCAAAGCCGTTTCCAAACGGCGATCGCGGCCTCCGGGGCGCGCGCCTCGACGCCATCCGCGCGGCGCTTGGCGCGTTCGGAGTCAATGGCTGTCCACCGCCAACTCCAGCCCCTCATTGATTGTCTACTTGCATACAAGGTCGCGCCGTTCGAGCAGGGGTTGTGGTAGTACGGTTCCGCCTCGTGAACGGCACACCGTCAGCGCAGTACTCGATCGTCATTCGCGTCGAGATCGACCACAAGCCGGGCGCGCTCGGCGAGGTCGCCTCGGCCATCGGCCACGCCGGCGGCGTGATCGGGGACGTAGCGCTGGTATCGGTATCGGGCGACACGCTCGTGCGCGACATCACCGTCTCTGCGGGCAACCAGGACGTGTGGGACACGATCACGACCGCGATCGCGCAGCGGGCCGGGGCCAAGGTCCTCGCCGTCACCGACCGGACCTTCCAGGTCCACGAGGGCGGCAAGATCGAGGTCACCCCCAAGCACCCGCTGAAGACCCGCGACGACCTCGCGATGGCCTACACGCCGGGCGTCGCCCGCGTCTGCGAGGCGATCGCCGAGGACGTCTCGCTCTCGCACGACCTGACGATCCGCAAGAACACCGTCGCGGTCGTCACCGACGGCACGGCCGTGCTCGGGCTCGGGGACATCGGGCCCGAGGCCTCGATGCCGGTGATGGAGGGCAAGGCGGTGCTCTTCAAGGAGTTCGCCGACGTCGACGCCTTCCCGATCGCGCTCAACACCAAGGACCCCGACGAGATCGTCGCGATCTGCAAGGCGATCGCGCCGACCTTCGGCGGGATCAACCTCGAGGACATCTCCGCGCCGCGCTGCTTCGAGATCGAGGACCGACTGAAGGCCGAGCTCGACATCCCCGTCTTCCACGACGACCAGCACGGCACCGCGATCGTCACGCTCGCCGCGCTGATCAACGCCTGCAAGATCACGGGCCGCAAGCTCGAGGACGTGTCGGTGATGGTCACCGGCCTCGGCGCCGCCGGCATCGCGGTCACCAAGATCCTGCTGTCGGCGGGCGTCACCAACGTGATCGGCGCCGACTCGAAGGGCGTCGTCTCGACCAAGCGGCCGGACTACGTCGACGGCTCGATGAACAGCGTCAAGCGCTGGTACGCCGAGATGTCCAACCCCGAGCACCTGACGGGTCACCCCGGCGACCACCTCGCCGGTCGCGACCTCTTCATCGGCCTCTCCGGCGCGCGGATCTTCCCCGCCGAGAAGCTGGCGGCGATGAACAAGGACGCGATGGTCTTCGCGATGGCCAACCCGAACCCGGAGGTCTCCCCCGAGGAGGCCGCCCCGTACGCACGGATCATCGCCACGGGCCGTTCGGACTACCCGAACCAGATCAACAACGTGCTGGCCTTCCCGGGGATCTTCCGCGGCGCCTTCGACGCCCGCGCCAAGCAGATCACCGAGGGCATGAAGATCGCCGCGGCCCACGCGATCGCCGACCTCGTCGCCGACGAGGACCTGCGCGAGGACCACATCATCCCGTCGGTCTTCGACCGCGACGTCGCCCCCGCGGTCGCCGCAGCGGTCGCCGCCGTCGCCCTGGCGGACGCCTCGGCCTAGATGATCGATTCCGCGCCGTCGCGGAATCGATCATCGAGGGCCGCTGCCCGTTCCCCGCCCGCGCCACCGCGGGCGGGGAACGGGCACGGAGACGCAGCACGACCGTCCCCGCTCGCCGGGCCACGGTCCAACCCGCTGATCGGTCGCCCGGGTCGGGGCGTAGGCTGGCCCCAGTCCCGTACCCGAGCAGGAGGAGACCGTCGATGCACGTCACCGTCACCGGAGCGACCGGGTTGGTCGGATCGCGGCTGGTCCAGCGCCTGCAGCAGCGAGGCGACCGCGTCACCGTGCTCTCGCGGAACGCCGAGCACGCCCGCGCGCAGCTCGGCGAGGTCGAGGCCTTCGCCTGGGATCCCGCCTCCGGGCCGCCGCCGGTCGCGGCGCTCGACGGCCGCGACGCCGTCGTCAACCTGGCCGGGTCGCCGGTCTTCCAGCGCTGGACGACGTCGTCGAAGCAGCGGATCGAGGACTCGCGGGTCCACACCACCGCCCACCTCGTCCGGGGACTCGCGTCGACCACCGACCGGCCCTCGACCCTGGTCAGCGGCTCGGCCTCCGGCTACTACGGGGACACCGACGATCGCCCGGTCACCGAGGACCAGGCCCCGGCCGACGACTTCCTCGGCACGCTCTCGCAACGGTGGGAGACGGCGGCCCACGCCGCCGAGAAGCACGGCCTGCGGGTGACGACGATCCGCACCGGGATGGTCCTCGCGGCCGACGGCGGTGCGCTGCCCGTGATGCTGCGACCGTTCCGGTTGGGACTCGGCGGCTGGCTCGGCAACGGCCGCCAGTACGTCCCCTGGATCCACGTCGACGACGAGGTCGGCCTGATGCTCGCCGCGCTCGACGACCCGGCCTACGCCGGACCGATCAACGCCTCCGCCCCGAACCCGGTCACGAACAAGCAGTTCTCGAAGGCGGTCGGCCGCGCGATCCACCGCCCGGTGCTGGCGCCCGCCCCCGCCTTCGCGCTGCGGCTGCTGCTCGGCGAGCGGGCCGCGGTCGTCCTCGACAGCTCACGGATGCTCCCGGCCCGCGCCGAGCAGCTCGGCTACGGGTTCGCCCATCCCGAGCTGGACGGCGCGCTCACCGACCTGCTCGGCTGAGCGCCCGCTGCGGTCCCGACCCGTGGGCCGGAGCCCGCGCCCGAGCGACCACCGCCGACGTGCCGGCTGCGTGGTCGGACGACGACGGCCCCTCGGCCGCGTCGGGTGGCCTCAGCGGCCGTCGAGCGCCCGGACGGCGCGCCAGCCGTAGGCCTGGGGCCGCGCGAGGCTGACCGAGGTGTTGGTGACCGAGCCGTTGGGACGCTGACGGCCGACGCCGGGCGGCCCGGGGACCGGGGCCGCGACCAGCGCCTTGGAGACCGCATCGCGGCGACTGCCGGCCGCTCCGGCGTCCGCCACCGCCCGCACCTGGAGCTTGATCGCGCGCCAGCCGGGGATCGCTCCGATCGGTGCCGGGGTGCCGTAGACCTTGCGGTAGAGGGCGTCGATCCGACGCCCCTCGGCGGACGCGCCCGGAACCGGGTCGTCCACGATCGCCTCGGCGCGGAGGCCGTGGGCCAGGGCCAGGTCGGCCGCGGCCTGGGAGGCGGCGCCGCGGGTCAGCAGCAGCGTCTTGCCCTTCAGGCGGTCGACGACCGGACCCAGCAGCGTGACCGGGTCGCCGCCGGACGGATTGCCCTCGATCACGACGCAGTCGGTTCCGTCGCCCAGCGCGCGAGCGAAGTCCTGCTGGAGCTTGGTGCTGTCGTAGCTCGCGGCACGCAGCGTCTTCGCCGGGCGTAGGCCGGTGCTGTCGTGCGGCGCCCCGACACCCGCGTCGGGCACGTCGACCAGCACGGTCCGGCGGCAGCCGGCGGCGCGGGCGCGGCCGGCCAGGGCCCCGGCGATCGCCGAGTCCGGTGCGGCCAGGTCGACCGACATCCGCCGCCCGCGCGGGGCGAGATCGGCCGCCGAGGCGTCGATCTGGTCGCCGCTGGCGGAGACGTAGCCGGCCCCGGTCTGGTTGGCCAGCAGCAGCAGCTCGCGCGAGCTGGTCGGATCGAGCCCGCCGATCACGCCGATCGTGCCGAGATCGCGGAGGGCGGTGCCCGCCTCACGTGCTGCGCCCTTGGCGCTGACGCCGTCCCCGTCGTCGTCGGTGACGTCACGCTCGGTCAGGCGCACGCTGAACGTGCCCGCGCCACCCCCGGAGTCGGCCAGGCCGAGCTCGGCCCCGCGACCGATCGCGATCCCTCGCGGGCCCCACGGGCCACGCAACGGCACGCCGAGGTAGACGGCGACCTTGGTGTCGTACGACTGCTCGCCGGTCGCGTCACCGCCGCAGCCGGCGGCCCCGGCGGCGACCGCGGTCAGCGCGAGGCCACAGGCGACGCGGCGGGCCGCACGCGGCACGAAGGTCAGGAGGCGGAGCCGGGCCCGCCGCGACCGGGCAGGTAGGACAGGACGCGCGTGATCGCCGTGGCAACGAGGACGATGCCAGCGGCGACGAGAGTGGCGTCGATCGACTTCCAGCCCAGCGCCCAGAGCGCCAGCCAGACCAGCACGGCAAAGGTGATCGAGTAGATGAGGCCCATACGGCCTGGAAATCTACCGCGAACGTCGGCGGCCCGCGGTCGCGACACCGCGGGCCGGTCCGGCTGGGGTCCTAACGCCCCAGCCCGGCGGACAGATCGGCCATCACCGCGGCGACCGCGGCGACCGGATCCGGCTCGCCCGCGGCCCGCACCAGGCGGCTGCCGACGATCACGCCGTCGGCTCCGGCTGCGGCCGCCTGGGCCGCGTGCTCGCCGGTCGCGATCCCGAACCCGAGCCCGACCGGGACCGTCGCGTGGGCCTTGGCCCGGGTCACGACCTCGGAGAACTTGTCGGCCAGCGTCGCCCGCTCGCCGGTGGTGCCGGTGACCGAGACCGCGTAGAGGAAGCCGCGGGCCTCGGCCGCGACCTCGGCCGCGCGCGCGTCGGAGGTGGTCGGCGCGATCAGCGGCACGAACGCGACCCCGGCCGCGTCGCAGGCCTCGACGACCTCGGCCGACTCCTCGCCGATCGGGAGGTCGGGGACGATCAGGCCGCTGATCCCGGCGTCGCGCAGGCGACCGACGAAGGTCGCGTAGCCCGGGCGCAGGACGAGGTTGGCGTAGACCATCAGCACGACCGGCACGTCGGCGGCCAGCCGCTCCCCGATCCGCAGCACGTCGTCGACGGTCACGCCGACGTCGAGCGCCGCGGTGCCCGCCGCATGGATCACGTTGCCGTCGGCGAGCGGGTCGCTGTACGGGACGCCCAGCTCGACGAGATCGGCACCGCCGTCGACGTAGGCCTGCGCGAGCCGCAGCGAGGTCTCGACGTTCGGGTAGCCGCCCATCAGGTACGGCATCAGCGCGGTGGGGTGGTCGGGGTTCTCGGCTCGTGCGGCGAACGCCTTGGCGATCCGTGCCTCCCCCACGCCACCGCGCAGCGGGTGCGCGGCGCCGCTCTCCGTCGTCGACTCGGTGCTCATCGGTCCTCCTGCTTGTCCGCGGCGGCGACTCCGGCGCCGGGAGCCGTCTCACGTCCTGCCGTCGGCGACTCGCCGCCCCGCGGGTGCCGCGGGGTCACGGCGAGGGCCTGGTCGCCGTCGAGCCGCTCGAGCTGCTCGAGCGCGTGGGCCAGGTCCTTGTCGCCGCGGCCGGAGAGGCAGACGACCTCGATCTCGATCTCGGGCGCCGGGACATGGAGCACGTGATGGAGCGCGTGGCTGCTCTCCAGCGCGGGGATGATCCCCTCCAGCCGCGAGAGCTCGCGGAAGGCACGGACCGCGTCGTCGTCCTCGACCGCGACGTAGGTCGCCCGGCCGCTGTCCCGCAGCCACGCGTGCTGCGGACCGACGCCGGGATAGTCGAGGCCGGCCGAGACCGAGTGCGCCTCGAGGATCTGGCCGTTCTCGTCCTGCATCACCGGCGACATCGCGCCGTGCAGGATCCCGCCGGGCAGACCGGTGGTCAGGACCGCGCCGTGCTGGCCGCTGTCGAGCCCGTGGCCCCCGGCCTCGACCCCGAGCAGCGCCACCGACGGATCGTCGAGGAAGCCGGCGAAGAGCCCGATCGCGTTGCTGCCGCCGCCGACGCAGGCGACCGCGCGGTCGGGCAGGCGCCCGGCCACGGAGAGGATCTGCTGGCGGGCCTCGTCGCCGATCACCCGCTGGAGGTCGCGAACGAGCGCCGGGTACGGCGCCGGGCCGCCCGCCGTGCCGAGCACGTAGTGGGTGTCGCCGACCTCGGCGACCCACGCGCGGATCGCCTCGGAGGTCGCCTCCTTGAGCGTCCGGCGGCCGGACTCGACCGGGGAGACGGTCGCGCCCAGCAGCCGCATCCGCTGGACGTTGGGCCGCTGGCGGCGCATGTCCTCGGTGCCCATGTAGACGGTGCAGTCGAGGTTGAGCAGGGCCGCGGCGGTCGCGGTCGCGACGCCGTGCTGACCGGCGCCGGTCTCGGCGATCACGCGCTTCTTGCCCATGTAGCGGGCGATCAGGCACTGGCCGAGCGCGTTGTTGATCTTGTGTGCGCCCGAGTGCAGCAGGTCCTCGCGCTTGAGGTAGACCTGGCGCCCGACCTGCTCGCTGATCCGGCGGGCCAGGTAGAGCGGCGTCGGTCGGCCGGAGTAGTCCGCCGACAGCTGCTGGAGCTCCGCCTGGAAGGCCGGGTCGGTGCGCAGGAACGTCCACGCCGCCTCGAGCTCATCGAGGGCGGGGATCAGCGTCTCGGGCACGTAGCGGCCGCCGTAGGGGCCGTAGCGGTGCTCGAGGCCGACCTCGGGAGAGGGCGTGGGCGTCATGGGCGGTTGGAGGGTGTCGGGGTGGAGTCGGACGAGGAGGACGGGGGGTCGGCGTCGGGCGTCGACCCGTCGGCGGCCGGCCCGTCCGGGGCCGGAGCGGCGTCCGGCGCGGGCGTCGGGACGACCGGGTTGCTGTCGACGTAGCGCTCGGCCTTGTGGGCGTTCTTGATGAACGCCGAGACCAGCTTCGGGTCCTTGATCCCCGGGGAGGCCTCGGTTCCGCTGGCCACGTCGACGGCCCACGGGCGGGTCGCGAGGATCGCGTCGGCGACGTTGTCGGGGTCGAGGCCGCCGGACAGGATCAGCGGCGGCGGACGGTCGCCCGGGGCCGAGCGCTTGACCCGCGCCAGCGACCAGTCGAAGGTCGCCCCGGTCCCACCGGGGGTGCCCTCGACGAAGGTGTCGAGCAGGTGGAAGTCGGTGTGGTACGGACGCAGCGCGATCACGTCCGGGGCCGTCCGGACCCGGGCCGCCTTGATCACCTTCGCGCCGGTCCGCCGGCTGACCTCGGCGCAGTAGGACGGGCCCTCGTCGCCGTGCAGCTGGACCATCGTCAGCCCGCAGGCGTCGACCGTCCGATCGATCTCGTCGAGGGTCGCGTTGACGAACACGCCGCAGATCTCGACCCGGCGCTTGAGCGTCGCGCCGATCGCCTGGGCCTGCTCGTAGCGGCAACGACGCTTGCTGCCGCGCCAGAAGATCAGGCCGATCGCCCAGGCACCCTCGTCGGCGGCCTGCTCGGCGTCCTGCAGCTTGGTGATCCCGCAGATCTTGACCCGGGTGCGCGGGGCCGGCGCGGGCGCGGTGGGCACCCGGATCGGGCGGCCCTGGGCGACCGGACGGGGCCGATCCGGCGGCGTGACCGCGGCCGGCGGCGTCTCCTCGGAGGGTGCTCCCGCGGGCTCGTCGGCGGCCGCCGTGACGGGCGCCGTGACCAGCTCGTCGGCGGTCAGATCGGGGCTGGCCTGCTGGTCGTCCACGTCCTCCATCCTAGGCCCCGTCGCCGAAGGACGCAGGGCGGGCCGGGGTCCGGGTCCGCTCGCCGGTCCGGCGCGGTCCCGGGACCGCGGTCGGTGCCCGCGGTCGCGCGGGGCCGTCTCCCGTGCACCGGGGCGCGGGCGACCTCCCGTCGCCCGGCCTCGGTGCGACGCCGACCTACGGCGCCTGGAAGGGGTCGCTCTGCTGCTGGTCGCTCTGGCCGTCGGCCGCCTGGGCGCTGTCCGGGCGGTTGCCGAGCGTGACCTCGAGGGTCTTGCGGTCCTTGCCGCGGAGCACCTCGACCTTGATCTTGTCGCCGGCCTTGTGCTTGGCGATCTGGGCGCTGACGTCGGCGGCGCTGGTGACGGCCTGCCCGTCGACCTTGGTGATCAGGTCGCCACCGATCCGGATCGGCCCGTCCGCCGAGTTGAGCGTGACCCGCCCGCCGACGATCCCGGCCTTCTCGGCCGGCGAACCGGGCGTGACCGTCTGGACCCAGGCGCCCTCCTCGCTCGGCGCCTTCAGCTCAGCCGGCAGCTGCCCCGCCTCGGGGACGTCGATCGAGGAGACCCCGAGGTAGGCGAAGCTGGCCCGGCCGTTCTTCTTCAGGTCGGGGAGGATCTGCTTGACGGTGTCGATCGGGACGGCGAAGCCGATCCCGACGCTGCCCGTCGAGCCGCTGCCGGAGGTCGCGATCTGGCTGTTGATGCCGACGACCCGCCCGGCCCCGTCGAGCAGCGGCCCGCCGGAGTTGCCGGGGTTGATCGACGCGTCGGTCTGGATCACGTTGTCGATCGTCCAGCCGTTGGGGGCCGTCAGCTTGCGCTGCTTGGCCGAGACCACGCCGGTCGTGAGCGTGCGGTCGAGCCCGTACGGGTTGCCGATCGCCAGGACCGGGTCGCCGACCTGGAGGTCCTTCGCGGACCCCAGCTCGAGCGGCCGCAGGTTCAGGTCCTTCGGATCGACCTTGAGGACCGCCACGTCGGTGTTCTTGTCCTGGCCGACGATCTTGGCGTCGGCCGTCTTGTTGTTGCTGAACGAGACGCGGACCTTGGTCGCGCCGTCGACGACGTGCTCGTTGGTGAGGATCGTGCCGTCGTCGTCGATCACGAAGCCGGAGCCCGTCGACTCACCCTGCTGCTGCTGGGGCATCCCGAACGGGCTGGCGGAGGAGTTGGACTGGTTGACCTGGGCCTGCACCAGGACCACGCCCGGCGCGTCGCGTTCGTAGATCTCGCGGGCGGTCGGTGCGTTCGTCGTCCCCTGCTCGGTGGCGGCGGTCGCCAGCGGCGCCTGGCGAAGGACGGTGGTCGTCGTGCCACCGCCTCCTCCGACGCCGAGGGCCCCGACCCCGAGGGCCAGTCCGGCACCCAGGACGGCCGACACTCCAACGACCGCGGGCGTAGCGAGCTTGCTCATTCGGCGAGTATGCAGGCCCACCCCTAAGGGCAGGTCAAGCACCGGTACGAGCCTCTTCAGGCTTCAGCCGACGGTCGCCGCGGTCGCGCTGTCCGCGCGACCGCGCCGGTCCCCCACGGGCCGCCGGCTACCGCCGCGGCGGCCTAGACGCCGCCGGTCAGCTCCCGGCAGGCGCTCTCGATGTCCGGCTGGCGCATCAGGTGCGAGCCGACGAGCACGGCGTCGACGCCGACCCGCTCGAACTCCTCCAGCTGGGCGCGCTGCGAGATCCCCGACTCGGAGACCACGATCTTGCCGGCCGGGACCTGGCTCAGCAGCTCGAAGGTCGTGTCGAGGTCGATCGAGAGGTCGCGCAGGTTGCGGTTGTTGATCCCGATCACGTCGGCGTCGACGACCTCGAGCGCGCGCTCCAGCTCGTCCTCGTCGTGGACCTCGACCAGCACGTCGAGGTCGAGCTCGTGGGCGTCGCGGTAGAGCCGTGCCAACTCGTCGTCCTCGAGTACGGCCACGATCAACAGCATCGCGTCGGCCCCCGAGACGGCGGTCTCGACCACCTGGTACGGGTGGACGATGAAGTCCTTGCGCAGGATCGGCAGCGCGCTCGCGGCGCGGGCCGCAGCGAGATCGCCGAGGTCGCCACCGAAGAACGGGCCGTCCGTCAGCACGCTCAGGGCGGTCGCCCCCGCGCGCTCGTAGGCGCTGACCACGTCGGCCACTTCCGCCCCCTCGCGCAGCAGGGCCGGCGTCGCCGGCCCCCGGCGCTTGTGCTCGGCGATCACCGAGACGCCGGGCCGCGAGGCCAGGGCCTCGGCGAACGGTCGATCCTGCCCGCGTGCAGGCAGGCGCGCCCGCAGCTGATCCTCCGGGAGATCCCGGCGGCGGCGGCGCACCTCCTCGCGGGTGCGGTCGACGATGTCGTCGAGGACGCTCATGCCGGTGTCGCCCCGGCCAGCTCGTTGGTGCGCATCACGAATCGGTCCAGCACGTCGCTCGCGGCACCGGAGGCGATCGCCTCACGGGCGCGTTCGACCCCCTCGGCCAGCGTCTCGGCGGCGCCGCCGACGAGGATCCCGGCGCCCGCGTTGGCCACCACCAGCTCGAGCGCGGCGCGGGCGCGCTCGCTGCTCTCGTCGCCGGCGAGCACCCCACGGGTGACCGCGGCGTTGTCGGCCGGGCTCGAGCCCGTGACGGCGTCGAGCGGGTAGGAGCGGACGCCCAGCTCCTCGGGCGTGACCTTGTAGGAGCGGACGCCGTCGGCGGTCACGTCGTAGACCGTCGTCGGTGCGGCGATCGAGATCTCGTCGAGGCCGTCGTCGCTGCGGACCAGCAGCGCGCGCTCGGTGCCGAGCCGGTGGACCGCGTCGGCCATCCGGTCGATCACGTCGGGGTAGCCGACCCCGATCACCTGGCGCGGGGCACCGGCGGGGCTGGTCAGCGGCCCGAGGATGTTGAAGACCGTCCGCACGGCCAGCTCCTTGCGGACCGGGATCACGAAGCGGGTCGCGGCGTGGTGACGCGGGGCGAACAGGAACCCGAAGCCGAGCTCGTCGATCACCGTCCCGACCGACTCCGGCCGCAACTCGATCGCGGCGCCAAGCGCCTCCAGCAGATCGGCGGCGCCGGACTTCGAGGTCGCCGAGCGGTTGCCGTGCTTGGCGATCGCGCAGCCCGCGCCCGCGATCACGAAGGCGGCGGTCGTCGAGACGTTGAACGTCAGCGCTCCGCCCCCGGTCCCGACGATGTCGACGAGCCCCTCGCGGGCGGTCGTGACCTTCGTCGCGTGGGAGCGCATCGCCGCGGCCAGACCGGCGATCTCGTCGGCGGTCTCGCCCTTCGTGCGGAGCGCGATCAGGAAGCCAGCGATCTCGACGTGCGAGGCGTTGCCGGCCATGATCTCGTCGAGGACCCGTTGGGCTTCCTCG
The DNA here is from genome assembly GCF_056269115.1 of Patulibacter ginsengiterrae. Lineage (NCBI taxonomy): Bacteria > Bacillati > Actinomycetota > Thermoleophilia > Solirubrobacterales > Patulibacteraceae > Patulibacter > Patulibacter ginsengiterrae. The sequence continues at coordinate 509,054 of NZ_JBWDOG010000001.1, forward strand.
AGATCGAGGTCGCCTCCGGACGCGACCCGTTCGATCGCGGGCGTGAGCACCGGGTGCGGCATACAGTCGGACTAGGTTAGAGGATCGCCCGATAGCCCGTGAGCGCGCCTCGCGGCGCCCAGGTCCGCCGGCCGGGCCGACGCGTAGACCAGTACTGCGTCGGCCCGGCCGACGGCCCTGGGCATCCACGATCCATCACTCACGGGCTATCGGGCAGCGCTTTGCTGGAGGAGCTGGTCGAGCATCGCTCCCGACCTATCGGGCAACGCCCTGCTGGAGGAACCGGTCGAGCATCGCCATCCCCTTCGGCGTCAGGACCGACTCGGGGTGGAACTGGACGCCCTCGGCGGGCAGCTCGCGGTGGCGGATCCCCTGGATCACGCCGCCGCCCCGGGCGGTCACCGCGAAGCAGTCGGGCAGACTCGCCTCGTCGACCACCAGCGAGTGGTAGCGGCCGACCAGGACCTCGTCCTCGAGCCCGCGGTAGATCGAGCGACCGTCGTGGGTGATGTCGCAGGTCTTGCCGTGGACCGGCTCGTGGCGGACGACCTTCGCCCCGAACGCCTGCCCGAGCGCCTGGTGGCCGAGGCAGACCCCGAGCAGCGGGATCCCGGCCTCCGGGAAGCGACGGACCGCCTCCAGCGAGATCCCGGCGTCGTCCGGGGTGCAGGGCCCCGGCGAGACCACGACCCGGTCGGGACGGGTTGCCAGCAGCTCGTCGACGGTCGCGTGGTCGTGGCGGACGACCTCGACCGTCGCCCCCAGCTCGCCCAGCTCCTGGACGAGGTTGTAGGTGAACGAGTCGTAGTTGTCGATGACGAGGACGGCGGTCATGCGCGGGCTCCGGTGGCGGCGGGACGGTCAGTGCTCATGCCCACTCCTGCTGCTCGAGCGCGACCTCGACCGCGCGTCGAATCGCGCGCGACTTGTTGACCGACTCCTCGTACTCGTACGCCGGCAGGGCGTCGGCGACGGTCCCACCGCCGGCCTGCACGTGGGCCTTGCCGTCCTTGAAGACGGCGGTCCGGATGTGGATGCAGCTGTCGAGGTCACCGGACCACGACAGGTAGCCGACCGCGCCGCCGTAGCCGCCGCGCTTGACCGGCTCCAGCTCGTCGATGATCTGCATCGCGCGGACCTTCGGGGCCCCGGAGAGCGTGCCTGCCGGCAGCACCGAGCGCAGCGCGTCGGTCGCCGCGACCTCGGGCCGCAGCGTGCCGGAGACGGCACTGACGATGTGGAGCACGTGGGAGTACGTCTCCACCACCATCAGCTCGTCGACGCTGACGGTCCCGTACTCGCAGACCCGACCGAGGTCGTTGCGCGAGAGGTCGACGAGCATCACGTGCTCGGCCCGCTCCTTCTCGTCGGCCAGCATCGACTCGGCCAGCTCGGCGTCCTCGGCCGGGCTCGCGCCGCGCGGGCGGGTCCCGGCGATCGGGCGCATCGAGATCTGGTCGCCGCGGACGGTGACCAGCGGCTCGGGGCTGGCGCCCACGACCTGCCAGTCGCCGAAGTCCAGGTAGTACATGTACGGCGACGGGTTGACGACCCGCAGCCCGCGGTAGACGCTGAACGGATCGACGTCGAGCTCGGCGGTCCACCGCTGCGACGGCACGACCTGGAAGGCGTCGCCGGCCCGCACGTACTCGATGATCCGGGCGACCGTCGCCTCGAACTCGGCGCGGGTGTGGTTCGACTGCCACTCCGCCGGCGGACGCTCACCGGCCTCGGCGGAGCGGCCGGGCGGCAGCGGCGCCTGGAGCGCCTCGCGCAGCTCGACGATCCGCAGGACCGCCTCGGCGTAGCCGGCCTCGAGCGCCTCCGGGTCGGGCACGACCTCGGCCCCGGCCCCGAGCGGGCGCGCGTGGACCGGGCTCAGCAGCGTGACCGTGTGCTGGAGGTGGTCGAAGACGACCATCGCGTCGGTCACCTGAAGCGCGAGCTCCGGCGTCCCGAGCACGTCCGGGTTCGGCTCGGCCAGCGGCTCGACGGTTCGCACCAGGTCGTAGGCGAAGACCCCGACGGCGCCGCCGACGAACGGCGGCAGGTCGCCGACCTGGGCGACCCGCTGCCGGCCGATCGCGTCGCGCGCGATCGCGTACGGGTCGCCGGCGTCCCCGAGCCGCCAGACGATCGTCCGGCGCGGACGGACCCCGAGGAACGAGTAGCGCCCGACCCGGCCCTGGTCGGCGCTCTCGAGCAGGAACGAGGACTCGCCCGGGTGCGCGGCCCGCAGCTTGAGGTAGGCCGAGACCGGCGTCTCGCAGTCGTCGAGCGTGCGGGCGGTGACCGGCACCACGTCGTGGTCGGCCGCGAGCGCCCGGACCTCGTCGAGGGTCGGCGTGATCCGCAGGCCGAGGGCAGCCGCCCGCGCGACTGCGGTGGCTGGATCAGCGGCGGCGGGCACGGAGCACCTCGAGCACGTCGAAGACGGTCCTGTCGCGGCCCCGGAGCAGGGCGAGCAGGTGGTAGAGGACATCGGCGGCCTCGTTGTCGACCCGGTCGTCGGTCTCCTCGCGGGCGGCGCGGAAGACCTCCTCCGCCTCCTCCTCGACCTTGGCCCCGGCGAACGCGCGGTCGTTCAGCAGCTGCGCGGTGTAGGAGCCCTCGGGCGCGTCGGCGCGGCGGGCGGCCAGCACCCGGTCGAGGTCGGGCAGGACCTCGTGCGGCGCCAGCTGGGCGGCGAAGCCGGCCACCTCGTCGGCGACCCACTCGTCGGCCGCCGGCCCCTCCGGCGCGCCGGGCGCGTGGAAGCAGCTGCGGGCGCCGGTGTGGCAGGCGGGACCGGCCGGCTCGACCAGCGCCAGCACGGCGTCCTGGTCGCAGTCGATCCGCAGCGCACGGACCCGCTGGACGTTGCCCGAGGTCGCCCCCTTGTGCCACAACTCGTCGCGGGAGCGCGACCACAGATGCAGCTCGCCGGTCTCTCGGGTCCGTCGCAGCGCCTCGTCGTTGGCGTAGGCCAGGGTCAGCACCTCGCCGGTGCTCCAGTCCTGGATCACGACCGGCACGAGGCCGGCGTCGTCGAAGCGCACGGTGTCAGTCAGGTCCGGCAGCGTGTGCACGGGGGCGATTCTGACAGTGGCGACGCGCGGAGGGCGATCCGCCACCTAGCATGAGTGAAATGGTCGCCCCGAACGCTTGGCGGCGGGCGGCCGTCCTGGCGCTCGCCGCGCTGCTCCTGACCGGCTGCGGCACCAGCTCGGACGCGGACCGAACCCCGGCCGTGACCATCTCGTCGGCACCAGAGGACGGCGATCCGACCGGCGATCCCGACGCCGTCCCCCGCGACCCCCGCTTCGAGGCCGCCGGACGCTCCGGCGATCGCGTGCTCGCCCGGACCCCGGCCGACAGCGCCTGGGCGGTGCCGGACGCCGTCCAGCGGCCGCTCGAGCGGCTCTGGAACGCCCGCCGCGGCGCCTACGTCTCCTCCGGGGGCGAGATCAGCACCCGCCTGAACGCCGAGATGCTGCGGATCCACGCGGCAGCGGCCCGCGCCGGCCACCGCGGCCCGTCCCGCCACGACGACCGGATCCCCCGGCTCGTCGCCTACCTGACGGGCCCGGCCTACCTCGCGACCGGCAAGGGCGAGCGGTTCGGCGGGTCGCGCCACAACTCGATCCACATCCCCGGCTGGCGGCAGTCGTCGTCGCCGATCGTCAACCAGCACCCGAGCATCGACGCGACCGTCGCCCGTGGCCTGCGGACGGCCTGGCTCGTCGGCGGCAAGGTCGGCCTCGACGCGAAGCTGAGCGACGCGATCGAGCGGACCGTCGTCGCCGTCGCCACCTCGCCGGCGTTCCGCGCGCCCAGCCGGCTGCTGAACCAGATCAACTGGAACGCCGACCTCTACGCCGCCGCGGCGACGGTCAGCGAGGACCCGAAGCTGCTGCGCGAGGACTATCGCGAGCAGCTGGTCTGGTTCGCCGAGCACGCCCAGAAGCCGGTCGGCCCCGGCCTGCTGCCCAACCTGACCGCTGCCGGTGGCTTCCACTACCGCCCCGACGGCGCGCCCGGAGCAACCGTCAACCGCAGCGACACCGTCGAGTACGGGAACGCCGTGCTCGGGGCGCTGCGCTACTACGACGAGGCCCGCCGGGCCGGGATGCAGGCGCTCGACCCCGACGACGCGCTCGCGATGCGGGTCTGGGCGACGCACACGATCGACGCCGGCTGGACCCCCTCGGGCTACCTCAACTGGGAGACCGGCAAGGGCGCCAGCCGTCTGCACCTCCGGCAGTACTGGGCGCTCGCCCTCGACGGGGCGACGATGGCGCTGCGCGGCGCGAGCCAGCTGACCGGCCGGCCCGCCGCCGACGGCGACCGGGTCCTCGCCCGCGGCAACCGCCTCTTCCGGCGCTGGAGCGGCGAGGCCGGGACCATCCTGCTGCCGGCGACCGCGTTCGGCTTCCCGTCGCGCTTCATCAGCGTCCGCAACAACCGGGTGACGACCAGCGTGCGGCTGGCGGCGACGCTCGCCGAGTGGTCGGCCGGCTGCGGTTGCGCCGGTACGCTGCCCGCCCCCGCCGGCGAGACCGCTCCACTGCGGGTCGCGCTCGACCCCGAGCTGCGCCGGCTCGCGGTCAGCGGCCCGCGCTACGCGACGGCGATCTCGCCGACCGCGATGCCGAACGGCGGCGGGCTCGAGCCGGCCTGGATCCTCGACGCCAACGGCACGATGCTCAGCGCGCTGGGGGGCGGCGGCGACGGCTCGCTCGGCCTCCGGCTCGACGTTCCCGGTCGCACCCGTCGCACGTTGCTCGACACCCAGCCGGGCCTCGGCGGCTCGGCACGGATGGCGCTGGAGCCGCTCGCCGACCAGCCCGACAGCTTCACCGGACGGATCGTGGCCGGCCGCAGCGTCGTCCGGATCAGCCACCGCTTCAGCGCCGACGCGATCCGCACCAGCTACGTGATCGACCCGCGCCGGACGGTCGACGTCTCGCTGCGGATCCCGAGCACCGGACGTCAGGGCTCCGTCCGCTGCACCCCCGGCGACCGCGAGTCGGCAGCCGCGCGGATGCCGGGTTGCACGGTCGGCCAGGAGTACCTGGTGCGCTCGGCCGGCGGCGGCGCGATGCGGGTCCGGATCGACGGGCTGCCGGCTGGCGCCCGCGTCCGCCTGACCCGTCCGAAGGCCCGCTCGACCGCCCCGCGGCCCGGATCCGAGGCGACGATCCGCTTCCGGACCGCGCGCCGGATCGAGCTGACCCGGGTCCTGCGACCCGCCGCCCGCTGAGGGCGGCGGCCGGCTCAGTCGATCTCGAGCCGGTCCAGCATCGTGTCGTCGCTGCGCCAGTTGCGCCGGACCTTGACCTGGAGATCGAGGTGGACCTTGGTCCCCAGCTCGCGCTCCAGCTCCTTGCGGGCGGCGGTCCCGATCGTCCGGACCATCTTGCCGCCGGCCCCGATCAGGATCCCCTTCTGCGAGGCCGACTCGACCCAGGCGTTGGCCACGATCACGTGGAGGTCCTTGCCGGGGCGCTCGATCTCCTCGATCGCGACCTCGACGGCGTGCGGGACCTCCTGGAAGGTCCGGCGGAGGATCTGCTCGCGGATCAGCTCGGCCAGCAGCACGTGCCGCGGCTGGTCGCTGCTCTCGTCGTCCGGGAAGTAGAACGGGCCGCGGGGCAGCAGGCCGACCAGGTGCTCGAGCAGCGCCGGCACGCCGGCGCCGGTGCGGGCCGAGATCGGGAACACGTCCTCGCCGATCTCCAGCTCCGCGGCGGCGACGAGCACGCTCAGCGTCTCGGCCCGGTTGAGCTTGTCGATCTTGTTGACCGCGATCACCGTCGGCGCGCGGACCTGGCGCAGCTGGCTGGCGATGTAGCGGTCCCCCGGTCCGACGCCCTCCTGGCCGTTGAGGACCATCAGGGTGACATCGGCCTCACGGATCTCGGAATCGACCCGCCGCTGCATCCGGCCGGTCAGCGAGTCCTTCGGCCGCTGCACGCCGGGCAGATCGACGAGCACGATCTGCGCGTCGGAACGGGTCAGCACGCCGCGGATCGCCCGTCGGGTCGTCTGCGGCTTGTCGGACGTGATCGCGACCTTCGCCCCGACCAGCGCGTTGGTCAGCGTCGACTTGCCGGCGTTCGGCCGGCCGGCGAAGGCGACGAAGCCCGACCGCTTGGCCTCGGGGTCGAGGTCCGGATCGGTCAACGGCGGCACGCTCGGGTCGTAGACCGGGACGGGCAGCTCGACGCCGTCGTTGGGGCCGTAGACCTCGACCTGCGGGCCGTCGTCCTCGTCCACGTCGGAGTCGTGATCGGCGTCGTGATCGACCGGGGCGGTCGCCTCGTCGGGCTGCCTCGCCTCGTCCGCGGGCCGCTCGTCGGGACCGTCGATGCCGTCGATGGAGGTCATCCCTCGGCCCCCGCGGCCGGCTCGCCGGACGGGTGGGAAGGCTCTCCCGGCAGCCATCGGAGGATCTGTGCCTGCACGGCGAGCATCTCGCCGGCGTCTGTCTCGTGATCGAATCCCACGAGATGGAGGATGCCGTGCACGACGGCCTCGCGCAGGCTGACCGTGTGCTCGGGGCAGATCACGACGTCGCCGATCTCCCGCGGGCCGGCCACCGGACCGGCTCCGTCGATCGGAAACGAGAGCACGTCGGTCGGCTTGTCCTTGCCCCGGTGCTCGAGGTTGAGGGCGTGGATCGCCTCGGCGTCGACGATCGTGATCGCGACGTGCCCGTCGCTCACGCCGGCCGCCGCCGCGGCGGTCGCGACCAGCTGGCTGAGGTCGTCGCCGAGCGGGAGACCGGGCGGCGCGGGGCCGTCGAGCTCCAGCTCGATCTCGAGCTCCGGGCCGGCCTCGACGGGCTGCGAGAGCTCCGGGGCCGCCTCGTGGAGGTCGGGGTCGGGCCCGGGGTCCTGCTCGCTCACGCGGGACGTCGCCCGGCGCGCCGCTCGGCCGGGCGCAGCTCAGGGGCCTGCAGCTCGGCGTGGCCCTCGTAGGCCTCGACGATCCGCTGGACGAGGCTGTTGCGCACGACGTCCGCCCGCTGGAAGCGGACGAACTCGACGTCGTCGACCTCCTCCTCCAGCACGTCGGCGACGGCGACCAGGCCCGACCGCTGCTCGCGCGGTAGGTCGACCTGGGTGATGTCGCCCGTGACGACCATCTTCGACCGGTAGCCCAGCCGCGTGAGGAACATCTTCATCTGCTCGGGCGTGGTGTTCTGCGCCTCGTCGAGGATGATGAAGGCGTCGTTGAGGGTCCGCCCGCGCATGAAGGCGAGCGGTGCGACCTCGATCACGCCCTTCTCCATGTACCCGGCCACGCGCTCCGGATCGAGCATGTCGTGAAGCGCGTCGAAGAGCGGCCGCAGGTACGGGTCGATCTTCTGCATGAGGTCGCCGGGCAGGAAGCCGAGCTGCTCCCCCGCCTCGACCGCCGGGCGGGTCAGGATGATCCGCTTGACGTCGCGCCGGGTGAGCGCCGCCACCGCGGCGGCGACCGCGAGGAAGGTCTTGCCGGTGCCGGCCGGGCCGATCCCGAAGGTGACGGTGTTCTGGCGGATCGCGTCGACGTAGCGCTTCTGGAGCGCGGTCTTCGGCGCCACCCGCACGTTGCGCGAGGGGTTCTGCCAGACGATGTCGGTCAGGACCTCTGCCGGTCTCTCGGACGCGTCCAGGGCCGAGCCGACCCCGGGGATCGTCCCGGGCTCCAGCCGGTGGCCGCCCTCGGCCAGCGTGATCAGCTCGCGGACGACGGTCGCTGCAGACTGGACCGCCTCCGCCTCGCCGTCGAGCGTCAGCAGGTTGCCGCGCAGGAAGACGTCGCAGTCGACGTGCTCCTCCAGCGCGCGCAGGCCGGCGTCGCCGCCGTCGCTGAGCTGAACGGCGACCTCATACGGCACTTCGAGCCGTCGCCTCAGTGGAATCCCCTTGAGTTCGTAGCGTCGCGAGTCGCCGCACCGAGCCGATCGGTGAAGCGGGGCCATCCTGCGCCGGTCGCGATGCAGATCATCCACCACCGATCATACGCGCGCCCCGGACGGACGCGATGCGCCCACCGAAGCCGCTCAGGCCGGGCGCCGCAGCAGCAGCGCGGCCCAGTCGCCGTCGGTGCGGCGCTCGCTCTCGATCAGGCCCTGGGGCACGAACGCCGCGGCGATCGCGTCCGCCTCGTGGATCAGCAGCCCCGAGGCGATCAGCGCGTGCGGAGGGGTCCCGACGAAGCCGTCGGCGGCGACCCGCAGCAGCAGCGGCCGCAGCAGGTTCGCGAGGACCAGAGGAGCCCGCGTACCGTCGTCGAGCGGCCCCATCCCGGAGGCCCCGTCACGGAGCAGGTCGAACTGGTCGGCGGTGACCGTGACGCCGTTGACCGCGGCGTTCTCCAACGTCGCCGCGACCGACGCCAGCTCGTTGTCGACGCCGTGGACCGGCGACCAGCCGAGCTGGGCCGCAGCCACGGCCAGCACGCCCGAGCCGCAGCCGAGGTCGAGGACCGGACCACCGTCGAAGCCGGGCTCGTCGGCGAGCGCGACCAGCAGCTCGAGGCAGAGCCGGGTGGTCGAGTGCCCGCCGGTCCCGAACGCGCGGCCGGGATCGACGATCAGCTCGCGAACGGGCTGCGCCGGCTCGGCGTCGCCGGCGGCCGCGGCGTCGTAGGCCGGCGACCACGGCGGACGCACGTGCAGCCGGCCCGCGATCAGGACCGGCTGGTGGAACGAGCGCCAGCGGTCGGCCCAGTCGTCGGCGACGGACTCGCCGACGATCTCGACCAGTGCCGAGCCCAGCGTCGCCTCGAGCGTGGCCGTCGAGGGCAGCTCGTCCTCGCTGCCGTAGAAGCCGTACTCGATGACCTCGCCGAGGTCGCGCTCGTCGACCCCGGCCGGTGCCAGGTCCATCAGTGCCGCCAACGCCAGCTCGGCGTCGTCGCGACGGACCCGCACCGCGCGGCGGATCATGACTTGCGCCACAGACGCCGGAGACGGCCGACGACCGACTCGTCGCCCTCTTGCAGCTGCTGCTCGTCGAGCGAGTCGGAGAGCTCCCGCAGCAGCTCGCGCTGGCGCTCGCTGAGCCGGCGCGGGATCACCACGTCGACCACGACGTGGAGGTCGCCGCGACGACCGCCGCCGACCCGCGGCATCCCGCGGCCCTTGAGCAGGATCGTCTTGCCCGGCTGGGTCCCGGCGGGGATCTCGACCTCGAGCGGCTCGTCGAGCGCCTCGACGGTGATCGTCTGGCCGAGCGCGGCCCGCGGGGCCGGCACCGGGACGACGGTGATCAGGTCGTCGCCGTCGCGCACGAAACGCGGATGCGGGGTGACGCTGACCACGACGTAGAGGTCACCGTCCGGCGCCCCCGGCTCGCCCTGGTGACCGCGGCCGCTGAGCCGGATCCGCTGGCCGTCGGCGATCCCTGCCGGCACGTCGACGGTCAGGCTGCGCGTCGTCTGCCGCAGCCCCTGGCCGTCGCAGTCGTCGCACGGCTGCTCCGGCACCTGGCCACGTCCGCCGCAGGCACTGCAGGTCGCGCGGCGGACCATGTCCCCGAACGGCGTCCGGCTGACCTGGTCGACGACCCCGTGGCCGCCGCACTGCGAGCAGCGGGTCAGCTTGCTGCCCTTGGCCGCGCCCGAGCCCGAGCAGGTCTCGCAGCGACCGACGATCTCGACCTCGACCGGGACCTTGGCCCCGGTCAGGGCCTGCTCCAGCGTCAGCTCGACGTCGACGGCGAGGTCGCCCCCGGCCCGCGGGCCCGAGGCGCCTCCGCCACCGAACGCCTGCCCGAAGACGGCCCCGAACAGGTCCGACATCGACCCGAAGCCCTCGAAGTTGGGGTTCGACCCCATCCCCCGCTGCCGCAGGCCGTCGTGGCCGTAGCGGTCGAAGGTCGCCCGGCGCTCGCCGTCGGAGAGGATCTCGTAGGCCTCGGCGACCTCGCGGAAGCGGTCCTGCGCGTCGGGATCGTCGGGGTTGACGTCCGGGTGCAGCGTCCGGGCCAGGCGCCGGAAGGCCTTCTTGATCTGCGCCTCGTCGGCGTCGCGATCGACGCCGAGCACCTCGTACGGGTCACGCGGGACGGTTTGACTCATACGTTCTCGTACAGCTCCTCGACATACCGGGACAGCTGGAAGGCGACATCACGTACCGCGCGGATGGCCTGCGGGTAGTCCATCCGAACGGGGCCGATCACCGACACGCTGCCCAACTTGCGCTGCGGCGGGCCATACCCGGCCGCGACCACGGCCAGGGATCGTAGGGCCGGGACGGGGTTCTCTGCTCCGATGTGCACGACGACGTCGGGACTCTGGAGCGCGTGGCGGAGCAGATGCAGGATCGTCGCCCGTCGTTCCAGCTCGTCGACGAGCGCGTCGAGATGGGCGACGTCGGCCGCTCGCGACTCGTGCATCAGCCGCGCGGCGCCGCTGATGTAGACCCCGCCGCCGGCGTCGCCGCTGGTCGTCCCGAGCCCGTCGAAGGCCGGCCGCAGGGCATCGAGGAAGCGCCGCTCGCTGACGCCGAGGCCCGGATCGTCGAGCCGCACGCGGAGCATCCGCGCCCCGAGCCCGATCCCGACCAGCCGCTCGTTCAGGTACTCCTTGGCCCACGACGCAAGGCCCGAGTCGACCGGTCCGGGGAAGCCGACGACCCGCTTGGCGACCTCGCCGGCGGAGGTGATCACGACGACCATCACCGCGCGCGGCTGGAGCAGCAAGACCTCGACGTGGCGGATCGTCGCGGTCGAGACCGGCGGCGCGGTCACGACGGCGAGCAGGTCGGTGACCGTCGAGAGCGTCTCGCTGGTCATCCGCATCACCGCGTCGACCTCGCGCTGGACGATCTCGAGCTCGACGCCCGGTCCCTCGGACGTCGCCGGCAGCAGGTGGTCGACGAAGTAGCGGTGGCCGGCGTCGGTCGGGAACCGCCCCGCCGAGGTGTGCGGGTGCGCCAACAGGCCCCGCTCCTCGAGCAGGGCCAGCTCGTTGCGGATCGTCGACGGACCGAAGTCGAGATCCGGATCGGCGGAGAGCAGCTTGCTGCCCACCGGCAGACCCGTCTCGCGGAAGCGCGCGACGACCTTCCCGAGGATCAGCTCCTGGCGGGGGGTGAGCATTCGTCCTGCGATCGTACCGAGCCCCCGCGGCGTCCCTCTGCCCAGGCCACGGCGGCTGTCATCGCGACGTCCGAGCCGCCGGTGCGGCCCCATCGCTGATCGCGCCCTTCGGTACGCCTGCGATCGTGGCGGGCCGATGATCGTCTTCGCCCTGCTGGCGCTCGAGCTCGTCTGCATCTACGTGCTCGGCCGCCGGCTGCTCGACCGCCTGGTCGGCCACGCCGTGCGGGTCGGCGGGCTCCGCCGCGGGCTGGTCTGGGCCTTCCTGGCTCCGGGCGTCGCCCTCCACGAAGGCGCCCACGCGGCGATGGCGACGGTGCTGCTGGGGCGGGTCGAGCGGTTCGTCCCGTTCCGGCCGCGGCCGACCCCGGACGGCGGGGTGCTGCTCGGCGAGGTCCGCTACCGACCCTCGCGGCTGCCGGTCCTGGGCGGCCCGGTCGGGCGGGCGGCGATCGGCCTCGCGCCGCTGCTGCTGGTGCCGGCCGTCGTCTACGTCGCCGGCTGTGCCCTGGTGCCGGGCGTGGCCGTCGGCGACCTGCCGCAACGGCTGCCCGCGGCCCTCGTCGACCGCGGCCCGACCGTCGGCGGCCTGCTGTGGCTGTACGTCGCTCTCAGCGCCAGCGTCGGCCTGCTGCCGTCGAAGGTCGACCACCGCGACCTGCCCCGGGCCCTGCTGGTGCTCGCGCTCGTGGCCGGCATCTGGCTGCTGTGGCGGGGCGGGCTCGACGCGACCGACGGGTCGCGGCTGGTGACGGGCGCCGGCGGCCCGGCCCGGTTCCTCGCCCAACTGCTCGCTCCGCCCGCCGTCGTCGCGCTCGTCGGCGGCTTGCTGGTCGGCGTCCCGGGCCCCCGGCGGGCGAGCTAGCGCCCCACCTCGCGGGCGGCCCGGGCAGGGGTATACCCCCGATTCGCCTGCGTCGTTCAAGCTTCTCCGTTCCGATGCGCCGCGTCCGAGCCGTCATCACGCGCACCGCGATCGCGTTCTACCGCGACCAGATGACGCAGCATGCCGCTGCGATCACCTACTACAGCCTGATGTCGCTGTTCCCGGTGCTGCTGCTCGCGCTCTCCCTGCTGGGCGTCGTCGGCGAGTACCCGCGGACCTACAACGCGATCGTCGAGTACCTGCGGACCGTCGCGCCGGAGTCCGTCGTCCAGCCGATCGACAGCTCGCTGCGGATCGCCCTGCGGAACAAGAGCACGGCCACCACCGGGCTGATCCTGAGCATCTTCATCGCCTTCTACGGGACCACCGGCGTGCTCGAGTCGATGCGGCGGGCGCTCAACGTCGCCTTCCGGGTCGAGGGCGGGCGCAGCTTCCTGCGGCGCAAGACGATCGACGTCGCCTCGACCTTCGTGCTGATGACGCTGGTGCTGGCGACGATGGTCTTCGTGGTCGTCGGGCAGGAGCTGGCCGTCGAGCTGTTCGACCTGATCGGGCTCGACCGCGGGGCCGCCACGCTCTGGGCCGCCGTCCGCTGGCCGGCGGCGGTGACCAGCGCGATGCTCGGCTTCTCGTTCATCTACTACGTGACCCCGGACTACAAGCACCGAGCGTTCCATCTCGTGACGCCGGGGGCCGTGCTCGGCGTCAGCGCCTGGCTGCTGGTCTCGTACCTGCTCTCGCAGTACATCTCCAACGTCGTCAACGTCGGTGCCCTCTACGGCGCGTTCACCGGCGCGATCGTGGTCGTGATCTGGCTCTGGCTGTCGAGCTGCGCGCTGCTGTTCGGCGCCGAGCTGAACGCCGCGATCGCCGACGAGGCGGACGCGGTGCTCGAGGCCGATGGGCCGGAGGTCGTCGGGACCAGCCACCCCGAGCTGGTGGCCACCGAGGCGGCGGCGGGCGCGGACGAAGCGGCGGCGGCTGAGGGCGAGACGGCGGCGGACGCGGACGAGACGGCGATGACCGACGGCGAGACGGCGGCGGACGCGGACGAGAGGGCGATGACCGAGGGCGAGACGCCACCGGTCGAGGACGAGACGGCGGCGGACGACGACCAATCGTCGCCGGTCGGCACCGAGGCGCCGGCCGACGGCGACGCCGAGGTCGAGGTCGGGCGTCCCGACGAGGATGGTGCGCAGCCCGCGAGAGGCCCCGGCCCCTCCTAGCCGTCGTTTCCGACGACGCCGAGGACGCGTTCCTGAGGACGTTGCCCGGGGTGGCGGCTCCGCTGCCGGCGCCGGCGGGGCGCGGCGTCATCGCGAGCCCGACCGGCGATGGTGCACGCCCGCTCCCTACCGAGCGGACCCGCCAGGAACGGCAAACGGATCGGCCGCTCGCGGCGCCAGCAGCTGGCTCTGCCGGAACCGCACCCGCGCCTCGGCGTTGCGGATCACCCGCGCCGAGCCCTGCTTGGCGACGGCCGTGACCGTCGCGACGTCCTCCTCGACCGCCTTGACCTTCGAGGTCACGACGATCTCCTGCTCGGGCACGGCCATCCCGCGGAAGTCGACCTTCAGGCGCAGCAACGACCCGGGGGCCTCGCTGCCACCGACGGCCTCGGTCTGAGCACGGGCCACCTGGGCCATCGTCCAGAGCCCGTGCAGGATCCGGCCGGGCAGCCCGACCTGGCGGGCGAACTCGTCGTCGACGTGGATCGGATTGAAGTCGCCCGAGGCGCCGGCGTAGCGGACGGTCAGGTACCGGTCGGGGAGCACTTCGAGCGTCGGCAGCTCGCTGCCCGGAGCCCAGGTCGGGAGCGGCTCGGCGTCGGGCGTGGTGGTCGTCTCGTCGCTCATCAGCCGTTCCCCCGCACGATGTTGGTCCAGGTCCCGGTCGAGACCAGCGCGCCGTCGGCGTCGGTCGTCCGGGCGCCGAAGACGTAGTAGGTGAGGTCGACCGTGTCGACCACGCGAACCTCGTCGAGGGTCACCTCGGTGCTGACCTCGTCCCCGGCCACCAGCACCCGCTCCCAGACGAACTCCTGGGCACCGTGGACGAGCCGCCCCATGTCGATCCCGACCTCGGGATCGAGCATCGCCGGACCGATCGCCGGCGACGAGTAGACGACGACGAACATCGGCGGGGCGACCAGGTCGGCGAAGCCGGCCGCACGGGCCGAAGCGAGGTCGAGGTGCAGCGGGTTCGTCTCCCCCACCGCCCGCGCGTACTCGCGGATCTTCTCGCGGCCGACGGCGTAGCTCACCGGCGGATAGCGCTTGCCCACGGGGGCGGTGATGTCAGCCACGCTGGACGGTTCCTCGGGTCGGATGGGCGGCGGCCGGGCGAACCGCCCGGAGACCGCCACGGAAGGCGGCCGATGCTATCCGTCGCGCCGGTCCCCGCCCACCCCACGCCCGTCGGGTCTGCCGGCGGGCGGGCAGGCCCGGGTCGCGGGCGACCGGCGCGGCGGGCGACCGGCGCGGCGGGCGACCGGCGCGGCGGGCGACCGGCGCGGCGCGGGGGGGGCGAGATGGGCGGGCAGGGGCGCGGCGGGTGACCGGGGCGTTCGCGATGTGTTCGCCACCGCCACGGTGGACAACACATCGCGATACGGGTGGCGGGGTGGACTGATGCGGATTTACCGCCTATACGACAGCAAATCCGCATCAGCCCGCTCTCGCCCGGGTCCGGTCCGCCTCGAACGGCCGCTCAGCCGCGGCGGCGGATCGCGATCCCCGTCAACGCCTCCCGCACCACCCGATCGGCCACCAGCGCCGTCACGTCCCGCGCCCCGACCCGCTCCGGAGACACCTCCACCACATCCATCCCGACCAACGACAGCTTGGACGCCACCTCACGGCACGCCCACAACAGCTCGCTGGAGGTCATCCCGCCCGGCTCCGGCGTCCCCGTCCCCGGCGCGAACGCCGGGTCCAGCACATCGACATCCACCGACAGGAAGACCGGCTTCGCGTCACCGCCATCACGCGACAGCACCGCGACCGCATCGGCGATGACCGCCCGGATCCCGCGATCGCGGATCTCGTGCATGAAGAGCGACGTGATCCCCCGCTCCCGCTGCCACCCGAACTCGACCTCACCCGGCCAGTAGCCGCGCAAGCCGATCTGGACGTACCGCTCCGGGTCGATCACGCCCTCCTCCACCAGCCGGAACATCGGCGTCCCGTGCGAGCGCTCGACGCCGAAGACCTCACGCCCGGTGTCGGTATGCGTATCGAAGTGCACCAGCCCGACGGGCCCGAACTTCGCCGCACAGGCCCGCATGTCCGGCTCCGCGATCGAGTGATCGCCGCCGAGGATCACCGGGATCGCACCGGCCGCCAGCACCTGCGCGACGGTCGCCTCGATCGCCGCATGCGACCTGACCGGATCCGCCGGCAACACCGGCGCATCCCCGAAGTCGATCACCCGCAACACGTCGAACGCATCGACACCGCACTCCAGATGCGGCCCCGACGGGCAACTCGCCGCGCGAATCGCCCGCGGCCCGAACCGCGTCCCCGGACGATCGGAGACCAGATCATCCATCGGCGCCCCGACGACCGCGACGTCGACCCCGACCAGGTCCGCCGGATCCTCCGAGTACGGCACCCCCGCAAAGCTCAACAGGCCCGCATAGTCCGGCTTCTCCCCGAACTCCGCCCACCGCGACAAGGGATCGATCGTCGTCATGGGCGCCAGCCTATCCGAACTGAAAATTCAGTCAAGTCAGACTTCAGGCCACGAGAACGCCGTCGCTGCGCGAGCGAACGGGCGACCTCCCCGACGCGGAACACCGGAAGCCCGATCGACACACCCCGGACCCGCGGCCCGCCACCGATCGACACACCCCGGACCCGCAGCCCGCCCACCGATCGACACACCCCGGACCCGCAGCCCGCCCACCGATCGACACCGCCGGACCCGCGGCCCACCCACCGATCGGCACGCCCCGACCCACCGGCCAAGCACCAGGCGACACGCCCCCGACCCGCAGGCCGCGTACCGAGCGGCGCGCCGCCGCCGGCCGATCCGGCACCATCCCCGGTCGTGCCTGTGTTCCCCCCGCTCCGCCGGTCGCTTCTCGTGCTCGCCCTCGCCGTGCCGCTCGTCGGCGCATCGGCGGCGTCCGCCAGCGATCCCGCCGGCGGCGAGCTGGACCCGCACGAGCTGTCGTCCGGGCTCGCCAGCCCGCGCGCGACCGACCGCGATCCAGCCGCTCCGGGTGGCACCGCCGGCGCCGACCCCAACGCGCTGATCACCGGCGAGCAGCGGCTCCAGGCCGCCGCCCCCGGCGACCTGTGGGCCGTCTCCGACGCCGCCGCGACCCCGATCGACGCGCTCTGGAGCGCCGAGCGCGGCGCGTACCTGATCCGCAACGCCCCCCGTGCGCGACTCAACGCCGAGATGCTGCTGGCGCACTCCTACGCGGCCCTCACCGGCCACCAGGGCGTGACCGGTCGCCCGGACCGGATCGAGCCGCTCGTCCGACTCCTGACCGGCCCGATGTACCTCGCGACCCTCGACGGCAAGGTCACCCCCGCCCCCGATCGCGGCCACAGCCAGACCGTCCATGGCCCGGGCTTCACCGAGCCGGGCGGGGCCGTCGTCACCCAGCACCAGGCGCTCGATGCGATCGTGATGCGCGCGTTGGCCGCGGCCTGGCGCGCTCGCGACGTCGCCGGCCTCTCGCAGGATGCCCGCAACCTGATCTACGACCGGGTCGTCTCCGTCGCCCGCTCGCCGTTCTGGCGCTCCCCGAGCCGGCTGCTGAACCAGATCAACTGGAACGCCGACGTCTACGCGGCCGACGCGACCGTGACCGGCGATCCGGTCCTGCTCCAGCAGGACTACCGCCAGCAGCTGCTCTGGTTCATCCAGAGCGCCCGCCGGCCGGCGTACCCGAACGGCACCTCGAACCTCGCGAGCGGCCTCGGCTTCCACTACCTGCCCAACCGCGTTCCGACCAACCAGACCAACCTCTCCGACACCGCCGAGTACGCGAACATCACCCTCGGTGCGCTCGCCTACTACGACCAGGCGCTCGCCGCCGGGATGCAGCCGCTGCCGCCGAAGGACCAGCAGCTGCTGCGCGACTGGACCCGGCGGATCGCGTACGGCAACTGGACGACCGCCGGCTACCTCAACTGGGACTCCGGCAAGAGCGTCCAGCGGCTGTACCTGACCCAGTACTGGATGCTGGCCCTGCGCGGGTTCGCCGCCGGGACCACCGGGGCGATCGGGGGCGGCCTGCTCCCGAACCAGCAGGCGACCGCCCGCTGGCTGACCCAGGCCGCGATCCAGCACTACCAGCAGGCCGCGGCCGACAGCAACTCGGTGATCCTGCCCGCCAGCGCCTACGGGTTCAGCGGCAGCGCGCTGGTCTCCGACAACTTCGACGGCCTGACCGGAACCGCCCGGCTGGCCTCGACCACCGCCGAGCTGGCCGAGCGCGGCCTCGCCGCCGTCAACGGCCCCGCGACCCGCCTGCCCAACGCCTACGCGCACGACGAGGACCTCGGCCGGCTGGCGGTCTCGACCTCCCGCTACGCCACGGCCTTCCTCGCCCCGTGGGCGCCGCTGCAAGTCGGCGGGCTCGAGCCGTCGCGCCTGTTCGACGCCCGCGGCCGAGCCCTGACCGGCGTCGGAGGCAACCGCGACGGCAGCCTCGGCCTGCGACTGTCCGCCGGCCCCTCGACCCTGATCGAGACCCAGCCCGGCGTCCGCCGCAAGGCCCAGTCCGGGCTCAAGCTCCCGAAGGCGGCCAAGAACGCGTCCAAGCCGCTCGGCAAGCGCCTGACCGTGACCGGGGCCGACAGCGCCGACAGCGTGCTGCTGAAGGTCTCCCACACCCTCACCGGCTCCTCCGTGCGCACGACCTACACGGTCACCAACGAGCGCAAGAGCGCGATCACCGCGGAGCTGCGGCTGCCGACCTACGGGATCGGGACGAGCGGCAACCTGGTCGTCGGCCAGGAGCTGTCGGCGGGCGCGCTGAAGCGCAAGCTGACGCTCAAGTCGCCGACCGGCGCGACCTACGTCGCCCTGCTCTCCGGCCTGCCCCCGCGGGCCGTCGGCAAGGTCGTCAAGGTCCGCAGCGGCCAGCGCGGGAACCCGACCCCGGGGCCGCAGCTGCGCGTGCGGGTGAAGCTGCCGAAGAAGTCGAAGACGAAGATCGTCCGGCTGCTGACCGTTCCGTCGCCGGGCTGAGCCGGCCCTCCCCCGAGCCCCGGCGCGGACGGCCTTCGCGCGCCGACGGTGCTCTACCCTGGCGCTAGATGACCGACCGCCGGACCGCGATCCTCAACGCGGCGATCCACGTGGTCGCGCAGCACGGCGTGCGGGCGCTGCGGGTCGAGGCCGTCGCCGCCGAGGCTGGGGTCGCCGTCTCGCTGCTCTACTACCACTTCGGCAGCCGCGCGGGCCTCGTCCGGGCGACGCTCCAGCACGCCAACGACCGGGCGATCGAGGCGATGCGGGTCCCGACCGCCCACGGGCGCAACGGTCGCGAGCTGGTCGACGCGACCCTGCTCTCGGAGCTGGACGACGACGAGCGAACACGTGAGACCGCTGTCGTCTGGGGCGAGGTCGTTGCCTCCGCCGTCTTCGATCCGGAGATCCGCGAGGCGCTGCGGGCGGCCAGCGAGGCGTGGGCCGCGCTCGTGGCCCGCACGATCGAGATCGGGCGCGAGGACGGCTCGATCGACCGGCGGATCGACGCGGACGCCTGTGCCCAGCGGCTGACCGCCACGGTCGAGGGCCTCGCCGCCCGCTGGCTCGCCGGGCTGCTCGAGCGCGAACGGGCTTGCGAGCTGCTGGCCCAGACGATCGAGGCCTGCCTGAGCGTCCCGGCGGCGGTCCCGACCCCGACCGTCGACTGACGCCACCCCGGCCGGAGCCCGCGAGCGAGCGGCCGGCTACACGATGCTCGGCACCGAGCCGCCGTCGACCGACCAGGCGGCACCGGTCACGTAGCCGCCACGGCGCGAGGCGAGCAGGACGATCACGTCGGCGATCTCCTCCGGGGTCCCGAAGCGGCCGAGCGGGACCCGCCCCTTCGCCGCCGCCAGCGCCTGGTCCTTGGTCACTCCGGCGGCCTCGGCGGCCTGCTCGGCGAGCCCGCCGGGCTGCATCCACAGCTCGCTGTCGATCGGGCCGGGAGCGATCGCGTTGACCCGCACCCCGCGGCCGGCGAGGTGCTCGGCCCAGGCCCGCGAGAGCGAGAGCTGCGCGGCCTTGGTCACGGCGTAGGCCATGTTGCTGGAGGACGGCCGCTTGCCGGACGACGACGAGACCAGCACCGCCCGCCCGCCGCCCGGCGCGGCGGCCAGCGCATCGGCGGCGGCCAGCAGCAGGGCGTTGGGGCCGAGCACGTTCAGCCGCCACTGCCGGTCCCACTCCTCGGCGGTCAGGTCCTCCGGCGCCATCCGTTGCGAGGTGCCGGCCGCGGCCACGATCGCGTCGAGCCGCCCGTGGGCCGCGAGACAGGCGGCGGCGATCCGCTCCCCCGCGCCGTCCGCGGTCACGTCGACCGCCAGCGTCGCGTGCGGGCCGCCGGGCAGCGCGGCGACGGCCTGCTCCAGCCGCCCGCCGTCCCGGGCCACCAGCAGCAGGAGCGCGCCCTCGGCCGCCAGCCGCTCGGCCGTCGCGCGACCGATCCCGCTCGACGCCCCGGTCACGACGACGGCTTCTCCGGTCAGCTCCAGGTCCATGCCGCCATCTTCGCGCAGCCGGCCGATCGGCCGGGCGCCGCGACCTACTTCGAGTCGCCCAGCTCCAGCACGGCGAGGAACGCCTCTTGCGGGACCTCGACCCGGCCGACCTGCTTCATCCGCTTCTTGCCGGCCTTCTGCTTCGTGAGCAGCTTCTTCTTCCGCGAGATGTCGCCGCCGTAGAGCTTCTCGGTGACGTCCTTGCGGTAGGCCTTGACGGTCTCTCGGGCCAGCACCCGGCCGCCGATCGCCGCCTGGATCGGCACGTCGAACTGCTGACGCGGGATCTTCTCCTTGAGCTTCTCCGTGAACTTCTTGCCCATCTCCTGCGCCTTGGTGCGGTGGACGAGCAACGAGAGCGCGTCGACCGGCTCGCCGGAGAGCAGGATGTCGAGCTTGACCAGATCGCTCGCCCGGAGCCCGATCGGGTCGTAGTCGAAGGACGCGTAGCCGCGGGTCCGCGACTTCAGCTGGTCGAAGAAGTCGAGCACGATCTCGACCAACGGCACGTCGTAGCTCAGCTGCACGCGGTCGGCGGAGATGTACTGCATCCCCTGGTGCTCGCCGCGCTTGTCCTGGCACAGGTCCATGGTCGTGCCGACGTACTCGGTCGGCGTGAGCACGTTCAGCTTCACGAACGGCTCGCGGATCTCCTTGATGAAGGTCGGATCCGGATAGGCCGAGGGGCTGTGGATCTCCTCGATCGTGCCGTCCTGGAGCTGGAGCTCGAAGCCCACCGACGGCATCGTCGCGATCAGGTCGAGGTCGTACTCCCGCTCCAGCCGCTCACGGACGATGTCCATGTGCAGCAGGCCGAGGAAGCCGATCCGGAAGCCGAAGCCGAGCGCGTCCGAGGTCTCCGGCTCCCAGGCCAGCGCGGCGTCGTTCAGCGACAGCTTCTCGAGCGCGTCGCGCATGTCGGGGTACTGCGCGGTGTCGGTCGGGAACAGGCCGCAGAAGACCATCGGCTTGATCTCGCGGTAGCCGGGCAGCGGCTCCTCGGCGCGAACCAGCTTCTCGCCACCGCCGCGGACGCCGGGGCGGTGGGTCAGGGTGTCGCCGACGCGCAGCAGCATCACGTCCTTGATCCCGGTGATCACGTAGCCGACCTCGCCGGGGCCCAGCTCCGAGATCGGGACCATCTGCGGGCTGAAGATGCCGAGCTCGTCGACGTCGGCCTCGGTGCCCGCGGCCATCGCGGCGATCTTGTCGCCCTTCTTGAAGACGCCGTCGACGACCCGGATGTAGGCGACGACGCCGCGGTACTGGTCGAACTCGGAGTCGAAGATCAGGGCGCGGGCGGGCGCATCGCGGTCGCCGCCCGGGGCCGGCACGGTCTTGACGAGCTGGTTGAGGACCGCGTCGACGCCCTCGCCGGTCTTGCCCGAGATCCGCAGGATCGAGTCGGCGTCCTCACCGAGCAGGTCGGCGACCTCGCCCCCGACCCGCTCGGGCTCGGCGCCCGGCAGGTCGATCTTGTTGAGGCAGGGGATGATCTCCAGCCCCGCGTCGACGGCCAGGTAGGTGTTGGCGAGCGTCTGGGCCTCGACGCCCTGCGAGGCGTCGACGACGAGCAGCGCGCCCTCGCAGGCCTGGAGCGAACGCGAGACCTCGTACGTGAAGTCGACGTGCCCGGGGGTGTCGATCAGGTGGAACATGTACGTCTCGCCGTCCTCGGCGTCGAAGTACACCCGGACCGCCTGCGACTTGATCGTGATCCCGCGCTCGCGCTCCAGCTCCATCGAGTCGAGCAGCTGTTCCTGCATGTCGCGGTCGGCGACCGTGTCGGTCAGCTCGAGGATGCGATCGGCCAGCGTCGACTTCCCGTGGTCGATGTGGGCGATGATCGAGAAGTTGCGGATCTTGGACTGGTCAGCCATCTGGAACCACACAGAGTACGTGCGCCCCCACCCCGCCTGCCCGGCGGTCACCGCGACGGGGCGTGCGGAAGCCACGTCGTCGGTGGCCGCGAGCGGCACGGGCGACCGCGACGGACGTGCTGCCAGCCCCGCCCGCCGCTCGGCCGATCGACGTGCGCGCTCGCTTCGCAGCGAGCGCGCCGGCTACTGCTCGGCCAGTCGCTTGAGGGCCGCCAGCCGCGTGTCCCACTGCGACGCGAGCTCCGCCATCCAGCGCGCGGTCGCGTCGAGCTGCTGCGGACGCACGCTGTAGCGGACCTCGCGCCCCCGCCGTCGCCCCTCGACCAGCCCCGCCCGGTCGAGCACACCGAGGTGCTTGACCACCGCGACCCGGCTGACCGGCAGCTCGCCGGCCAGCGTCGTCGCCGTCCCCTCGCCCCGCTCCGCGAGCAGGCTCAGGACCGACCAACGGGTCGGGTCGGCGAGGGCCGCGAAGACCTCGTTGGTCGGCGGCGGGACGGTCGCGGGGGCGACCGCGCTCATGCGGCTACACGGGTGGCGTAGTCGACCAGCTCCTGGAGCTCCGCCCGCCAGCCGCGGGTGTTGCCCTCGACCGCCTGCAGCTGCTGGTCCTCGGCGATCTCGAGCGAGGCGAAGCCGCTCTCCACGACCCGCAGCCGGGTCCCGTCGCCCTCGGCCTCGAGCGTGAACTCGACGAGCGTCGAGTTGGTCGCCGTCGGCGCCACGTTCCGGACCCCGGGGACCGGCACCCAGCGGTAGGCGAACCGCCGCGGCTGCTCGATCGCGACGACCTCGGCCAGGGCCGTGCCGTGCTCCTTCCAGTGGAAGGCCATCGCGCCGCCGGGCCGCAGGTCGACGGTCGCGCCGGCGTCCCCGAACCAGCTGCCGATGTGCTCGGCCTCGGTGATCAGCTCCCACACCCGCTCGAGCGGGGCGGCGATGCTGATCTCACGTTCGATCTGATCGGTAACCATGGTGAAGCTCCTCGTTTGCGTCGTGCGGCGAACCGCCTTGTGTCACCGCAGGGTTACACATCAGCCCCGCACATGCAACCCCCGAGTTACACATCGTCGCCCAGGCCCGACCCCGCAGCGCCCTCCCCCGGCCAGTCGACCGTCACCCCGTAGGCCGCGAAGGCCGCGTCGGCGGTGACCACCGACATCCCGAGGTCGAGCGCCTGCGCGATCAGGAGTCGGTCGAACGGATCCCGGTGATGCAGGGGCAGCTCGGCCACCGACCAGGTCTGACTCCGCGTGATCGGCGTCGCACCGAAGCCGAGCTCGGCGACCAGCCGGGGCAGGTCCTCGGGGACCCGCAGCTTCCCGACCGAGCGCTTGATCCCGATCTCCCAGAACGCGACATCGCTGACGACGAATCGCGACGGATCGTCGGCGATCGCCGTGGCCAGCGCGGCGGGCAGCCGCGCGTCACCCGCCAGCGCCCACAACAGCGGGTGGGTGTCCAGCAACCGCGCCGTCACCGGTACGGATCCCACTCCGGCCCGAGCTCGTCGACGCCCTCCGCGATCTCGATCCGGCCGGCCAGCGCTCCGATCGGCGAGCGGCGCGGGGTGCCGACGGAGTCGATCGCCACGAGCCGCACGACCGGCCGATCGCCACGACGGATCGTGACGTCCTCCCCCCGCTCCGCGGCTGCGATCAGCCGCGACAGCTGGGTCTTGGCCTCGCCGATGCTGAACGGATCAGGCATGGCTTCGACGCTACCACTACTTGGCCAGGTTGGCCAAGCAAGCTTGCCGGCAGGATCCGAGCGATCCGGGGAAGCGGGCGACGTCATGGCCCCACGATGCCGCGAGGCCCAGCACCGAGACAAGGGCAGACGGTGCCGATCACGCACCGAGACCGTGCCAACTTCGCGGACTCCGCGATTGCCCCACGTGGACGGCGTATGGTCGGCGCATGGCCCTCCACCAGCCGTCCCGCAAGCACGTCACGACCGAGCTCTCCGTCAATCCGCTCTACGAGTCCCGGGTCGGATCCGTCCCGCGATACGCACTGCCCGACTCGAGCATGGACCCCCGGCTCGCCGAGCGGATCGTGGAAGACGAGCTCCTGCTCGACGGCAATGCCCGTCTGAACCTGGCGACCTTCGTCACCACCTGGATGGAGCCCGAGGCGGAGGCGTTGATCGCGCGCTGCCTGAACAAGAACATGATCGACAAGGACGAGTACCCGCAGACGGCGGAGCTCGAGTCCCGTTGCGTGGCGATCCTCGGCCGACTGTGGTCGGCCCCGGAGTCCGGCCCGTCGACGACCGCCGTCGGCTGCTCGACGACCGGATCGAGCGAGGCGGCGATGCTCGCCGGCCTCGCCCTCAAGCGCCGCTGGGAGGCGCGCCGCCGCGCTGCCGGCGAGCCGATCGACCGCCCGAACATCGTGATGGGCGCCAACGTCCAGGTCTGCTGGGACAAGTTCGCCCGCTATTGGGACGTCGAGCCGCGCCTGGTGCCGATGGAGGGCGAGCGCTTCCACCTCGACGCCGAGACCGCCGTCGCCCAGTGCGACGAACGAACGATCGGCGTGGTCGGGATCCTCGGCTCGACCTTCGACGGCAGCTACGAGCCGATCGCGGAGATCGCTGCCGCCCTCGACGCGCTCGAGGAGCAGACCGGACTCGACATCCCCCTACACGTCGACGCGGCCTCGGGCGGGTTCATCGCGCCGTTCCTCGACCCCGAGCTGGTCTGGGACTTCCGGCTGCCGCGGGTCGCGTCGATCAACGCCTCCGGCCACAAGTTCGGGCTGGTCTACCCCGGCGTGGGCTGGGCCCTGTGGCGCGACGCCGAGGCGCTGCCCGACGAGCTGGTCTTCCGGGTCAGCTACCTCGGCGGGGAGATGCCGACCTTCGCCCTCAACTTCTCCCGCCCCGGCTCCTACGTCGTCGCCCAGTACTTCACCTTCCTGCGACTCGGTCACGAGGGCTACCGTCGCGTGCACCAGGGCTGCCGCGACACCGCGACGCACATCGCAGGCGCGCTCGAGCAGACGGGTGCGTTCCGGGCCCTGACCCGCGGCGACGAGCTGCCGGTCTTCGCGGTCACGCTCGCCGACGACGTCGACGCGTTCTCGGTCTACGACGTCTCGGCGACCCTCCGCGAACGCGGCTGGCTGATCCCCGCCTACCCGTTCGTGGAGGCCCGCGACGACCTGCACGTCCTGCGGATCGTGATCCGCAACGGGTTCAGCGACGACCTCGCCGAGCTGCTGCTGTCCGACGTCGACCGGGCGCTCGGCCGCCTCAGCAAGCAGCACGCCCCGGTCCGCGGCGTCGAGCACGCCGACTTCTCCCACGGGGCGCACCGCCAGCCCGGATCGGTCGCCGCCTCCGCCTCAGCCCGCTGAGTCGCGCATACGCAGGCCGTGGGCGGTGGGCACGAACGGGAACGGGATCGTGATCGCGGTCTCAGCGTGGTTGCAGATGTGGACCTCGGCCTCGAGCTTGTCCCCGCGCCGGACCAGGCCGCCGTCGACGGCGATTCCCGGCGGCGGCGGGTCGTTCCCGGTGGTGACGACGACCACGTCACCGAGACGGATCTGCCCGCCCACCGGCCGGTCGTAGCCGACCGTGTCGCAGCGGCCGGGGGCGATCGTGGTCGGCCCGACCTGGAGTGCGTCCCACCAGACGGAGAGGTCCTCCAGTCGCAGGCTGCCGTTGGCGACCCGCGACGTGTCGACCGCTCCGGCGGCGAGCGCCGAGCACCCGACCGCCCCGTCCGCCAGGCCCGGAGCGGGGAACGTCCCGGTCAGGACCCCGCCCGCCGGCCCGGTGCTCGGCCCCTCGGGACCACGAGCTCCCGCCTCCCCCTGTGGCCCCCGCTCCCCCGCTTCGCCCCGCTCGCCGGCACGACCGCTCGCGCCCGTCGCTCCGGCCGGACCGACGGCGCCGGCGGGCCCAGCGACGCCCGCCTTCAGCTCGCCCTTCCGGAAGTCACGGCTGCGCAGGGAGCCGTCCTTGACCTTCCCCGACGTCACGGAGCCGCTCGCCAGATGGCGGGTCTGCACCTGCCCGCGACCGAGCTGGACGGCAGCGACGGAGGTCCCGCCGAGTGCGACGAACAGCGCGATCGTGGCGACCACGCCGGAGTAGGTCGGCCGACGGCGTCGCGGCGGCCGACGGTCGGGACGAGCTTCGGGATCGATTCGCATCGACCCGATCCTGCGCCCCGGGCCGCTGCCGCACATCGGGCATCTCCCTCGACCGCCCGGGCGACCGCAGATCGCGCGACCGCCCCGCCGGGCGGCCGACGCCGGCCGGCCCGCGGCCCACCACCGGATCCCGCGCCGGCCGGTCGACTCCGCCATGCCGATCCCCGACGCCCCAGCCCCTCCACACTTCGGGAACTAGTTCTGCAAAACTAGTCGTGTGAAAGTCAACCACGCGACCCTCGTCGTGCTCGCGCTCCTGAACACGGAGCCGATGCACGGCCACCAGATCCGCCGGATCTCGGAGATCGTCAACCTCAGCCAGTGGGCCGAGGTCTCGACCGGGGCGATCTACAACACCCTCCGCCGGCTCGCTGCCGAGGGCGAGATCGTCCCCCTCCGCAGCGAGCAGGAGGGCAACCGGCCGCCCCGGACCGTCTACGCCCTGACCGAGGCCGGGCAGTACCAGCTGCGCCGCTTGCGCGAGATCGCCCTCAGCCAGGCCAGCCTCGATCCCGCGGTCAACCTCGCACTGGTCTTCACCGCCCCCGGCAGCGACCCCGACGAGCTCCGCGAGCTGCTGAACGAGCGCAGGATGCGACTGAAGGTCCAGCACGAGGACCTCGTCCACCACCGCGAGCGCGACACCCGCCTGGCCAGCATCCCGGCCACCGCCAAGCTCTCGTTCCGCCAGTGGGAGCTGCGCCTCGCCGCCGAGATCACCTGGCACGACGAGCTCGACGCCCAGATCGACGCGCTCTGCGACCCCGCGGCGATCCTCCGGGCGCCCGACCACCTGAAGCCGGTCACGACCACACCGAGGGATCGCGGACCGAAGTCGTCCTCGATCGACGGCAAGGTCCCACCCCGATGACCGACGCCCCACGCCGCCACGGCCGCGACCGCGGCCCGACCCCCGAACCAGCCTCCCCCGTCCCGTTCCCGACCGAGAGGACCCCGATCACATGAGCACCGCCTCGACCACGGCTCCCGCCACCGGCTCCCCCGCCGTCGATCCGACGCTGGCGATCGACGCCCGCGGGCTCGTCAAGACCTACGGCGAGGTCCGGGCCCTCCGCGGCCTCGACCTCCAGGTCCCAACCGGCTCCGTCTTCGGCCTGCTCGGCCCCAACGGCGCCGGCAAGTCGACGACGGTCAAGATCCTGACCACGCTCGCCGCGCCGACCAACGGCCAGGCCACCGTCGCCGGCGCGAACATCCGCACCGAGCAGGCCGCGGTCCGCGCCCGGATCGGCGTCGTCTCCCAGAAGTCCGGCACCGACAAGGCCCTGACCGCGCGGGAGAACCTCGTCCTCCAGGGCCGGATCCACCAGATGTCGGCCGCCGACGCCAAGGCCCGCGCCGACGAGCTGCTCGACCGGTTCGCGCTCGGCGACGCCAAGAACCGCGTCGTGCGCGGATTCTCCGGCGGGATGCAGCGGCGGGTCGACATCGCCACCGCGCTGATGCACCGGCCGCAGGTGCTGTTCCTCGACGAGCCGACGACCGGCCTCGATCCGGAGATCCGTGCCGAGTTGTGGAAGATCGTCCGCGGCCTCAGCGACGACGGGATGACCGTCCTGCTGACCACCCACTACCTCGAGGAAGCCGATCAGCTGGCGGCCCAGCTGGCGATCGTCGACCGCGGCCAGATCGTGGCCAAGGGCTCGCCGGAGGAGCTCAAGGGCGAGCTCCACGGCGATGCGATCACGGTCGAGCTGGCCGAACCGGCGCCGGAATCGGTCGTCGGCCTGCTCCAGGGCGCGGTCGCCGGGATCGGCGAGATCTCCGTCGACGGACGGACCGTCCGGGCCCGCGTCGACCACGGCGCGACCGCGACCCCGCAGGTCCTCCAGGCACTCGAAGGCGCGTCGCTGGCCGTCGCCACCATCACCGTCTCCCGGCCCTCGCTGGACGACGTCTACCTCCGCTACACCGGCCGCGCGTTCGCCGAGGCCGATGCCGGCACCGCAGCCCAGAACGACCCGAAGGACGCCCGATGAGCACGATCGTCGCCCAGACCGGCTTCTTCGCCGGTCGCCAACTGCGATCGCTGATTCGCCAGCCGTGGTGGATCGCGATCACCCTCGTCCAGCCGATCGTGTGGCTGGTCCTGTTCGGCGCGCTGTTCAAGAGCACGACCGAGATCCCCGGCTTCGCCGGTGACGACTTCGTCCAGTTCATCGCGCCGGGCGTGATCGTGATGACCGGCTTCATGGCCTCCGGCTGGGCCGGGATGGGCATCCTCAACGACATGAACGAGGGCGTGATCGACCGCTTCCTGGTGACCCCCGCGACCCGCACGGCGATGCTGCTCGGCGCGGTCGCTCAGGGTGCCCTGAGCGTGCTGATCCAGTCGTTGATCATCGTCATGCTCGCGTTGCTGCTGGGCGCGACCTTCCCGGGCGGCGTCGTGGGCGTGGCGGTACTGCTGCTGATCTGCCTGCTGCTCTCGACCGCGGTCGGCGCGCTCTCCTACGCGCTCGCGCTCGTGACCCGCAGCGAGGAGACCCTGATCGCGATCCTCAACTTCGTGATGCTGCCGCTGGTCTTCGTCTCGACGGCGTTCCAGCAGAAGCAGCTGATGCCCGACTGGATGCAGACGGCGACCAACTTCAACCCGCTGAACTGGGCGATCGAGGCCAGCCGCAGCGCGTCGCTCGACGTCCCCACCAATCTCGCCGCGGCCGGCGGCGCCGACTGGGGCGCGATCGGCCTGCGGGTCGGAGCGCTCGCGCTCCTGGTCATCCTCTGCCTGATCGTCGCCAACCGCGCGTTCGGCAAGTACCAGCGCCAGGCGTAGGCACCGAAGCGGGCTCTCAGCGCCCGCGGCGGCCGCGGCGACCGCCGCCGCGGGGCGGCGGGCCCTCGCGGCGGCGACGCTCGCGCTCGGCGATCCGCTCGAGCGCGGCCTCGCGCTCGGCGATCATCCGCAGCGCCTCCTCGTGGCGCAGCTCCTGCGCGGAGGGCTCGCCCGCCGGCACCTCGCCCGCCGGCCACGGCACGTCGAGCGTCTCGCCGCCGCCGCGATGGGCGGCCGTCGGCCAGTCGTCCGCCGCATCGTAGAGCCCGGGCTCCCCCGCGCCAGCCTGCTCGCCGGCACCGCGCTCCTCGCGGTGCGGCGCGTCGGCGTGCGGCCCGTCGCCGTAGGGCGCCTCCGTGAAGCGGTCGTCCGCGGTGGGCGCCTCGGTCCCGGCCTCGTCGTACCGCGATGCCCCGCGATCCGCTCGGGGTCGCTCGCCTCCGCCCGGCGTCGCCCCCCGTCGCGCGCGCCCGGTACCCCGGCGGGACACCGCACCGCCCGCTCGACCCGTACCGATCCCGGCGGAGGCCGCAGGGCCGGCGATCGCCACCGCCGAGGCCGGAACCAGACCGACGAGCACCCGAGAGAGCACGACCGCGACGACCGAGACGAGCCGGAGCGGCAGCGCCAGGATCTCCATCACCGAGACCACCACGTGCCGCACCCGTCGCACCGCCGATCGCCGACCGGCGCGAGCCAGCCCGGACGCCCCCGGCAACCGCGACCCCAGCGCCCGGAGCCGGATTCCGAGGCGTACGAAGCGGCCGCCCGCCCGCTCCAACTCGGTCAGGCCGATCTCGTGGGCGATCCCGACGTAGACGACCGCGCCAGCGACCACCGCCAGACCGAGGTAGAAGATCGTGACGATCGAGCCCGGCGTCCCGCCACCGATCGCCTCGCTGCCGACCCCTCCGACCACCACGACGCCCGTCGCCGCGAACACCGCCAGGACCGACGCCACCAACACCTGGAGCAGCGAGCGGAGGACCGGTGCCAGACCGAGAGGTCCTCCCGTCTCGCGCCGGAGCAGTCGAATCTGGAGCGTGACGAGGACGACGTTGCCGACGAACGTCCCGAGCACGATGCCCGCGATCCCGAGCGGCCGGTAGAGCGCCAGCGACGCCACGACGTTCGCGACGAGGCTCCCGAGGGCCAGGCCCGTGTTCGCCCAAGGCCGTTGGAGGGCGAAGAACGTCCGGCTCAGGAGCAGGCTGACGCCGTTGAGCGCGAGGCTCGCCCCGAGCCACACGAGCGCGACGGTCGCCGCGTCCGTGTCGCTCGTGGTCCATTGGTCGCGCTGGAAGAGCACGGTGATGATGTCGTGCGCGATCGGCGGGCTGCTGAAGAGCAGGCCGACCGGCACGAGCAGCACCAGGATCTGCGCCATCCCGCTGCTGACCAGCCCCCGGAGGGCCTCGTGATCGGCCCGAGCGACCGCACGCGCCATGACCGGGAAGAGGACCGTCACGATCGCGACGCTGAAGACCCCCTGCGGGAGCATGTACAACCGGAACGCAACCTCGATCGCCCGCGGTCCCTCCTCCGAGACCTCGCCGCCGAGCTTGGCGTCGACCGCGGCGCTGAAGTTGATCAGGCCCAGGCTCAGGGCGACCGGGACCATCAGGACGAGCACCTGCTTGACCCGTGGGTCGCGCAGGTGGATCTGCGGAACCAGTCGTATGCCGTAGCGCCGCAGGACCGGGACCACCATCAGCAGCTGCACGATCGTCCCGACGAGCACGCCGATCGCCTGCGCGTAGATCCGCTCCGGGCTCCCCTCGGGCCCGAAGCTGGAGAGCAGCGACAGATTGACCGCGATGATCACGACGTTCCACACCAGCGGCGAAAGCGCCGGAATGGTGAAGTGGTCGTACGCATTGAGCGCGCCCACGAACAGGCCGTTCAGGCCGAGCAACAGCACCGTCGGCAGCATGATCTGCGACAGCACGACCGTCACCGAATCGATGTTCGAGACCTCCGCCCGCAGCGCGTCGCTGGTCAGCAGCGGCACGTACAGGGGCGCCGTGACCATCGCCACCGCGCACAACGCCCCGAGCCCGATCAGCAGGACCCAGAAGAGCGTCGACATCAGGAGCAGCGCCTCTCGGCGCTTCTTCTGCTCCAGCAGCTCCGTGAAGACGGGCACGAATGCGGCCGAGAGCGCCATATCCGCGAACAGGCTTCGGAGCAGGTTCGGGATCGTGAACGCGAGCGTGAACGCACTCGCCACGGCCCCGCCGCCGTAGATCGACGCGGAGACCATCTCGCGCACCAGGCCCGCGATCCGCGAGAGGCCGGTCGCGATCGAGAAGATGATCGTGTTGCGGGCCCGGCCCTCCGCGCTCTCGCGCTCCTCGACCGCGGGAATGCTCCCCGTCTCTCCGTGCTCCGAAGCGAGGGCGGCCGACGCGGCAGCGCGGTTGCGTACGGTCGACGAGTTCACCGAGGCGGGATCCTACGTGCCGCGGAGGCGTAGCCCGGAACTGGGCACGGCGGTTGGCCCGCGGTGGTCTGCTCCCCGCCAAGCGAACCACCGTCGCAACGAGCGACGCCCGGACCGCTACGCACCGATGACCGTGTCGCCGCTACTATCCCTCGTCGGCTTATGGCAAACATCGCATCGCAGAAGAAGCGCATCCTCCGTTCCGAGCGGGAGCGGCTCGAGAACCGGCGCTACACGTCGGCGCTCAAGACCCAGTTCCGCTCGCTCGAGGCTGCGATCAAGGCCGGTAACGCGGACGAGATCAAGGCTGCTCAGAGCAAGTACACGAGCCTCGTCGACAAGTCGGTGAAGTCCGGTGCCCTGCACCGCAACACCGGCTCGCGCAAGAAGGCCCGCTCCGCTCGCCTGGTCAAGGCGGCGACCGCGGCCTGAGCCGCCCGGGCGAGCCTCGCGCTCGCCCCTTTGGCGCCCGTCGTAGGCGCCTGCTTTCCACGGCCCGTCTCGACGGGCCGTCGTTCGTTCCCTGACCGGCGTCTGCTCGGTGGCGTCTTGTCGGCCCAATGCCGTCGGCCAGGTGCCCGTCCGACGGCATCCGGTCCCACCGGCGTTCGGTCCCGATCGCGTCCGGTCCCGCCACGTGTCTTGGCCGACCGCGTCCGGTCCCACCGCTGTTCTGGCCCGGTCCCGGTCCGGCCAGGTGTCGTGACCGACCGCATCCGGTCCCATCGGTGTTGGGGTTCGACAGCGTCCCGTCCCACCCGTGTCCGGCCCGACAGCGTCCCCCGGCCGGCCTGACCTGACCCGACCCGATGACCCACACCCCGCGGCTCGCGGTGGCGGCTGCGCGGGGCCGGCCGGCGGTCAGCGTCGGGCGGTGATCGCGCCGATGGTCCGGATCGCCTCGGTGTCGGGGTCGAGCGTGCTCGCGCCGCGCGAGGCGAGCTCGAGTCCGGCGAGCCGGTCGACGGCCAGCGCGAGCGCTGCCCGTCCGGCGTCGCGGGCCTCGCTGATCCGGCGGTCGAGCTGCCAGGGCGGCATCCGGACGGTCTTGGCGATCGTGCTCCGGTCCTCCCCCGCCTCGAGCCGGCGGGCGATCTCGAGCGCGACCCGCATCCGCGACTGGAGCAGGCCGGTCAGCCGGGCGAGCGGCTCGCCCTGCGCCCGCAACGCGAGGTAGGCGGAGACGGCGCCGTTGCGGTCGCCGGCCATGATCGCGTCGACCAGGCCCCAGACCTGGCGCTCGGCCCCGTCGGCGACGGCACCCTCGACGTCGGAGGTCGAGAGGCGCGCCCCCGGACCGTGCTCCAGCGCCAGCTTCTCCAGCTCCCGCTCCAGCCGCACCCGCCGCTCGCCGACCTGGGCGACGAGCGCCTGCGCCGCCGCCCCGTCGAGCTCGACCCCGAGCCGGTTGGCCTGCTCGACCGCCCAGCGCGGCAGATCCCGGGCCTTCAGCGACTGCTCGGAGACCAGCGTCCCGCCGATCTTCTCGACCGCCGCCGCCAGCGCGGGCGGAGCCTGGAGCTTCTTGTCCTCCATCGCCACGAACGCGACCGTCGTGGTCTCGCGGTCGAGCGCCCGCAGGACCGGCACCAGCGCGGCGGCGACGTCGGCCTCCTTCCAGCGCTCGACGCCCTCGACCAGCACGAACCGGCGGCCGATCCCGAGCGTCATCGCCGACAGGGTGTTCGCGACCGCGGCCGGGGTCGCCTGGTCGTCGACGAGCTGCTCGACGCCCTCGGAGCCGACCTCGGCCTCCGCCGTCGCCTTGAGTCGCGACCGACGCTCGCCGACGCGATCGTGGTCGTCGCCGTGGATCAGGTAGGCGGGCAACCAGGCGGGCATCAGGCTTGAGGCTACGGGACGACCGGCTCGGTCGCCGCCGTCCCCTCGAGCGTGTCGGGCGCCTGGCGGACGATCAGCCGCTCGCCGCAGCTCCAGCAGAACTCCGCCGAACGACCGTGCGGCGATCCGCAGAAGCGGCAGCTGCCGGCGATCCCGGCGTGGTCGGCGACCAGCCGCTCGACCTCGCTGAGCTGGGCGTCGATCCGCTGCAGCTCAGCCGCCCGGCGGCTCAGGACGTCGACCCGGAAGTGGTCGCGGACGGCCATCTCGTAGGCCAGGCCACCGAGGTCCCAGGTCCGCTCGGCGACCTGCTCCGCCAGCCGCCGGCGCTCCTCCTCCAGCGCGGCCCGCTGCGGGCTCATCATCGGTGCGGGGGTCCCGGCGGGCGGGCGCCGCCACGGCAGACGTGCATGCTCGGCCATCGTCCTCAGCCTCCCGTCGAGACGGCGTCGGGCAGCCCCTGCGACGCCTCCCGGGCCTTCTCGGGGTCCTTGCTGGTCAGGTCCTTCTTGGTCTTCTCGTCGATCGCCACGGGCGCCTTCGTCCTCGCCGGGGTCTTGGCGACCTCGGCCGCCTCCTGCTTCTCGGACGGCGTCCGCTTCGCGTCCGCCTGCTTCTCCGCGGCCGCGTCGCTCTCGTCGGTCGTGGTCTTGCTCGCCGTGTCGGTCGTCGGGGCCGCGTCGGTCGTGGTCGGCGCGGCAACCGGGGCCGCCGTGGCCCCCGGGGTCGCACCGACGACGATCGGCTGCTGCTGGTCGTTGCCCCCGCCCCCGCCGACCAGCAGCCCCACGCCGAAGGCGACGAGCACGCAGGCCAACGCCGAGAGCAGCGTCGGCATCGAGAGTCCCGAGGCCGGCGGCGGGTACCAGTGCGCGGGCGGCGGACCGGCCATCGCGGGGGCCGTCACCGCCGGGACCAGGGCGTCCTGGAACGGCAGGCGCGCGTGGTCGCGACGTGCTCCGCAGGAGAGGCAGTAGCGCTGGTCGGCGGCGAGCAGCGCGCCACAGGAGCCGCAGGTCCCGGCGCGCGGGTCGTCGGCCGGCAGGAACGGAGTGGTGCTCATCGGGAGGACCTCGGGGATCGCAGCTTCGTGGGCAGGGCGACGGCGTCCAGACGCCCACCGCGCCCGTCGCCGATCAGATAGGCCTGGAACGGACGGCGTGCACCGGCCGGGATCCGGTCGATCCGGCTGGTACCGGCGGCGACCGGGCGGGTGCCGTCGCGGGCGACGACGAAGACCGGCACGTTCCGTTGCTCGGTACGGCCGTCGTTGTGGACCGTGCCGTGGACGAGGGTCCCGTCCGCGGTCGGGGCCCCGGGGTCACGGGCGAGACCGCTGATCCGCAGCCGGGGGACGCTCGTCCGCAGCCGGCGGACGGCCGCGCCCGGACGGACCGTGACCCGCACGCCCTCGGCGAGCGGCGGCAGGTCGGCGTTGACCCAGGCGATTCGGGTCCGCGGCGGCAGCACCGGAACCCGCAGCAGCAGGTCGTCGGTGCCCTCGAGCAGGTTCGTGTACTGCTGCTTGCCACCCGCGACCGCCTCGATCCCGACCGGCACCCCGGCCAGCGGACGCGCGCTGCGGTTCTCCAGCTCGACGACGATCGCGGTCTTCTCCCCCGTCCGCAGCTCGTGGTGGCCGAGCACCCGCACCGCCGCGTCGGGCCGGCCGAGCGCGACCTGCCCCGGCTGCGCGACCGCGGTCGCCTTCGCCTTCAGCCGTGCGCTCTGGTCCTGGGTCGTCTCGCAGGCGGTCAGGGCGAGCACCGACCCGGCGGCCAGGAGCGCGCCGAGCGCGAGCCGGCCGGGTGCCGAGGCCCGGCTCACCCGAAGGCTCCCTGCACGTACTCGCGGGTGCGGTCGGCCCGCGGACGCTCGAAGACCTCGGCGGTCGGTCCGTACTCGACCAGGTCGCCCAGGTACATGAAGGCGACGTGGTCGCCGACCCGCCGCGCCTGGGCCAGGTTGTGGGTCACGATCACGATCGCCAGGCTCTCGCGCAGCTCGTGGATCAGGCCCTCGACGACCCCGGTCGAGATCGGGTCCAGGGCCGAGCACGGCTCGTCCATCAGCAGCACGTCGGGCTCGACGGCCAGGGCGCGGGCGATGCAGAGCCGCTGCTGCTGGCCACCGGAGAGCCGCAGCGCGGGCCGCCCGAGGTCGTCGGCGACCTCGTCCCAGAGCCCGGCCCGGCGCAGCGCCGTCTCGACCCGCGGCCGCAGCGCGCTCTTGCCGGGCCGCCGCATCGCCTGCTCGCGGATCGCGTAGGCGACGTTGTCGAAGATCGACATCGGGAACGGGTTGGGCTGCTGGAAGATCATCGAGACGCGGCGCCGCAGACGGGTGATCTCGAGCTCGTCGACGCTCTCGCCGTCGAGCAGGATCCGTCCCTCGCGGCGGGCGCCCGGCGTCAGCTCGACCAGCCGGTTGAGCGAGCGCAGGAGCGTCGTCTTGCCGCAGCCCGACGGGCCGATCAGGGCCAGCACCTCGCCCTGCCGGACGGGCAGCGTGACCGCGTTGACCGCCGGTCGCGGCGCATCCCCGTAGTGGATCGAGACGCCGTCGATCCGCAGCCGCTCCGGGCCGAGCGCGGGACGCACGGCGCGCGCGATCGGCTCCGGCACCCCGCCGCGGTCGCCCGGGTCGACGATCTGGGGCTCGCGGTCGGCGGCGATCCGGCGGACGGGCGGCGGGTAGGAGCCGGAGGACGGAGGAGTGGCCATGCGATCTACCTCGGGAGGTCGTTGCCCGCGCGGCGGCGGCCGAAGGCCGAGACGAGCAGGTTGAGGCCGATGATCAGGAGCATCAGCACGAAGGCGGCCGCGTAGGCCTTCTCCGGCGCGTTGCCCTCACCGGTCGGCGAGTTGTTGTAGACGTAGCTCGTAAGCGTCGAGCCGGTTCCCTGGAGCGTCCCGACCACCGGGATCTCGCTGCCCGCCTGGAGCTGCAGGGTCGCGCCGAGCAGCAGCACGATGATCGCCGTGTCGCCCGCGATCCGCCCCATCCCGAGCGCGGTGCCGGTCGCGATGTCGGGCCGGACGGTCGGCAGCAGGACCCGGCGGATCGTCGCCCAGCGGGTCTTGCCCAGCCCGTAGCTCGCCTCGCGCACGTGCCGCGGGACCGACTGCAGCGCCTCGCGGGTGGTGGCGAAGATCGAGGGCAGCGCGATCAGCGACATCACCGTGCCGGCGGCGATGAAGCTGCGCCCGAAGACGCCGCCGCCGTCGGAGGCCGCGAACGACGCCCACGACATCGGCGGCAGCTGGAAGATCGCCAGGCCGAAGATCGCGATCGCGATCGAGGGCGCGCCCGCGATCACCTCGATCGACGACTCGACGACCCGCGCCAGCCAGCGGGGCCGGCCGTACTCGACGATCCAGACCGCGGTCCCGACCGCCAGCGGCAGCGCGATCACGGTCGCGATCACGATGATGATCAACGTGCCCGCGATCGGGTCGAGGATCCCGCCGGTGTCCGACTGGTCGGCTCCGGCCTGGGGGCGCGAGAGCAGCAGGTCGAGGTTGAGGTACTGGATCCCGCGGAAGCCCATGTAGCCGATCAACGAGGCCGCGACCGCGATCAGCAGCAGCCCGACGAACCAGGCCGCCGCGACGCCGAGCAGGTCGAGCGGGCGCCAGAGGCGCAGTTCGCCGCGCAGCCGCTCCCAGCGCCCGCGGGTGGTCGGCGGTCCCGTGACCGGCGGCGGGGTCATCGTCGGCGCGCTCATCGTGCCGACCCCAGCCGCAACGAGCGCTTGATGATCGAGCCGCCGACCGAGAGCATCAGCGACGAGAGCAGCAGCACCAGCGCCATCGCGTAGACGCTCGCCTTCAGGGCCGGTGCCTGCATGCCCTCGGCCTGCTCGGCGATCGTCGCCGCCAGCGGTCGCAGCGGCTCGAAGAGGAAGAGCATCCCGTCCCACGGCCGCGGGGCGAAGCCCTTCGAGCCCGAGACCATCGAGAGCATGATCGCCTCGCCCAGCGCACGAGCGCTGGCGAGCACCGCCGCGGCCACGATCGCCGGCCGGATCGCCCGGACCGAGACCGACATGATCGCCCGCCAACGGGTCACCCCGAGCGCGAGCGCCCCCTCCCGCCAGCCGCGCGGGACCGAGCTCAGCGCGTCCACGATCAGGGCGATCATGATCGGCGTGATCATCAGCGTCAGCAGCACGACCGAGACGAGCAGCCCGGGCCCGGTCAGCGGGATCACGTAGGCGACCGACTCGCGCTGGCCCTCGTTGATCAGGTCGTCGTTGACGAACGGGACCAGGACCAGGATCCCGATCAGGCCGTAGATCACCGACGGGACCGCGGCCAGCAGCCGCACGACCGGCACGATCAGCGCGCGGACCTTCGGCGGCGCCAGCTCGACGATGAAGATCGCCGCCAGCACGGCCGTGACCACGCCGGCCGCGACGGCCAGGACGGTCGTCAGCGCGGTCGCGTAGACCAGCGGCCAGGCCCGCAGCCGGTAGGCGTCGGCACCCGCGTCGGCCCCCGCGTTGATCATGTCGCCCAGCTCGGCGTCGACGTCACCGCCGGACCCGAACCAGGCGAGGCCGTTGTGGCGGAACGATGGCCAGGCGGCGATCGCGATGAACACGACCATCGCGACGATGATGAGGACGACCGCGACCGCGGACGCACCGAGCAGTCGCTCGGCACGTCGGTCGGTCAGCGGGCGGCGGAGGCTGCGCAGCACGCGGGGTTTCCTGCTTCGTGGTCGGTGGCGGGACGACCGGGGGCTACTTCAGCGGGACCGCCTTCTGGGCGATCAGGACCTTGCGCGCGGCGGCGCTGGTCTGGATCCAGGCGATGAAGCGAGCGGTCTCGCCACTCGGCTTGCCCTTGGTGACCATCCAGAACGAGCGGGTGCCCTTGTAGGTGCCCGACTTCGCGTTGGCGGCGGTGCAGCTGACGCCCTGGTAGGTCGCGGTGCTGACGCCGGTCGTGAACTCGATCGAGACGAACCCGACCGCGGCCGGGTCGCGCTTGACGGCGGCCTGGATCAGGCCGTTGCTGCCGAGCCGCGCTGCGGTCGAGGAGAGCGACGCGCCGCCCATGAAGAGGTTCTCGAAGGCGTCGAGGGTACCCGAGGCCTCGTTGCGCGCCTGGAGGCTGATCGTGCCCGACTGCGAGGAGCCGGGGACGTCCGACCAGCTGCGGATCTTGCCGGAGAAGATGTCGGCGACCTGCTGCTGGTTCAGCCCGTTGGCGAGCCGGTTGGCCGGGTTGGTGATGATGCAGACCGCGTCGCGGGCGATCCGGTTGAAGACCAGGCCCTTCGGGTCGCTGCCGGCCCGCGGATCGCGCGAGGAGTTGCCGATCGTGACGGCGCCCTTGGCGACGTCGGTGACGCCCTTGTCGGACCCGCCCTGGGCGACCCGGAAGTCGACCTTCTTGTTCAGCTTCTTGTACTTCGCCTGCAGGGCGTTGGCCAGCGGGTAGACCGAGGTCGAGCCGCTCATCGTGATGGTCTGCTTCTTGGCCGCCGAGGCGGGGGCAGCGACGACCGCCGGGGCGGCGATCGCGGCAGCCAGGGCCGTAGCGGTCGCGAGGCGGGTGACGGGAACGGAAATGCGCATGGTCAATCGGTCTCCGAGTAGAGGGAGGAGCAACATCGAGACGGACGGCGCCCGCTAGGGGCGGTGCGCGTCAGTCGACCATCATGCGGATCCGCGGATGCCCGTCTGTGAACATCCGGTGGTGTTGGTGTGAACGTTGCGTGGACGTCCCGTTCTCACCCGGTTGGCGCCCCTCGCGGAAGCTCCCGATCGTCGATGACGAGACGTTCACAACGGGCCGTCGGCAAGCTGCCACGCTCCCGGGTCGAATGGTCGCCCCCGGCTCCAGTGGCACCCCCGGCAGCGCTCCCGCGCCCGGGACGCCGTGCCGCGACTGCGGGTCGCCGACCGCCGAGGACCAGCGCTACTGCCTGACCTGCGGGGCGCGGGTCGGCGAGCGGCGGCTGGAGCCGCTGGCCGTCCTCGCCGACCGGCGAGCGGCGCTGGCGGCGGCGACCGGCGGGGACGAGACCGTGGCCTCCGCGGGCGCAGCGCCCCGGGCGGTCCCGCTCGCCGCGGCCGCCGCCGCGATCTTGGTCGCCGGGGTCAGCGGGATGCTGGTCACCGGCACCGGGGGAAGCGGGGCGCGGGCCGCGATCGTGCTGCGGGCGACCCCGACCGTCGCCGCGGCTCCGGTCGTCGCACCCGCGGTCGCACCCGCCGACGGCGAGCACGACACCGGCGCCGAGGACACGACGCCGGCCGCCGACGCGCCGGAGGACGCCCCCGCCGAGACCGCGGACGCGACGCCGGCCGCGACCGACGAGCCCGTCGCCACCGACCCGACGGAGACGGACGGCGGCAGCAGCGACGCCCCCGCGGACGATCCGGGCGACTCCGCCTCCGACCCCGCCCCGACCGTGCCCCGCGTCTGGATGCTGGCGCTCGAGGGGCCGCGGGCGCAGGAGGCGATCGACCGCGTGGCGGCCCAGGGCGTGCGGCTGACGGGGGTCAGCGCGCTGGGCAGCGACGCGCTGACCAACGCGAGCGCGCTGGTGACCGGGATCCGGCCGGTCGCCGGTGCCGTGCCCCCGGAGACCGCGCCGGGCGCCGCCGTCCCCGCCCCCTCGATCCCGGAGCAGCTGCTCGCCGGCGACCGCAGCTGGCGGGCCTACGTCGACAGCCTGGCGACCGGCGGGCCGGTGCCGGCCGGGGCCTGCACCGTCGCGCCCGCCGGGGACGCCGCCGCGACCGCGCTCGCCGCTCGGCTCCCGTTCGGCCGGATCGCCGCGCTCCAGCAGGGCGACCGCTGCGCCGGCGCGACCACCAGCCTCGAGGCGCTCGGCAACGACCTCTCGGCCGGCGACGACATCCCCGCCTTCTCCTACGCCGCGCTCGGCGGCTGCGCCCCGGCCGACCGTACGGCGGTCGCGCTGCCGGACGAGCTCGAGGACGCGGTCGCCACGATCACGTCGAGCACCGAGTACCAGGAGCGCGGCAGCCTGATCGTGACCACCGTCGGCGCGACCGACCCCTGCGGCACGGCCCCTGCCGCGCCCACCCCGGGATTGCCGCCTGTCGACCCGGCCGCCCCCGCGCCCGCGCCGCCGCTCGCCCCGACCGTCGTCCTCCGCGCCGACGCGCGGCCCGGGGCCACGCTCGCGACCCCGCTCGACCAGCTCGCGCTGACCCGCTTCGCGGCCGAGGCCTTGGAGCTGAAGCCGCCCGGTGACGCTGCGGCGGACGCGGTCCCGGTGATCACGCTGCCGAAGGCCAAGCAGCGTTAGCCGGAACGGCGGGTCGCTCGTCCCGCTCGCTCGCCCCGCGATCGGTGACCGACGCGACCGCGCGCTCAGCCCGGCGAGATCGGCAGCCGCACGTGGACGACCGTGCCCGTCGGCGGCTCGGTGCGCGAGTCGACGCTCAGCGATCCGGCGTGGCGGTCGACGACGATCCGGCGGACGGTCGCCAGCCCCAGGCCGGTGCCCTCGCCGACCTCCTTGGTGGTGAAGAAGGCGTCGAAGATCCGGTCGCGGACCGCCGACGGGATCCCGGGGCCGTCGTCCTCGATCTCGACGATCGCGCAGTTGTCGTCGTGGCGGGTCCGGATCGTGATCGTCCCGCCCGGCGCCTCCGCCGCGCCGAGCGCCTGGATCGCGTTGTGGAGCAGGTTCGTCCAGACCTGGTTCATCTCCGAGCCGTGGATCGTGAGCTTCGGCAGGCTGCGGTCGTAGTCGCGGACGACCTCGATCGTGTGGTGCCTGAGCTTGTGCCCGAGCACGGCGAGGGTCGTCTCGAGGCCCTCGTGGACGTCGACCTCGACCATCTCGCCGTGGTCGAGGTAGGCGTACGACTTGACCGCGCCGACGAGGCTCGACATCCGCCGGGTCGACTCCTGCAGCTCCTCGACCAGGCCCCGGGCGGTCAGGGCCGCGGCGACCCAGGCCAGGGCCGCGTCGGTCGCGGAGCCGGCCAGCGCCTGGACCCGCCGGACCCACTGCTCGTCGACCCCGGCCGCGGCCAGCGGCTCGGCGACCTTCCAGGCCTCGGCGACGCCGAGATCGTCGAGCAGGTCGAGCAGCGTGTCCTCGGCGTCGGCGGCGTCGAGCGCATCGAGCGCGGTGCGGCCGGCGGCGCCCGCGATCGCCTCGTCGTGGAGCACGACCAGACCCTCCGCGTCGATCCGCTCGACCCCGGCCTCGACGAAGCGGCCGAACGCGCCGGAGACGACCTCGAGCACGTCGGCCAGCTGCCCGGCGGCGCTCTGGGCGGCCGCGGCCGGGTTGTTGAGCTCGTGGGCGAGGCCGGCGGCCATCGTGCCGAGCGAGGCGAGCCGCTCGCGATCCTGCTCGACGCTGGCCAGACGGCCCATCACCGGCGCGACCTGCTGCATCACCCGCCGGTGGACGGCCGGGTGGGCGAAGGCGAGCGCGCGGAACCGCTCGCCGCCGATCAGGGCGATCCGGCAGGGGGTCGTCGTCCGCATCCGGACGTAGAGCAGCGCGTCGGAGAGGACCGCGATCGCGCCCATCCAGGTCGGAGCGTGCTGGGCGCCGACCGGCTCGGTCCGCGTACCGTCGACGAGCAGCGACTGGACCGCGCCCTCGAGCAGCAGCTGGGCCCCGATCGGGACCCCGTCCGGCTCGGCGATCACCGTGCCCGCCGGCACCTCCCGGACGGTCGCGACCGCCAGCCACTCCCCCAGCTGCGCGTCGTCGAGGTCGTCGAAGAGGTCGATCGTCCGCAGCTCCGCGAGCGTCAGCGGGGCGACGTCGGGATCCTGCGCGACCTCGACCACCGGCGCCGGCACGGCGGGCGACGGCGTGCCCTCGGCCGCCGTGGGATCGGGCTCGTCGCTCATCCGTCGACCAGGTACTGGTGGACGAGCGAGACGGCCATCGAGCCCTCACCGACGGCGCTGGCGACCCGCTTGAACGAGCGGGCGCGGACATCGCCCGCGACGAAGACCCCGGGCACGGTGGTCTCGAGCAGATAGGGATCGCGCGGCAGCGGCCAGCCGGCGGCGTGCGCGTCGGCCCCGGCCAGGATGAAGCCGCGCTCGTCGCGGGCGACGGTCCCGTCGAGCCAGTCGGTCCGGGGCGAGGCGCCGATGAAGACGAAGCAGGCGTCGACGTCGACGACCTCCTCCGTGCCGTCGCGATCGCGGATCGTCAGCCGTCGCAGGTGATCGTCCTCACCCTCCGCCGCGATCGCCTGGCTGCCGGTCCGGACGGTCACGTTCGGCAGCGCCGCCAGCTGCTGGATCAGGTAGTGCGACATCGACGCCTCGAGCCCCGGCCCGCGGACCAGGATCGTCACCCGCGCCGCGTAGGAGCTGAAGTAGACCGCGGCCTGCCCGGCCGAGTTGGCCCCGCCGATCACGACCACGTGCTGGTCGGCGCAGGCGCGGGCCTCGGTCATCGCCGCGCCGTAGTAGATCCCGGCCCCGGTCAGCTCCGCGAAGCCGGGCGCGTCGAGCTGGCGGTAGGAGACCCCGGAGGCGACCAGCACGCAGTTGGCGCTGAGCGTCCGTCCGTCGGCGAGCTCGACCAGCCGGCCGGCACCCTCCGCCCGCAGCCCGACCGCGTCCTGGACGGTCAGCAGCTCGGCCCCGAGCCGACGGGCCTGGTCGGTGGCGCGGCGGGCGAGGTCCGAGCCGCTCAGCCCCATCGGGAAGCCGAGGTAGTTCTCGATCCGGCTCGACTGGCCCGCCTGGCCGCCCGGCGCCTCGCGCTCGACGATCAGCGTCCGCAGCCCCTCGGAGGCGCCGTAGACCGCGGCGGCGAGCCCCGCCGGACCGGCGCCGACGATCACCAGGTCGTAGTGGTCCTGCGTCGCCTGGCCGGTCACGCCGAGCCGCTCGGCCAGCTCCAGGACCGTCGGCCGCTCCAGCACCGAGCCGTCCTCCAGCAACGCGACCGGCAGCCGGTCGGCCTCGATCCCGACCACCCGCAAGAGCTCGCGGGCCTCGCCGTCGCGCTCGACGTCGAGCCAGCGGGCGGGGACCCGGTTGCGGGCGAGGAAGTCGCGGAGGTCGTGGGACTGCTTCGAGAACCGGTGGCCGATGATCCGGGTGCCGCCGACCTCCAGCGCGGTGCCCGCCTCCCAGGTCGTCAGCAGGTCCTCGACGACCGGGAACAGCTGCTCCTCCGGCGGGTCCCACGGCTTCAACAGGTAGTAGTCGAGCGCGACGTCGTTGATCGCCGCGATCGCCGCCTCGGTGTCGGCGTAGGCGGTCAACAGGACGCGCTTGGCGTCGGGCACGATCGCGCGCGCCTGGACCAGGTAGTCGGTCCCCGACATCCCCGGCATCCGCTGATCCGCGATCAGCAGCGCGACCTGGTCGCCGCGGGTCCGCAGCTCGGTCAACAGCTCCAGCGCCTCGGGGCCGGAGCTCGCCCGCAGGACCCGGTAGCGCTCGCCGAACCGGCGGCGGAGGTCGCGAGAGACCGCCGCTAGGACCGTCGGTTCGTCGTCGACGGCAACGATCGCGGGGCGGCGTTCGGTGGCCATCAGGAGCGGGCGGGCGGGGCGGGGATCACGGTCGCGATCCTAGCCCAGGCCGCGTACGGGCCCAACGGCACGGGCCGCCGCAAGGCTCCGCGCCGGCGTCGCCCGGCCGTCCGCGTCCGCGACCGGTCCCGCGCGTCACCGCTGCTTCGCGTCCGGACGCGCCGTCTTCGGCTTCGCGGGCAGCGCGGCCGCCGAGACGCTGCGGCGGACCTTCGGGTTCTCGATCCGGCCGAGCCGCGTGACCAGCTCGTCCCACTGGCCGGGTGCGAGCACGGCCGCGACCTGGCGGCCGAGGGTGACCGTGCCGGTGCCGGCCGCCCGCGGGAAGCCGACGTGGATGTGGTCGGCGTGGTCGGCCATCGCGAGCGTGTTGTCGGTGCCGGGGTAGGTCATCAGCGAGATGATCTGGTTCGGCTTGCTGGTGCCCTGGAGCCGCAGCAGCAGCCGGATCGTCCGGTCGGTGATCGAGCCGGCGCCCTGGTGGCCGAGGATCGGGGTGCCGTCGACGACCGCGATGTCCATCGCCGAGCCGTAGCTGTGGGCGGAGACGTTGCCCGAGGCGCTGAGGATGCTGTGGCCCGACTTCAGCGACGAGATCGACAGCTTCAGCCCGTTGGCGGTCAGGTACTCCATCGTCGCCAGCACCCGCCGGTCGATCATCCCGGCGCGGATGTCGGCGACCCCGGACGGGTAGATCGTCAGCGACGGGTTGGCCAGGACCCGGCGCTGGAGCTGGTCCTTGCTCATCAGCAGCAGCCGGCCGACGTCGGGCTCGTCACCACGGTCGGCGACCAGCGCGCTGTCGTCGGGCTGGCCGAAGACGGCCGCGTCGTCGAGCAACCGCCAGCCCTCGACGATCGGTCGCGGATCGATCCGCGGAGCGCCGTCGCCGGCAGGCCGGATCGCGAACCGGATCGCGGCCCGGTCACCGCCGGCGGCGACCGGCCGCGTCGACGGATCGTCGTTCGCCCCTGCCGCGGCCGACCGCTCGTCGTCCGGGGCCATCGTCCCCAGCACGGTCCCCGCGAGGACCTTGCTGCCGACCCGCAGCGACCGCAGCCGCACGTCCGAGCGGCGGAGGCTGCCGGCCCGCACCAGATAGCGGTCGATCTGCCCGGTCACCCGCGGGGCGGCGTCGGGCACCGTCTCCGCGGTCGCGTCCGCCGCGGCCTCCCGCAACCCGTCCAGGGCGCGGGCGATCGGGGCCGTCAGCGGGACGCCGAGGCCGTCGCGGTCGGGCTCGGCAGCGAGGCTGCTGGGCGCCGGGAGCAGCGGGAACGGGGTCAGCAGCGAGGCCGGAGCGGTCGGTTCCGCGGTGGCCGGGGGTGTCACCGTCGTCGGGACGGTCGTCGTCGGGACGGTCGTCGTCGGGACCGTCGTCGCCGGGAC
Source organism: Patulibacter ginsengiterrae (assembly GCF_056269115.1). Classification (NCBI taxonomy): domain Bacteria; kingdom Bacillati; phylum Actinomycetota; class Thermoleophilia; order Solirubrobacterales; family Patulibacteraceae; genus Patulibacter; species Patulibacter ginsengiterrae. The sequence continues at coordinate 553,766 of NZ_JBWDOG010000001.1, forward strand.
CGTCGTCGCCGGAACCGTCGTCGCCGGGACGGGAACCGGTGGCACGCCGAGACCGGCGTCTACCCCCTCCGGCGTCGGCGCGGACGGCGCGATCGGTCCGCCCGGCGCGCTCGTCACCCGGGGCGGTGCGGGACCGACGGCCGGCGACGTCGTGGTGCTCGTCGCCGCCGGGGTCTCGGCCGCGGCGGGCGTGGTCGCCCGCTCGTGCTCGTGCTCCGGCCGGTCCGCGGCGTCCCCGCTCCGGCGCGGAACCAGGTGCTCGCTGGCCAGGGTCCCGAGCCCGGCGTAGGTGTAGCGGTTGCCGTAGGCGTCGCGGATCTCGACGAAGCGACCCAACCGGGGACTCGTCCCCCGGCGGGTGACGGTGCCGTCCTGGACGGCGACCACCGGCGCGTCGGCGGGACCACGGACCTCGGCCCACGGCTTCGCCGGGCCGTCGGCGATCACGACCCGGTCGCGGGCCTTCGCCGGCTTGGCCTCCGGCGCCGCGGGCGCCACGTAGACCGGCAGCTGGGCCAGGGTCAGGCCGGTCAGCGAGGCGATCACGTCGGCGGGCAGGCTCGCGATCGAGGCTGCCCGCCGCAGCACGTCCTCGACGTACCAGTCGGCGTGGTTGTAGGCGAAGATCGCCTTGCGGATGTCGGTCTCGCCGCCGGCCGCCTTCAGGTAGCGGGCCGCAGCGAAGATCGCGTCGACCGGGTTGTACGGATCCTTGGTCTCGTCGCCGGTCGCGTCGACCCCGTACTGGGCCCAGGTCGCGGGCATGAACTGCATCCAGCCGAGGGCGCCGGCGGTCGAGACGCTCAGGTTGCGGCCGTAGTCGGTCTCGATCTCGTTGATCGCCGCGAGGATCTCCCAGCGGATCCCGTACTGGACCCCGGCCGCCTGGTAGACCGGCAGCAGGAACGGCGGGATCCGGAAGCGGGCGACCGACAGCGCCGAGAGCCCGGTGGCGGGCGCCGCGAGCAGCGCCTGGGCGGTCTCCTCCGGGCTCGCCGTCCTCGGCTCGTCCGCGTTCCGTGCGGAACCCTCGCGGGCCCGCTTGCGGCGCTTGGCGTCGCGCTTGCGGGCGGCTTCGCCGCGTCCCCCGCCGGTCTCGGTCCGCGGGTCGGTGTCCTCCCGGCGGGTCGCGGGACGGTCGGGCTCGAGCCGGGTCGGGTCGATCGCCGCGGCCGGGTCCTGCGGCCCCGACGGGCGGTTGGTCGCGGCCGGCGGGGCGTCCGGGGCCGGGGTCGTCGCGGTCGCGGCCGGCGCGTCCGGGACCGCGGCGGCCGGATCCGGTGCGGCGGGCGCCACGGTCGTCGTCCCCGGGTCCGGGGTGGTCACGGTGCCGCCCCGCGGACTGCCGTCGCTGGTGGTGGTCGTCTCGGCCGGACCGCTGGCGAGGGCGACCGCCGTCGACGGGGCCGCGAGCAGTGCGACGGCGACGACGATCGGCAGACGGTGGCGCATGCTCAGTCGGCCTCGCTGTTCGGGCCCTGCTTCTTGGCGAACGCGCACCGGAACCGCTCCGGGCTGGAGACCGGCTTGCCACCGGCGAAGCCGCCCTTGTTGCCGTTGTCGAAGACCGTCACGTACTGGAGCGTGTCGGGGGCCGGGTCGGCGGGAAGCGGGATCGGATCCGGCTCGCCCGCACCCGGGTCGCCCTTCGCCCCGGCGCTCGCACCGAGGCTGCCGGCGGCCGTGCTGCCCGCCGTCGTGGTGACCAGGGTCGCGCTCATCTCGCGCTGGTCCTTGAGGCCGTCGTCGGGGGTGATGTCGGTCCCGGCCGTCGTCTGGTTGTCGGTCACGACGCTCGAGAGCTTGATCTGGTCGGCGGCGCCGATCAGCTGCTCGGCGCTGGGCAGCCAGCCGCCGAGCTCGACGCACTTCTGGGTCGCGTAGAAGTAGTCGTTGCGGCCGGCGTCGGCCGTGTCGACCGCCTGGGTGCTGCTCTGGACGCACCAGCTGCCGAGGTCGATCGTCGCCGCCGGGCAGGTCTGGGTCAGGTCCGACTCGCTGGCGTTGCCGAGCCGGTCGGCGGTGCGCGCCCGGTCGACGGTCGGGATCGCGCGGGCGGGGAAGCGACGGTCGCCGCCCAGCCGCAGGATCCCGTTCGGCTGCGGGGTCGCGCTGGCCGTCTGCGGCAGGCCGCTGGGCTTCTTCGCGTCGCCGATCCCGGTCATCGCGAAGACCAGCGCGACGACCGAGACGGTCAGCGCGGCCGCCGCCAGCAGCGTGGCGGACGGGGACGAGTGCGGGGTGGTCCTCATCGGGGCCTCCTGTTGCGGCGTTCGGGATCGCGGGTCCGTACGGACTCGCGGGCGTAGACGTAGGGCGTGCGCTGACGGCGGCGGGTGCCGAGCGCGGTGCCGCCGCCGAGCGCGGCCAGCAGCACGGCGGCGACGATCGCCGCCCCGTCCCCCGGTCCGGAGCCCTGGTTGGCCGCCGCCAGCGGGTCGTAGCGGGCGTAGGCCTTCGAGGACTCCTCGGCGACCTCCTCGTCCTTCTGCCGTTCGGCCTGGGTCACGGGCTGCGAGACCGGCACGTTGATGCTGGCGCCGCTGGTGCCCGGCGGCGGGGCCGGAGAGGCGGCCGCGGGCGGCGGCGGGACCGCCAGCGGCGGGGTCAGGATCGGCGCGATGAAGGCCGGCAGCGCCGCCGGGATCGCGGCCAGGGGCTTCGCCGCCGGGGTCGCCGCGGCCGGGGTCACCGGTGCCGGCGGGGCGCCGACCGGGCCCACGGCCGGGGCCGGCGGCGGGGCGACGGCCGGCGTCGACGACGGCGTCGATCCCGGCGGCGCGGGCGGCGGAGGCGGCGGGCTCGCCGTGCCGTTGGCGGCCGGGAAGCGCGACGGGTTCAGCGGCACCGTGCCGCACGGCCGCAGCACGCTGCCCGCCCGGACGCTGATCGTCGTCTGGTACCGCAGGCCGCCGGCCTCGATCGAGATCGTCGTCGTGCCCGCGTTGAACGGGCAGACCAGCCCGGAGCTCGCGTCCGGGACCGGCTTGTCGGTCGCCGGATCGACGTAGGGCTTGCGGGGGTTGGTCGACGTCGGATCGACCCGGACGAAGTCGGCGATGTCGGGATCGCTGGAGTGGAAGCGGACGTCCGGATCGAGCCGGGTCTGGATGCAGGTCTCGCGCCGGAGCACCGTGCAGATCGGGCTCGGGAACGTCACGTACGGATCGGCGCCGGTGCCCTCGGCGTTGGCTGCCCCGAGGGTCCAGTTGGCGCCGGCCCGTGGCCGCCGGCCGAGGCCCTCGAAGAGCGCCGGGGTGCTGCGGTTGAGGACGCGCCCGTCGACCGCCTCGAGCGCGAGGTCGTCGAGCACCGGCACCAGCCGCACCGCGGCCGGAGCGCGGTTGGTGACCGCGTCACGCCGGGCCAGGTCCAGCTCGAGCAGCAGCAGGCCCGGGACGCCACGGCCCTCGCCGTCGCTCTCGGTGCGGTAGCCGAGCGTGCCGCTCGCGTAGGTCGGGATCGTGACCGCCGAGCCGGCCGGGATCGCGCTCCGGCGCTGCTCGCCGCGGCCGTCGTAGACGTAGGCCGAGGCCCCGCCGTCGCGCAGCAGCACCGCGACCGCCGTCCCGTCGCTGGCCGCCCCCACGTCGCGCGGGTCGAGGCTGCGGTTGCCGGAGACGACCGTCGCGATCCGCTTCGCCTTCGCGTCGGCCAGGACCGCGGCGAGCCAGGCGCCCTGGTCCTCGACTGGGCTGCCGACGTCGTTGCGGAGGGCGAGCGAGCCGCTCGCGTTGTCGATCACGACCAGCCGCACGACGCCCTCGCCGGTGGCGACGTCGACGGCGTAGTGGGTGCGGGCACGGCCGGGCGCCGGGGCGGCGCCGATCGCGACCGGCGTGGTCCCGGCCGCCGCGACCCCGTTGCCGAGCGGCGCCGGGTAGCCGGCGAACGCCGACTCGAAGGCCGACGAGCTGCCGCCGGTCGCCTCGCCCGCGGCGAGCGCCGGGAAGGTCGGCAGGCCGCCGCCCATCAGCAGCCCGGCGTAGCGCAGGGCCTCCACGTTGCTGGCCGGCACGTTGCCGGTTCCGGCGATCCGCCCGCCGGTGTAGACGAACGCCCGCGGCCCGTTCGGCTGGGCGCCGAGCTGATCGGCGAGGCCGACCGCGCGGGTCAGGGTCCGGTCGGGCATCGTGTCGATCGGGGCCAGGTCCGCGCAGGCGTCGGCGCACTGGGCGTGACCGCCGACCAGCAGCCGGGCACGGCCGGGATCCATCGCCGGGGCCTGGACGGTGACGTTGCTGGAGCCCTGGGGGCCGGCCGGGTCGTAGCGGCTGACCGACGCGGTCTGAGCGGCGTTGAGCCCGGTCGAGGCGCTGTCCGGTCCCCGCGACTGCGAGTCGGTGGCCCCGTTCCAACCGCCGACCGTCCAGGCCCGACCGGCACCGTCGCCGAGCAGGGCGAGGATCGGGTCGGACTTGCGGGGCTTCTCGGTCGTCGGCGAGTCGAGCTTGGTCCGCTCCTCGTCGCGCCAGCCGAGCGCGGTCTCGCGCATCAGGTAGCCGTCCGCGGGCAGGCTGAAGGGGTCCCGCCGCGGTGCCGGGGACGCCGGGTCGCTCGGGGGGATCGCAAGATCGACGTTGGTCGGCCAGACCATCGGCGAGACCGAGACGAGCGCGCGCACCCGGCCGTCCTCGCGGAACGCCGACGCGGCGATCACGGCCGCGGGGAGCGGCTGGTCGCTGAACCGCCAGGGGCCGTCCGGACCGTCCCGCTCGAGCACGATCGCCGCACGGTCGCCGGCGATCCCGGCCGCGACCGCACCGCCGTCGGGCAGCCCGGCGACGGTCAGGATCGAGCCGTTGCCGCTGCGCGCGAGCAGGGCCTTGACGCCCTCGTCGACGCTCCAGCCGCCGCCGTTCTCGACCAGCACGCCCCCGCGTCCGGCGGCGACCAGCGCCTGCGATCCCGCGAACGCGACCGCGTAGAGGTCCGCCCGGCCGCCGCCGGGTCCGTTGGTCTCGACCTCGGCCGGCAGCGGCATCTGCTGCCAGCTCTTGCCGTACTGCAGCAGCACGCCGTCGCGGCCGACCGCGAAGCCGCGATCGGGGTCGCCGGGCTGGAAGCCGATCGCGGTCAGGTGGCCGGTGAAGTCGAACGGGGCGGCCGGGTCGCTCTCCCAGAGCCCCGTCTGCTTCCGCCAGCGCCAGATCGTGCCCTGGTCGCCGACCGCGAACGCGGTGCTCGGCTCGGGCCAGGCGACCCCGCGGAGGTTGTCGCGGGCGACGCCGGAGGCGGTCAGGCGGACCTCGCTGTCCCAGCCCTGGCCGGGCGTGTAGCGGAGGACGTTGCCCTCGAGCCCGACCGCGAGCGCGGGGGTGGCCGGGTCGCCGGGGGTCCCCGGCGCGCTGGCGATCGCGGTCAGCGGCCGGCGGACCGGGATCGACCAGGCCGCCAACGGCGACGGCGGGCGGTCGCGGGTCAGGTGGGTGTCGCCGAGCCAGCCCTCGCCGAGGCTCGAGAAGGCGATCCCCAGCGGGGCGTTGCCGAAGGCCGCCGAGACCGACCAGCTGGTGCCGTCGAAGCTCGCGTAGCGGCCCGCGTTGGTGCCGACCGGGCCGATCACGCGGGTGCCCGGGCCGGTCCCGGCCCACGCCTGCGAACGGCCGACGGTCTGCAGCGCGAAGCCCAGCGGGGCGTCGCAGAGCCCGCCGTCGCACCAGCTCGTGGTGCCCGAGTCGGTGACCTTCAGGGTCACGCTGCGCTCGCGGCCGTCCTGCTGGAAGCTCCCGTCGAGCCAGACCCCATCGGTCGTAGCCGTCGCGGCGTGGCCACCGGCCAGCGGGGTGACGGCCGTGATCGCGTCGGCCGGCGTCGCGTCGGCCGCGAAGCGGGGAGCGCCGAGGTCGCGGAGCCGCCAGCGGGCGGCGCTGCCGTCGCCGTGGCGCTCGAACAGGACCAGCCCGCGGTCGGCGTCGCCGTGGGCGCGGGCCAGCAGCCAGGCGTCTCCGCCCTCGGTGGTCGCGAGCGCGACCGCGGTCAGGCCGAAGCCGGAGTCCTCGAGCGTGTCCGCGGCGGCGCAGCCGGCCGGCGCGGTGCTGCCGTCCTCGGCCACGCAGATCGGCTCGCGGGTCCAGCTCGAGCCGTCCCAGCGGGCGATGCCGGACTCGAGCGCCGGGCCCGCGATCGCGACGAAGCCCTCGGTCCGGCCGTCGCCGCCGGCACGGGCGGCGATCGCCGAGGCCGAGAGCGTCTCGGCCGGCTCGCTGCCCTGGCGCGGCTTCAGGATTCCGGGGGCGGGTGCGGGCACGACCCGCGTCGGGCCCTCCGCGTCGCGCACGAGGATCGTCCGCTGCTCGCCGTCGGGCCGGGTGGTGTCGGTCCCCGCCAGCAGCAGGCCGCCGCGGGCGGTCACGCGGCCGTCGGCGATCGTGCCCGCGTACGGCCGGCCCTGCTCGTCGAGCGGGGCCTGGACGTAGCGCCAGCCCTCGGCCGGGCGGTAGCGCAGCACGTACTGCTTGGTCACGGGCAGCTCGTGCCCGTCGACGGTCTTCGGCTGCGGGATCGTGCTGTCCTGGCTGGTGATCGCCCAGGTCTCGGCGGCCGTGCCGGTCTGCGTCGCGGGCCCGAGCAGGATCGCTCCGTTGCCGGGGCCGATCTGGGCTTCGATCCCGACGGGCCCGGCCGCCTCGTCCGCGTGGACGGCGGAGTCGCGGCTGGTGAGGACCACGAGCGCCACGAGCGCGAGCAGGACGACGAGCGCCGCCGCAGCGCGGCGACGCCTCCGGATCACGGGGTTCACCGGGTCGCTCCGGTGCCGACGCTGTTCGCGCCGGAGCTCGCACCGCAGTCGGGCTTGGTCAGCTCGGTCAGGACGAACCGCAGGCCCTTGGGCCACTGCTTGCGGCGGACCTGGACGCTGACGCTGCGCGTCCCCGGCTTCATGCGGCGGGGCTTGGCGGTCGCCACCGTCCGCCCACCGCGGCGGGCGCGGAGACCGACCCGGGCGGGACGGGCGAGCCGGAAGCGGACGGTCAGCCGCAGCCTCGGGTTCGCCTGCCGGGCCTGCTTGCCGGAGGGCTTGCTGCCGGTCGCCTTGACCTTCGAGACCAGCGCCGGGAGGTCGGTGCAGGTCGCGGGGCCGTCCTGCGACGGGTCGGGGAGCTCCACCGGCGGGGCCAGCAGCCGGGAGTCGTCGACCGGCGGGTCATCGGGGATCACCTGCGACGCGCCTTCGTTCGGACGGATCGAGATCGTGCCCTGGAACGCGGGATCGGTGTCCCGCGCGTAGGGCCCCGCGCTCGTGCGCCGGTAGAGGTAGCCCTTCGCCGTGGCCACCCAGCAGTCGTCGGCGGCCGGGCAGGCGATCGCGGTCGCGGCGCCGCGGGCGGCCGGGCCGTCGTTGGCGTCGAGGGTCTCGACCTCGACCTGCCCGTCGGGCGCGATCGCGGCGACGGTCGGCCGGCCGTACTCGCCGGAGGTGCTGGTGCCCGCGCCGGCGGTCTCGATGTCGGAGAGGGTCGCCCAGGCCGAGCGGCTCCCCGGGACGGCGGTGACCGCGCCGAACCACTGGCTCGACGGCAGCGACGCGCCGGACAGCGTCAGCTCCTGCCACTGGTCGTCGTCCATCCGCAGCGCGATCGGGGGACGCTGGACGTTGCCGTCGGCGGTCGCGGGGCCGGATCCGGCACCCCCGCCGACGGCCCAGGCGGTGGTCCCGTCGGTGTCCATCGCCCGCAGCTCGGTGCCGGCGGCCGGCACGCCCTCGAGCGGTCGCGGAACGAACGGGTCGTTGCTGAAGGCGGTCCCGGCGTTGCGGTGCAGCAGTGCCGGCACCGGCTCCGGCTGGCGGAGGAAGGGGATCGTCCCCTGCCCACCGGCCTGCGTCCCGACGAAGGTGCTCTCGAGGATCGTCCCGCGGCGGGTGATCAGGTCGCTGACCCCGCGCCCCTGGCCGTTCCAGACCGGCTTGAGGTCGGTCCCGTCCCACAGCAGGTGGAAGGCCCCGATCCGGCTGCCGTCGGTGCTCTGCGCCCCGACCCCGCCGAACAGGCAGTGGTCGGCCGTCCGGCAGGTCGCGGCGTTGACGATCGGCCCGAACTCGGGCACGTTGAAGTAGCTGTACGAGCCGACGACCGCGCCGTCCTTGTAGTGGCAGAGGCCGGCGCCGTTGATCTTGAACCCCACGCTCGGCGCGCTGATCGTCCAGAACTCGGTCGGTCCCGCCCAGGCGATCCGGGCGTTGATCCCGCCGCCGCAGACCGTCGAGAGCTGGTGCCAGGACTCGCCGTCCCAGCTGTAGAGCCCGGCCGCCACGCTGGCGTTGCCGGCGACGGTCATCAGGCCCCGGTTCGGGGACCAGAACGAGAGGTCGCCGACGTAGCCGGCGGGGACGGAGAAGTGGCCGCCCGGCGGAGCGGGCAGCGGAACGTTCCGCCACTCGGCCGCGGACGCTGTCCCGGCACAGGCCAGGAGCGCGGCCGAGGCGACGACGGTGAGGAGGCGCTTCATCGGGGAGCTCCGGTCGTCGCGGTGCGGGGCGTCGCGCCCGGCTGCCGCGGCGTGGTCTTGGACTTGGCCTTGGCCCTCGGCTTCGGCAGGACGTCGGTGCGACGGAGCGCGTAGGCGCGGGTGGTGGTGGTCGGCGCGGCTCCGCGCGGACTGAACCGAAGCTCGAGCCGAACGGCGAGCGACCGGACCGAGCCGCGCAGGAGCTTCCGCGCCGCGCTGCCGACCGGGATCCGGACGGTGATCGTGCCCGCGCGCTTCGCGGTCCTGCGGGTGCGGCCGACGACGACCGTGGGCTTGCGGCTGGCCCCCGCGGTCGCGCGGTCGGCGGCCCGTGGCCCGGCGGGCGTCGTCCGCTTGCGGGTCGTCTTCGCGGTCCCGGTGGCGGTGCCGACCAGCGCGCCGGCGGCGGGCAGCGAGACGCGGACGCTGGCCGTCCCGGTCCGCTTCGAGACCCGGATCGGTCCGAGCGTGGCCACGAACCGCGACCCGAGCGGCGCGAGCGGCCGCGCGTCGGTTCCCGCGAGCGGGGCCGGCCCGGGCAGCACCCGGCCGCTGGTGTCGAGGTCGGTCGTCCGGCGTCGGCTCGCGACCAGCACGTCCGCCACGCCGTTGGCGTCGCCGAGGAAGAGGTTGCCGTCGGGCGCGCTGAAGCCGACGCTGGCGAGATCCGCCGAGGCGGTCAGGTCGCTCGGCGCCTGCTGGATGATCAGCCCGGTCGAGTAGTCGCCGCCGTCGTGGCCGGAGGTCACCCGCTCGACCGTGCGGGCCTGGAGGTCGACGAGGTAGACGTTGAACGTCAGCAGCTCCCCGCTCGGGAACGGCCCGACCGGCTGGAGGCCGTCGAACTGGCGATCGCGCGAGCTGAAGAGCGCGTAGCGGCCGCCCGCCGACAGCCAGCCGCCGTCGATCGAGTAGCGGCCCGTCAGGTTCGGGAACGACCAGGCGAGCGTGACCCCCTGCTTCCGCGGGAGGCCGGCCGTCATGTCGGCGAGGTAGGTCGAGCCGGCCCGCAGCGCGGTGGCGTCGAGCGGCCGCTGCGCGGACGACGACGAGAACAGCACGCGGCCGCCGTCGCGGCTGATCCCGGCGATCTGCGGCACCGAGGTCTGGCCGTTGGCGTCGACTCCCTCGGGCGCCGTGAAGGGCCCGTAGCAGGGGCCGGTGGCCGTGTCGCTCGGCACGAACACGGTCGTGGCCGCGCAGGCCGGGTCGTCGAGGTCCGCGGCGCCGGCGACCCGGCGCGCGGGAGCCGCGATCCGGTCGAGGTCCCGCCAGAGCAGCGACGGCGACGGGCCGAAGGCCGGCTCGCCGGGCAGGGTCCGCGTCTGCCGCTGCGCCTCGCCCGCGGTCCAGAGCGCCTTCGTGCCGTCGCCGCTGATCGCCGCCTGCGGCAACCCGGTCGGATCGGCCGGCACCACCGCGGGGGTTCCGCGGGGCGAGTCGTCCTCCTTGGCCCGGCTGACCAGCCGGGTCGTGCGGGCGTCGAGGTCGCGGACCCAGACCTGCCACGGCGGGGCCGTCGTGTCGCTCCGGTCCGGCAGGTCGGAGGCGCCGGAGGTGATGAAGACGGCACGGCGGCCGTCGGAGCTCAGCGCGAAGCCCGCGATCCCGGGCCGCCCGCCGGCCGCGACGTCGGCGTAGCCGGCGCCCTGCGTCGACCCGTCGCGAGCGGAGACGAGCTCGTACGACGACTGCCCGGAGAGCGGCCCGTGCATGTCCCGGAGGTAGACGTCGGGGCTCTGGCCGCTGGCGTCGTTGACCGAGAGCCGGGCGCTGCTGCCGAAGAGCACGTAGCGCCCGTCGTGGCTGATGCCCGACGGCGCGACATCGGTGCCGACGTCGCCCTCGACCGGCTGGCCGTCGGCGCGGAGGACCCGCCGCGGGGGCGCGACGATCGCGACCTCACCCGTCTGCAGGTCCTTGCGGACGATCCCGCCGGAGTAGCGTTCGTCGGGATTCGGCGGGCTGCCGATCAGCACCGACGAGCTGGTGCGGAAGACCACATAGCGGCCGTCGGCGGAGACCAGCGGCCCGTCGCTGCGCTGGTCGGCGAGCGTGCTGCCGAGCGCGGAGGCGGGTTCGGCCCCCGGCCCGTAGGCGGCGCCGGCCGGGGCCACGGGGGCGCCCAGCAGGACGCCGCCGACCACCAGCGAGATGCCGATCCAGGGGTGGAGCGGCCCGCGCAGTGACGCGTCGCGCCGGGCTCGTATCGATCGTGGACGGCGCACCGAGCGGCAAGGTTACGGTCGCCCTGATCGCCCCCGGTGAAGATCATGGGAACTCTCGGTGGCGATCTCGCGGCGCTCGGAGACGCCGTCGTCCGGCCCCGGGAACGACGACGGGCCGGCGCGGTTCCGCGCCGGCCCGGGGCCTCGTCGATCAGCGGCGGACTAGCGCTTGATCTTGACCTTCAGCGACGTCGTCGACGTGGTCTTCGTCCCGTCGGCGGCGGTGAACGTCACCCGGAACGAGAGCTTGACCGTGCGGCCGGCCTTGAGCGCCTTGCGGCCCTTGGCGGTCGGCTTGATCGTCAGCTTGAGCGCGCCGGCGGACTTCGCCGTCGCCTTCCCGGTCCCGACCACGATCCGCTTCTTGCCGGTCCCGGTTGTGGCGGAGACCGAGACGGTGCCGGCGCCCGACGGGCTGACCGTCAGCGCGAGGGCGCGGCCCTTGGCGCCGGCGGCCTTGGCCAGCTTGACGCTCGCGCGGGTCGTCGGCGTGACGACCGGCGGCTTGACGACCGGCGGGACGACGACCGGGGGCGTGGGGCCGGGCGGGGTGACGACCGGCGGCTTTCCGCCGCCGCTACCGGGGCCCGGATCGGGGTCGCCACCGTCGCCGGGGCCGGGATCGACGATCGTCTGCTTGTTCCAGGTCAGCTTGGCCTGGCCGGCCTGGGCGATCGCCAGCACGCTGCCGGCGGCCGGGGCGCCGCTGCCAGCGTCGACCGACGGCAGCGCCTGGTAGCCGTTCGGCGCGAGGGCGGCCTGGCCGCCGTTGACGTTCAGCACGTAGCCGAGGTAGTCCCGCACGGCGCGGGCCTGGTCCTGGGTGTAGTCGGGACGACCGGCCGCGTGGCCGACCGACGCCTTGGCCATGTCCTCCCACGCCAGCGCGTAGGTCAGCGCGCAGAGCGGGTAGTCGGCGACGGTCGCGGTGCCGTCGACGTTGGCCCAGCTCTCGGTGACGCTCGGCAGGAGGCCCGTGGCCGGGTCGCTGTAGCTGACGTTGCGGCAGTTGGAGCCCGTCGCGGCGGTCCCCTTGAGGTCGTTCAGCGCGGGGCTCTGGTACGCGCCGTCCTTGCGCTCGACCGAGAGCCAGAACGTGCTGTCGGCCTCGTCGGCCTGCGGCGTGCCGCCGACGCTGACGGTCGCCGAGTCGTAGCCGCGGGCGCGAGCGGAGGCGAGGTCGGCGTAGCCGATGCCGCCGTTGGCGGTCTGGGCGCTGAGCGTGTCGAGCAGCGAGCCGGCGCCGTTGGCCGCCGGGCGGACCGTCGCGGTGGCGCCGCTGTCGTTGCCCCAGGCGGTGTTGCCCAGCGAGGTCGGCCAGCTGGTCGGGGCGATCGCGCGCAGGTAGTTCTTGAACGCGAAGGTCGTGCCCGAGCTGTCGAGCCGAACGACGCGGGTCAGCGGCTTGTCGCTGCAGCCGGCACCGCTGATCCCGGGCAGGATCGCGCCCCAGGTGCGGAAGGCGACCGAGGCGCCGAAGGCCCCGTCGAGCGCCGGACGCGAGATCTTGCGGCCGGCGGCGGGCACCGCGCAGCCGGCGGGCAGCTTGACGACCACGGCGACCGAGGACTGGGCGACCGGGATCGTCTGGAGGACGGCGTCGTCGCCGGTCCCGGCGACGTGGTCGGGGCCGTTGTTGGCCTGCGTCAGCTGGGCGGCCGTCGGCGGCTCGTCGGCGCCGCCGAACTGGATCCGGGTGTCGCGGATGCCCGCCTCCTGGGCGACCGGCGGGGTCGCCCCCGGGTTGGCGTTGACCGTCGAGGCGCCGAACGCCTTGCGACCGTCGCCCGAGCCGAGCGGCTCGTAGGTGACCTTGAAGCTGCCGCCGAGCGCGAACGCGGCGCAGCCACCCTGCGGGGTCGTGGCGTAGCCGAAGCCGTTCGCCTCGGCCGCGCCGGGGTCTGGAGCCAGCAGCTGGGAGCCCCAGGCGAGCTGGGCCTGGCGCTGGAACGACGCCCCGCGGCCGGCGATGCTGGCCGGGTTGGAGCACGGGTTGGCGTGCGCTCCGTCGAAGGCGGCGCTCGCGCCGCTGGGCAGGATGGCGAGGGCGCTGAGCGCGCCGACCGCGGCCGCGCCGACGCGCAGGCCCGTGGTGATCCTCATCGTGAGATCTGCTCCTGAGGGGGTGTTGGACGCGGACGACGGCGCCGTCCGGACCAGGCGCACTCTGGTCTCCCCCGGCCCCCGTCTCGTGAAGATCGCGTGGCCTTCCGGATACCTTCTGGTCAACCGGAGCCGGAGCCGCGACGCGGACCGGCTCCGACGAGCCGGCCCGCGCGGTCTGCCTCAGCGCCGGACCTTGACCTTGACCGTCTTCGTGGTCTTGACGACGGTGCCGTCGGCGACGGTCAACGTCGACTCGAGGCTCAGCGTCACCGACCTGCCGGGTCGCAGGCTGCTGCGGCCCTTCCGGGTCGGCGAGAGCGTGAGCTTGAGCGGCCCCGCCTGCTTCGCCGTCGCGCGTCCGGTGGCGACCGACAGCTGCTTGCGGCCACGCTTGACGCTCGCGGTCAGCGTGATCCTGCCGGCCACCGAGGGCGAGACGGTGACGGTCAGCCGGCGCTTGCCGGCCGCCGCGGTCCTGACGATCGTGACCGTCGCCTTCGGTCCCGTCCTCGGCTGGTTCGGCGGGGGTGCCGGAGCGGTCGTCGTCGGGGTCGGCGGGGACGGCGGCGGACCGCCCGGGGTGGTCGGGGTCGTCGGCGTGGTCGGCGTCGTCGGGCTGCCCCCGCCGTCGTCGCGCCGCTCGATCGTCAGCCCGGGGCTGCGTGCCGGCTGCGACCGTCCCCCGTCGTTGAACGCCACGACCTCGCAGGCGATCACGCGCCCGGCGTCGCCCCCGGCGACGGTGTAGCCGGAGCCGGTCTCTCCGCCGATCGGCTGGCCGTCCCGCAACCAGGCGTAGTCGTAGCCGACCGGGAAGTTGGCCCACAGCCCCTCGGTGCAGGTCAGCCGGTCGCCGGAGCGCCGGCCGCCGGTGATCTCCGGAGCGAGGCCGTTCGTCGGCCGGCCGCTGCTGACCACCACGCCGGCGCTCTTCGTGGCCAGGTTGCCGGCGGCGTTGGTGACGCTCTCACGGCAGGCGACCGCCTTGCCGGCGTCCCCCGGCCGCGCGACGTAGGTCGTGGTCGTCTGACCGGAGACGGGCTGGTCGTCGACGAGCCACTGGTAGGCGCGGGTCAGCGGCCGGCTGCCGCCGTAGACGCCCGGGGCGCAGGTCAGCCGCTGGTCGACCAGGCGCCGCCCGGTCACGGTCGGAGGCACCGCCGGATCGGCGGCGGTCGGGGCCGAGGCCGGCGCGAACGAGAGCACGCCCGCCTGCGGGACGCCGTCGAAGCCCGAGCCGCTGACGGTGCCCATCGGCACCACGAGCCGGCCCGCGACCTCGCGGATCTCGGTCGACCAGCTGGTCTCGGACCGGTCCGGCGGCGAGTAGTAGGACTCGCCCGCGCTCGTGACGCCGGGGTTCCAGCCCGTCACGGCACCCGCCGCGGTCACCGCCGCCAGCCCGCTCGGCCGGGACTCGCCGCGAACGGTCGTGAAGAACGAGCCGGTGAGCCCCGCCGTGGTGCCCAGCAGATAGACCGTTCCGTCGGTCGCCGTCGAGACCGTCCCCACGTCGCCGTCGACCTCGGCGTCCCAGGTGCTCGCCGCCCCGGTGGCCGGATCGAGCGCGGCGACGCCCCGCCGGGTCCGCCCGCCGATCGACCCGTCGAAGCTGCCGGCGGCGTAGACGACGCCGTCGCCGATCGCGAGGTCCATCACCGTGGCGAAGTCGCCGGCGGCGGGATCGAGCTGCGGATCCCAGCCCGTCGGGTTCGCCGAGCCCGGGGCGAAGGCGGCGAGGAACCGGCGCGGGACCGGCGTCGTCCCGATCTGGGTGAAGCTGCCGCCGACGTAGAGGGTGCCCGCCGGGCTCCGCTCGAGCGCGTCGACCGGGCCGTCCGGGCTCGGGTTCCAGGCGGTCGCGTCGCCGTTGCTCGCGGAGACCTCGGCGAGGTTCGCCCGGGCCGTCCCGTGGAGGTCGCCGAAGCTCCCGCCGAGGTAGACGGTCTGGCCGTCGGCGGCCGGCACGATCTCGTTGACCTGGCCGTCCGGCACCGGGTCCCACGCCAGCACGTCGGCCGCCGCGCTGGCCGCGCCGGTCGCCTTGACCGCGACCGCCCCGCTGCGGGCGACCCCGTTGACCGGGCCGCCGGCGTTGGCCAGGAAGACGGTCTGTCCGTCGGTGCTGGTCGCCATGTCGAAGGTCGCCGCGCCACCGGAGCGCGGGGCCCACGGCAGGATCTCGTCGCGCGCCACGTCGATGGCAGCCAGACCGTCGCGGGCCTGGCGGTTGGCGTAGCGGAACCCGCCGGCCGCCCAGACCCGATCGCCGGAGGCGGCCAGCGACTGGGCACCACGGCAATCGCTGCCGAGGCCGAGTCGCGGGTCCCACCCGGTCTTCGTCGCGTCGCTGCGCCGGAAGGCCGCGGTGCCGCAGCTGGACGAGCTCGGCGAGCCGGAGACGTAGACCGCGTCGGCGGTCACCGCCAGCGCCGCGCCGCTGCTCGACGCCGACGCCGGGGCCCAGCTCGTGGCCGTCCCGTTGGTGGTGTCGATCTCGGCGACCCCCGACCGCGAGGGCTGGGCCGGCTGCGATCCGATCGCGCTGAAGCTGCCGCCGACGTAGATCCGGCCGGCGGCCCCGGCGGCGATCGCAGCGATCCCGGCGCTGGGCCGCACGCCGAGGTCGCGGGCGATCCCGGTACCGGTCAGCGGCGCGGCGTAGATCCCGCCGCTGCCGGCCAGGTAGGCGGTCTGTCCGTCGGTGGCGACCCCACTGGCCGCGTTGACCGCGGTCAGGGCGACACCCGCGCTGCTGTCGACCGTCGGCGACCACGGCCGCAGACCGCCGTCGGCGGCGGCGACCAGGCCGAGGCCCGACCGGGCCTGTCCGAGCACCGCGGTGAAGCTCCCGACCAGCAGGATCCCGTCGCCTGCCGGGTAGAGGCGCTGCACGGCACCCCCGGAGACGGCCGGAGCCCAGGCCGCGAGGGTGCCGTCGGGCGCCAGCGCCGCCAGTCCGTCGCGGGGCTGTCCGTCGACGGCGGCGAAGTCGCCGGTGACGTAGGTCGTGCCGTCCGCGCCCACGGCCACGTCGTTGACGTTCGCGATCAGCCCGTCGCCCCTGGTGAAGCGCTGGGTCAGCGCCCGGTCGACCTGTCCGTCGGCGCCGAAGTGGAGCCAGTTGGCGCGCGCCGGCGCCCCGTTCAGCGTCGTCTTCGGCCGGACGCCGAACGCGTAGGCGCCGCCACGACCGTCGGTCGCCACCCGGGTCGCCGCCTGGAGGGTCGTCACCGACTCGCTCTCCAGCTCCGGCACCGCCCGGTCGAGCGCGCCCGTCGCCGCGTCGGTCGCGGCGAGGCCCGACGCCCGCACGCCGATGTCGTTGATCGGCCCGCCCAGGTACAGCGTGTCCCCGTGCTGCGCCGTCGCCTCGACGGCCGCGCTGACGGTCAGCCGCGAACCGGGCAGGATGCCGGAGCTCGGCGCCGCCTGGACCGGCGCGGCGCCGGCCAGCGCGGCCAGCGTCACCGTGGCGCTCGCGGCCCACCGGCGCGCGTGCCGTCGCCGTCGTCCGCCTGGCCGGATGGTCCTGCTGGTCGCTGCTTCGGGCGTCACGTCTGGTCCTCTGGTCGCGGTCCGCTGCGCGCGTCCGTCGGCCCCGATCGGGACCGACGAAGGCACTCGACCCGGGACCGTATGGACCCCGTCGCGGGACGACGTGAAGATCCTGAAACATCCTCGACCGCCCGCAGGACGCGCTGAGAAAACGCTCTCGTCCGGCCGGTGACGATCGGGTGAACAACGACCGGCAGCGCTTCGGGCGCGGCCACCCCAGCGCCCGGGTGGCAGACGTTCGGGCCGGACCCGGCCGGGCCGGGGCCGGGCCAGCCCAGGCCAGGCCAGGCCATGCCAGGACCGCGGCCAGGCCGCCGAACGACGACGCGGCCGGACCCCGGGGGATCCGACCGCGCCTGCTCCTGTGGCGTGGGGTGCCGTCAGCGACGCCCCGCGTGAACTGCTGGTCCGTCGGCCTCGCGCGAGGCGCCGCCGACGGGGCACCGCTACCAGGTCAGCGAGCTCACACCCGTGATCGCCTTGGTCCGGACCGGGTCCGGCAGCTGCTGGTAGCCGGACGCGGCGAGCCGCGACTGGCCGGCACGGACCGGGTCGCCGATCGCCGTCTTGGCCTCGATGTCGAAGGCCAGGTAGTCGCGGACCGCGCGCGCCTGGTCCTGGCTGATCGCCGGCTGCAGCGACCCGACGTTGGCGAGCGAGGGACGCTCCCAGGCCAGCGCGTAGGTCAGGGCGCAGATCGCGTAGTCGCTCGTGGTCGAGACCGCGTTGACGTTCGCCCAGCTGGCCGTCGTGGCCGGCAGCGCGCCACCGACGCCGTCCTGGTAATCGACGTTCTGGCACTTGGAGCCCTTGTTGGCCCCGGTCACACCGGCGTTGTTGTTGACCGCCGGGCTGACGTAGACGCCCGTCGTGGCCGGAGCGACCGGCTGGCGCTCGACGTAGAGCCAGACCTTGTCGTCCGCGCCGGCCGTCGCGCCCGTGATCCAGTCGAAGGCCTTGCTGCGCGACGTCGCGACGTCGGCGTAGGCGATGCCCCCGCCGGCCAGGCTCGCGAGCTTGTCCAGCTGCGGGCCGGCACCGTTGCTCGTCGCCCGCACGACCGCGGTCGTGCCGGAGTCGTTCGGCCAGACCGTGTTGTTGGACGAGGTCGCGGCCGGGAAGTCGGTCGAGCCGTTCGGCGCGATCGACCGCAGGTAGTTCTTGAACGCGAACGTCGTGCCCGAGCTGTCCAGGCGCACCACGCGCTGGATCGGCAGGGTCGTGCAGTTCGGGCCGCTGATCGAGGGCAGGATCTGGCCCCACTCGGTGTAGCCGGTCCGCGCGGCGAAGACGCCCTCGAGGGCGTCGCGCGAGATCTTGCGCGTCGCCGAGCTCGCCGTCAACGTGCAGCCCGCGGGCAGCTTGACGTCGACCGCGACCGACGACTGGGCGACCGGGATCGTGTGCAGGACGGCGTCGTCGCCGGTTCCGGAAGCGTGGTCGGGGCCGTTGTTGGCCTCGGCCAGCTGCCCGGCGGTCGGCGGCTCGTCGGCGCCGCCGAAGGCGTAGTTGGTGTTGCGGACGCCGGCCTCGCCGAGGGCCGTCGAGGCGCCGAACGCCTTGCGGCCGTCGCCGGAGCCCTTGGGCTCGTAGCTGACCCGCAGGCTGCCGCCGACCGCGAACGCCGTGCAGCCGTGGCCGGTCACGTTGGTCGACGCGTCGAACAGGTCCAGGTAGCCGAAGCCGGTGGCGTTCGGGCCGCCGGCGTTGGGCGCGAGCAGCTCGGCGCCCCACTCCAGCTGCGCGTCGCGCTGGAACGATGCGCCGACCCCGGCGATCGAGCCGGCGTTCTGGCACGTGTCGGTGTGGCTGGCGTCGAAGGCAGCGCTCGCGCTGCCCGGGACGACGACAAAGGCAGCGGCGACACCGGCGACGGCGGCGCTCGTCTGCAGAAGCTTCTTGAACGTCATGTCCAAGACCTTTCCTCGTGGTGACCTCGTGAACATTCCGAAACCGCCGGAGGCGGCTCGGCGGGCGACCTCGCCACCCGCAGCTCGGATACTGACCAACCCCACCACACAACCTGTGAACAATTCGCCACTATTACCACCAATACGACGAACCGAAAGGATGAGTTCGAGCGGCTGGCCCTGCGGTGACCATTCGGTGACCGCGCGCGCCCGGCCGCCACTCGGGCACGGCACTCCCCCACGACGACGAGGGCCCGCCGGAGCGGACCCTCGCCTACTACTCTCCGCGGCGCGAGCCCGCCGCGCCGCTCTGCCGATCACCGCCCTGGAGCTCGAGCGGCCCGCAGACGGACCGCCGAGCTCCCCGACGGGCTCCTAGAGCGCCGCGCACTGCCCGATCGTGCTGCCGGCCAGGTTCGCGCCACCGGTCGGCGCCGGAACGTTGCCGGAGCAGTCGAGCGCGCCCCGGACCAGGTTGCGCCGGACCGTCGCCTTCGCCCGGCCACCGCGCACGAGCAGGTCGCCGCCGACCGCGTTGGCGCCGATCGTCGCCGGCCCGAAGGTCGACGCGATCGACAGGCTGCCGCCGATCAGGTTGCCGCTGCTGAAGCGGTCGAGGTCCCCGATCTTCAGCTCGGTCGCCGTGTTGGCGAACGACGCCGCCCCGCTGATGGCGCTCTGCGTGACGACGACGCCGTCGACGGTGTCGGTCGCGGACAGGTCGCCGCCGACGGCGGCGCCCCGCAGCTCGAGGCGCAGGCTCTGGGTCACGAGGTCACCGGTCACGACCGTCGACCGCAGGCGGATGACGCCGGCGTCGGGCTCGGTCGTGATCGAGCCGTCGACGAGCACGTTCGTGAGCGTGCAATCACTCCCGTACGGCACGCTGACGTCGCCGACGACCGCGTCGGAGAGCACGCCGTCGCAGACGGTCGGGGCGGCGGCGTCGGCCGATGCCGCGGGCGCACCAGCGGCGGCCAGGGCGAGGGTCGCGGCGACGAGCACGGCGGAACGATGGATCTTGGACATGGGGTCCTCCTGTGGAAGCACGCACGGCGCCGACGGCGACGCCGGACCACCGGGCGGTGGCCGTCCACCAGACAACCCGATCCCCACCGCAAACTCGTCAAGATCCTGAGACTTCCGGCGACCTCCGGGAAGCTTCTCGACATCCCATCTTCAACACCACACCAACCGCGCGGTAGGGGCCGGGAAGATGTCGCCGCGCCGTGACCGGACGGTGACCAAGCGGTCAACGGCGGCGCCGTCGGCGCGGGTCGGGTCGGTCGCCGGACGCCCACCGGCGGACCGAGCCGCAGCCCGAGCGGCCGCCGTACGCCCCCACGACCCGACCCGCGGCCGGCCACCCGAGTCCCACCGGTGACCCTCCGGTGAACAAGCCGTGAATTCGGCGCCGAGACCGGATCGCGGCCCGATCGCTCGACTACCGTCCCGCCGATGCCGCGTTCAGGTCCCGGGCTTCTCGCCGCGCTGTCGACGATCGTGGCCCTGGCGGTGCCCGCCGCCGCCCAGGCCCGGGTCGCCCCGGCCGCCGCCGTCGCCGGTCCCGATCCGGCGATCGTCGACCTCGGCGACGTCGCGATGGCGCCCGACGGGACCGGCGGGGTCGTCTACCGCCGGTTCGAGGACGGGGCCCCGCACGTCTACGCCGCCGCCTACGACGGCGAGCGCTGGCGGGCGCCGCAGCGGATCGACAGCGGCCAGCGGTTCACCTCGACCTGGCCGCGGATCGGAGCCGCCAACGACGGGCGGCTGGTGGTCACCTGGGTCCAGCAGGGACCGCCGAACCAAGACTCGATGTACTCCGCGGTGCTGCCGCGGGGCGGCGACCGCTTCCTCCCGCCGACCCTCGTCGACTTCACGATCGGCGACGCCAAGGCCGCGTTCCCCTCGCTGGCGATGTCCCCCGGCGGCGACGCGCTGCTCGTCTACCAGCGGGTGACCAACTTCGTCTACCCGCTGCTGGGCACCGGCTACGTCAGCAGCCAGATCAAGCTGGCCCGCTTCGACGGCAGCCGCTGGAGCGGCCTCGGCACGCCCGCCAACCGGATCCCGTCGGCCCCGATGCGGCTGCCGGACGCCGCGAACGCCCCGCGGGTCGCGATCGCCCCGGACGGTGCCGCCGTCGTCGCCTGGCAGGAGCCCGACGAGAGCCTGACCGACCGGATCTGGGCCCGCCGGATCTTCGGCGGCCGGCTCGGGACCGTGCTCCCGGTCAGCCCGACCGCCGTCGACGGCGTGCCCCAGCGGGGCGCCGCCGACGCGCTCGACGTCCGGATCAGCGACAACGGCCGCGCCGTCGTCGCCCTCCGCCAGCAGCCCGACCCGACCGCTCGCGGCCAGGCCCCGCGGATCTACGTCAACCAGCTCGACGAGCCGGAGAGCGGCGCCGGCAAGGCCTTCACCGGTGCCCGGGTCGCGGTCGCGCCGGCCTCCGGCGTCCCCGGTCCACCCAACCTCGGGCTCGGCGGGCGCTTCGGCCTGCTCGTCGGCTGGCAGCTCGACGGGGCCGTCTCGATCGCCCAGGGCACCGGCACCACGATCGCCGCGAGCTCGAACCTCGGCGCCGGGGTCGCGTCGCCGGCCCCGGTCCTGACCCAGGGGATCGACGGCCGCGGCACCGTCGCCGCCGCGACCACCGACGGTGGCGGACGAGTCCTCGTGAGCGAGCTCGCGGGCGCCGCGCCGAAGGCGACCCAGGGCGTCTCCGGCCCGGCCGGCGGCCCGGTCAAGGAGCTGCGGATCGCCGGAGCCGGCAACGGCAACGCGCTGGTGGCGTTCCACCAGGGCGAGAGCAGCGAGGGCCAGATCGCCGTCGCCCGGGTCGACGCGCCACCGGTCCCGTTCCTGGTCGAGCCGCCCGGGGACTGGACGAGCCTGCGCCGCCCGACGCTGACCTGGGAGCGGCCGGTCAACGACCCCCGCCCCCGCGACTACACCGTCGAGATCGACGGCAAGCCCGTCGCCCGCACGGTCTACGAGCGATCGCTGAGGTTGCGGCCCGGCGCCCTCCGCGACGGCCGCCACCAGCTCCGCGTGCTCGCCCGCAGCCGCACCGGCGGCGGCGAGACCGCGACCCCGACCGTGACCTTCGGGACCGACCGGCGGCGGCCGACCGCCACGATCGCCGCGGTCGGCAAGCGGTTCCGCGTCCGCGTCGCCGACCCCGGCGGCAAGCAGGCGTCCGGACCCGCCCCCGGCGGGACCACGATCGACTGGGGCGACGGCGAGCGGTCCGAGGGGATCACCCGCTCGGCCAGCCACCGCTACGCCAAGCCCGGCCGCCGGACCGTCGTGGTGCGGGCCGCGGACCGGGCCGGCAACAGCCTCGACGTGCGGCTGCGGGTCCGGGTCCCGGCGAGCCACCAGCGCTAGTCACCCGGGGCCGAGCCACCCGGGCGCGAGCCGGTCGTCGGTCGCGCGGGATCCGCCCGAACGGCCGGGCGTCCCCCTCGGCGAGCCCGTCCGCAGGTTCTCGCGATCTTCACGTCCGCGGTCCGTCGCGCCCGTAGCGTCCGGCGTCGCGCATCCGCGCTCCCGTTCGTCCGACCAGGCCCGATGCTCCGCTCCTCCCGCACCGCTCCCGTCCTGGGCGGCCTCGCCCTCCTCGTCGCCGTCGCCGCGGTGGTCTTCGCGGCCACCGGGGTCAGCGTCGGGGGCGGCGCGCTCCGCACCAGCACCGCGCCCCAGGCCGGCAAGGTCCTCCGGCTAGGGCCCGACAAGCGCTTCCCGGCCGGCGCGATCCCGACCGTCGCCCGCGCCCGCCGGACCGCCCGGGTCGGCACGCTGACCGAGGATCGCGCCCGGATCGCCTGCGCCCCCGGCACCGCCGACCTCCGGACCTGGTGCCTCGACAAGGACGTCCGCGGGGTCGCCGACTACGGCGGGGCGAGCCACCGCTGCGTGGCGCTGGGCGGCTATCTGCCGACGGCAGCGCAGCTGGTCGGCGTCGCGCCGAAGGTCCGCCTCTCCGGCCGTCTCGACGACAACCCGAGCCTGGCGTACGTCGACCCGAACCGTCGCCGGGACCTGCGCGAGATGTCCTCGACGCTGCTGACCACGACGACCGGGAGCGCCGCGGCGGGCTCGGTCGCGAATCCGGTCCCGTCCAGCCTCCAGTTCGTCAGCGTCTACGACAACCGCGACCGTGGGGGCTTCGCCGGCGGCGTCAGCGTCACCACCGCCGAGCGCTTCCGCTGCGCCTACGTCAAGCGCCAGACCGGCCCGGCCGCCCGCGTCCGGGTCGCGATCCTCACCGTCGGCGTGCGCAGCGGACGCCGGATCGAGGTCACGACGCGGCTCCCGACCAACGGCCAGGCGACCGTCGTCGCCACGGTCCGCGATCGGGGACGGATCGTCACCGTCGGTCGCGGCTGGCTGCGGGTCGCGGCGGCCAGCGACGCTCGCGTGCGCCTGCGGCCGACCGCCGCCGGCCGTACGCGCCTCCGTCCCGGCCGAACCGCCACCGTGACCCTCCGGGTCAGCTTCCGCCGGCCGACCGGCACCGTGCTCGTCGCCTCGACCAGCCAGCGCCTGCGGCTCCCCCGCTCGTGACGCCGCTGCTCCCGCGGGCGATCCGCGCGGCGGGCCCGCGTACGACGAAGACCCCCAGACACGCCCGGGACCAGGCGCTTCCGCCGACCCCGAGCCGGCTCCCGCGTACCCCGTCCCCGCGACCGCTCGACCAAACGGTTGTGAAGCCCAAGTGAAGCCTTGTGGTGATGTTGTGAATTTGCCGTCCGTTGACGTTCTGGTAACACGCTGTCGACTATCGTCGGCCGCCACGGGCCCTCACCGGCCGCGTCCCCGTCCGGTCGTGCAGGCCATGACCTCCGTCCCCGATCCGCGTACGAGCGACCGCACCGTCGCCGCCGGCTCCCTCCACCCGACCCGCAGCGAGACTCCGTGAGCAACCCACGCCTGGCCGCCTCCCACCGCAAGCGCTCGCCCCTCCGCGAGGCCGCGACCGTCGCCCTCGACATCCTCAAGGGGATCTGGAAGTGGCTGACCCGCGACAAGATGGCCCTGTTCCTGCTGCTGGCGGCGATCGCGGTCGCGATCACCTTCTTCAGCCTGCTCGGGTCGCTCGGTCCGAGCGCCAAGGGCCAGGAGGTCAGCTACAGCAACGTGCTGAGCCTCTCCAAGGCCGAGCGGATCCGCAACGCGACCCTGCTCGACCGCGACCACCAGGTGATGGCGCGGCTCGACAACGGGATGCTCGTCTACGCCGACTATCCGTCGTCGGACACCGCCACCAACGACCTGCTGCTGCGGCTCCACCGCGGCGGCGCGGCGGCCAAGATCGACCCCCAGGCGAGCAAGCCGACGCGGACGGTGATCGTCCAGTTCCTGCTGCCGATCCTGCTGCTCGTCACGCTCTTCGCCTTCTTCACCCGCCAGGGCGCCGACGCCAGCGGCGGGATCGCCTCGTTCTCGGCCTTCCGCGGCAAGGGCAAGCGCAAGAAGAAGGGCTCCTCGCCGATCACCTTCGACTCGGTCGCCGGGGCCGGCTCGGCCGTCGCCGAGCTGCGCGAGATCGGGGACTTCCTCGACGACCCCCAGAAGTACCTCTCGCAGGGGGCTGCCGCCCCGAAGGGCGTGCTGCTCGTCGGCCCCCCGGGGACCGGCAAGACCCTGCTGGCCCGGGCCACCGCGGGCGAGGCCGACGCGGCGTTCTTCTCCGCCTCCGGCGCCGAGTTCGTCGAGTCGCTGGTCGGCGTCGGCGCGGCCCGCGTCCGTGACCTCTTCGCCAAGGCCCGCAAGGCCGCCCCGTCGATCATCTTCATCGACGAGCTCGACGCCGCCGGCCGCAAGCGCGGGGCCGGCGTCGGCCAGGGCAACGACGAGCGCGAGCAGACGCTCAACCAGATGCTGGTCGAGATGGACGGCTTCGGCGGCGACGCCGGGGTGGTCGTGATGGGCGCGACCAACCGCCCGGACATCCTCGACCCGGCGCTGCTGCGTCCCGGCCGCTTCGACCGCCAGGTCGTCGTCGACGTGCCCGACGTCCACGGCCGGCTCGAGATCCTCAACCTCCACGCCCGTGGCCGCAGCTTCGAGCCCGACGTCGACCTCGGCGAGATCGCCAAGCTCTGCCCCGGCTTCAGCGGCGCCGAGCTGGCCAACCTCGTCAACGAGGCGGCGCTCCTGACCGTCCGCGAGCAGCGCGAGACGATCGACCAGGCGACGCTCGAGGAGGCGATCGACCGCGTCGTCGCCGGGCCGGCCAAGCGTCACGTGCTGACCGAGGACGAGCGCTGGACGATCGCCGTCCACGAGGCCTCGCACGCCGTCGTGACCCGCGCCGTCGGCCAGACGGTCGCGGCCCAGAAGCTCTCGATCGTGGCGCGCGGGCGCCAGCTCGGGACCGCCGCGTCGATGATGACCGACAAGGACGCCGTGATGCACGGCAAGCGCGACCTCGAACGGCAGCTGGCGGCGATCATGGCCGGGACCGCGGGCGAGCTGCTCGAGTTCGGCGAGGAGTCGACCGGGATCAGCGACGACCTCCACGCGGCGACCAAGCTCGCGCGGACGATGGTGACCTCGTTCGGCATGTCCAAGCGGCTCGGCCACGTGACGATGGGCGAGCCCGCCGGTGAGGTCTTCCTCGGCAACGCGCTCCAGGACATGGGCTCGATCGGCTCCGACACGCTCAACACGATCGACCACGAGGTCGAGGTCCTGGTCAGCCAGGCCGAGCGTCGCGCCCATTTCGTGCTCGAGGCCAACTGGGCGATCGTGCGCGAGACGGCGACCTCGCTGCTGGAGTTCGAGACCCTCTCCGGACACGCACTCGACGCGCTGCTGGCCGGGGTCATCGAGACCCCGATCGACACGATCCCGCTCGGCCTGCCCAGCGGCGACGGCGGGGACGGGAGCGGCGACGCGGGTCCCGACGGCGAGGCCCGCTACCAGCGCAGCGACGCCACGTCCTGACCCCGCCGGCTCGCGAGCCCGGACGCGCCCCGCCTCCCGGACCGTGGCGCGTCCGCTCGCCCGGTCGACCCGGATCGCCTGGCCGGTGCTGCTCGTGCTCGTGCTCGGCTTCGCCGGCAGCGACCTGGTCCGCCACCCGTTCCGTCCCTTCCAGCCGCGGGCCGACGCCGCCGATCGTGGCGACGGCCTGCGGCTCTCGATCGCCGGGACCGAGGCCGACGGCGGCCCGAGCGGGTTCACCGTGGGCGACGCCCCGGCGGGCGGCCCGACCCCGGGCAGCGGCGCGCCGAACGGCCCCACCGCGGGCGACGGCGGACCGAAGCCGACCGGCGCGGTCCCCGCGGCGGGCGCGGACGGATCGATCGTCCCCGTGGTCTCCTCGCTGGCCGCCGCGCTCGGGGCCGGGACCCGCGCCGAGCGTCTCTCGGGCGCGACCACGACCGCGGTCGAGACCGTGCTCGGCCTCGCCGACGGCAGCGACCACCGGCTGCTGGTGGTGACCCCGCAGACGCTGGTCCAGCTCCAGCGCGACCGCCGCGAGCGGATCGTCCCGGGCGTCGCCGTCCGTGCCGAGCGGGCCTGGCGGCAGCTGGTCCGCGCCCGGCCGGTCGCGACGATCGCGGCCGATCCGCTGGTCCTCAGCGTCCGCGCCGGCTCCCGGCTGCGGACGGTCGCGCAGCTCTCGGACCGTCTCCGCGCGGCCCCCGGCCGCCGCGTCTTCGGGATCGAGGACGACAGCTGGACCCGCGCGGCGCTGGCCACCCTGGTCCGTTCCTCCGGGGTCGAGGGGACGGTCAGCTACCGACCGTTCGCGTCCGCGCGGGAGGCGGCGATCGCCGTCGCCGACGGGCAGGTCGACGTGCTGATCAGCACCCGGACCGCTGCCCGCGCGGTTCCCGAGCATCCCCGGCTGCGTCCGCTCGCCGGGGCCTGGCCCGGCCCCGCCCCGGCCCGCTGGATCGCCCTCGTCGCCCCGCCTGCGACCTCCTCCCCGGCCCTGGTCCGCCTGCGCGCCCGGGTCACGCGCGTGCTCGTCGGCGCCCGCTGGCGGCGGACCCTGCGGGAGCACGGCCTGACCCCGTCCGATCGGCGTGTCGACCCCGGCCCGTTCCTCGCCGCCGAGCGCCAGCGGGCGGCCGTGCTCAACGCCACCCTCGCCCGCGTCGACCTCAGCGCCGGCGGATGAGCACGGCGGGTGGACCGGAGGGTCCCGTCGGCCGGCCCGACAGCGACGACGAGCGGGAGCGGCACCCCAGCTCCTCCACCGGCCGATCCTCCGCGCCGGCCAACGACCACGGGCGGCCCCCGGACCACGCCCCGCCGCTGGACCACGCCCGGCCCCTGGACCACATCCCGCCCCCGGACCACGCCCGGCCCCTGGACCACGCCCCGCCCCCGGGCCACGCCCCGCCGCTGGCCCTCGACGCCGACGCGATCACCGCCCTCTACCGCCGCCACGCCCAGATCCTGCTGGTCTTCTTCCAGCGCCGGATCCACGATCCCGAGCTCGCCGTCGACCTCGTCGCCGACACCTTCGAGCTGGTGATCGACCGCCGCGACCAGTTCCGCGGGACGAGCGACCGCGAGCTGCACGGCTGGCTGTGGCGGATCGCCCAGTCGGTCCTGACCGGCGCCCAGGTCCGCGAGCAGCGGGAGCAGCAGCACCGCTCCGGCCTCGCGCTCCAGCGGCGGGCGCTGACCGACGTCGAGATCGAGCGGGTCGAGGAGCTCGCCGGCACGACCTCCCTGCGGGCCGACGTCGCTCGCCATCTGCACGACCTGCCCCCCGAGACCCAGGAAGCCGTGCGTCTGCACGTCGTCGAGGGGCTCACCTACGCCGCGGTTGCCCAGCGGCTGGGAATCCGAAGCGACGCTGCGCGGACCCGCGTATCCCGCGCGCTGCGCCTCCTCCACCGCCAGCTGGGCCCGGCGATCGACGATTGGCAGCACGACCGATGACCGGCGACCACCACGGGCGCTCCCAGCGGGAACCGCACCGTGATCACGAGCGGGAGGCCTCCGCGGGGCCCCCGCCGACCGAGCACCGAGCCCCCGCAGGGTCAGCGACGACCAGGCCGCGGGCTGCCGCTGGCCCTGCACCGACGACGAGCCCCCACCACGACCCGGGCCTGCCGATCCTGCGCGAGCTGGAGGAGCTCGTGCGGGCGGCGGCAGTCGCGGCCGGCGCGGGCGATCCACGACGCGGAACCGCCGCCCAGAGCGAGCCCTCCGGAAGGTCGGCGGTCGGGGCCGGTCACGTCGACGGGACGGCGCCCCGCGGCCGGCGGCCGGCCGGCTGGGCGGTCGGCGGGATCGTTCCGCGCGGTCTCGTCCTGGCGCTGGTCGCGTGCACGGTCGGGGCGACGGCGACCGCGCTGACCCGCAGCAGCTCGTCCTCCCCCGGCGACGGGCCGGCCGTCACCGTGTTGCGCGGCTCGGCGGGCGCTGCCGACTGGCGGTTGCAGGTGGCGCGGCGGGGCGGGCGGTTCTGCGTCTCGCTGACCGCCGCCGGCCCGACGGTCGCGGGCGCGTCGGTCGACCCCGACTGCCAGGCCGCACCGGGCCGCCGCGCGGTGGTGCCCCGCACGTTCGCGACCGCGGACCGGGTCGTCGTCCACGGCCTCGCCGGTCCGTCCGTACGGGCGGTGGCGGTCACGCTCGACGGTGTCCGGCGCACGCGCCGCAGCGTCCCGGTGCCGGGGGCCGGGGGCGTCCGCGCGTTCGCGCTCGTGCTCCGCCGCAGCCCGGCGAACGGCGCCGCGGACGCCGGCGGCCCGGCACCGCGGGTCCGCCCGCTCGGTCGCGGCGGCCGAAGCCTCGGGCCCGCGCTGCGGGACTGCAGCACGGGGAGCTGCCCGCCCTAGCCCTGGCGAGCCGGCGGGCGGGCGGCGGGCCGGGTGGGCGACCGCTCCACGTAACCGCTCCGTAAACGGCTGTCACATTCAACCGATGGGATCCTCAGGTGTGAGACAGTGGTCAGCAGGCTTGATCACGCCACGGTGGTGTGCGTGGGCACGGAACCAGGAGCAGACAAAATGACGACAAACGAGAGCGGACACGACAGCGAACAGGGCGAGGTCGTCAACGACATCATCCGGACTGTCAAGGAGCGGCTCGTCGAACTCCAGCCGTACCTCGACGAGGCCGCCAAGCTTCGTGCGGTGCTGGAGGCGACCGAGGGTCGCGTGCCCACCCCTCGGCCGGCCTCCGGCGGTCGCCGCCAGCAGGGCAAGAACAAGCGGGCGATCTTCGCCGTGATCGCCAAGAGTCCCGGGGTCACCGCGGCCGACATCGCCCGGACCACGGGCATGAAGCGCACGGTCGTCGCGTCGACGGTCAGTCGCCTCAAGCGCACCGGCGAGCTCGAGCCCGAGGGCCGTGGCGTCCGCCTCCCAGCCCCCAACGGCAGCAGCAACGGCAACACCGCCGCCTAGCCGGTCCGCCTGCGGGTCCGCACCCGCAGGCCCGGCGCGACGTCGCCAGCGGTACCGGCCGCCGTCACCGCCACGCTGCCGTGGCGATCGGTCCGCCAGAGCGGGAGTCGCGCCGCCTGCACCGCCGCCCGCGTGGGCGGCGCCGGGTGCCCGTAGCCGTTGTCGGCCCCCACCTGGGCGATCGCCACCCGCGGCCGGAGCGCCGCCAGCAGCCGGGGCAGGTCCGGGTCCGCGCTCCCGTGGTGGGGCAGCACCAGCACGTCGACCGGCCCTCCGGCGGCCAGCCGCAACGCGCTGCCCTCGTGGTCGCTCGGCACCAGCACCCGGATCCCACCCACGACGGCCCGGACCACCGTCGCCCGCTCGTTCGGATCCTCCCCCGCCGACGGCGGCCGGTCGCGGGCCGGCGGCCAGCGGATCTCGGCCGTCAGCCCGCGAACCCGCAACCGCTGCCCCGCCCGGGCCACGACGACCTGCCCGCCCGCCTCCCGCACCAGCGCCCCCGCCAGCTGCGCGCGCGGGTCCGCATGCCCGTCGCTGCCGTCGACCAGCAACGACGGACGGAGCCGACGGACGACGGCGGGGGCGCCGCCGGTGTGGTCCTCGGCCGCGTGCGAGAGGACGATGGCGTCGAGCCGCCGGACCCCCTGCTCGGCGAGCCGGTCGAGCACCCGACCCCCTGGTGGCCCGGCGTCGACCAGGATCGTCGCGTCGCCCTGCCGCAGCAGCGTCGCGCTGCCCTGCCCGACGTCGAGCACCACCACCGCGTCCCCGGTCGCCGGACCGCCGGCCCCGCCTCCGATCCTGCCGATCGTGACCGCTGCCACCGTCAGGCAGCCCGCGGTCACCGCCAGCACGACGTTCCGCACCCGTCGGCTCCGCCCGCCGCCGAGCCGACGGACGCCGCCGCGCAGGCGACGGAACCAGCGACGGCGGCGAAGCCGGTCCCCCGTCCGCACCATCCACGCCGGCCGCGCGAGCAGCACCACGACCGCCCCGAGCAGCGCGACCGGCACCAGCGCACGCACGGGCCCCGGCCGGACCACCGCCCAGCCCGGGCGCGCCGCCCAGGCCGCGACCCCGTTGATCCAGTCCAGCAGCGGCCCCGTCGACCGGATCAGCGCGCCGCTGACCGGAGCGCCCTCCGGTCCCAGCACCCCGGCCACCATCCCCAACCACGTCACCGGCGCGACCACCGGCTCGACGATCAGGTTGGCCGGCAGGCTGGTCAGCGAGACGTCCCCGACCCCCGCCGCCAGCACCGGGGCGGTCGCGAGCCCCGCCCCGAGCGGGACGGCCGCCGCCCGACCGACCCACTCCGGCAGTCCCGCCCGACGGGCCGCCGCGGCCAGCGGGTCGACCAGCAACAGCAGCCCGACGACGGCCGCGAAGCTCAGCTGCCAACCCAGCTGCCCCGGCGAGAACGGGTCGACCAGGACCGTCACCGCCGCCGCGCAGAACAGCGCCCACCAGCGGTCAGCGGGGCGACCGAGCGCCAACGCGAGCAGCGTCAGGACGCCCATCACGCCGGCCCGCCGGATCGACGGTCCGCCGCCCGCCAGCGGGACGTAGGCGGCCACGGCCAGCAGCGCCCAGCCGATCCGCCACGGCCGCCCGATCCCGACCAGCATCCCGATCCCGATCACCATCGCCGCCAGCAGCGCCACGTTCTGCCCGCTCGCGGCGACCAGGTGCGACAGGCCGCTGCGCCGGTAGGCCTCCTCCTGCTCGTCCCCGAACCCGGCGTCCTGTCCGAGGACCATCCCCCGCAGCAGGGCGGTCCGGGGACCGACGCCCGTCGTGACCGGGCCGCCCTCGGCCGCGCCGGAGCCGTTCCGGGCCTCGGCCTCCCCGCCGTCGGTCAACGTCCGCTCGGCCCGCTCCCGGATCCGGTCGATCGCCCCGCGCCAGCCCCCGCGGCGCCCCGCCGTTCCGATCAGCTTGGCATCGAGCGTCAGCGCGATCCCCCGCGCCCGCGCGCCGACCGACCGTTCCGCCACGGGCCGCAGCCGCCCCGCCACCCGGACCCGCTGCCCGATCGCCAGCGCGGGGGCCGAGCGCGCGACCGCCGTTCGCAGCTCGACCATCGTTCCCCGCAGCCGCGCGGTCGTCCGCCAACCGCCGTCGAGCGCCTGTTCGGGCTGCTCGAGGACCTCGACCGGCTCGTCCGGCCGTACCGCGGCGCCTGCCGTCAGCGGGGCGATCGCCGCGTTCCGCGCCTCGGCCAGCCGCCAGCTCCCGCCGACCCCGGCGACCAGGGCGACCACGACGGTCGCCGCCGCCCAGCCAGGACGGGGCTGACTGACCCAGGCGATCACCGCCAGCACCGGTAGGCCGAGCGGCCACCGCGGGGCGAGCACGAGCGCGACGAGGGCGACGGCCACCGCATGGTGCTGGGGCCAGCGGGCGATCAAGGCTCGAGCTGCGCCCGCAGCGCGTCGAGCTTCTTCGGGCCGATCCCGGGGACCTCGTCGAGGTCGTCGACGCCCCCGAGTCCCCCGCGCTGCTCCCGCAGCCGCACGATCTTCTCGGCCGTCGTGGGCCCGACCCCCTCCAACCCCTGCAGCTCCTCGACCCCGGCCGTGTTGAGGTCGATCGGCGTGCCGCCGCCCGCCGCCGCGGCCCCGGAACCGCCACCGCCACCACCCGACGCGCTCCCCGCTCCGCCGCCCG
This sequence comes from Patulibacter ginsengiterrae, assembly GCF_056269115.1. NCBI lineage: Bacteria > Bacillati > Actinomycetota > Thermoleophilia > Solirubrobacterales > Patulibacteraceae > Patulibacter > Patulibacter ginsengiterrae. The sequence goes on from NZ_JBWDOG010000001.1 coordinate 585,086, forward strand.
CACCCCGGACTCCGCTCCCGGCCGGCGCGGCCCGTTCGGGCACCAGCACCTGCTGCCCGTCCCGGACCGCCGCCGCCAGGTTCAGGCGTTGGCGGTCGGCCCGCGACGTCGCGCCGCCGGCCTTCCGGACCGCCTCGAAGATCCGTGCCCCCTCGCGCAACCGGTAGACCCCCGGCCGCCGCACCGCCCCGGTGACGTGGACCGTCAGCTGGCTCGAGCCTCCGGTGACCTCGACCGCCCCGGGCGCGCCGGCCCCGCGACCCGATGCTCCGGAGGACGTGCCGTGCTCGGCCTCGCCTCCCCCGCGTCTCTCCGCGCTCGCCGCGGCGCTCGACGGCTCCTGCGGGCCCGGCACCGAGCCCGCCACCCGGGCCGCCAACGCCCCGAGCGCGGCGGCCGCGAGCACCCCGAGCACGAGGCGGATCCAGGGACGATCGAGCACGCCCTCGACGCTACGGCGGCTCGCGTTGCACGTGTGCGTCGAACCGTGCCAATAGCGCGCAGGCGCCGCACCGATTCGGTGGAGGCCGGCCGATCATCCGCTTCGGCGAGACGAGCGCCGCTTCTCTCGCCGGCTGATCGGCGGCCCCACGACCCGCCAGCCGCCGCGCCCCCACGACCCGCGGCGGTCCCAGACGACCCGCCGCGGCCAGCCGCTGCCCGCCTACCGCACCACGATGTTCACGAGCTTGCCGGGCACGACCACGACCTTGACGACGGTCTTGCCCTCGAGGAACGGCGCGACCTTCTCGCGCCCGAGGGCCAGCGCCTCCAGCTCGTCCTTCGACGCGCTCGTCGGCGCCGACAGGCGGTCGCGGACCTTGCCCTGGACCTGGACGACCAGCTCGAACTCGTCGCGCTCCAGGTACCGCTGCTCGGCCGTCGGCCACGGCTGCTCCCAGACGCGCATCCCCGTCAGGCGCTCGTAGGCGTCCGCGGTCAGGTGCGGCGCGAACGGCTGCAGGAGCGTGTTGCCGGTGGCCAGCGCGAAGCGGATCGCGGCCCACGCCTCCAGGTCCGGGACCAGCGAGCTGTCGCCGGCGTCCTCGGCCGCGACGACCGCGTTGCGGCGAACCGAGATCGCGTTGGTCAGCTCCATCACCGCGGCGATCGCGGTGTTGAACGCGAACCGCGTGCCCATGTCCCCGGTGACCTTGTCGATCGCCCAGTGGGCCTTGCGGACCAGCTCGAGGTCGTCGCCCTCGGGGCTCTCCGGCGCCAACGCCCCGGCCGCGGGACCGAACGGATCGTCCGAGCCGGCCAGCCTTGCGGGGTGCGTCATCCGGGACGCGGCCTCCGCCGACAGCCGCCACAGGCGCGAGAGGAAGCGGTGCACGCCCTCGACGCCCTCGTCGGACCAATCCGCGTCCTGATCGGGCGGCCCGAGGAACAGCGCGTAGGTCCGGGCGGTGTCGGCCCCGAACCGCTCGACGATCTCGCGCGGGGGGACGGTGTTGCCCTTGGACTTGGACATCTTCGCCCCGTCCTTGGTGATCATCCCCTGCGTGAAGAGCGCCTTGAAGGGCTCCTGCACGTCGATGATCCCGATGTCGCTCAGGGCCTTGCAGAAGAACCGCGCGTACAGCAGGTGCAGGATCGCGTGCTCGACGCCGCCGATGTACTGGTCGACCGGCATCCAGCGGTTGACCGTCGTCGGGTCGAACGCGGCCTGGTCGTTGCCGGCGTCGGTGTAGCGCAGGAAGTACCAGGACGAGTCGACGAAGGTGTCGAGCGTGTCGGTCTCGCGGCGGGCCGGCTTGGCGCAGGTCGGGCAGGTCGTGGCGACCCACTCCTCGGCGGCGGCGAGCGGCGACTTGCCCTTCGGCTTGTACTCCTCGACGTCCGGCAGGACGACCGGCAGCTGGTCCTCGGGGACGGGCACGATCCCGCAGTCGTCGCAGTGGACGATCGGGATCGGGCAGCCCCAGTAGCGCTGGCGGCTGACCAGCCAGTCGCGGAGCCGGAAGTTGATCGACGCCTCGCCCTTGCCCTCGGTCTTCAGCCACTCCGTGATCGCGTCGAGCGCGGCCCGGTTGTGGGTCCCGTCGAAGTCGGGATGGCTGTTGACCAGCGGACCGTCGCCGACGTACGGCAGACCGTCGTCGTCGGGCGAGGTCGATCCGGCGGCGGCCGCCGCGTCGGAGACCGGGTCCTGCTGGATCGCGTCGTCGCCGGCGGCGGAACCCTGAGCGGTGCTCGCGTCGGCGATCACGCGCTTGACCGGCAGCCCGTAGGCGCGGGCGAAGTCGAAGTCGCGCTGGTCGTGCCCGGGGACGGCCATGATCGCGCCGGTGCCGTAGTCCATCAGCACGTAGTCGGCGACGTACATCGGCAGCTGCTCGCCGTTGACCGGGTTGGTCACCGAGCGCCCGAGCGGGACGCCGGTCTTCGGCTTGTCGGCCGCGCCGCGCTCGGTCCGCTCGGCCGTCAGGGCCTGCTGGACGTAGGCCTTGACGTCGGCCTCGTGCTCGGTGCCCTCGGCCAGCCGCAGCACGTCCTGGTGCTCCGGGGCCATCACGAAGAAGGTCGCCCCGAAGAGCGTGTCCGGACGGGTGGTGAAGACCTCGTAGTCGGTCTCCAGCTCGTCGCAGCGGAAGCTGACCTGGGCGCCCTGCGAGCGACCGATCCAGTTGCGCTGCATCGTCTTGACGTGCTCGGGCCACTCGATCGTGTCGAGGTCGTCGAGCAGCCGCTGCGCGTAGTCGGTGATCCGCAGGAACCACTGCTCGAGCTGGCGGATCTCGACCAGCGCGCCGGAGCGCTCACCGCGGCCGTCGATGACCTGCTCGTTGGCGAGCACGGTCTCGTCGACCGGATCCCAGTTGACCGCGGCGCTGCGCCGCTCGACCAGGCCGTGCTTGTACAGCTGGAGGAAGATCCACTGCGTCCAGCGGTAGTACTCGGGCCGGTGCGAGGCGAGCTCGCGCGGCCAGTCGATCGAGACGCCCCACTCGCGGAACTGGCGCTGGAACGAGGCGATCGAGGCCTCGGTCGCCTCGCGCGGGTGCTGCCCGGTCTTGATCGCGTTGTTCTCGGCCGGGAGCCCGAACGAGTCGAAGCCCATCGGGTGCAGGACCGTCTTGCCCTGGCGGCGCTTGAAGTGCGCGACGGCGTCGCCGATCGCGTAGTTCTTCAGATGCCCGACGTGCGGCTCGCCACTCGGGTAGGGCAGCATCTCGAGCACGTAGACGGGCTCGACGCCCGGCTCGTCGAGGGCCGAGTTGGGGACCTCCCAGGTGCGCTCGTCGGCCCACACCTTCTGCCAGCGGGGCTCGATCTCCTGAGGGTGGTAACGGTCTTCCATGGGCGACCGTCCACTGTATCTGCGTCCGGGCCCCCTTCGCAGGTCCGGTCGCCGCGGGCGGGCGGGAGCGTGCGGCGGTCGACGCGCCTGCCCGACTCTGGGATCCTGCGCCGGATGCCCGGCGACTCCCGACCGCACGACGCGCCCGACGGGCCTGGCGCTCGCGTGCCCGCGTCCGAGGACCCACGCACCAGCGGCAGCCGGGTCGCCGCCTCGCGCGTGTCCGAGATCGTCGCCGCCGCCGAGGCGACCGCCGCCGAGTTGCAGGAGCGGGCCGAAGCCGCCGCCGCGGCCCTCCGCCACCAGGCCGAGCAGCGGGCCGACGCCCGGATCGCCGAGGCCGAGCGGGCCGCCCGCCAGCGGGTCGAGGCGGCCGAGGCCGAGGCCGACGAGCTGGTCGCCGAGGCCCGCCACTCCGCCACCCGGCTGCTCCAGAAGGCGCGGACCGAGGCCGAGAGCGAGCAGTCCGCCGCCGCGCGCGAGGCCGAGGCCCACGCCACCCGCCTGCGCGAGGAGGCCCAGCAGGAGGCGAGCGAGCGCCGCCAGCAGGCCGTCGCCGAGGCGGATCGGGTCGAGCGCGAGGCCCGCGAGCGCCGCGAGCAGGCCGAGGCCGAGGCAACCCGGCTGGAGCGGGACGCCCAGGTCCACGCAGGGCGGGTCCAGGAGGCGGCGTCGGCACGCGCGACCGCCGCCCAGCAGGCCGCAGCGGCCGAAGCGGCGCGAGTCCACCGCGAGGCCGAGGTCGAAGCGGCGACGCTCCGTCAGCAGGCCGAGGCCCAGGCCGAGCGGCTGCGCCAGGAGGCCGAGGCGGCGTCGACCGCGATGCGGACCCAGGCCGCCGAGGAGGCGCGGCGGCTGCACACCGAGGCGCGCGCGTCGCTGAGCGAGGCCGAGCGCGAGGCGGCCCGTAGCGAGGAGGACGCCCACCGCCGGGCCCAGGCGCAGCTGACCAACGCGCGCGAGGTCGCGATGGAGGTCCTCTCCGAAGGCGAGGCGCTGGCCGAGAACCTGCGCGAGCTGAGCCGCTCGCTGGACGCCAACGCCCACCGCCTGCTCGACGACGTCCGCGCGAGCCACGCCGCCCTGATCGCGACCCTCGACCGCGTCGCGCCGGACCGATCCCGCGCCCCGCAGGCCCGCCCCTCCGCCTCCGCCGAGGGCGTCCGCCGTGGCCCCCGCCCCTCCGGCCCGCCGCTCGAGCCGCCCGAGTTCCTCCGTCGCCGCTGACGAAACCGCGCCGACCCCGACCCGGCCGTCATCACTCGGCCGAGTCGTGCTAAATTTGTCGCCGCGCTGGGGCTATAGCTCAGCTGGAAGAGCGCCTGCATGGCATGCAGGAGGTCGACGGTTCGAGCCCGTCTAGCTCCACCTCAGTGCGGTACCGAAACCCCCGTCTCTGACGGGGGTTTCGTCGTTTCTGGCGACGCACGACGGCGGGTGGAGTGCCCCTTGGCCAGCGGAACCGCTGCAGCTACTAACTTCGCGGGACCCGTCGGCTCCCCGTGGAATGCTGTTGCCATGACCGCGCTCATCGGTACCGAGCTCACCGCCGTGAGGCTTCCCGCACGATTGCCCGGGGTCCGTATTGCTCGGCCGGCGGCCGCCCGTCGAGAGTCCGTCTTTCCCATCCCCAGGTCCATCGGCCTCCTAGCAACCCGCCGCCAGGTGACAAACAAATGAGCGGTCCAGGCTTCGCCACGCGCCAAGATCTGTTGCGGTGGGCAGACACGACAGGCTCCCGGGCTGCGCTCCCGAGACTGATTCGACGCCTCGTCCTGGAAACGGGCAACGCCGTAGAAGCGGTTGACTTCCCGGCCGATGAGGGCACTGCAGCCGGCGGTTGGGATGGCGTGGCGCGTACAGCGAGCACATCCACATTCGTCCCGGCAGGCCTCTCTGCGTGGGAGCTCTCAGTACAGAGTTCCTATGCCAAGGCCGATACCGACTACGCGAAGCGCAAGACCTCGCCTGATGGCGCACCTACGTCAGAAACGACGTACTGCCAGGTCATCTTGCGCCCATGGACCAAGCGTCAGGAATTTGCGAAAGCCAAGGGCAAGCAAGGCCGATGGCGAGAAGTCCGTGCCTATGGGGTTGACGATGTTCTCGCGTGGCTCGAATGTGCTCCCGCCACGCATACCTGGATCTCAGAACTGTTGGGGCTCAAGCCATTCGGCATGCAAACCGCAGCCACGTGGTGGGCGGGGTGGTCGACTGCGACGGCGCCGGAGCTATCGCCCGCGCTCGTCCTCGCCGGCCGGGACACGGCGGCGGCAAGGCTTGCAACACGGTTGGCGGAATCGAATCCGATCACAACGCTCCACGCGGAAAGTCACGAAGAGGCCTTGGCATTCATCGCGGCCACAGTGCTCGCAAAAGATGCGAGCGGAGACGGTGACCTGCTCGCGCGCACGGTGTTCGTGGACAACGTGGAAACCTGGCGTTCCCTCGCCGGCCGCGGCAAGCGCCTGATTCTCGTCGCGATGACGACCGAGGTCATCGACCAAGCCCGATCGGCCGCGAACCACTACGTGATCGTGCCGATATCCGCACCGACAGGCGCAGACGTCGACGTTCCTCCGATCGAATCGGATCAAGCGTCATCAGAGCTGAAGGCGCTTAGCGTCGACTCCGAGCGAGCCGAGCATCTTGGAACGCTCGCCAGACGCAGCCTCATTGCGTTGCGACGTCGTCTTGCGCGCAAACCAGAGCTTCACCGACCCGCATGGGCGCAGCCTCCGACGGACCGCTTTCTCCGGGGCGTGCTCCTCGTGGGCCGGGCCGCATCCGATTCGGACGGCGACCTAGCCCTGCTAGGCGGCCTCGCTGGGGTGGACGCGAACGAGGCCCGAGAGCGCCTCGACGCCCTGACCCGCGCAGAAGACTCGCTCATCGACAGCGGCGGTGGCGTATGGAGCTTGGTATCAGCAGATGACGCATGGTCGCTCTTGCAGCCTTCGTTGCGGCGGGATGACCTCGAGCGATTCAAGACTGCGGTCATGGACGTCCTGCTCGAGCCCGATCCCCTGGCCAACTTCACCGAGACAGAACGGCTTGTCGCGCAGTTCGAGGGCAAGCGACGGCAATATTCCGATTCGCTCCGTAGGGGCTTGTGTGGATCGCTCGCACTTCTCGGGACTCATGGCCGGGCCCTCGAACTCAGCAGCGGATCCACGGGTGATTCGTGGGCGGGATACGTCGTTCGTGACCTCCTGGAGACCGCCAACGGTGCCGGCGGGGCCGACGTCTGGGCAAGTCTCGCTCCATATCTGTCGCTGCTCGCGGAGGCAGCACCCGACGTATTTCTGCAAGCCGTTCGAGCAGGAACAACAGGGCCAGATCCGCTGCTCGCCGACATTTTCCGGGACAAGCATGATGGCTCAGGCCTCTTCGGTCCAACTTCGCCTCACAACGCGCTCCTGTGGGCACTTGAGGTAATAGCCTGGGATCCCCAACACTTCGGGGCAGCGGTCGAGTCTCTGGCCCGACTTGACGAAGTGGACCCCGGCGGACGCATGGGCAACCGACCCCTCGCGTCGCTGATCGAGATCTATTGTCCTTGGCGTCCGGAAACCGGGGCATCCGCGGAAAGTCGACTCAACGCGCTCGACGGCATGCGCACTCGACACGAGGCCACGGCATGGCGACTGATGCTGCAGCTCCTTCCGAAGTTCCACGGTATCCATCACCCCACAGCCTCACCGCGTTTTCGCGACTGGCGGCCGTCTCGTCGCGAAGTCTTGGTCCCTGAATACGAAGACTTCGTGAATGGCGTCGCCATTCGACTTCAGGCCGACGCCGGGACGAAAGCTGTTCGCTGGAGCGAGCTGATCGAAGCCGCGACGCATCTTTCCCCCGAGCAGCGCACCGTGATCCAGGGGGCTCTGCAGTCGCTCGCCGAAAGCGGAACCTTCCAAGGGGACGATGGCAAGACACTCTGGGACTACCTTCGCGGTTTCGTTGCGAAACATCGCGAGTTTCGGGATGCCAAATGGGCCCTACCGCCGAGTGAGCTCGAGATCCTCGCTTCAGTCACCGCCCATCTCGAACCAACAGGTGCGCGCGAAAGCGGCGCATGGCTTTTCAGCGAACATCGTCCGGACCTCGACTCCGACGAGAGACGACGGGAAGATCTCTCCGCCTACGAGCAGGAAGTCGCGCGTTTGCGCGCCGAAGTCGCCGGTCGGGTCTACCAGGAGGATGGCCTTTCGGGCATCCTCACGCTGACGTCCTCCTCGGTGGTACCAGCAGAGGTTGGCATCGGACTGGCGACGGCGACGGGAGATCAGCACGCCGACAGCATCATCCCGCTCTTGGCGTCAAGTGAGCCAGCTGAGGTCGCAATGTCGAGCGGATTCGCCTGGAAGCGATTCCGGGACGCAGGATGGCCCGCCATTGAGGCGCTGCTGAAAGACGGCGAGATCGTGTCGCCAGTCGTGATCGCGCGACTCTTGATCGCGACTCAGGATTCACGCGCTGCTTGGCAATGCGCAGAGCGGCTCGGGTCTACCGTGCTCCAAACCTTCTGGGAGCAATGGCCCGGGTACGGCGGCGTGCAGAGCGATCCAGAGGCGGTCATCGAGGGTGCACGTGGGCTCGTCTCCGTCGGGCGATGCGCGGCTGCCCTCGACCTTCTTGGTCTCGCTCTTCACAGCCGAAAGGACGATCCACAATTCGCCGAAGCCATCGTCGAGTCCCTAGACGCGATGCTCGCCCTTGACGAAGCGGATCCCGAAATCGGACGACTCCAGTCCTACACGTTCGAAAGCCTGTTCGACTACCTTGAGCGACACCGCGAATCGATAGGCACTACGGAAGTGGGCCGGCTCGAATGGGCGTACTTGGCTGCCCTCGGATTCGAGCCAGTCGTCCCTAGCCTGCACGCCGCGCTCGCTGACGACCCCAGCTTTTTCGTGGACCTAATGAAAGCCATCTACCGAAAGAGGTCGGACGAGACCTCAGGTGAGACCGCTCCGCAGAACCAAGCGGTGGCCGAGAACGGCTACCGGCTTCTCTCTACCTGGAGAACCGTCCCCGGAGTCCATGACGGGGTGCTCGATCCGGACGCGCTCGCCGGCTGGATCTCGACGGCCCTCGCCCAGCTAGGTGAGGAGGACCGCCTCGAGGTCGGCGAGATGCAGGTCGGCCAGATGCTGGCGTCAGCGCCCCCCGATGATGATGGCGTGCAACCGGCACGAACTGTACGCGACCTCCTGGAAGACCTTCAAAGCGACCGGGTTGACCGCTCGCTTGCGAGCGAGATCTACAACCGGCGCGGCATCACATCGCGAGGACTGCAGGACGGCGGAGACCAAGAGCGCGTTCTTGCCGATCGCTACGGAGCATGGGCTGCGCAGTTCGCTGACCGCTGGCCTCGAGCGGCCAGCCTCCTGCGCGGTCTCGAGGACGACTATCGAGCGGACGCTCTCAGCCAGGATATCTCTGCCGAGAAGCGCAAGCGGGGGCTCGACCGCTAGGACCAAGCGCGGGCTCGCACTCAAGCCGCTGCCTCTACTAGCGACTCCTGTTCTTCGCTTTGGGACCGCTGCCGATCGAATACCGGACGCAATGTGCTATCCGTCCCAGAGCTTGTGCCTCGCTCGGACCTTCGGGCCGTTTCGTACTTAGTTCCTGATCGCTCTCAGCGGCCAACAGCCAAGCTCGGGCATCGGAGTTTCGGTGAGCGGCACTCCCCGCTCGTCGACGATCACGTAGCGCCAAGCCTCACCCCGAGCCGTTGCCGCGCCAATACGGAGTCTGCTGTACGCCGGCCTAATCGGGTACTAGAACACCGTGGAACAGCCTGAAACTAAAAATCGAAGCTCACGCGTCCTGCGGCGTTCGTCCGCCTCGTACTGGATCATGCCCCGATGGACGGACCTACCATCGTTGCCGGGCTCTCGGTGATAGTCGCAGGCGTTACCTCAGTCGGTGCCCCCTTCATCACGGGTCGGAATCAGCGAGAGGGCGAGGAGGCACGCTTTGCGTTTGAGATCGGGCGCGCAGAACAGATAGAAATCCGCGCGCTGCTGGACGAGGGAGCCGTATGTGCGTACGAGCTAGCGCACTCCGTGGAGCGGCTTGACAGCGCCTTTGCTCGCCGTATGCAGACCGTTGGGCAGATTCGCGGGGAGGTGGCGGATCACCGCAAGACCCTGGGACACCTTCACGCGCGAATGCACGTCCGAGTGGGTCAAACGTCTGCGCCTTCCAAGCTCGATGACTTCATCGTGGCGGTGACGGCGGTCATCGACCTGATCGACGGCATTCACAACGCCGGTGAGCCACCGGAGCAGCTTCTCGAAGGCCTGACGGCGCGCAAAATGGGCTACTGGGTCGCATACTGGGACTACATCGGCGCTGCGCAAGCACTCGCAGGCATGACGACGGTGCAGTCTCGCGAGGGCCAAGTATGAGCTCTGGCTTCCGCCCGAATCGGCAACGAGTACGGCGAGAGCTTGACCTTCACGCGCGGCGCTGACGGCCGCTTCGTCGGGCGCGTCGTCAGTGCCGGCTACCCGTGCGCGCCCGCGACCTCCGCTCCGGCCTACGAGTTCTCGGGCAGCGCGCTGGAGTACGCGGACTTCCGTCCGGCCTTCAACCTCCTCGGTTCCGGGTGCCCGGCCATCGGCGGCACGGCCAACACGTTCTCGGGGCAGATCGTGGCGGGCGGTCCCGCCCGGCTCCAGATCTGTCAGCTGACCCGCCAGGGGACGCCGATCGCACCGGCGTTGCAGCGCTGCAACGCCTACGCGCGCCGCGGTCAGGCCGCCCCGACCGCAGGTCTGGCCTCGAGCGAGGTCTTCCTGCACACGCGACTGCGGACGTTGCGCTACGCGGTCTCGTGCCCGAGCGGAGCAGTGAACTGCGCGGACACGCTGCGCCTGCGACGCGGGACGACGACGGTCGGCAGCGCGCCGTTCGAGGTCCTGGCCGGACGCACCGAGCGGGTGGTCGTGGCCGTCAGCCGCGACGGACTGGAGCGCCTTCGCCGGGTCGCACGCCACAACCAGGCCCTCGTCCGGGCATCGATCGTGCGGGGCTCACGGGCGCTCACGAGCCGCGACACGTTCGTCACCCTTCGCACGCCCCGCCTCTGACGTGCCGACCGCTCCCTCTGGCGTCTACCCGCACCCAGCCCAGATCGATGCCGTTCGCCCCGCCAGGCCTCAGCGGTCACCCCGGCCGCCCCGCCTACGTCCCGGCCGCTACGCCCGCCGCCCACGGCGCTCGGACCATCACCAACCGATCGCCGCCCACGTCGCTCGCCGCACCGTCGATGACCAGGTCGGCTCGCTCGGCCGGCCGGTCGCGGTCCCAGGTAAGCCTGCTCCTGCCGGGCCCAGCGGTCCCAGTGGCCAACGTAGGCGTCGCCTTCCTCGCTGCGCCCGAGCGCCCGTCGCTGACGGACCGCCAGCGGGGCCTCGACCCAGATGGTCGCGGCCGCGAACGGGGCGATCGCCGCGGCGGCCGCGCCGACGCCCTCGAGCACGACCGTGCCGCCGGCCGGGACGGCGTGCTCCTCGGCGTAGCGGCCGGCGTGCCAGTCGTAGCGGCGGCAGGCCCCGGCGCGGCCGGCGGGCAGCGGCGCGAGGACGTCGGTGGCGGCGATCGTGATCCCCGCCTCCAGGCCGTCCCAGCCGTCGTAGAGGTCCTCAAGCTGGACGAGCGTCGCCCCCAGCTGCTCCGCCAGTCGCCGGGCGAGCGTGGTCTTGCCCGCCCCGGACCGCCCGTCGACGGCGACCACGCGCGTCTCCCCCCGCTCAGGCGCTCATCGACCACATCGACCGTGAGCAGTCGCAGACCCTCCGACCCCAGGCGACGAGCAACGACTTCGACGACTTCGTCCGCGGCAAGGAGTCGTTCGTCGTCGACGGCGCGCTGGACGCCGGGAAGGCGTCCGAGGACTTCTTCAAGGGCGTCCTCGACGACGAGGACTTCCGTCAGCGCACGACGTACCTCGCGATGCGGGTGCTGTACGACCGATACCGCGACGAGGGTGCTGCGTCGGTAGTGGGTGGCTGAGCCGCGCCCACTGGGCTCTCCACATCCATCAGCTCCGACGACGGCCGGACCGCGAGTACAATCGCCCCATGGCCGACCAGCTCGATCTCACGATCGTCTATGAGCCCCCCGAGGACGGCTGGATCGTCGCGACGATCCCGAAGCTCCCGGGGGTGCACAGCCAGGGGCGTACGCGGGCAGAAGCCCGCGAGATGGTCCTCTCGGCGCTGAACGACTGGCTGCGGTTCTATGTCGAGGACCAAGCCGGCACCCAAGGCTCGGTACCTGCCGGAGCCGACGCCGAGCCCGTGCACCTCACGTTCGCCGCGTGAAGCGCCGCGACCTCGAACGACACCGCAAGGCCCACGGCTGCCGCCTCGACCGTGAAGGGTCGCAGCACTCGTGGTGGGCCGCAGCAGCCGGGCGGCCACGCACCGCTCTCCCCCGCCACCGTGAGATCGCCCCCGGCCTCGCGCGCAAGATCTGCCGCGACCTGGGAGTACCACCGCCCAGCGGTTCCCGCTAGGCCTCGCAGCCGCGTCGCACGCGAACGACTTTTCCCTGCAGGGTCGCCCAGGCATTCCTGCCCCGAGGTGCCTGAATCGCCCGGAAACGGCGAGGATCGAAGGCGATCCCCTTCTTGGAGTGATCGGAGCGAGTCCCCAGAATCCCTGCAAGCGCCGCGTCCTACCCCGATTCGCGCGAGCAGAGCTGGCGCATCGCATGCAGGAGGTCGACGGTTCGAGCCCGTCTAGCTCGCGCGGCCATCGATCTCGACGCTCGTCGGTCACGCTTGGGGGCAGACCCCTTGCCGAGGCGACGCCCCCAACAGCGATGAGTACCCGGCACCTCCCCCAATCGCACCGCGATCGCCCTCTTCCACACGCTGGGCGCAACTCGTTGTCACAACTTCTGCAGTGCGCAGTAGAGGAAAGCAATGGCCCCGCACCCACCCACCGACGCGGCGCTCCTCCAGAGCGACGACCGGGCCGACTTCGGCTCGTTCTACGAACGGCACATCGACGTCGTCGTCGCGTTCTTCGCGCGCCGCACGAGCCGGTCCGATCAGGTCTTCGACCTCGTCGCCGAGACGTTCGCCCGCGCCCTCGCCCGCCGCGCACAGTTCGACCCCACGCGGGGCCCCGCGATCGCCTGGCTGCTCGGAATCGCCCGCAACCTCCTCATCGACACGATCAAGGCCGGACGAATCGCCGCCGACGCCCGCCGGCGCCTGCAGATGCAGCCCGTCCCGCTCGACGACCCGCGACTGGCCGCCATCGACCGCCGCACCAACATCGACCTCGAAGCGCTCCTGAGTCGCTTGCCGGCCGACCAGCGTGACGCCGTGCGCCGGCGGATCGTCGACGAAGAGCCCTATCCCGATATCGCCGAGCGCATCGGTTGCTCCGAGCACGTCGTCCGTCAACGCGTCTCTCGCGGGCTCGCCACGCTTCGCCGCACCGTCAAGGAGCCCACATGAGCCGCCCCACCGACCCCTTCGACGAGCTGCGGGATCAGCTCGAGCACGCCCACGACACCGGTCTGGACCGGTCGACCAGCGACCGGCGGCACCAGCGACCCAACCGGTGGCGACCGTCGCGGTTTGGCGCGCTCGCCGTCGTGGCCGTCCTCGTCACCGGCACCGCCGTGGCCGCGACCGCGCCCTGGAACCCGACGATCGGCGGCGACCACGGCACCGACTCGCCGACCCGTGCCGGCGGGGACGTCCCCGCAGACCAGACGGCTGCACTCGGCGTGCTCCGCAGAGCGCAGACCGACGCGGACCGCAGTCCCGCGGTGCTCCGGGCCCTCCGCACCGTCAGCTCCCGCGTCGGCTCGGGCCTGCACGTCGAAGGGATCCGTCTGCTGCGGGAGCGCCCGCACGAGAGCGTCCTGCTTCTCCCGTTCCGTCGTGTCGGCCCCGCCGAGGACCCCAAGCACCAGATCCACGAGGGGCTCTGCGTCTACTCGGCTGTCATCGAGGACGACACCGCGCCGCCGCGCACCGTGACGTCCGGCACCGTATCGATCCCCGCACCCACGCCCATATCCGGCGCCTCCTGCGGAACCCTGACCGACGTCAAGCGCGGCCGGGTCTCGAGACTCGTACCCGACGGTGTCGCCCGCGTCCGAGTCGTCTTGCCCACCGGCAAGCTCCTCACCGTCGACGTCACGGACAACTACTACGAGCTCCCGATCGACCTCGCACCGAAGGACGGGGGCCCGGCCGCGGACCCGGCGACCCTGGTCTGGCTCGACGCCGACGGGCGCACCGTCGCCCAGACCGACCGCGAACGACCAGGTCGCTCATGACCAGCTCGCACCGCTCGGACGCGGCCGTCGTTCGGGCGCTCTGACCGCCCCGGGAACGCGGCGCACGACGCCGGCAACGGCCGGTCGTTCGGCGTGATCGCACGACTCCTACGACAACACGTGATGGTGTCTGGGTGAGCAACCACGCCTACCACCCGAACCGTTGAAACCTCGAGCGAGACGAGGTGCGCAGCCTTCGGGCTCGCCCGGGCACGCGCGGTAGGTGCCGGTGGCCCCGGGTGAGCGACGACCGGATCCGACTCCATGAGCTCCGCCAGCACCCCGCCGCCCGGTTCCGGCGCGGCCGGGCGTTCAGCGGAGCGCCGTCGACGGGCTAGGTCGACGCGAGCTTGCCCAGCGCCACGCCGAGCGCCGCGACGTCGGCGCTGTCGTTGTAGCCGTGCAGCGACACACGGATCCCGCCGACACGGGACCCGACGACGATGCCGTGCTCCTCCGCCAGCTGGGCCTGGACCGCCGCGACGTCCCGCGTCGGGTGGCGGATCGAGACGATGTGATCGCTCGCGCCGGGCGTCCCCACCGGGCGATAGGGCGTCCAACCGTGCGGGGCGACCGTCGCGACGAGCTCCTCGGCCAGCGCGCGGGCGTGCTCCGCCATCACCGACATGCCCACGTCGGTGAGCATCGCGATCGAGGCGCTCAGCCCCGCGGCCGAGCTGTAGGCGATCGTCGAGAGCTCGAACTTGCGGGCGTCGGGTGCCAGCTTCAGCGCTTGGGGCTGGAAGTCGAAGGGGTGCTCGGTGCCCTTCCAGCCAACGATCTGCGGCGTCTGCTGCAGCAGGTCGTCGCCGACGGCCAGGAGCGCGACGCCGCCGTGGGTCGAGAGCCACTTGTAGCCGCTGGACACCAACGCGTCGGCGCCCCACTCGCGCATGCTCACCGGCGCGGCACCCGCGAGCTGCGTGACGTCGACGATCACCCGCGCCCCGACCTCGCGCGCCCGCGCGACCACCGCGGCGACGTCGACCCGCGTACCGGTGGCGTACTGCACCGCGCTGAAGCAGACGACGGTGGTGCGCTCGCCGATCGCGTCGACGAGCGACTCGGTCAGCTCCTCGTCGGGCCGGTCCTCGGCCCACGTGACGGCCATCCCGAGCCGCGCCTGGGCGTTCAGCCACGGGTAGGTGACGCTCGGGAAGTCCGAGGCGACGAGCACGACCTCGCCCTCGGGCGCGGCGAGCATCGCCGCGAGCTGGCCGAGCCCCTCGCTCGCACCGCCGACGATCGCGATCGAGTGCGGCGCCGCGTCGAGCAGCACCGCGCCGGCCGCCCGCACGTCGTCGAGGATCCCGGCCTCGGCCTCGTCGGACAGCCGCACGTTGCCGTGCTGGGCGACGTCCTGGAGCAGGCGGACCATCGCCTCCGTCGTCGCCTCCGGGATCAGCCCGAGCGACGCCTGGTTGAGGTAGACGCACTCTCGCAGCGTCGGGTACTGCTCACGGGCGAGAACCGGGCCGGTCCTGCGGTCGTCCGTAGGGACGGGTTGCGAGCGCTGATCCATGGTGTGGACCTCAGGGGCGCGTCGTCGTCAGTCCGGGTACGTCGCGCGATCGTCCGGGGGTTCGCCACCGTTCGGCGACCCGCCGACATCTATACCAGGCACCGCTCGTCGCGCACGTCGAAGCGCAACGCGCAGCAGGTCCTTCCGGGGAGCTCGATGCCGGGAGCAGCAGGAGGGTGCCCGACTCCAGGGGCGGGAACTCCCGTTCGCCTCGCTCTGACACGGCGACGGCCGACGGCCTCGCGACCCTCGACCAGGTCGAGCCGGTCGGCGACCCGACGGTCTCGGTACTTACAACTAGGCTGCGGTCAGCACCCGACCGCCGCGCCGGCGGACGACCACGGTGTGCTCGACGTGCGCCGAGAGCGAGCCGTCGGCGGTGGCGATCGTCCAGCCGTCGTCGCGGGTGACGAGCTCGCGGGTGCCGAGGCCGATCATCGGCTCGATCGCCAGCACGAGGCCGTCGTGCAGGCGCTGCCGGACGTGCGGCTCGTGGACGTTGGAGACGTGGGGCGGCTCGTGCATCGTGCGACCGACGCCGTGGCCGCCGAATTGGGTGTAGACGGTCGCGCCCGCGGCACGCGCGGCCTGCTCGGTCGCGCGGCCGATCAACCGCAGCGGATCGCCCGCCCGAGCGGCGCGCACGGCCCCGGCCAGGCAGCGGTTGGCCGTCGCCAGCAGCGCGGCGGCCGCCGGGCTCGGCTTGCCGACCGGGACGGTGACGGCGGCGTCGGCGCAGAAGCCGTCGAGCAGCGGGGTCACGTCGAGGGTGACCAGGTCGCCCTCGCGCAGGACCCGGCCGCCGGGCACGCCGTGGACGACCTCCTCGTTGACCGAGATGCAGGTCGTCCCCGGGAACCCGACCAGCTCGGCCGGGCCGGAGGTCGCACCCGCCCGGCGGAACGCGCGGGCGGCGATCGCGTCGAGCGCGCCCGTGGTGATCCCCGGCGTCACGGCGGCCCGCATCTCGGCGAGCACCTCGGCCACCAGCGCGCCGACCCGCTCCATCGCTTCCAGCTCTTCGGGCGTCTCGATGGTCATGGGGACATTCTGACGGTCGTGGCGCTCAGCCCACGGTCTCGGCGCGCTCGAGCTCTGCAGCCAGGCGCGCAAGGCGGTCAGGCGACAGCGCTTCCTCGATCAGCGGGAGCAACTCGCGCTCCTCGACCCGCACGTGCTCCGCGAGGCGGCGGCCAAGGACCTGGAGCGCTTCGACATCGGGCACCGTGCGCTCGAGCACCTCGCGGCCTCGGCGCCGCAGCTCGACGTGGTCGCAGAGGATCTGGGCGACGAGCGGGACATGCGGGTCGGCAACCTCGGCGAAGGCGGGCAGCAGCACCTGCTCCTCCAGCTCGAAGTGCCGTGCTCCGTGCGAGGCCCAGTAGTCACCGAAGGCCGCGCGTGCCGCCTCGGCACCGGTTGCGTCGGCACGCCGAAGCTGCTGGGCCACGAACAGGGCCTGGTGGTGGTCGTGCGAGAGCGAGACCAAGGCGGGGTTGCGCTGCATCCGCTCGATCCTCCCACGCCCGGACGGCTTCGCGGGCCGCATCCGGTGGGGCGCCAGCCGAGGCCGCGGCCGGCAACCCGCGACCGCACCCCCGCAGACCACTTCAGCCCGCTGCGGGCGCCGTCACCGGATCGACCGGCCGAGCCCCGCGGGTCCGCGCGCCGAACGGCCACGGATCCATCAGCAGGTCTCGGTACGCACCCGAGGAGCCCCAGACGAGCAGGACGACGAGCGTCCCGTAGATCGGCAGGTGGCCGAGCAGCTCGACGCTGCCGAAGAAGAACAGCGTCAGGTTGAACGGGATCCCGATCGCGATCACCCCTACCTGCGGCAGGGCGCCGGAGATCACCAGCAGCCCGAAGAGGATCTCGATCGCCCCGGCGACCCGCGTGAACTGCAGGTCGGTCGTGCCCAGGCCCAGCTCGGCGAAGACGTTGAAGTGCGGGTTCGCCTGCAGGAACTTCAACGCCAGATCCGGCTGGGCGAGCTTCTCGTTGAACGCGACGAGGATCAGGGTGCAGCCGACGGCGACGCGCAGGACCCACGCCGCCCGCGCGATCCGCTCCGGGGTCAGGACCGGCGCCCGCCCGGCCTCGTCGTCCGCGGACCAGCGACCGCTGCCGGTGAACAGCAGGAACGCGGCAACGCCGAACAGGTCGAACCGCTGGGCGATGTCGAGCACCCCGAACTCGAGCATCCCGATCGGCCCGGCGGCGATCAGCAGCCACGCGGCGACCTTGGTGTGCCAGCCCGCGAAGACCAGCACCGCCACGACCGCCATCACCGCCCCGAGCAGCACCCCGGGAAGGTCCCAGGCCAACGGCATCGTCGGCGAGAGGTAGTAGCCCAGCGACAGCAGGCCGATCAACGACACGCCCAGGTGGATGCGCATCACGAACGGCATCCAGTCCGACAGCGCGGCGATCCTGGGTATGTCGACGCCCGACCGCCAGTGCCGCGCGATCACCCGGGCGAGCACCGTCAACACGACGGCGACGGCCAGCATCACGAGCGTCGCCGTCTGGGTCACGAACCCCCAATCGGCGCCGACATCGTCGTGGACGAACCAGGTCTCATGCGCCAGGATTGGTTTCACGGCCGGAGCGTAGACCACTAACCGCCGGGAGGATCGCGGCGCATGCGCATGGCCATCGACTCGACGGGCGAGCGAGAGGCGCCGCGGCCCCGAGGAATCACTCCCCCGGGGCCGCCCTCCCCTACTGCCCTACTTCGTGACCTTGATCGCCCCACCCGAGGCGGACGCCGACGCGAAGCGGGCGTCGCCCGGCCAGCTGATCGTGACCTTCCAGGTGCCCTTGGCGAGCTTCGGCACGTTGACCGTGAGCACCCCGCGCGAGAGCCGGCCGGTGAGGGTCTTGGTGATCGCGCCCTTCTTGAGCTTGACCGTCACCTTGCCGGCGACCGCCGAGGCGCCCTTCGGCACGCTGATCGTGACCTTGTACTTGCCGCCCTTGCGCTGGGTCGGGGCCTTGACGACCGTGCCCTTGACCTTGCTGATCTTCGCGAGCGCGGTCTTGGCCGGCCCCGAGGGGATCGGGCCCGGCTTCGGCGTCGGCGTGACGTTCGGCGTCGGGTCCGGCGTCACGATCGGCGTCGTCGGCTGGTCCGGGGCCGGCGAGACCGTGAGCCGGCCCGTGTCCGTGAACGCGGCGAGCTCGTCGTCGCCGGCGTAGGACACCGCGTAGTCGTACGTTCCCGCGCCCAGGGTCGGGAGCGTGAACGTGGCGCTGCCGCCGGAGACCGAGGCCGACGCCGAGCCGACGACCGTGCCGTCCTGCTTCAGGACGAGCGAGAGGGCGCCGGTCGGCGCGAACCCGTAGTCGTCGGCGATCGCGACGGTGACCTTGGGCGCGTTGCCGGCGGTGACGGTCTCGGCCGTCAGCGTGCGGCGGGACGGCACGCCGTCCGGCAGGCCGCTGAAGAACACGTCGAGCGCGTGGACCGCGGCGATGCCGCCGACGACGGTGTTCGGGTCGGTGGCCACGCCCCACCGGGCCAGCAGCGTGGACTTGCGCGTCTGCGCGACGTTCCAGGCGCCGACGACCGTCCGGAGATCGGCGATCCGCGTCTCGTCACGCGGCGTCGTCGTCTCGGCGGTGATCAGGGCGGCCTTGGCCGCGCTGACGTTCGCGGGTGCCGGCGAGCCGAGCGCGGCGAGCGCGGTCGACAGCGCCTGCGGGCTGATGACGACGGGGCCACCGCTGACGACGGCCACCGAGGCCGGGGTCGAGCCGGCGGCGGGCGTGTAGGTCACCTTCGCCGTGTCGGCGGGGACGAGGTACTGGGCGTCGTCCGTCTCGGTCGCCGTGTTCGGGTACAGCGTGGCCGGGTCCGTCCGCCAGGTGAGGTCCTGCACCTGCGCGTTGATCGTCCCCCAGATCGGGGCATCGAGCGGGATCGTCGTCGCGAGGCCGAGCTGGTTGGGCTGCGGCTTCGTCAGGAACCACTGCGACATGTACTCCGCGTAGCCGCCGTCGCCCTTGTTGATGATCCACTGCCGCTTGACCCCGTTGCCGGAGGCGTTGCCCCGGTACCCGAGGACGAAGGGCACCTGCAGCTTGCGGGCGGAGGACTGCGCGACGTCCGCGCGGCCACCGGGGAAGTAGGTGACGTCCGAGCCGTACTCCGTCTTGATGTTCTTGAGGTACGTGTTGACGAGGTCCCCGTAGAGGAAGCTCGGGTTCGCGCGGTCGATCTTCGTGCCGTTGCGCGGGGTGTAGTCCTGGGTGTTGCGCGTCTGGAGCGGGTTGACCGCGCTGGTCGTGGTGCCGCCGACGAGGCCGCCGTCGAGCACGGTGTCGAAGTTGTAGACCGTGGCGTCGTTGTCCGCCGCGTTCTCGTTCGTGGCGGGCAGCACCGGCCGCGTGTTCGGGCACCAGGTGCCACCGAACAGGAGCGGCGCGCTCTCGTCGGGGCCGACGTTCTCCAGCAGGTCGACGAGCTGCGGGTAGGTGATCTGCTTGACGCGCCACCCGGCCTGGGCGTCGGCGTCGCCGAGGACCGGCACGTCGCGGCCCTGGCTGACCTGGGTCGTCTGGGCGAGGTGCTTCGCGTTCGCCTCGTGCTTCCACCACGAGAACTCGCTGATCGTGGCGAGGTTGGCGCCGCCGACGACGCCGATCGCCTTCGTCACGTCCTCCTTGGCCGCGGCGGTGCTCGGCTGGTCGGAGAGGTTCGTCCAGGCGAGGATCCGCGCCTCCTGGCCGGCGCGCTGCCCGTCCTTGTCGTAGACGAGGAAGAAGCTGTCCTGGACGTCCGCCGGGGCCGCCGCCGCGCCGCCCACGTAGTCGTAGAGCGCGCCGGGCTTCTGGTCGACCTCGGTCCCGCCGGCGTCGTGGCTGATGCTCGCGTCGTCGGCGACGTCGACGGTCGCGTTCTTGGTGTCCGGCAGGTTGCGGGTGATCTTGAGGCCGTTGCCGAGCGACTCGCCGACGAGCGCCGACCAGGCCTTCCCGTAGATCGCCTGCGACGGCGCGGCCAGCGAGGTGATGCCCGCGGGCTTGCGGATGTCGAGGTTGGGCTCGACGGTGCTCCCGACCACGGCGTTGCCCGACAGGTTCGGGTTGAACCAGTAGACGGTCTTGGCGCCGGCGGCCTTCGCGGCGGCCTCGGCGTCCTGTGCACGTGCGCGGAACGTCGTGTCCGTCGCCGGGTCGCCGATCAGGATCGCGAGCCGGCCCTCCTGCCGCAGCAGCCACTGGAAGCGGTCGAAGGTGATGGGCTCGATGGCGGGGTCGGCGTCCGTCGCCGGCAGACCGAGCTCGCGCTGCAGGTAGCCCGCGGTCGTGTACTTCGTGGTGGACGCGGCGTCGGCGGCCGGAGCCGCAGCGAACGTCACGACCGCGGCGGCGGCGAGCGCGCCGATCGATCGTGGCCGGAGGCGAGGGATGTTCATCGTCGTTCTTTCGTTGTCGGGGGGATCAGAGGAGGACTAGGCGGTCGGCCGCAGGAAGCTGCGGCGGCCGATGCCGAACAGGAAGCCGAGACCGGCGATCGCGAAGAGCGCCGCGAGGATGCCGATGCCGGCCGGGCGCGTATCGCCAGCGCTGCTACCGGATCCGGTGTCGCTGACGAGCTTGTACTGCGGCGTTCCGTCCGCGGCCGGGGTCGCGCCGTTGCCGTTCGCGCCTTCCGCGCCGTTCGCGGCCGGTGCACCAGCGGTGGCGGCCCCCGCGCCGGCGGCGGCCGGTGTCGCGGCTCCGGCGGCGGCCGTCGTGGTCGCGTCGCCGCGGCCCTTCGCGTGGGCCGCGGCGGGCGCCTTCGCGGTCGTCGTGGCGCCGGCGGTGGTCGTGGTCCCGTTCGAGCGTCCGGCCTTCGCACCGGCGCCGGCCCCGGCCGCCGCCGAGCCGGTGCTCTTCGCGCCCGTCTTGTGGGTCGTGGCTGCGGCGCCCGAGGAGGTCTTGGGCTTCGACGTCGTCTTGGTCGCGGTCCTCGAGCCACCGTTCGGCTTCCCGGCGCTCGGCGTCTTGGACGTCGCCGTCGTCTTGGGCGTGGACGTCGTGGTCGGGGCGCTGGCCGCCGGGCCCGAGGCCGCGGCCCCCGCGCCGGCGGCGCCCGCCGAGGAGCCCCCGCCCGACGAGCCGCTGCCGGACGAGCCGCTGCCCGAGGAGCCCGTGCCGGTCGACGGCGTGGTCGTGCTGCCGCCACCCGAGGGCGAGGATCCGCCCTGCTGCTGCTTGAGCCAGGTCTGGTACGAGCTGATCCGGTCCCACTCGCTCCAGCGCGCCGTCTTGACGAGGGTGCCGTCGCCGTCGTAGTACTGGATCTGGCTCTCGGCGAAGTCGTACTGCACGTTCGGGATCGGCGTGCAGGCGTGATCGTCGTAGCCCGGCAGCGTGTCCTCGCCGTCGGTGTAGGTCTGGCCGTCGATCTTGATCGAGATCGGGGCGGGGTTCTTGGCCGGGTTCGTGATGTCCGCGGCCTGCGCGGCAGGCGCGATCGCCAGGGAGATCACGGCAGCGCCGAGGGCGAGCCTGGGCGACCGCGACCAGCGGATGGGAGAGGAGGTCACTGGGGGTTCCTTTTGCTGTCTCAGGTGAGGCTGGGCTGGCGGTCGGCCGGGGCGGGCGCGACATCGGGGTCGGCGGCGAGCGAGAGCTCGGTCGTCCCCCAGAAGACGCGGGGCAGCGGTTCGTGGGCCGCGGTCGGTGCGGACCAGACCGGGACCGGGATGTCCGGGGACGGACCGGCGGGCGCGCTGGCGTAGGTGGGCACCGAGGCCGGAGGCACCGCCGGGTACGTCGCCGTCGGGGCCTCGGCCGGTGGCACCGCGGCGTAGGTCGCCGTCAGGGCGGCCGCCGGCGGGAAGCCGGAGTACGTCGGTGCCGGGGCCGGAGGCGCGACGACGGCTCCGGACGCGGCGCCGGAGGCCAGGGGCGCCTCCTCGACGTACGCCGCTCGTCCCGCGAAGATCTCGTCGTCGAGCAGGTTCGTCTGCCGCGCCACCAGCGTGGCGCTGACGGCCGCCGCGGTCACGTTCGTCGACGTGCGGGCCATGTCCGCGATCACGCCGATCGGGATCGTCGCCGCCACGAACTCGAGCGGCAGGCCGGCCGCGGAGAGGACGGTGGCGGCGGACACGGTCGCGGCGCCGGGCACACCCGCCACCCCCACCGAGACGACGACGCTCAGGGCCGCGAGCATCGCGTAGTCCCCGACGGAGTACGAGAGCCCGTAGGCGTTGATGCCCCAGATCGCGATCAGGACCGGCCAGATGCCGGCGCAGCCGGGCATGCCGATGGTCGTCCCGAGCGGCGCGGTGAAGTGCGCGATCTCGGGGTGGACGCCGACCTCGTGGGTCAGCTGGCGGGTCGTCACCGGCAGCGATCCGACGCTGCTCTGGGTGCTGAACGCGATCAGCTGGGCCGGGAAGATCTTGCGGAAGAACGCGATCACCGGGACCCGGCCGACCGCCGCGAGCAGCGCGCCGTTGAAGACGTAGGTGTGGATCAGGCAGGCGACCCAGACGAGCGCCAGGAGCCCGGCGAGCGACGTGAAGGTGTCGCCGAGGTTCGAGCTGCTGCCGACCATGTCGGCGGTCAGCGCGACGATCGCGTACGGCGTCAGTCGGATGACGTAGCCGACGGCCTTGAAGATGACGAGCTTGAGCGCCTCGGTGCCGACGGCGAACGGCCGGGCCTTCTCGGGCTCCTTCTCGGCCAGCGCGAGGTACGCCACCGCGAGCGTGACCGCGATCAGGATGATCGGGATGATGTCGTTGGCGCCGAAGTTGCCGACGACGTTGGTCGGGAAGAAGCCGACGACCACGTCGCCGAAGCCCTGCACCTGACCTTGGATGGTGTCGGTCGAGAGCGAGCCGAGCGCGTGGTGCACGCCGCTTCCCGGCTGGAGCGCCAGCCCGAGCCCGAGGGCGACGGCGACGGCCAGGGCGTTGCTGAAGAGCAGCCAGGAGACCGAGCGCAGGCCGATGCTGCGCAGCTTCGCGAGGCTGCCGAGCGAGGTGATCGAGGCGATGATCGACACCAGGATCAGCGGGGCGACCGTCGCCAGCAGCACGTTGATGTAGATGTGGCCGATCGGCTTGATCGCGTCGAGGTGCTCCCCCGCGAGGAGGCCGATCGGGACCCCGATCGCGAGCGCGAAGATCGCGATCAGGCTGAAGTTGATCTGCCGCTTGCGCAGCCACCAGATGGCGGCCCAGCTGACCGCAATCGCGGCGAGTGGGCCGAGTGTCGACCAGTTTGGATTCATCGTGCTCTCAACCGTGCTTAGGGGGTGCGCCAGGGATGCGCCGCACAAAACTACCCTAAGTTGATCCGATTTACCGAATTCAACGGATCACACATTCGGCCAGCGGCCACGAGAGGCCCCGAAAAGGCCGTCGTGGCGGCGGATCCCGCCTCCGAGATCGGGATCCGCGAGGTCGCAGCGTCGCGCCGAATCGCCCCCCAACGAGCGGGCCCGCGACGCGGCCGAGGCGCGTCAGGCGGGGCGTCAGGGGGCGCGTCAGGCGGCGCTTCAGGCGGCGCGAGGGGAGCGGCGGAAGGGGAGCGGCGAGGGCAGGTGGGTCAGGCGGCGCGTACGACGGAAGGGGAGCGGCGGGAGGGGAGCGGCGGGAGGGGAACGGCGGAAGCGGAACGGCGAGGGCAGGCGGGGTCAGGCGGGGTCAGGACGCGTCGCCCGTGTCGTTCTGGGGTCTTCTTGCGTCGCTATCCGACGCGAAACGACTCCGGAGCGTCGGGCCCGACGCGTCCTGACGCCAGAAGCGACAGGCCGGTCGTGCCCTGGGGTCAGAACGCGTCGCCCACCACACCCCGACCCGCGGATTCGACCCCGCGAACGGAGCAACCCCGCCCGCGACGACACCCAGGTCGAGGCGAGTGCCCGGCACGAGGCGCGGCCACCCGCGAGGAGGACCCGATACCGGGCACTACCCCGCGGCGGGCGACGCGGCGGAGGCCAACGCCCCACCGCAGCGCGAGCAGAAGGCGGCATCAGAAGCGTTCACCGCAGAGCAGCGACTACAGCGACCGGCGACGTGCTGCTCGGCCGCAGCGAGCTGGCGGTCGAGCTCGGTGAGCTCGGCGTCGACGGCGCGCAGCTCCGCCGCGTGCCGGGTCAGCACGTCGAGGCGGAACTGCCCCGCGTTGGCCATCTCGGCGGCCAGGCCGCCGAGGTCGAACGTGAGCGTGGCCACGGCACGCGCGACCGCCTCACGTCGCGCGCGCAGCGCGGTGAGATCGTCAACGGTCATCTGGGGGCCTTCGGGGTCGTGGACGGCGCCGATGCCGGCGCGTCGGTGGAGGCGGAGGGATCGGCGGAGGCCGGCGGATCGACTGTGGCCGACGGATCAGCGAAACCCGGTGGATCGGCAGAAGCAGGCGGATCGGCCGAAGCCGGCGGATCGGCCGAAGCCGGCGGATCGGCGGACGCGGGCGCAGCGGTCGAGGCGGACGGGTCGGCAGAAGCCGGCGGGCCAGCGAAAGCCGACGCGGCGGAGGCCGGATCAGCGGGGGCCGACGCAGGCGCACCGGTCGACGCGGCCCGGGCCGTCGACGGCGACGGCGACGCAGCACCGCCCGCGCCCTCGACGCGGACGACCGGCGTCGCGGTTGGCCCGTCGCGGTGATCGGCGAACCAGCGGCCGACGAGTAGGCCGACGACCAGCGCGACCAGAACCACCGCGGTCAGCGCGAACGGCCACGTGCGTGGCCCGGCGTCGGAAGGCAGCGTCGGCGGCGGGGCGGCCGCGGGCGGCACCGCGGCCGCCGACCACGCGACACCAGGAACTGGCCCCGCTGAGCCTGGCCCGGCGACGAGGTCGAGCAGCTCCGTGCGCGCTCCGGCCTGGCGTGCGCCGCAGCTCAGGCAGTAGCGCGCAGCGGGACCCAGCGGTGCGTGGCAGACGGAGCAGACGGCGCCGTCGAGCACCGGCGTGGAGGTCGGGAGAGGGAGGGTGGCGGACACGGCGAGGAGAAACTACACTAATCCGATGCGCTTTCACCTATTTACCGCTGCGGGCCCCGCAGCGGAGCCACGCGGATGACCGCCGCCGTCTGCCCGACCTGCGGGACCGCCCACGGTCCCGCGCAGCGCTACTGCCTCGGGTGCGGCGCGCTGATCGGCCAGCGCTCGGTCGAGATCGAGCAGGCGATCGCCTTCGGGCACGATCGCGGCGGCGTCCGCGAGACCCGCGAGGCAGCACCGTCCGCGCCGGTCGAGACGCCATCACCCGCGCCCGCCGCGCCCCTTGCGCCCCCCGCGCCCGCCGCGCCCGTCAGCGTCTGGCGCCGGCCCGCCACGTCGATCGCGACGGTGCTCGCCCTCGCCTCGGGCGTCACCGCCGGCTTCCTCACAGCACCCCAGGGCGGTACGGCCGGCGGCACGCCCGTGGCGCAGGCCGGACCGGCCGGCAAAGCGACGACGCCGTCGACGGCCGTGCCCGAGACGACCGCCGCGCCGACGACCACCGACGACGCGCCTGCCGACTCCGCGTCCGAGAAGGGGGACGCCGAGACCGCGTCCTCCTCCGACGCCGCGGAGACCTCCTCCCCCGCCGCCACGCCCGCGCCCGCCGATGCGACGCCCGCCCCGGCCGACGACGCCAGCGCGTCGTCCCCCTCCCCCTCGCCGGCCAAGACCAACGCCAAGACGCCCGCCTCCAAGCGCCGCGCGGCGACCCCGTCGTCCGGCAAGGGCGGCAAGCGGTCCGGCACGAAGGTCGCGTCCAACCTGCCGAAGATCAGCCACATCTGGGTGATCGGGATCGGCGCGCCGGTGGCCCCGCGCGACGGCGGCTACCTCGGCGAGGCCCTGCTCGCCCGTGCCACCGAGCTGCCCAAGTACACGCCGGCCTCGACCGACCCGCTTGCCGGTGCCGCCGCGCTGGTCGCCGGCCAGGAGCCGTCCGCGGACGCGAAGACGATCACCACCCAGCTGACCGCCGCCAAGCGGTCGTGGCGGGTCTACGCTCCGGGCACCCCGAGCTGCACCGACGCGCCCGGCGTCAACCCGCTGCTCGCGTTCCCGCTGGTGACCTCGGCGGCGGACTGCGCGGACGCGGTCGCCGGCTTCTCGGCCCTCCCCGACGACCTCGAGTCGGACGACGCCACGCCGGCGTTCTCCTACCTCGCGACCGACCCGACCCTCGACGCCGCCGGGCTCGACGACCAGCTGAAGCAGCTCGTCGAGCCGATCCGCAAGAGCGCCGCCTTCAAGGCGTCGGGCCTGATCGCGATCGTCCCGACCGCCGCGAACCCGGTCGCGCCGACCGGGGCCCTGGTCCTCTCGCCGTTCGCCGCCGGCAGCACCTCGATCGGCACCAGCTTCGGGCCCTACTCGTTGTTGCGGACCTTCCAGGACCTGCTCGGCCTCGACCGCCTCGGCCACGCCGCGGACAAGGACGTCAAGGCTCTCGGGCCGGACGTCCTGGCGAAGGACTGAGGCGGGCCAAGCCCACGCACAGCCCGCCTCCCGCAGCCAAACGCGACCAGCACCTTGGGAACAGGCATCCGGCACACCGCCTAAATTCATGGGGTGTGGATATCTCCAATCTGGCCTGAAGAGGCAGAGCCGATCGGCGAGGCCGAGCGGAGCAACCTCGAGGGGCGTGCCCGCAATGGCGAAATCGAGACACAAGGCACTGGCCACCTTGCAACCAAGAGCGCCATCAGCACCCTGATTCTGGTCGATCGACGCGAAAGCAGCGAAAGTTGACCAGTGGACCCACGTCGGACCTTCCTGGCGGCTCAAGCGAAGCCACGGACGACGACGCGTACCGCTTCACGATCGACCTCCCATTCGGAGGGGTCGAATGCGAAGGGTGCGGCGAGGCCGGCGAAGAGGGAGCCTGCGTACATTGCGGCGAACCCATTCCTGCTCCAGCAGAGGACCACGCCCTCGTCACCGCGCGCATCGCCGCCCTCAGCCCGCTCCTCCGGGAGTTCGAAGCGCTTGAGGCTGCTCTCCTAGCCATCCGGACCGGATCTACCGTCGTGTCCGCCGACCAGCTCAACTCGATAGTCGTTGACCTCGACATCTACGGTCTTGCGGCTAGTGCGATTGGATTTCCCAGGAAGGTCCAGGATCTAGAGTTCGACGACACCGCCGAAATCGGAGGGCACACCCGGGCAGCGATCGCGCGATTCGTGCCAGAAGTTCAAGCGCTCGTGTCCGCTGCGAAAGATCTCGCGTGGTTTGAACCTGAAGGCCCTGGCCTCAGGTTGCAGAACCTCACGATCGCAGGAAGCCAGTGGGCTGCCGGCACAGTAAGAGCAACACTGGAGGCCCTCGTCGCGCCATCTCCTTACGAGGCGCGACGCGCCACCGCCGTATTGCAGGGTTTCCTCGAAGGATCACCGGCGGTGCAGGAAGCAATCGTAGTCCTCGATGAGATCACGGCCGCGACGCGCCCCGACGCCAACAGTCGCCTTGAACTCGTGCTCGGGAGGCCGGGGCCCTTCACGGACGAAGCAGGCTTCATCGACTTCTCCCTGGTGTTCGGTGCCTTCTCGAACGAAGAGAACCCCCTGGGGGCCATCGACGCGGTAGCACGGCGCTATTTCGCCGACTGCCTCGGGGACGTTGAGGTCACGACGGGCGCCGCAGTAATTCTTACGCTCCCCATGATGGGACTGGCGAGTCTCGATCGTCCGCTCACTGCACACCAAATTCTGCGGGGAACCGTGCGGACGCTGGAATCCGCCTGGGAGGAGAACGCAGCAGCGACGCTTGACTGCTTGCGCACGACAAGCGAGGATGCCGCTCTTGTGCTGGGTGGCCTGAGCAGAGCCCAGAACGGCCTCCGACTACTTGCCCTAGCCGAAGAACACGGCTGGGTCGATGAAGCAAACGCGTTGATGCAAGTAATGAATGCCTATCGCGAGCTTGCCGAGGCCCCATTTCGGACCTTCGCCTGGACGGTCTATCGACTCCATCACCTCTCCGCCGCAGCTTTGGAGAACACACCTCCACCGATGCTCGGCGAGCTCGCTGAAAGATTGGACGCCTCCCAAAACAATCTGCTTGTTCAGATCGGTGGATGTGTCAACCGCAAGATTCGCAACGCTGCCTCTCATGCCCAATACCGGTGGCTCCGCGAAACGTCCGAGGCGGAAGACCTTCGAACAGGGCAACGCTGGAGTCTGGACGAACTCACCGCGGCAGTAGAAGACCTGGTGAGCGCCGTCCTCGGGCTCGACGCTGGCCTCGCGTGCTTTGCAGCACGCGAACACGTGTCGTCAGAACTTGGCGAACCGCCCGAATTTGACGCTCTAGATGGCCTTTTGACGACCATCATCCGCGCGCTTTTCGCAGCCCAGGGGTACCACGTCCTCACCGTCGCCGACGGAATGTGCGAGATCACTCTCGACGTAGATGAGATCTCGCTCATGAAGGCCATTCCAGTGCTCGGCGGGATCGCAACGCTCGACGGCATCGCGGGCCCGCGACTCTCGCTATTCGGCCCCGCTGGCGAGCCGCTGCTTTCGGTCGAGGCGGCCGAGCTCCGTGCTGCCGCCGCCGTCGACGAAGAAGTCCGTGACCTCGCGATCGCCACGCTATGCCGGCGCCTTGAACTTAACCCCCGGAGCGACAGCGAGTTTGCAGGGTTGGCGATCGCACTAGTTGTTTTGCCGGCCCTACGAGAGGCATCCGAAGGAGCCGTCGGCCCAACTTACCTTACACGCCTACTTCGCAGACTCGAATACCTTTATAAACTACCGGAAGTCGGCGGTTCCAATGCGCTGCCTACTATCTCTCAGGCAATTAGTTCCATCTACCAGATGCGTTCGGGAAAGCAGAATATGGCCCGCAGCCTAGTGCTCCGCCTTACCCGTCTGCTGGAGTGGGCCTTCGCTCACGACCTTCGCACTTTCGACTGAGTTGTAGCTCGGGCCACAGACGTGCGCCCGGCGGTGGCGCCTCGGTGCCTAGTGCCCGGCCGCCAGCGGGTTCCCCGCCACCTCGACCGTCTCCAGCAGCGCCATGTCCTCGGCGTCCAGCGCGATCTCGCCGACGGCCAGGTTCTGCTCGAGGTGCCCGATCGAGCTCGTGCCCGGGATCAGGAGGATCCGCTCGGAGCGGTGCAGCAGCCACGCCAGCGCGGCCTGAGAGGGCGTGACGCCGTGCTTCTGCGCCGTCGCGGCAACCGCGGGGTCGGCGGCGAGCTTGGCCGGGCCGCCGGTGAACGCGGACCCGAGCGGGAAGTACGGCACGAACGCCAGGCCGCGCTCGATGCAGAGCTCGAGGACGTCCTCGCCGGAGCGATCGAGGATCGAGTACGCGTTCTGGACGCCGGCGATCTCCGTCAGCGACAGGCCCTCCTCCAGCGTCTCGCGGTCGACGGTGCTGAGGCCGATCAGGTCGAGCTTGCCCTCGCGGCGCAGATCCTCCAGGACCCCCAACTGCTCGGCCAGCGGCACGTCCGGCGCGCCATGCTCGTCCATCCGGCGCAGGTTCACCAGGTCGATCCGCTCGACGCGGAGCGACCGGAGGTTGTCCTCGACCGACGCCCGCAGCTCGGCGGGAGACTGCGCGGGCAGCCAGGCGCCCGCGTCGTCGCGACGTCCGCCGACCTTCGTCACGAGCCGCAGCCCGTCGGGGTAGGGGTGGAGCGCCTCGCGGATCAGGTCGTTGACGACGTCGGGGCCGTAGAACTGCGCGGTGTCGACGTGGTCGACGCCGAGCTCGACGGCCCGTCGCAGGACGGCGCGGGAGCTCTCGGGGT
Source organism: Patulibacter ginsengiterrae (assembly GCF_056269115.1). Lineage (NCBI taxonomy): Bacteria > Bacillati > Actinomycetota > Thermoleophilia > Solirubrobacterales > Patulibacteraceae > Patulibacter > Patulibacter ginsengiterrae. Next base: position 614,943 of record NZ_JBWDOG010000001.1, read on the forward strand.
CCGCGGGCGGGCCGAAGACGCCGGGGCCGGCGAGCTGCATCGCGCCGAAGCCGATCCGCCGGACCGTCTTGTCACCGAGGGTGGAGTGCTGGGTCATGGATCCAGCCTGCGCTACGGTCGGAAGGGTGACAAGGACCGGAGCGATCATGGGAGTGGCACCACCACCCAGCCGTCACGCCGAGCTCGGCGAGTTCCTGCGGTTGCACCGTGAGCGCACCACCCCCGAGAGCGTCGGACTGGTCCCGGAGGGCCGGCGGCGCACGCCGGGCCTGCGTCGCGAGGAGGTCTCGCTGCTGGCCGGGGTCGGGCTCTCCTGGTACACGTGGCTCGAGCAGGGCCGCGACGTCACGCCGTCGGCCGGCGTCGTCGACGCGCTCGCCCGGGTCCTGCAGTTGACCACCGCCGAGCGGGCGCACCTGTTCCACCTCTCCGGCGTGCCGGTCCCGACGAGCACGGGGCCGTACCCGCAGGAGGCGCCGCCGGACCTGGCCGCGATCGTCGCCGGCCTCGCCCCCGCCCCGGCCTACCTCTTCGGCCCACGCCTGGACGTGCTGGCGTGGAACCCCGCCGCGACCTGCCTCCTCGGCACGCCGACCGCCGGCCCGGACGGCCGGCAGAACCTGCTCTGGTGGATGTTCACCGCCGACAGCCGCGGTGAGATGTGGGACACGACCGTCCGCCAGACCCTCGCGCGCTTCCGGACCGAGCACGCCCGCCGGCACGGCGATCCCGAGTTCGAGGCCCTCGTCGCGGCGCTGCACGAGGCGAGTCCGCTCTTCCGCGAGCTGTGGCCGCGCCACGAGGTCCTGGCCGCCCAACTCGGCACGAAGGTCATGGACCACCCGGACCTCGGCCGGCTGGAGATCTACCACCTGCAGTCGGTCCCGACGAGCCATCCCGACCTGCGGCTGACCCAGTTCGTCCCGGGCGATGACGCGACCCGGGAGGCGTTTGGGCGGATGGGGACGGCGCTGGGGGTTGGTGGGGATCCCGGTTCGTGAGGGCCGGGGGCGAGCTTCGGAGACGCCCCTCCCCGCACAGGCGCTCCCTACACCCCGCCGAAGAAGATCCGCACCCCCTCCTCCGGTGCCGTCGCGTTGGAGAGGTTCGCCACCGCGACGACCAGCATGAGCAGCGTGAGCGCGACCGAAGAGACGCCGGACGCTCCCAGCATCCGTCGCACGCCAACGCTCGCGATCTTCGCCGAGCGGCGCGCCCGCCACCCCTGCACGCCAACGGCGACGAAACCGGCGGCGAGGACCGCGGCGACAACGGCGAACACCGCGTGGTAGTGGGCGAAGTCGTCGACGATGGTGTCCAGCGCAGGCGATCGGGAAACGCCGGACGCCCCGGCAGGCTGCGCGAGCGCCTGGCGGACCTGGTCGACCGTGGCGGCCAGATCTCCGCCCCGCTGCTCGGGTCCCAGCAACGACAGCAGCGAGGCGAACGGCGCCATCGCGCCCTGGACGTTCACCGTCACCAGGACGATCGCGACCAGCGCGGAGATGGCGATGCCGACCGCTGCCGCGATCAGCGTGGCCGTCCTTCCTCCGCCCACGGCCCCGGACCGGGAGAGCGCCCGCCCGACGCGTGCCCCGAGCACGAGCAGGACGGCCAGCAACAGCCCCGCGATCAGCGCCTTCACGACGTGGTACCGCGCCCAGTAGTCGACCGCGGACTGGAGCGCCGGCGGGAAGTCGCCGCTTCCGGCGCTCCAGAACGCGGCGAACGAGGTGCGGGTCGCGTCAACGAGCGAGCCGTTGTCGGTGAAGCTCCGACCGTAGCTGCCGCCCGCCAGGCTCGCCGGGGCGATCACGAAGAGCGCGGCGAGCGCGGCGACCAGCGCGACGAGGTGCGAGGTCTTCGGACCGAACCGCTTGACGGCTGCGGCCGGCGACGAGCCGGCGACGCCGCGCGGGGCCTCCGGGTCCACGATCCGCATGGTGCGGCGCGGGCCGCGACATTTGGCGCGTCCGCGGGTCTCGAACACGGGTGGTGCGTAGCTCATGCCCTCAGCGTGAGCGCGTCCGCATCCACCCGCATCGGGCCACGGACGGAACCGAGGTCCGTCGTGAGGAGGAGCCGTTGCCCCTCGTTCGTCCCGCGGCGGGCTCATCGCGGACGATCGCTCCCCCGCCTCGTCATCGCCTCGTCGATCGACACGGCGGTCAGCACCAGCAGGCCCATCCGCACGTGCCCCTATCCGGGAGGGCCATCGCGGTGCCCGCGACCACCGCCCACGCCGCGAATAGTCTCGTCGGGCAGGCAACAGGACGACCGAGAGAGGGCGACGGCAACCATGGCGACAGGCGGCGGCAATCCCAAGGACGGCCAGGAGGAACCCTCCCCCTCCGACCTGATCGACGCGCGGATCGAGGAGCTGGGCGACTGGCGTGGGGAGACGCTCGCGCGGGTTCGCAAGGTCGTGCAGCAGGCCGCTCCCGACGTGGTCGAGGAGTGGAAGTGGCGCGGCGTGCCGACCTGGTACCTCGACGGCATGCTCTGCACCGGCGAGACGTACAAGGACAAGGTCAAGGTCACCTTCGCCAAGGGTGCCTCGCTGGACGACCCCTCCGGCCTCTTCAACTCCAGTCTCGACGGCAACGTCCGGCGGGCGATCGACCTGCACGAGGGCGACGAGCTCGACGAGCAGGCGCTGGCGGGCCTGGTTCGCGCGGCGGTCGAGCTGAACCAGTCCTAGGTCGTTGATCCCGGGGAGTCGTTGGACGTGGGGCGCGTTCCGGCGGTCTCCTGAGGCCCTACGGGACCGAGCGTCAGGCGGGGAAGCCGGGCGAGCATGCGGCCGACCCGCTCCAGAACGGTGCGGTCGCCGCCTGCCGTTCCGTGAGCGCACCGAAATGGAATCGTGAGCCACCAGAACGATGCGGTCGCCGTCCGCCGTGTGACGCCCCTCCGCCGCGGACGAGCGACCGCGGAATCACTCGCGAGGCCGGGGCTCCATTGCGAAACGAGCACGCCACGAGACCGCCCCCACAACATTGGGCCAGCCTCCCGTCAATCCCCGGAATACCCCATAGGCTGCCTCCGTTCGCCCTCCCCGCGACCCGGAGCCTCGCTCCTCGTCGTCATACCGCGTCGAGGCCCCATGTCGCTCCGATCTCCCCATTCCGTAGGGCGCGCCGCCGCGTGCCGGATCGGCCTGCTCGCCGCGACCGCCGGCCTGGCGCTGACGCCCGCGTCCGCGTCGGCCGCCGACTGCGCGACCACGACCACCTACTCCTCCGCGGGCACCTACGCCTGCTCGGTTCCCGCCGGCGCCGACGTCGCCTTCGTCGGGGCCACCGGCGGACACGGGTCCGGCGCCAACGGGTCCGACGGCGGTGCTCCCGGCGACTACGTGGCCGGCTGGTACTTCGTCGGTCCCGGCCAGGGCCTGAGCGCGGGCACCACGCTCCAGACCGTCGTCGGCAGCAGCAACAGCGGCCGGACCGCCCCCTTCGGCGGCGGCGGGTCCGGCGGGACCGGCGCCCAGGCCGACGGTGGTGCCGGTGGCGGCGCCAGCTCCGTCTCCACCGACGACTCCACGCTCGTGATCGCCGGTGGCGGGGGCGGCGGTGGTGGCGGCAACCTCGAGGGCCCGTTCTACACCAACACGACCTTCAACGGCGGCGCCGGCGGCGGCCCGGGTGGTGGCGGCGCCCAGGGCGCGGGCATGCCCTACATGCTCGACGGCTTCAACCCCGGCGGACGGCTCGGCGGCATGGGCGGCGGCGGCGCGAACGGCGGCAACGCCGGTGGCGGCGGCCCCGCCTACTCCAGCTACTACCCGACGGTCCCCCCGAGCTGGCCCACCGGCAACAGCGGCGGCGGACTCTCGGGCGGGGACGGCGGTGGCGGCGGCAACGCGCTCGCGGGTGGCGGCGGCGGTGGCGGCGGCTACGCCGGAGGCGGCGGCGGTGGTGGCGGCAGCGACATCGTCCGCCAGCAGGAGATCAATCCCCCGCAGGGTTGGGACTACTACGCCGACGTGCGCGGCGAGGTCCGTGACGGGGCCGGCGGTGGCGGCGGAGGATCCGACCTCGTCCGCGGTGCGGTGACGAACGTCGCTCAGCGCACCGACACCACGGGCAGCTCGAGCGTGCAGCTCCGGTTCGAGCCGGCGAAGCCGCTGTCGCTCGTCGCCTCCCCCGCGCCCGCCTCCTCGTGCTCGACGGTCCGCCTCTTCGTCGCGCCCGATTCGACCACGACGCTGACCGGCACGGTGACCGTCACCGAGGGCAGCCGGACCGTCGCCTCCAACCCGGTCCGCCAGGAAGCGGGCTGGGGGCCGGGCGGGATCGTGACCTTCGACGCCGCGCTCTCCAGCGGCACCCACCAGCTGGTCGCCACCTACAGCGGCGACGAGCAGAACGCGCCGCGCGTCTCCGCCCCGATCAGCGTCAGCGTCGCCGGCTGCGAGGGCCCGTCGACCACGACGCTCGCCTCGTCGAAGCCCTCGGCCGACCTCTGCGCGCCGGTGACGCTGACGGCGACCGTCTCCGGCAGCGCCCCGACCGGGACGGTCACGTTCCGTGACGGGAGCGACCAGATCGGCCAGGCCGCGGTCGATGCGAGCGGCCACGCGGCGATGACGACCGCGACCCTGACCGCAGGCAGCCACTCGATCATCGCCTCCTACGGCGGCGACAACTCCATCGGCGGCGACCAGAAGAACGCGCCCAGCGCCTCGGCGGCGCTCACCCAGACGATCGTCGCCTCTGGTCCCGGGGCCGGTTGCAGCTACTCCTTCGCCGCCGGCGCGATCGGCTCGGTGCCCGTTCCGCCGGACGCGACCAGCATGACCGTGACCGCCCTCGGCGGCAGCGGCGCGAGCACCCCGGCGGTCGGGAACAGCTACGGCCTGCGGGGCGGAGCGGGCGCGAGCGTCACCGCGACGATCCCCGTCGGCGGCAGCAGCCCGGTCGCCGGCGGCAGCACCCTGACGGTCGCCGTCGGCGCGGACGGCAACGGCTGGCAGGCCACCACCGGAGGCGGCGGCGCGGGCGGCCGCCCCGGCGCGGCCGGAGGCGGCGGGACCGTGCCGGCCCTGGCGGGCGGTGCGGGCGGTGGCGCGAGCCGCATCAGCGTCGGGCAGACCCCGGTGCTCGTGGCCGCCGGTGGCGGCGGGGCGGGCAGCGGCGACCCGGCCGCCTCCGGCGAGGCCGACAGCATGAGCGGGCCCGGCGGCCTCGCCGGCCGTGACGCCGACAGCGCCCCCTTCGGCTCCGACGACGAGCTCGGTGCCGGCGGTGGTGGCGCCAGCGCCGGGGCCGCCGGAGTCGCGGCGTCGGCCCGCAACTCGTTCCCGTTCGAGGGCGCCGGCTCGCCCGGCACCGCCGGCAACGGCGCCCAGGGCGGGACCGGCGGCTCGTCGTACGGCGGCCTGCCGCCGTTCTCCTCACAGGGCCGCAACTACGCGGGCGGTGGCGGCGGCGGGGGCGGCGGGCTCTACGGCGGCGGTGCCGGCGATCCTGGTGCGGCCGAAGGTGGCGGGGGCGGCGGCGGATCGAGCTTCGTGACCCCGGCCGCGAGCGCGCAGGCGGTGACCTACAACTACTGGCAGCCGCCGACGCTGAGCATCCAGTTCAGCGCCCCGGCGAGCAGCCGGGCGACGGCCCGCGCGGCCGGCAAGCGGGCAACGCCGAAGCGCCCGAAGCTGACGCGCGTCAGCGGGCGACCGAAGCTCACCGGCGTCCGCCGGTCGACGGCCTGCATCACCGTGGCCGGTACCAAGGACGCGCGCCCGCGCAGCCTCCGCGTCGGGTACCGCCTCTCCAAGGGGGCCACGGTGACGTTCCGCCTGCGCCGCAGCAGGAACGCGCGGATCCGGACCCACTGCGCCCCGACCTCGCGGAGCCGTCAGCGATGGACGCCGGGCCAGGTCCGGCAGCTCCGGCAGCCCGCCGGCCGTCACTCCACCACGGTCGACCGCGAGCACGGGAAGCTGCAGGCCGGCAGCTACCAGCTGACCGTCTTCGCGACCGACGACCACGGCCAGCGCTCGGTCGTGCGCCGGCTGCGGTTCGCGGTCATCCAGTAGCGAACGGCCCGGGGACCGGAGGCCCTACGCCCCGGTCCCCGCCGCCCCCGCCAGCAGCTCCACGATCCGCCCGGCGTAGGTGCCGTCGGGGTCCAGGGTCGGGTTGTAGATCGTCAGGTCCATGCCGATCAGGGCCGGGCTGCGCAGGAGCGGCACCAGCAGCCGCTCCAGCTCGTCCCAGTCCAGGCCCTCGTCCTGCGGGTAGTCGACGGCGGGCAGGGCCCGGGCGTGCAGGACGTCCAGGTCGAGGTGGAGCCAGAACCCACCGCCGTCGCCCGCGAGGCGCGTGACCGCGTCGCGGCCATGCTCCCCCGGGGAGCCGGCCAGCGCGGTCCCGTCGACGATCGCCATGCCCGGAGCGAACGCGCGCGGATCGGGCGCGCCGTGCGCGGCCGCTTCCGCCTCGTCGACCGGCCCCAGGCAGATCACGCGATCGTCGGCGAACAGCGGCACGCGGTCGCCGAGACCGGTCAGCGGCGGTGCCCCGACGCCCAGCAGCACCGCCAGCTCCATGTCGGCGCCCTCGCCGCTCTCGGAGCTGCCGCCGTCGTAGCAGTCCAGGTGCCCGTCGACGAACGCCAGGCCCGCCTCCGGATGCGTCCGCTGAAGCGCAGCGGCGGCGCCGAGCAGGACGGTGCAGTCGCCGCCCAGCAACAACGGTCGCCGGCCCGCCCGCAGGAGGGCCTCGACCGCATCCCGCACGACGAGATTGGCCGCCACGAGATCTGCCAACCCGATCACGCCCCAGGCGGGATCGCGCTCCGGATCGGCGATCACCACCTGCAGGTTGCCGTGGTCCTCGAGCCCCAGCGCGGCGACCAGCCCTGCCCCGCGCAGGGCCGCCGGCATCCGCTCGCAGCCGGCGAACCGGCCGGAGCAGTCGTAGGGCGCGGCGACGATGCAGTCGAGCGGGGTGCGGTCCGGCGCGGCGGGGTCCTGGCGTTCGACCATGGTCGGGATTCTCGCGCGTCGGCCGCGCGCCTCCGGGTGCCGGTGGCTAGCCCCGCCCCTCCAGCTCCGGCGGGAGCGCCTTGGTGCCGTCGGGGTAGAGGAACGTCAGCTGTTCGTCGGTCATCTCGAGCGTGTTCGCGGCCTCGAGCGGGGCCCCGACGACAAGCCACAGCACCGACTCCTCGGTGTCGTTGAAAACCTGCCGAACATCGGTCGCCTCGACGTGCACGCTCGAGAGCCGCGGGAGCGTCAGGAGTTCGTCGCCGACGCGCATCCGCCCGGTGCCCTCGAGCACGACGTAGAGCTCGTCCTGTTGCTGGTGGCGGTGGCGGGTCGACGCCTGCCCCGGCTCCAGGCGCCACATCCGCGCGCCCAACGCCGTCGCTTCCAGTTGCCGGGCGAGGTCCGTGTTCAGGACGCCCATCTGGTTCGACGGGCGCCAGAACGCGTCGTCGGCGGGCAGGACGCGAAAGCTCATGCCGGTGAATCTACCTCCACGAGCGCCACTTCCCGGGGCGCAGCGCAACTTGGCTCGATCCCGCGGTTCTATGCGGCTGTGCGTGCTCATGTCGTCCCCCATCCATCGACCAGGTTGCGCAGCGCGATCGTCGCCGTCCTCGGGGCGACGGGCCTGGCGCTCGCGGCGACGACGGCCGACGCTCACGCGTTGTCGAGCTGGTCGGTGTCGCCGGCCCGCTTCTTCGGAGAGCCGGAGACCGCATCGGCGACCGCCACGGCGAACGGCCGCATCTGGCAGGTCTCCTTCGACCGCCTGAACCGACCGGTGCTGCGTTGGCGTCGTCTCTCCGACGGCCAGGCCGGAGCGCGCGCCGTGCGGATCCCTCGTCCTCGCGGCAGCGACCTCCAGTCCGAGACGCTCGGCGGCAGCGACACGCAGCTCTTCGTCGCCGGCCAGCGCGGATTCGTCGCCGGCGACTGGTGCCTGGAGCGCGACGACGAGAACGACTGCCTGAAGAGCCGCGGCTTCGACGTCCAGTTCTCGCTTCGCACCGGTCGTGTCCTCCGCTCGGCCCGACCCCGCGAGGCCCCGCTGCTCGTCGGCGGCACCCGGATCTCGTACCTGGTCCGGCGGTGGTCCGGTCCGGCGTTGCTCCGGGACGCGATCACCCGGCGGCTCGTTCGGCGCCTCCCCTACAACGCTCGCGACGTGCAAGGCGCCGGCCGGTTCGTGTCGTGGAGGGACCCGGACGCCTACGATCGGCGGCACGGGGATCCCAGCCAGAGCGCCGGCCCCAGCTGGACCGCGATCCACGTCCGCGACCGCAGCTCCGGCCGGGTCATCTACGACCTGCGGCAGAGCGCGCTCCGCGCCGCCGTCCAGCCGAAGGGCGGCGTCGCCGTGCAGGACGCGCAGCTCACGCCCGAAGGCTCGCTGGCGCTGTCGGTCGAGCTGGACGCCGAGCGATCGTTCTGGCCCGTCGTGGTCGACGCCGCCGGTCGCATCCACCGCGTCTCGGAGGCGCCGTTGCGACGGCCGGTCCTGTTCTGGTCCGCGATCCGGCGCGACCGCGTGCTCCTCTACGTCGACACCAACGGGGAACGACTCTGTGGCCCCAGGACGGGCTGGCTGACCGAGGTCGGCGGACACCGCGGAAACCGCCTTCGGACCCTCCCGCGCACCGCCGGCCACCGGATCTCCCAGAGCCCGGACTTCGAGACCCCGACCACCCTCAGCTGGGTGGAGGGTCGGGACAGCGCCAGCAGTGAGCGCTACCGGGTCCGCGTCGGCCACGATCTCCGGAGCATCCCCCTGACCCGCAACCAGCGACCGCGGTGCTGAACGGCCAGCAGGACCGGCGCCGGGCCGGCCGCTAACGAACGTCGGCGCTGGCCGGCGCCGGGGCACCGTCGAGGGCCTCCCCCAACTGAGATCGCGACCCGATCCCGAGCTTGCGGTAGCTGCTGCTGAGGTGCATCTCGACGGTCTTGACCGTCACGAACAGCTGCTCGGCGGTCTCGCGATTCGAGCGCCCGTCGGCGGCGAGCCGCGCCACCCGCAGCTCGGCCGGCGTCAGGGCGGATGGGCCCGACGCCGTCGCCCGACGCGGGCGCGCGCCACCGGCCACGAGCGCCGCGTGCGCCCGCGTCGCCAGCGGTGCCGCGCCGCAGCGGGCCGCCAGCTCGTAGCCGGACCGCAGCGCCTCCCGGGCCTCGAGCGTCCGGTCCGCGGCACCGAGGGCTTCTCCCCGGCGGACCTGTGCCGTCGCGAGCACCACCCGGGCGTTCGCCTCCGTCGCCAGCTCCACCGCCCCGCTCAAGTGCGCCAGCCGCTCGCTCCCCGCGGTGCAGCCGGCGAGGGCGAGCAGGGCCAGCGCGCGAGCGCGGGGCTCTCCGAGCCGCCCGGCGACGTCGACCGCCTCGTCGGCGATCCGGCGGGCCTCGCTGCGGTCGCCGAGCGCGAGCTGGCACGCCACCGCGTGGGGCTGCCAGAAGATCGGCAGCGGCGTGGCCGCCCCGGCCATCCGCATCCAGCTCGCGGCCAGATCGCAGTCCGCCAGCGCCCCGACGTGGTCGCCCTGGGCCTCCTTCAACCGGATCCGGCTGGCGAGCAGCAGCAGGCACCCGAGCAGGGGCGGGAGGATGCCCTGCCCGCCGTAGCGCTCCAGCTCGCCGGCGGCGCGGTCCAGCTCGCCCCGCGCGACGAGCGCGTCGACCAGCGAGCCGACCAGGGTCGGCATCCCCATCGGCACCTCGGCGGCTTCGAGGCCCAGGATCGCCTCGGCCTCGGCGTCGGCGAGCGCGCCCTGGGCCAGGAGCAGCGTCGCGCGGGCGTTGGCCAGGTGCGACTGGGCGACCGGCGAGCCCGTCCGGGCGACCGCCCGCGCGCCGGTCTCGATGTGCCGCACCGCGCCGCTGACGTCGCCGCCGAGGATCAGCGTCACGCAGGCCAGCCCGAACGGCGGACCGTGCGCGCCGACGTCGTCGATCAGGCCGGCGTCGAGCGCTGCCCGCACCTGCTGGATGCCGACCGGGCCCGAAGTGATGGCGTCGTGCACGCCGGCGAGCACCAGCACCAGCCGGCCGACGGGGGTGTCGGGGCGGGCCAGGCGCCGGGCCCGCCCGAGGCGCGCGGTCAGGTCCTCCCCCAGCTCCAGGTCCCACTGGGCGTTCGAGAGCGCCGTCGCCTCCAGCGCTCCCGCCAGCTCGGAGTCCTCCGCGCCGAGGGCGACCCGGGCCGCGTCCAGGCGCTCCACCGACTCGCGGGTCCGCAGGCTCACCAGCAGCGGGAACGCGAGGTCCATCGCGATCCGCGCCCGCCGCTGGACGTCGGCCGTCCCCTCGAGGGCGGCGGTCAGGATCGGGACGGCCGCGGCCATGTCGGAGTGCGACACGATCACCCCCAGCTGGTGCTGGACCCGTGCGGTCTCGGCCTCGCTCGACGGTGGTTCGGCCAGCGCCCGCTCGAGCATCGTGCGGGCGCTGTCGCTCGCCCCGCGCGCGGCGGCGGTGTGCGCGGCGGCCCGCAGGACCTCGACCGCCCACGGATCGCCGGCCGGGGAGGCCAGCAGCAGGTGCGGGGCGATCACGTCCGGCCGTCCGCCGGAGGCCGCCAGCACCTCGGCGGCGCGACGGTGCGTCTGCTCGAGCAGCTCCGGACCGAGGTGCTGCTCGACGGCCGTCCGGACGAGCGGGTGGCAGAGCTCCAGCTCGGGACCGACCGCGACGATGTCCAGCGCGTGCAGCCGTCCGATCGCGGTGCTCGCCGCGTCGGGCGGGAGGCGGGCGACCTGCTCGGCGAGCCCCCGGGCCGCCGGCTGGCCGAGCACGCAGAGCGCGGCGACGAGCGCGAGCCCGTCGGCGCCGACCGTCCGCAGCCGGGCCGCGACGAGCTCCGCGATCGCCGACGCCATCAGGTCGGTCACGCCGGCGGCTGCATCGTCGTCGGGACCGACGCCGCGGCGAGCGAGCTCGCCGGTGGTCTGGCGGACGAGCAGCGGGTTGCCGCCCGTGACCGCGTGGCAGGTCGCGCAGAACTCGTCCGAGGCCTGCGCGTCGAACGCCGAGCGGATCAGCTGGGCGGTCCCACCCGGGCTGAGCGGGCCGAGCCGGAGGATCAGGGCGGCGGGCTCGCGCGCGAGCTCGCGGGCCAGGTCGTCGGCGGCCGCGACCTCGCCGGGACGGCGGGCGAGCACCAGCGTGACCGCCAGCCCGTCGAGCCGCCGAGCGAGGTGCTCGATCCAGCGCCGCGACGGCGGATCCGCCCACTGGACGTCGTCCACCGCGATCAGCAACGGGCGTTCGCGCGCCAGGTTGACGACGAGCCAGTAGAGCCCGTGGAGCATCGTGAAGCCGGCGTCGAGCGGCAGCGTCGCCTCCGGGTCGACCGCATCGAAGAGCACCGCGGCCTGCTGCGCCGCCCCCTCGAACGCCCGCTCCCGCTCCGCGTCGGTCAGCCGCGCGATCACCGGTTCGAACAGCTGGCGCACGACGCCGAACGCGAAGCCGGCCTCGCGCGGGCCGCCTCGCCCCCGCACGACCGAGACCGTCGCGGCCTCGGCCCCGTCCAGCGCCCGCGCGATCAGGGCGGTCTTGCCGATCCCGGCTGGACCGTCGAGCAGGACCAGCGTGCCGTCGCCGTTCCGGGCGGCGACGACGGCGTCGACCAGCACCCGGAGCTCGCGCTCCCGATCGAAGAGGTCGCGTTCGCGCAGCGTCTCCACTCCGGCCCATGCTAGACGCCGTGTCAGCAGATCGGGTGCGGCTCCGGGAACGACGAGCGCGGCGCGGCCCGGGCGTCCATCGAGCAGCGGGCCACCGTCTCACCGGGAGCCGCGGACGTCTCCGAGCGTTCCGGCTCCCGCGGCCGGAGAAGTCCCGGGAACCCACCGTGTAGCGTGCCGCTACCGTGATCCCCACCCGCGAGCAGCGTCCCCAACCAACCGGGCTCGAGCCCACCGTCCGGGCCGGACGCCGGGGCATCGATGCGGCACGGGTGGAGCACCACGCCGACGCGGTCGCCCGCCCGATCGAGGTGCGCTGATGCGTCGCCACCGGAAGTGCTGTCTGCGTACGGGCCTCGGCCTGCTGGGCCTGGTGGTCGTCGTCGGCGTCGCGCTCCGCGTGAGCCCGTGGCCGGGAGCGATGGCGATCCGCGTCGTCTTCAACTACGAAGGCTCCAAGGTCCGCGACGCGATGGAGGCGCACAAGCCGCCGGTCCCGGTGAGCACGATCGCCGATCAGCGGTACCAGCCGCAGAACGACGACGCGACCCTCGACGTGTACTTCCCCGAGCGCGTGCGGGACACCGACGAGCGCCTGCCCGTGATCGTCTGGACCCACGGCGGAGCCTGGCTGTCCGGCGACAAGCGCCAGGCGGCGCCGTACTTCAAGCTGCTCGCGGCCGAGGGCTACACGGTGATCGCGATGAACTACGCGCTCGCCCCCAACCACACCTACCCGACGGCGATTCGGCAGATCAACGACGCGAACGCGTACATGCAGGCCAACGCCGCCCGCTTCCACGTCGATCCCGACCGCGTCGTCCTGGCCGGCGACTCCGCCGGGGCCCAGCTGGCGAGCCAGACCGCGGCGCTGATCACCAATCCGGCGTACGCGGCCGAGGTCGGGATCGAGCCGACGCTGAAGCCGAAGCAGCTGAGCGGGGTGATCCTCTACTGCGGGATCTTCGAGGTGCAGGGGCTGACGCAGGACGATCCGAACCTGCCGAAGATCGTCGGCTGGGGCGCGGACGTCACCGTCTGGGCCTACGCCGGGACGAGGGACTTCGACGATCCCATGATCCGCCAGATGTCGCCGTACTTCCACGTCACCAAGGACTTCCCCGCGGCGTTCATCAGCGGCGGCAACGGCGACGCCCTGACCAACGTGCAGTCCAAGCCCCTGGCGAAGAAGCTGGACGCGCTCGGGGTCGAGGTGACCGAGCTGTTCTACCCCAAGGACCACCGGCCGTCGCTGCCGCACGAGTACCAGTTCGACCTCGACGACGCCGACGGCCAGAGGGCGCTGCGTCAGACGATCGCGTTCCTCAGGGCACGGACGTAGGCGCCGGAGGCGGGAGCGCCCCGGCTTGCGCGGTCGAGGCCGCCGGCCTGGCACGATCGACACTCACAAACGTGCTCTGCACAACAGCACGCACCAGCACACCACCTTCGTCTCCGGCCCGATCTTGCCCTCAGGTGGTGCCGTACACTCATCCAATGCCGGAAGACGGAACACGAATCGCGGTCCGTCTCGCCATGGCTTTCGGCGTTCTGGCGATCGTTGCGTGGGGGTTCACCAACTGGGCAGGTGTTCACGCAGCGAATCTCCCCGGTCCAACCCTGAGTGATTGTGGACGCGTTGGCGAGCGGACCGAGATCTGCACCGACGACCAGCTTCGCTGGGAAGACCGAATCGACGTCATGGTGGCCGTTGCGGTCGCCCTGACGGCACTGGCGGTGATCGCGGCCGTCTCGGCGATCGGGATCAAGCTGGCCACGCTCGCGGGACGCCATCGAAACGACCGCGCCTGAACGGGCACAGGGCGGCCCCCGACGAACGCGAACAGATCCTGCACCCCGACGGGCCGGTGACGAGTGCGTCTCCGTTGCCCTGGACCGCGATCCCGGTCGCCGGGCCGACATCGACCGCCCACCGCGGGCTCAAGATCGAGAAGCTGTCGGCCAGCATCGCCCCACCGGAGAGCACACCACCAACGGCAAACGCCGCAAGCCGGCCGGCCCCCAAAAAGACATTCTCTCGACAGGGAAGAAGGAAGGCGCTCCGTATACGCAGCGGCGATCGAGGCGTTTAGCGCACGATGTGCGCATCCACCCAAAAACCGCGATACACAATATAGACATCCGAATGCGACAGCAACACCTTCGGTGCCATGCACGTACTCCCTCGCCGGAATCAGTCAGCGGCGGCCACCACCTCGTCGAACAACCCCAGCGGATCGGCCGCCTCCGCCGTCCGCACCTCCTCCAGCCAGACCCGGAACGCCGCGACCGCGCGGGCCACGAGCAGCCGGATCCGCCAGTCGTCGCGGGCCGGCTCGGGGCGCCGCGCCAGCAGGTGCTCGACGATGCTGCGCTCGCGGTCGGCGAGGCGGACCAGCGGTGAGGCGTGGACCGCCTCGGTCTCGGCGACGACCCGGAAGAAGGCGCTCAGGCGCTGCCAGTGCTCGAGCATGTACTCGGCGAGCTGACGGAGGCCCAGGACGAGCGCCTGCTCGTCGCCCAGCTCGGCCGGCGCGGCCGCGATCGAGGCCTCGACGCGGGTCGCCATCTCCTGGATCGGCTCCAGCAGGACCTCCGCCTTGGCCGGGAAGTAGCGGAAGAAGCTGCGCGGGGCGACATCGGCCGCCGCGCAGATCTCGGCCACCGAGACCTCCGCGAAGCCGCGCTCCGCGAACAGCTCGATCGCGACGTCGGCGACCTTCGCCTTCGCCTCCGCGCGCTTGCGGTCCCGGAGCGAGAGCGGGGCGGCCGCCTCCGGCACGTGGGGCGGGCCCGTGGATTCCGACGTCGGTGCCGGACCGGCGGGCGCGCCGGCCCGTCGACTCGTCGGGGTCGTGTCGGAGGGACGGCCCATCAGGCCCAATATTCTGGCAGATTATGACTCGAGACAGAAACTGCCAGGAGAAGCATGTCGTCCCCCGCCCCCACCGCCCGCACCCAACCCAACGCCCCGGAGCCCTCCGCCGACGACGGATGGGCGCCGCACCAGATCGCCGCGCTGACGATGATCGCGATCTGCGGGGTGCTGGTCGCCCTCACGCAGACGTTGCTCGTCCCGGTCCTGCCGGCGATCCAGGCCGACCTCGGCAGCACCACCAGCGACACCCAGTGGCTGCTGACCTCGACGCTGCTCGCCGCCGCGATCGCCGTCCCGGTCTTCGGGCGCCTCGGCGACCTCTACGGCAAGCGCCTGATGCTGCTCGCCGCCGCCGGCTCGCTCGTCCTCGGCTCGCTGATCTGCGCGCTCTCCGACAGCCTCGCCTGGATGATCGTCGGCCGCGCGATCACCGGTCTCTCGGCCGCCGCGATCCCGCTCGGCATCAGCCTGATCGGGACGATCCTGCCCCCGCGCCGCGCCGGCACCGGGATTGCCCTGGTCAGCGCGACCCTCGGCATCGGCGGCGCCCTCGGCCTGCCGATGGCGGCGCTCGTCGCCGAGCACGCCGACTACCACGTGCTCTTCTGGATCTGCGTCGCCGGCGGCCTGGTCGCCTGCCTCGGGATCGGCTTCGCGGTCGCCGATCCGCCGCGGACCGCCAAGGGGCGGCTCGACTTCGCCGGCGCCCTGCTGCTGAGCGTGGCCCTGGTCTGCCTGCTGCTCCCGCTCTCCCAGGCCACCAGCTGGGGCTGGGGCGACACGCGAACGATCTCCCTGCTCGTCGTCTCGATCGTCGTGCTCGGGATCTTCGTGGCCTTCGAACGCCGCTCGACATCCCCGCTGGTCGACGTGATCAGCAACGCCCGCCCCGCCCTGCTGCTGACCAACGTCGCCTCGCTGTGCGTCGGCTTCGCGCTGTTCGCGAGCCTGATCGGGACGGCAGCCTACGTCCAGGCGCCGGTCGAGTCCGGCTACGGCTTCGGCTCGTCGGTCCTCGCCGGCGGCCTCGCGATGCTGCCCAGCGGGATCGCGATGCTGCTGCTCTCGCCCGTGTCGGCCAAGCTGTCGGTCCGCTTCGGCCCGAAGGTCACCCTCGCGCTCGGCGCCACGATCGTCGCGCTCGGCTTCCTGTTCCGGATCGCCTTCGTCGACCACTACTGGCAGATCGTCGTCGGCACCACGATCGCCGGCGCCGGCACCGGGATCGCCTACGCCGCGATGCCGAGCCTGATCCTGCTGGGGGCCCGGAAGTCGGAGCTGGCCGCCGCCAACGGCCTCAACGCGCTCTTCCGGACCGTCGGCAGCTCACTCGCGAGCGCGATCGGCGGCACCCTGCTCGCCGCCCAGACGATCGCCCTCGCCGGCCACGAGCTGCCGTCGCTCGGGGCCTACCAGACCCTGTTCGCGATCTGTGCCGGGGCCGCGATCGTCGGCGGCCTGATCTCGCTGCTGATCCCGACGGCGAGCCACGACGAGCCGGAGGCAGCCGCGGCCACGTAGCCACGGCCACGGGGGCGCCGGCTCAGCCCGGCGTCCCCGTCACCTCGAGCTCCGCCGTCGCGGTGACGGTCGTCGGCGGCTGACCGACGGTCAGGTCGACGACGTAGCGGTAGCGCCCCGACGGGAAGTGGGCCGGCACGACCTGGCCGACGGACTTGGACTGCCCGGGCGCGAGACCCCAGATCTCGAGGGTCATCGCCGGCGGATTCGTGCCTGCGGGGTACGGCGGCGGCCCGACCCACCGGCCGTCGACGAGGCGCTCCCAGCGCACCTGCCCCCAGTCGGACCGGAGGCACTGCGCCCCCTCGCTGGTGTTGGAGAGCCGTGCCGGGGCCATCTCGCCAGCGGCCACGACCGTGCGCTCCAGGACCAGGCTCGCGGTCGCGACACCCTGGTCCGGGGACGCCTGGGGCGACCAGCACGACGAGATCGGCGGCGGCGGGACCGGCAAGCTCGGCGCCGGCGGCGTCGCGGCCGGGGTCCGCAGCGTCACCTGGTAGCGGTGGGGTCCGGTCCGTACGGCCAGGCGGAAGCGGGCGCCGTCCTCGGTCGGGATCCGGACGACCACGCGACCGTGGCGCGCCCGCCTCGAGCTCAGGCCACGCAGGACCCGTCCGCTCTCGGCCGCCCGGGCGAGCGAGACCCGGACCACGCGGTCGCCTCGCACCCGCGAGCGACCGACCCGGACGCTGATCTGCTGGCCGGGATCGACGGTCACGGCCTTCGCCCCCAACGGGACCGACGCGCGGATCCCGAGCTTGGAGGGCGCCGGCGGCGCCGCGGCCGCGGTCGATGGGCCGACGAGGAGCGCACCGGTGAGGCCGGCGAGCGCTACCGCGCCGATGGCAGTTCGAGAGGTTGCTGGACGCACGGGATCCGTTCGTGGGCACGGGGACGACGAGACGCGGCGACCGTACCAACGCCCCGCCCGAGCGGGCGCCGATTGCCCGGTCGCTCGCACCGGCCGGGACGGGGCGCCAGGACCGCCGCGCATCCGGCCCGACGCTGCGGAGCGCCGGCCTCGGTACCCGGCCGCTCCGCACCGGTCAGCCGTCGGCCGCCTCACACACGACTGACCGCCGGTGCGGTCGTGGCGCGCTCGTCGTCCGCGCGCGACTCGTCGCCGCTCCTCGGCCGCCCGAACAGCGAGACGACCGCCGGCACCAGCACCGTCGAGACGACCAGCGACGCCAGCAGGATCCCGAAGCCCATCGCGAAGCCGACCTGGCGCTGGAAGTCGTCGGGGAACGCCCCGAGGGTCGCGAACGAGGCGGCGAGCACGATCCCGGCGGCGGCGATCGACGGTGCGACCGCCGTCACCGCCCGCCGCGCCGCGACCCGCCGCGATCCGCCCCGGGCGATCTCGGTCCGCAGCCGATCCGCCATCAGGATGTTGTAGTCGGTGCCGAGCGCGATCACGAACAGGAACACGATCAGCGGCAACGTGAACGCGACCCCGTCCTGCCCGAGCCCGATCTGGAAGACCCCGACCGTCGCGCCGATCGTGGCCGCGAACTCGATCCCGGCCACCGCCAGCAGCAGCAGCGGCGCGAGCACGCCCCGCAGGAGGATCACCAGGACCAGCCCGATCAGCAGCGCCGCGACGGGGAAGATCAGCCGGAGGTCGCGGTCGACCGCCGCCGCGATGTCGGCGTAGACCGCCGCCGAGCCGCCGACCAGGACCCGAGTCCCCTCCGGCGCCGCCTCCCGCGCCGTGTCCCGCAGCGGCCCGGTGACGAGGTCCATCCCGCGGCGGGTGGTGGCGTCGACCTTCAGCGCCACGCCGATCTCGGCCGCCTTCCGGTCCCGGCTCAGCCGCGGCGTCGCGACCCGGGCCACGCCCGGCACCCGGCGCAGCTCCCGCGCGAACGGCAGCAGCTCCTCCGGCCCGAGCGGGCGGGTGCTGGCGAGGAAGACCTGCTGCTGGTCGATCGTCCCCTTCGGCAACCCCCGCTCGAGCTCCTTGGCGACCCGGCCGGCACGCGTGCCCTCGTCGTGGGCCTGCTGGTCGTAGCTGAGCTTGACGCCCGGAGCGAGCGCAACGAGCGGGGCGAGCACGGC
This sequence comes from Patulibacter ginsengiterrae, assembly GCF_056269115.1. Lineage (NCBI taxonomy): Bacteria > Bacillati > Actinomycetota > Thermoleophilia > Solirubrobacterales > Patulibacteraceae > Patulibacter > Patulibacter ginsengiterrae. The sequence goes on from NZ_JBWDOG010000001.1 coordinate 633,076, forward strand.
CACGCAGAGCAGCGCGATCCGGGCCGGCCGGCGCTCGATCGCCCGGCCGAGCCGCGCCGCTCGCCCGTCGCCGCCGCGGACCCGGTCGACCTTCCCGGGCCAGAACAGCTTGCGGCCGCCGACCGCCAGCATCGCCGGCATCAGCGTCAGCGCCGCCGCCACCGTCAGGGCGACCGAGATCCCGATCGCCGGCCCGAGCACGCGGAACTCGCCGAACCGGGCCAAGCCGAGGGTCGCGAAGGCGGCGATGATCGCGAGCCCGGCCGAGGCGACCGCCCGGCCGACCTCCTCCACGGTGCCGGCGGCGGCCTCACGTGGGGACTGCCCCTCCCGTAGCCGGCGCCGGAACGGGAAGGCCAGGAAGAGCAGGTAGTCGATCCCGATCCCGACCAGCACCACGCTGATCAGCTGCGGCGTCGAGCTGCTCAGCTGGAAGTCGAGCACGGTCGCCACCAGCGCGACCAGGCCGGTCGCCGCACCGGAGACCAGCACCACCATCAGCAGCGAGAGGAACGCCCCGAGCGGCCCGCGCAGGAACAGCAGCAGCAGGACCAGCACCGCGAGCGGCAACCCGATCCCGCTGATCATCTCGGCGACCCGCGAGTTGTCGGCGACGTCGGTGGCCGAGGCGATCCCGCCGGTCGCCCCGACCCGGTAGCCGGCCGCCTGCAGCTCGTGCTCCGCGTGCGAGCGGAGCTCCTTGAACGCCCGCTGGACGAGCGAGTTGGCCCCGTCGCCGACGAACTGGACGCTGCCGATCGCGAAGCGGCCCTCGGCCACCGTCGGCCCGAGCGCCGCCGACGCGACCCGGGTCTCGCGCACGCGGTCGCTCATCATGGCGCCGCCGCCCGCCGAGTCGTCGGCGGCGGCCTTGATCGCGTCCCAGTCCGGGCGCCAGCGGGTCAGGCCGGCGACGACCGGCCCCAGCCGCGCCCGGTCGGCCGCCGCGAGCGGCTTGCCGTCGCGGCGCCGCAGCACCAGGGTCACGTCGGTCGCGCCCTCGACGTGGCCGAAGGTCGCGCGGGCGAACGCCGTCGCCTCGGCCGACTCCGAGCCCGCGGGCAGGAACGCCGTCTGGTCGGTCGAGGTCACCGCCTCGGCTCGCAGCGTGCCGAAGGCGACCAGCCCCGCGGCCAGCACGAGCCAGACGCCGATGATCTTCCACGGATGACGGGCGACGAACGCGCCCAGGGCTCGGAACATGCCATCGATCGTGGCTCGCCGCCGACGGTCCGTCAGCGGCCGAAGGAGGGAACCCGATTGCCACTTTCGTCGCACTCCTCGCGGCACGATCGGCCGTACCCTGGAGTGATGCCCCGGTCGCAACGGCTCTCCGCGAGCAGGATCTGCACCGTCATCGCGGTCGCCATCGCGGTGCTGGCCGTCGCCGACGTCCTGCTCGAGCCGGTCGCCCCGGAGCTGGGCACCACCCGCCGCGGCGACCTGGGCGGCGTCGCTCTGGCGCTGCTGGCCGCGCTCCCGCTCGCCGCCGTCTGGCGGCACCCGTGGCTGACGACGACCGTGACCGTCGCGGCGGCGATGACCGCGATCCTGCTCGGCTACAGCGGCAGCATCTTCGTGCTGATGGCGATCATCGCGCTCGGCACCGCCTCCGCGTTCCTCTCGTGGCGGGAGTCGGCGCTGCTGTCCGCGCTGGTGCTCACCGCGATGGCCGTCACGGCGCAGCTCGCGCCCGATCCGCTGTCGCTGTCCGGGCTGCTGCTCAACGCGGTCGCCTTCGTGCTCGCGGCCCTGCTCGGCGCGGGCGCGCAGGTCCAGCGCCGCTACGCCCGCGACCTCGAGGAGCGCGGTGCCGAGCTGCTGGCCCTGCGCCAGGTGGAGACCCGCGCCGCGGTCGAGCACGAGCGCCTGCGGATCGCGCGCGAGGTCCACGATGTCGTCGGCCATGCGCTCGCCGCGATCACCATCCACTCTCGCGTCGCGCGCCGGCGGCTGACCAGCGATCCCCCGAGCGCGGCCACCGCGATCGACGAGATCGAGGCGCTGTCGACGAGCGCGCTCTCCGAGACCCGCGAGGCCATCGGCCGGCTCCGCAGCGACGACGAGCTCGCCGAGCTGCGCCCGCGGCCCGGCCTCGACGACCTCGACGAGCTGGTCGCCCGCCTCCGCTCGCCCGAGCTGCAGGTCGAGCTCGACCGCGACGCGGCGGCCGACGGGGTCTCGACCGCCGCCCAGGCCGCCGCGTTCCGGATCGTGCAGGAGTCACTCAGCAACGTCGCCAAGCACGCCCAGCGCGGCCGCGCCCGGGTCACGCTACGGCAGGCCGACGGGGTCCTCCGGATCGAGGTCGAGGACGACGGAGCCCCGGCCGCTCCGGGTCGCGAGGGCCACGGGCTGCCGGGCATGCGCGAGCGCGCCGCGGCGCTCGGTGGGACCTTCGACGCCGGCCCGGCGGCGACCGGCGGCTGGCTCGTCCGAGCGACGCTCCCGACCTCGCCCTCCGCCGCATGAGCATCCGCCTGCTGATCGCCGACGACCAGGCCGTCTTCCGGCGGGGCTTCCGCGCCCTGATCGGCGACGACCCCACGATCGAGATCGTCGGCGAGGCCGCCGACGGCGTCGAGGCGGTCGCGCTCGCCCGCCGCCGACAGGCCGACGTCGTGCTGATGGACGTGCGGATGCCGCGGATGGACGGCCTCGAGGCGACGCGTCTGCTGGCCGGGCCGGGCGTCGAGGACCCGATCGACGTGCTCGTCCTGACCACCTTCGACCTCGACGAGTACGTCTTCGGCGCGCTCTCCGCCGGGGCGGCCGGCTTCCTGCTCAAGGATGCCGAGCCGGAGGTGATCGTCGAGGCGATCCAGACCGTCGCGCGCGGCCAGGGCCTGATCGCCCCGTCGGTCACCCGCCGCCTGATCACCCGCTTCGCCCAGGTCTCCCCCGACCTCACCCGGCGCCCGCTGCTCGACGACCTGAGCCCGCGAGAGCGCGAGGTCCTGCTGCTGCTCGCGCGCGGCGGCAGCAACGCCGAGATCGGGGCGCTGCTGCACCTCGAGGAGGCGACGATCAAGAGCCACGTCAGCCGGCTGCTCGCCAAGCTCGGGCTGCGCAGCCGGGTCCAGGCCGTGATCCTGGCCTACGAGACCGGCCTGGTGACCCCGTCGGCCGGGGCTGCCGGCCGGCCCTAGTCGCGGATGTCGAAGTAGCCGTCGCCGCCGAGCACGAGCTTGCGCCCGTCGAGGGTCGCCGGCTCTCGGAGGCGGGCGGTGCCGCGGCACACCCCGCGAAGCACCCACCCGTCCGATCACGCACCACCATCGGTGGGTCATTTCGAAACCACATCCCTACCGGAGGGACCAACCCCATCGCTCCCGATTCCGCCAAGACCAATGCCAGACGGAGCGGTCGTCTTGCCCCGCCCTCAGCCGGCGCGATCGGCCGCGGCGTACGACACGCGACCGGCCCCATCCAGCTGCACGACGGCGAAGTCGGTGGCGCCGAACTTGGACGTGACCTGGCAGACGAAGTTCACGCCCTTGGCCTGGCGCACCACCTTGGGGCAGGTGACCTTCGCCGCGACGTCGCGCTGCTCGCGGATGCTCTGGGTGATCGCACGGGCGACCTTCTTGGTGTCGAGCACCCGCACCGCCGCCGCTGGCTTGGCGCCGGTCGTGGTCTTGTCGCCGTCGCTTGAGGACCCGCAGCCCACCAGCGTCCCACCGGCCACGCCTACGACGAGCAGACCCGCTCGTACCGCCCAAACATTCGCGAGACGCATCCGAACAATCCTATATAACCTGCCGGTCCCGGAAGTACATGGTCCGAAACACCCAACGTTGATGAGGAACTCCATGAGCCGATCCAAGGTCGCCTGGCTGGCTGCCAGCGCCGTCGCCGCCACCGTCACGCTCAGCGCCGCGCCAGCCGCCAACGCCAACGTCGGTTGCTACCAGCCGCAGGGCAACCGGCTGCTGCGGATCATCCCCGAGGCCCAGAAGTGTGGCCACGGCGAGCGGCGGCTCGAGTGGGGCGCCGGCTCGAGCGCGAGCGGCGAGCGGGGTTCGGCCGGCAAGAAGGGCACCAAGGGCGACAAGGGTGACGCCGGGGCTGCGGGTGCCGCCGGAGCCAAAGGCGACAAGGGCGAGACCGGCGCGACAGGTGCCGGGGCGCAGGGCGCGACCGGGACGCAGGGCGTCGCCGGGGCGACCGGTGCCACGGGTGCCACAGGTGCGGCCGGCCTCCAGGGTGCGGCCGGCGCGACCGGCCTTCAGGGCGTTCAGGGCGTGACCGGTGCCCCCGGCCCGACCGGGGCCCAGGGCCTCCAGGGCAACACCGGGGGCACGGGCGCCGACGGTGCCGTCGGGGTGACCGGCGCGGCCGGCGTGACCGGCGCGGACGGGGTGACCGGCGCGGACGGGGCCACCGGCGCGGATGGCGCGCAGGGCGCGACCGGGGCGACCGGGGCGACCGGGGCCGACGGCGCGACCGGCAGCCAGGGGCCTCAGGGCGCCACCGGCCCGCAGGGGTCCAGCGCGATCCTCTCGTCCAGCTCCGCCACCCCGGCGGTCGCGACGACCACCCTCGGCGGCCTGGTCGGAACCGTGTCCGTGCTGCCGCTCAACGGCGTCGGCAACGCCAACGGCGTCCCGGCCACGAGCGGGACGATCGACCTCACGTCGCAGAACACGACCGGCCAGCCGATCCCGCGAAACGGCACGATCACGAGCATCTTCGGGTTCCAGAGCCTGGCCACGTCGCAAGCGCTGGTCGGCACCACGGTCACGACCTACGTGCAGCTCTGGCGGGCCGACGACAACAGCAACAGCTACACGCAGGTGGTTGGCACGCAGGTGACGCTGACCCCCTCGCTGACCGGGGTCCTCACGCCCGGCAACACCTCGACCGGCACCGTCACCGGGCTCTCGATCCCGGTCACCGCCGGGTCGAAGTTCATCGTCGTCTACAGCGCGGACGCGAGCGGGATCAGCCTGGCCACCACGATCAACGCGAACGTCGGCGCCAGCGTCAGCATCTCCTAGTTCGGCCCGACGGGCTGACGTGCCGGCGCGGGTCTCGCCCGCGGCCGGCATGTCCGTCCGTCATCTCGTCGTTCGCTGGTAGGCGGACGGCGCTCTCGCGTTCGGGGATCCCGGACGACGCACACGTCGCCGGCCCTCGGGCCGGCGGCTGCTCGTTCCGGGCAACCGCTTCGCTCCGGTGCACCGGCAGCATCCCGGCCGGCCCTCGCCGGGCCTTCCTCCTCCGTCGGCCGCCCTCGCGACGCCCTACATCTGACGGTCGTCACCGTCCCGATCCGCCGGTACTCCTAGGGGCATGGATGAGATCGCACGCATCGACGTCTACGGCTACGACCTGACGTACGCCCACGGCACCTACGTCATGTCCGGCCAGCGGAGTGCGAACTCGCAGCCCTCGACGCTCGTCCGGATCACCACCGCCCGTGGCCTCGTCGGCTGGGGCGAGACCTGCCCGCTCGCCGGGACCTACCTTCCGACGTTCGCCGGAGCGGCGCGGGCCGCGATCGCCGAGCTCGCCCCCGTGCTGCTCGGGGCCGACCCGACCAACCTGTCCCACGTCAACGCCCGGATGGACGCCGTCCTGCTCGGCCAGCCGGCGGCCAAGAGCGCGCTCGACATGGCCTGCTGGGACCTCTTCGGACGGACGCTCGGGGTCCCGGTCTCGACGCTGCTCGGCGGACGCGTCAGCGAGCGCTTCCCGCTCTACGTCGCAGTCCCGCTCGACACGCCGGCGGCGACCCGCGCGTTCATCACCGCCCGTTGGGCCGAGGGCACCCGCCACTTCCAGCTGAAGCTCGGCAACGACCCGTACGAGGACGCCGGCCGGACGGCGGCGGCGCTCGAGGTGACCGGGGACGAGGGCCTGGTCGTCGCCGACGCCAACGGCGGCTGGAGCCTGCGCGACGCGCTGATCGCCGCGCGCCTGCTCGAGCCGCTCCCGATCCACCTCGAGCAGCCCTGCCGGGCCTTCGCCGACTGCGTGCAGGTCCGCCAGGCGACGACGCTGCCGATGATCTACGACGAGAGCGTGACCGACGCCGAGTCGCTCCTGGCCTCGGTCCGCACCGGCGGCGGCGGCGCGATCAACCTCAAGCTGTCGAAGGTCGGCGGCCTGACCCGCGCCCGTCAGATCCGCGACCTCGCGGTCGGGCTCGACATCGGGCTGACGATCGAGGACACCTGGGGCGGCGACGTCGTGACCGCGGCCGTCAGCCAGCTCGCCTCCAGCACCCCGTCCCGCTCGATCCTGACCGTCTCGTTCTTCAACGACTGGACCCAGGAGCACGTCGCCGGCTACCAGCCCCGGTCCGACCAGGGCTTCGGCTCGGCCCCGACCGGCCCAGGCCTTGGGATCGAGGTCGACGTCGAGCGGCTCGAGGCGCCGCTGCTGACCGTCGGCTGAGCGGCGGGAGAGACGCGGGCCCGGGAGGGACGCGGGCCGACGCGAGAGACGCGGGCCGACGGCGGGAGAACCACGAGACTCCGGCCGGGAGCCCCGACCGGAGCCGGCCTCGGGTGGTGTTCGCCCGACACGGACCGTTCTCGCGCCCGCCGTCCGCGCGCCGGGGTCGGACCGCGGCGCGACTCGGCCCGTGTGTCCTCCCGTCCCTCGCTACCCCTCCGCGAGCGCCCGCCGGTGGACCGCGGCGGCGATCACCGCGTCCTCCCACGCCATCCCGGTCGACTTGAACAGCCGGGGACGGTCGACGGGCAGGTCGACCGTTCCCCGGACCAGCTGGTCGAGCGGGATCAACGCCTCGGGCGCGCAGGTGCCGGCGGCGATCGCCTGGACGATCTCTCCCGCCTCACGCAGCGCCGACGAGCGCGACTCGACGACGACCGTCGCGCGGCCGACCAGCTGCTCGTCGAGCTCGCGCGCGGCGGGCTCGTGGGAGCCGACCGCGACGACGGTCGTGCCGTCCGCGACCAGACGACCGTCGAACAGCGGCTCGCGGGCCGAGGTGCAGCAGCAGACGATGTCCGCCTCGGGGACGTCGGACGTGGCCTCGCCAACGCGAGCGTCGAGGCCCGCCTCCCGGCAGCGGACGACGAAGGCGGCGGTCCGACCGTGGTCCCGGGCGACGACGTCGACGCGGTCGATCGGCCGGACCGCGCGGATCGCCTCGACGTGGGCCCACGCCTGGGGACCGGTGCCGAACACCAGCAGCCGCCGGGCCTCCGCCGCCGCGAGCCGGCGCACCGCGAGCGCCGAGACCGCCGCCGTCCGCAGCGCCGTCAGCGCGACCGCGTCGAGGATCGCCGTCGGCGCCAGCGTGCGGTCGTCGAACAGGACCACGACCCCCTGGATCCGGGGCAGTCCGTGCTCCGCGTTGCCGGGCGCGACGCTCGCCAGCTTGACCGCGACCGCCTGCGGGGAGGCGGACGGCATCACCAGCAGGTGGCCGGTCGGGGCCGGCACGTTCCCACGGGCCGGATCGTCCTCCGGCTGGAGGCCGTCGCGCAGGGCCGCCTCGAGCGCGTCGATCGCGTCGATCGGCGACAGCAGCCGCCGGATCGCATCGCCGTCGATCATCGCGAGGGCACTCCGGGTCGAGTCGTCGTCGGGAATCTCGCCGTCGCTCATCGCCGAAGGCTACGGCGGCCGGGTCCCGCCCCCGTGCGACGTTCGCCGGAGGTTGCCGCGCCTCGCCCCGACGTTGTGCGGGGGCGTGGGCGGGCGGGCGCGAGGGCATGGGAGGGAGGGCGGGCGGGCGCGAGGGCAGGCGGGGCGCGACGCAGCAGCTGATGCGGATTGTGGGCCGTATAGGCGGTAAATCCGCATCGGTTCGCGTGGCCCGCCTCGCCTCAGACCACCAACCCGTGCCGGACCGTGTTCTCGGTGACCGCCCGCGCCTCGACGAACTGGAGCAGGTAGTCGGGGCCGCCCGCCTTCGGGCCGGTGCCGGAGAGACGACCGCCACCGAACGGCTGGCGGCCGACCATCGCGCCGGTGATGTCGCGGTTGACGTAGAGGTTGCCGACCGGCATCCGCCGCTCGACCTCGGCGATCGTCCGCGGGCTCCGCGAGTAGACGCCGCCAGTCAGCGCGAACGACGAGGCCTCGACGATCTCGCAGGCGCGCTCGATGCTCGGGACCCGCTCCAGCGCGACCACCGGGCCGAAGATCTCGTCGGTCACCACCGGCGAGTCCGCCGGCAGGTCGACGAACAGGGTCGGCGCCGCGTAGTACCCGTCCGGCGGCAGGTCGGCGACCGTCGCCGCCGGGGTCCCGCCGAGCGCCACGTAGCGGGCGACCCGCTCCTGCGACTCACGGTCGATCACCGGCGGCACGTCGGTCCCGAACTCCTCCGGCGGCCCCACCCGCAGGGTCGCGATCGCCCCGGTCAGCCGCTCGATCAGGGCGTCGGCGACCTGCTCGTGGACGATCACCCGCGACGCCGCCGAGCACTTCTGGCCGGCGAACGCGAAGGCCGAGGCGACGATCCCGGGGACGACGTCGTCGAGGTCCGCGTCGGCGTCGACGATCAGGCAGTTCTTGCCGCCCATCTCGGCCACGACCCGCTTCAGGTGCCGCTGGCCGGGCACGACCTTCGCGGCCTGCTCGAGGATCTGGAGCCCGGCCGCGCACGAGCCGGTGAAGGCGATCGTCGCCACCCCCGGATGCGCCACCAGGGCCTTGCCGACGTCGTCGCCGCCCGGCAGCAGCTGCACCACGCCGCGGGGCACGCCGGCGGCGTGGAGCACCTCGACCAGCAGCGCGGCACAGGCCGGGGCCTGCTCGGCCGGCTTCAGCACCACCGCGTTGCCGGTCGCCAGCGCCGCCGAGGTCATCCCCAGCGCGATCGCGAGCGGGAAGTTCCACGGCGCGATCACCGCGGCGACCCCGCGGCCGACGTAGCGCAACGCGTTGCGCTCGCCCGGGAGCTGGATCAACGGTCGCCCGGCGTCGAGCGCGGCCGCGCCGAGCGCGTAGTACTCGAGGAAGTCGATCGCCTCGCAGACGTCGGCGTCGGCCTCCGCCCACGGCTTGCCGCACTCACGGAGGGCGACGGCAGCGGCGTCGAGCCGGCGCTCCCGCAGCAGCGAGGCCGCCCGCTGGAGGATCGCCGCGCGCTCCGCCCCCGACAGCGCCGCCCAGGCCGGGAAGGCCTGCTCGGCGGCGACGACGGCCGAATCGGCGTCGGCCGCGGTCGCCTCGTGGACCTCGGCGACGACACGCGTCGGATCGCTCGGGTCGACCGAGCTGCTGACCTCGCCGGGCGCACCGGGATCGCCCGCCGTCTGCGGTCGGACGGTCAGCGGAAGCCGGGCGTCGAGCGCGGCCAGGGCGGCCGTCGCCCGCTCGCGGACGTCGGCGCGGCGCAGCTCGAGGGCCGGCTCGTTGAAGAAGCTCATGGGGCCTCCAGGAGGGTTGTGAGGTCGACGCCCGTGGCCTGGGCGCTGAGGAAGGAGTCGTTGCTGGTGTTCTCCAGCAGCCGCCGGACGAGGTACGCCATCCCGGCGACGAGGTCGCCGACCGGGCAGTAGCAGCGGACCCGCCGGTCGGCGGCGAGCAGCGCGGCCAGGGTGTCGTCGCCGAGCCCGCGCAGGACCTGGTGCTCGATGTCGGCCCCGCGGGCGTCGGCGTAGGCGGCCGCGTGGGCGATCGAGCGCAGGTTGTGGGAGGCGATCGCCGCCCGCACCCGGCCGTCGAGCGAGGCGTCGACGAGCCGGCGGGTCAGGGCCTCGAAGTTGCGGTCGCAGGCCCGCCGATCGCGGAAGACCGGCACCGGCCAGCCGTGCTGGGTCGCCTCGATCAGCTCGTGGTCCCAGTACGCGCCCTTGACCAGGCGGATGCTGAACGGCACCCCGCGCGGGACCTCGGTCGTCCAGGCCAGCAGCCGCTCGAGCTGCTCGGGCGAGTCGGTCAGGTAGGCCTGGAGCACGATCCCCGCCTGGGGGCCGTCGGCGAACTCGGGCTCGGCGAGCAGCCGCAGCAGCAGCTCGGTGATCGATTCGCGGGTGTCGAGCGACTCCATGTCGACGTGGAGGTGGGCGTCGAGGTCACGGGCGACGCGCAACAGCCGTCGCAGGCGCGGCTCGGCCCCGGCGATCCCCCGCTCGGGGGCGTGGGCGCGCAGCTGCGGGGTCAGCGCCGAGACCTTGACCGAGAGGTTCACGCGGGCGATCGGGCCGGCGGCGTCGCGGTCGAGCAGCGGTCGTGGCGGGAGCGTCGCGGCCGCCGCGTGGAGGGTCCGGAGCGTCTGCTCGCAGCGCTCGGCGTAGGAGTCCGCCTCGTGCTCGGTGAAGGTCGCCTCGCCGAGCAGGTCGACGGTCGCCGCGGCACCGCGCTGCCAGAGGTCGCCGAGACCGGAGCGGGCCGAGACCGCGTCCTCGCCGACGATGAAGCGGTGGGCCATCTGGCGGACCGCCGCAGCGGCGATCGTCGCCGTCACCGCCCGTGTCGTACGGCCTTCCGCGAGGCCGGAGCCGCGCCGGCCGAGCCAGGATTCATCGGCCTCGGCCAGCAGCTCGGCCAGGTGCCGGGCGACGTCGCGGCGGTCGCGGCAGGCCGGGCGCACGTCGACGAAGCGGAAGAGCGCGGCGCGCAGCTGCTCGTCGTCGATCATCGCCCCCATCACGCGCCGCTCGGCGACCGCGGCGGGCGTCCGCCGCGGACGCGGCAGCGACCGACCGAGATCGGTCCCGATCCGGGTGATCGCCGGTTCCAGCTGCTCGACCTCGGGGCTCATCGTTGCCATGCCTCGATGATCCGCCTGTCGGCCGTTCGATACCAGGGCTCACGGTCTCGATCTTCCACCGAATCCTGCGACAGCTGTCGCAAGCGCTAGGGTTGCCCGGTGACCGGCGGACTCCAGGACCTGATCGACGAGCTCGCCGACCGCATCGGTCGTCCCGTCGCGCTCGAGGACCGCCGTTGGCGGCTGCTCTCGTTCAGCGCCCACATCGACCCGGACGACCGCGTCCGCCAGGCCTCGATCCTGACTCGCGAGGGCCCACCAGCTGCCGCGGCGTGGCTGGAGTCGCTCGGCGTCGGCCGCGCCCGCGACCTCGTCGACACCCCCGCCAACGACGAGATCGGGATCGGCCCGCGGACGTGCGCCCCGGTCCGCCACGGCGACGCCCTGCTCGGCTACCTGTGGGTGATCCCGGGAGCGGCGCCGCTCGACGCGCACGACCGGGAGACGCTGCGGGCCTCCGCGAGCGCGGTCGCGTCGCTGCTCTGGCGCGACCGGGCGAGCGAGGCCGAGACGGTCGCGCTGCTGGCGGCGGTCCTCGACGAGCGCGACCCCGGCGCCCGCCACGTCGCGGCGGACGAGCTGCGGCGCCACCAGGACTGGCCGGCGGGCGGGAGCTACGCCGTCGCCGTCGCCGCGGTCCACGCCGGGGCCGACCCCCGTGACCTCGGGACCCGGGCGGCGCGCGGCTGGCCGCGACGGGACCTGGTCTGGCGGCCGTCGCCGACCCGGGTGACCGTGCTCGCGCGGCTCTCCCCCGGCCGCACCGCCCGCGAGGTCGGAGACCTGCTGCGGCGGGCCGGCGCCGACCACGCCGGAGCCGCCACCGCCCGCGACCTCGCCGACGGCCGCGTCGCGCTCGGCGACGCGATCGACGCGCTGACGGTCGCCACCGCGATCCCCGATCGCGGCCCGGTCGCGGCGGCGGAGGAGCTCGGCGCCTGGGTTCCGATCGCCCGGGCCTGGACGGCGGAAGGACGGCCGTCGACCCCGCCCGCGGTGCTGGCCCCGCTGCTCGCCCGCCGCGACGCCGAGGCGCTGCTGGCCGCGCTCGAGGCGACGCTCGACCGGGCCGGCGACGTCGCCTCTGCCGCCCGGGCGCTCCACGTCCACCGCGCGACCCTCTACCGCCGACTCGACCGGATCGGCGAGCTGACCGGACTCGACCTGCGCGACGGCGGCGACCTGCTGCTGCTCCACATCGCCGTGCGGACCTGGCGGCTCGCCCGCGCCTGAGGCCGGGCCGGGGACGGGGGCGAAGCCAGAGCCGGGCCAGGGCCCGGGGCCGAAGCCGGGGCCGAAGCCGGGGCCGAGGCCGGGGCGGAGGCCGAGGCCAGGGCCCAGGGCCCAGGGCCGCCGCCCTAGTAGCTGGCCGGGGTGATCACCCAGATCAACTCGGCAGGGACGTCGCCGTGGTTGACGAACCCGTGCGGCAGCTCGCCGGAGAAGGTGACGGTGTCGCCCTCCTCGAGGTAGATCCCCTCGCCGTCGACGACGATCTCGATCGCGCCGCTCAGCACCAGCACGAACTCCGCCTTCGAGCCGTGGCGGAGCAGCTCCTGCCCGCTACCAGCCCCCGGGCCGATCGTCGACTGGAGGACCAGCATGTTGCGGGTCGGGTCGGCCGAGATCCACTGGTCGCGGACGGTCATGTCGGGGTAGTCGACGGTCCGACGCTCCGCCTTGCGGACGATCTGGCCCTTGGTCGGGGCGGCGTCGAAGAGGTCGTTGACCCCGACCCCGAGCGAGGCGGCGAGCCGCAGCAGCGTGGCCAGCGAGGGAGCGACGGTCCCCCGCTCGACCTGCGAGACCATCGCCGGGGTGACCTCGGCGCTGCGGGCCAGGTCGCCCGCCGTCAGCCCCGCGAGCTTGCGCAGCTCGCGCACGCGGCGACCCAGGCGTAGCTTGGCGGCGTCGATGTCGACGGGCGCGGCGGCGGTCTCCTCGTCGGCCCCTCGGACTTCGCTCTCCACGCTCTCTCCTGTGCTCACTGACGGGACTCCTGGGTACGGCCGACACGATCGGACTCGACACCGGACGAAAGCTAGACTACAGTGAATGAAGTCCAGCTATCTTCAGCCGCCACGGCGGTGCGAAGGGAGACCCCGTTGTCGTCGGAACTCGAGCCCGTCCTAGATCGCCTTGCCTCCGACCTCGATCGTCAGGTCGTGCTGGAAGGTGCGGACTTCGAGGTCCTGGCCTACAGTCGCAAGCGCGGCGCGATCGATCAAGTCCGGGTCGACACGATCCTCTCCCGCCACGCCCCCGCCGGCGTCCGCAGCTGGCTCCGCAGTCGGGGGATCGGCGACGCCGACGGGCCGTTCCGGATCGACGCCGCCCCCCGGCTGGGCATGCTCGCCCGGGTCTGCCTGCCGATCCGCGCCGACCGCGAGCTGCTCGGCACGCTCTGGTGCATCGACTCCGACAACTCGATCACGGCCGAGCAGCTGCGGGCGGCCGACGCCCTGACCCCGCTGCTCGCCTCGATCCTGCTGCGGGAGCGGCGGACCGCGACCAGCAAGCGCGACCTCCGCCAGCAGGCCTTGCGGCAGCTGGTGCTCGGCACCGACGAGGAGGCGGCCGACGCCGTCCGCCGGCTCGACCACGACGCGGTGCTCGACGCCGCCGGTCCGATCAGCATCCACCTGCTGCACGCTGCCGGTCCGTCCGGACCCGACGGAGCACCCGCCGACGAGCGCCGCCATCGGGCGCTCGAGACCGCGCTCGAGCAGGTCCGCTGCGGGCTGCGGTCGCGCCGCTGCGGCTACGTCGTCGCCGACGGCGAAGGGATCTTCGTCTGCGCCGAGCCCGCCTCGCGCACGGTCTCCGAGCAGCTGCTGCGGGCCGCGCGGACCACCACCGGCGAGGCGTCGCTGATCGTCGCCGAGAGCGGCCACGGCCGCGCCGACCAGGCCCGCCAGCTGCTGGAGCAGGCCCGCCAGGCAGCGCAGGTCTCGCAGGTGGTCGAGCGCTTCCGCCCCGTCGCCCGTTGGGACGAGCTCGGTGTCTACCAGCTGCTCAGCAGCCTGACCGCCGCACCCGACCGGACGGCCCCGACCGCCCACCGCGGGCTCGAGGCGCTGTTCACGGCGGGCGGCCGGGGATCGCTGGTCGAGACCCTCGAGTGCTACCTCGACAACGGCGGCGACATCAAGGCGACTGCCTCCCAGCTCGCGCTCCACCGCACCAGCCTCTACTACCGGCTGGAGCGGATCGAGGAGCTCGCAGCGGTCGACGTCCGCAGCGGCGAGGACCGGCTCGCGCTCCACCTCGGGCTGCGGCTCGCCCGCCTCCGCGGGACCTACCCCGTCGACGGCACGATCGCGGCGTAGCGGGGCGGGGCGGTAGCGCGCGGGCCGGGGTCGGCGCCGGGAGGCGGGCGGCCCCAGGCTGGCGGTCGGGCGGGGTCACGATGCGTCGGCTCCAGCGGACCGGGGTCAGTTCGCGTCGCCCAGCGGGGACGAATGACCCCGAACCGCGCGGGCCGACGCGAAGTGACCCCAAACGCCGCCGCCACGTCCACAACGGCATCCGCACCCGGCCGCCGGCCCCGCGCACCCGCCTCCCGCTCCGCCCCAGAGCGCGGTCTCCCGGAGCGCGGCCGCCCAGGAGCACGGCCGGCCCCAGAGCACGGCCGGCCCCGGAGCACGGCCGGCCCCAGAGCACGGCCGGGCCCCAGAGCACGGCCGGCCCCAGAACGCGGCCGGCCCGGAACGCGGCCGGCCCCGGGGGCCGCCCAGCCGCCCGCCGCTCGACCGCCCCGCGCTCGCCCGTTCCGCTAGACCGCGCCCGCCGCGCCGGCCACGACCTGGCCGCCGCTGATCACGAGCTGGCCGTCGACCTCGAGCGTGACGTCGCGGGCGACGCCGTCGATGTGGACGGCGCTGTGGTTCTGGCCGCCCGGGTAGGTCTGGTTGCTACCGAAGCCGATGTGGATCGTGCCCAGCAGCGCCTTCTCGGTCTCGTGGCCGAGCATCGCCTTCGGGTTGCCGCCGACGCCCAGCTCGGCGACGACCGCAGCGCCCTCGTCGATCGCGAACACGCGCCGGAAGTCCTCGGCGTCGGCGCCGCCGGCGACCTCGACCACGCGACCGTCGACGATCGTCATCACGACCGGCTCGCTGACGGTGCCCATCGTCCGGCCGGCCTCGGTCAGTCCGTCGATCACCAGCGTGCCGTTGGCGGTGCCCTCGACCGGCGCCCAGTTGTACTCGCCCCAGAGCGGAACGGAGATCCCGTACGGCGCTCCGCGCTCGGGCACCGGGAAGATCGGCAGGCAGGGGCGCCCGGCGACCGAGAGGGTCAGGTCGGTGCCGCGCGCGGTCGTGATCCGGACCTGGTCGTGGCCGTCGATCGCGGCGACGATCCGCTTGCCGTCGCGGGTCACGGCCTCGCTGTCGCCCGGCTCCAGGCCCCAGCGGCCCATCCCGGCGTCGAGCTTGAAGATCGAGCAGTTCGGGCCGGTCTCGAAGATGCTGCTGACCCGGTGGTCGAGCCGGAAGGCGTAGGTCTCGTCGACCGTGAAGAGGCTGACGTCGGCCTGCTGGAGCGCCGCCACCAGGTGCTTGGGCGGGTCGACCCAGAACTCGCCGCTGTCGAGCATCCGGCGGACGGTCTGGTCGGCGTCGATGCTGATCACGGCCGCGCCGACCGCGTCGGCCGCCACGGCCAGGGCCTCGGCCTCCGCGCGGTGCTCGCTGTCGGCGACCAGCGCGATCGTCTCGTCCGGCTTCAGCTGCACGAAGTCACGGATGATCGTGCGGGCCTCGTCGAGCAGTTGTGCGTCCATGGGGAACTCCTGGGGGTTTCGGGGTGGGCGGCGACCGTCGTCGACGGTCACAGGTGAAGGCGGACGGTCGGCCGCAGAGGACGACGGGCGCTCGGCCGCGGGTCTCGGCGGACGACCGGCCGCAGGTGGAGGCCGACGGTCGACCGCGACGGACCGCGGCGGCGCGTCACCACGCGAGCAGGCCGAGGTCGACCGGGAGGCAGACGCCGGTCACGCCGGAGGCCGCGCCGCTGGCGAGGAACCGGACCGCGGCGGCGACCTCCTCGGTCTCGACGAAGCGCCGGATCGGCTGGCGGGCGAGGAACCGCTCGAGCGCGTCGTCCTCGTCGAGACCGCTGGCGATCACCTCGGCCAGCTGGCGCTCGGCCATCGGCGTGCGCATCCAGCCGGGGGCGATCGCGTTGACGGCGATCCCGAGCGGGCCGCCCTCGACGGCGGCGGCCCGGACCAGCCCGAGCACTCCCGCCTTGGCCGAGACGTAGCCGGCCTTGTGCGGCTCGGCCGCGACGCCGGAGGTCGACGAGATCACCACGACCCGTCCGCCGCTGTCGGTGAGCGCCGGCCAGGCGCTCCGCAGGGCCAGGAACGGCCCCTTCAGCATCACGTCCTGCAGCCGGTCCCACTCCTGCTCGGCGAACGCCCCGATCGGGGCGACGTGCTGGACCCCGGCGTTGAGGACGAGGATGTCGAGCCGGCCGTGGCGGCGGAGCGTCTCCGCCACCATCGCCTCGTTGCCGGCGGCGGTGCCGATGTCGGCCGAGAGGTCGGCGCCCTCGAGGTCGACCCCGACGACGGTCGCGCCGGCGTCGGCCAGGTCACGCGCGATCGTCGCGCCGAGCCCGCGGCCGGCACCGGTCACGATCGCGACCCGGCCGGCGACGCTCATGTCGGGTGGCGCAGGGCGATCGCGTGTGGCGGAACCGGGGGTGACCTCGACCATGTCCACACCGTCGCAGCCCCCGAAACCGCCCACCACCGACAAATGACCGGTTCCGCGCGGGTCGCCGGCGGGCTCCGCCAGACAATGGTTGGAGGCTCCCCTCAGGCCCCGGCCGGGACCATCCCCAGCCGCTCCATCACGAACCCGAGCCACGCGCTGTTCTGGCGCACGTCGGTCTCACGGCCGTTGTTCATCGCGTGGCCGACGTCCTCCCAGACCCGCAGCGCGATCGGCGGATCGTCGGGCCCGGCGACCGCCTGCAGGTGAGCGGCGAGCTTGCGCGCGTGCCACGGCGGGCAGCGCGGATCGACGTCGCCGGCGTCGAGGAAGACCGCCGGGTAGCGGACGCCCTCGCGGACCAGCGCACAGGGCGCGAACGTCGCCAGCCGCCGGATCTCGTCGGGGTCGTCGAGGTCGGAGGCGAACTCCGTCTTGACGATGTTGCGCCCGTAGGGGTCGCGAGCGCAGGCACCGAGGATGTCGACGAACGCGACCCGCGGGACCGCCACCGCCCACAGGTCGGGGCGCTGGGTCAGCGCGACGCCGGCCAGCAGCCCGCCGCCGCTGGTGCCCTGGATCGCCAGCGTCTCCGGCGTCGCGACGCCGTCGGCGATCAGCGTCTCGGCGATCGCGAAGAGGTCGTCGTAGCCCTGCTGCTTGCGCTGCATCCTGCCGTCCGACCACCAGTGCGCGCCGAGCTCGCCACCGCCGCGGATGTTGCTGTGGCAGACGACGCCGCCGGCCTCGACGAACGCCGCCATCGCCCCGACGTACTTCGGGTGCCAGGGCATGTTGAAGCCGCCGTAGCCGCTCATCAGCGTCGGGCGCGGCTGGTCGAGCGTCGTCGTCTCGAGGTGGATCAGGTGGTAGGGGACCTCGGCGCCGTCGCTGCTGGTCGCCCAGCGGCTCTCGACGACCGCGCCCTCGAGCCGCGCCTCGGGCGCCTCCAGCTGCTCGATCGCGCCGGTCTCCGGGTCCTCGCGGTAGACCGCCCACGATTCGGTCGGGGTGGTGAAGGCGAACAGGTACTCGTCGGGGTGCGCGGCGGGCCGGTGGGCGGTCAGCACGTGCCAGCCGTCCTGGCTGATCACGCCGCGGCCGGGCAGCGCGACCTCGCGGACGAACCGCCCGTCGCGCTCGAAGACCCGCACCCGCGAGAAGGTGTCGACCAGCTCGACGACGTACAGCCGGTCGCCGATCAGCTGGACCCGCCGCAGGACCGCGTCGGACTCCGGCACCAGCTCGCGCCAGGTCGAGGGGTCTCCCCCGCCGTCGAGCGGGATCTCGACCAGCCGGCCGCGCTCGGCCCCGTGGTCGGTGACGGCGACGTAGTGGTCGCCGGCGATCACGCCCGAGATCCAGTGGCCGCTCAGCCCCTGGACGAGCGGTCGCCACGGCCCGTCCGCCACGAGGTCGCGAACGTAGAGCGGGCGCGTCATCCAGAGCGCCATCGTCGCGACCGCCCAGCGGCCGACGCGGTCGGTCTCGACGACCAGCCAGCCGTCGAAGTCGTCCTCGGGCGGCAGCGGCTCGGGCCGCGTCGCCGCGGGCCGACCGAGCCGGTGGAAGAAGCCGACGTTGCTCTGGAAGGCGGGATCGTCCGGGTCCAGCGCGCTGTAGTAGAAGCCGCTGGAGTCGGCCAGCCACTGCACGCCGCCGACCCAGCCGTCCATCAGCACGTGCGGGATCTCGTCGGGCAGCGGCGCGCCGGTGGCGACGTCGAGCAGCTGGATCCGGTTGCGCTCGTCGCCGCCCTCGGAGACCCCGAAGGCGACGATCGTCCCGTCCGGCGAGGGCGCCAGCCACTCGACGTTGCGGGGGTGCTCGCCCGCCCCGACCGACGGGTCGAAGAGCGTCCGCCACGGTCCGCGGGGTGCGTCGGCGATCTGGACCAGCGCCATGTCGCCACCGGCCGGGCGGCCGCGGCGGAACCAGCGTCCGCCCGCGAACCGCGGCACCGCGCCCCAGCGCGGCATCGGGTGGCGGTCGACCGCGGTCCGCAACGCCTCGGCGTGCGGCCAGGCCTCGAGCCGGGCGACGGTGCGGGCGTTCTGCTCCGCCTGCCAGGCGCGGACGTCCGGTTCCTGACCGTCCTCCAGCCACTGGTACGGGTCGGCCAGGGTCAGGCCGGCGAGGGTCTGGGTGTTGTCGTCGACACGGGTCGGCGGATAGGGGCTCTCGCTCATGCGGTCTCCGTCGGTGGGGGCGCTCACGCGGTCCCGGCGTTGGTGGGGTTCGGAGTGGTCCCGTGCTCGCTGCCGGTGCCGGGCACGGCAGGCGCTCCCGGCCCAGCGTCGCTGGCCGTCGGCGTCGCGGCCAGCTCGCGCAGCAGCTCGACGGTCGCGTGGATCGCCGGCGTCAGCGTCTCCAGCAGCAGGTGCTCGTCGGGGGCGTGCTGACGGTCGGTCGGCAGCGCGAAGCCGAGCAGCAGCGGGTCGAGGCCCAGGTGGCGCTGGACGATCTCGCAGACCGGGATCGACCATGGCGCGCGGCAGCGGACCGGCGGACGGCCGAAGGCGGTCGTGACCGCGGCCTCGGCGGCGGCGATCGCCGGCAGCCGTTCGTCGACCAGGATCGCTGGCGACCGCAGCTGGACCTCGCAGGTCAGCTCGGCGTAGTCAGGGGCGCGAAGGCGCAGGTGCTGCTCGACCCGGGCGGCGATCGCGTCGGCGTCCTGGCCCGGCACCAGCCGGCAGGAGAGCTTCGCGCTCGCCGCCGCCGGGATCACGGTCTTGACGCCGGTCCCCGCGAAGCCGCCGCTGATCCCGTGGAGGTCGAGCGTCGGCCGCGACCACTGGCGCTCACGGACGCCGTAGTCGGGGTCCCCGACCAGCGCAGGAAGCCCGGCCTCGCGCCGCAGCTCGTCCTCGTCCAGCGGCAGCGCCGCCCAGGCGGCGACGTCCTGCGGGTCGACCGGCAGCAGCTCGTCGTAGAAGCCGTCGACCGCGACCCGTCCCTGCTCGTCGTGGAGCGAGGCGAGCAACGCGCTGAGGACCGAGAGCGCGTTCGGGGCGACGCCGCCGAAGGCCCCGGAGTGGAGGTCGGTCTCGGCCGTCCGCACGCCGATCTCGAGCGCGACCAGGCCGCGCAGGCCGAGCGGCAGCGCCGGCACTCCGGGCGCGAGCATCGTGTTGTCGGAGTTGACGAAGACGTCGGCGGCCAGCAGCTCCGCGTGCTCGCCGACGAAGCGGTCGAGATGGTCGGCGCGGACCTCCTCCTCGCCCTCGATCAGCAGCTTGACGTTGCAGGGCAGCGCGCCCTCCAGCGTCAGCAGCGCCTCGATCGCGTGCAGCGCGATCAGGACCATCCCCTTGTCGTCGGACGCCCCGCGCCCGTAGAGCCGCCCGTCGCGGACCTCGGCCTCGAACGGCGGCGTCGTCCAGAGCTCGAGCGGATCGGCCGGCTGGACGTCGTAGTGGCCGTAGATCAGGACCGTCGGCGCGTGGGGCCCGGCGTGCAGCCAGTCGCCGTAGACGATCGGATGCCCGTCCGTCTCGTGCAGCCCGACGTGCTCGAGCCCGATCGCCGTCAGCCGCTCGGCCAGCCAGCCGGCGCAGCGCCGCAGGTCCGGAGCGTGCTCCGGCAGCGCGCTGACGCTCGGGAAGCCGATCAGCTCGGTCAGCTCCGCGAGCAGCCGCGGCCGCTCGCGCTCGAGGTGCTCCAGCAGCGGCGTGCTCACGAGGCCGCCACCGAGCCGCCGGGGATCGAGGCCACGAGCGTCTGGGTGTAGGGGTCCTCCGGCCGGTCGAGCACGCGCCCGGTCGGACCGGACTCGACGACCCGGCCGCGCTGGAGGACGTAGAGCCGGTCGGCCACCTGCCGCGCGACCGCGAGGTCGTGGGTGATGAACAGGTAGCTGACCCCCGTCTCGCGCCGCAGGTCGGCGAGCAGGTTGAGGATCTGCGCCTGGACCGACACGTCGAGCGCCGAGACCGCCTCGTCGCAGACGATCAGCCGCGGATCCGCCGCCAGCGCTCGCGCGATCGCGACCCGCTGCCGCTCCCCACCGGAGAGCGCGACCGGCTTGCGGCGGGCGTACTCGGCCGGCAGGCCGACCCGTTCCAGCAGCTCCTTCGCGCGCTGCTCAGGGCGTGCGACGCGGTCGGCCCGCGCCCCGATCGCCTCCTGCAGCGTGGCCCCGATCGTGCGGACCGGGTTCAGCGTCGAGTACGGGTCCTGGAAGATCATCTGGACCGTCCGCCGCAGCCGTTCGCGATCGTCGGGGCTCGCCGCGCGGTAGTCGGTCGCGTCGATCCCGTCGACCACGATCCGGCCGCCGGTGACCGACTCGAGCCCGACGATGCTGCGCCCGAGCGTGGTCTTGCCCGAGCCGGACTCGCCGACCAGGCCGACGCACTCGTTCTCGCCGATCTCGATCGAGACCTCCGCCAGCGCCTGCACCTTGCGGTTGCGGGCGCCGCCCGGATAGGTCTTCTCGACGTCGATCACGGAGACCAGTGGCGTGCCGGTCGCGGCCGCCTCCTCGGCGACCGTGTCCGAGCCGGCCTCGGCGTGGACCGCATCCAGCTCGACCGCGATCTCCGCGGCCCGCACGCAGGCGGTCCAGCGTCCGCTGGCCTCCCCGATCGCGTCGGGAGCCGCCGTCAGGCAGTCCGGCTCGACCCACCGGCAGCGGGGCGCGAACGGGCAGCCGTCGCCGACGTCGTCGGCCCGCGGGACCGTGCCCTCGATCGCCGTCATCCGCTCCAGGCGGCGGTCGACCGGCGGCTCCGAGAGCAGCAGGCCGAGCGAGTACGGGTGCCGCGGGGTCGTCTCCAGCTCGTGGCTGGCGGCGTTCTCCAGGACCGTCCCCGCGTAGAGGACCGAGACCCGGTCGCAGGTCGAGAACGCGACCCGCAGGTCGTGGGTGATCAGGACCAGGCTCATCCCGCGGGCGTCCTGCATCTCCCGCAGGCGGGCGAGGATCTCCTTCTGGGTCGTCACGTCGAGCGCCGTCGAGGGCTCGTCGGCGATCACCACCTTGGGGTCGCGGGCGAGCGCAGCGGCGATCCCGATCCGCTGACGCATCCCGCCGGAGAGCTCGAAGGGGTAGGCATCGGCGACCGCCGCGTCCTCGATCCCCAGCTCGGCGATCCGGCGGACCGCCTCGGTCCGGCGCGCGGCCCGGCTCAGGCGCTTGCCGTCGCCATCCCGCAGCAGCTCGGAGATCTGCTCGCCGCAGCGCATCAGCGGGTTGAGCATCGTGAACGGGTCCTGGAAGATCAGGGCGATCTCGGTCCCGCGGATCTTCACCAGCTCGCGCTCGGAGAGCCCGAGCAGGTCGCGGCCCCCGCAGACGACGCGCCCGCTGGCGCTGACGCCGGTCGGCAGCAGCCCCATCACGGCGCGGGCGGTCATCGACTTGCCGCTGCCGGACTCGCCGACCACCGCCACGGCCTCGCCGGCCGCGACCTGGAGGTCGATCCCGCTGGTGATCACGCGCTCCTGCGCGCCGAGCCGGCTGACGATCCGCAGCCGCTCGATCGAGAGCGCGCTCATCGTGCCCGCCCCCGGTCGCTCAGCAGTTCCTGGAGCCAGTCGCCGACCAGGTTGACGCTGACGGCGGTCGCGACCAGCATCAGCCCCGGCGCGAGCGCGGCCAGCGGGCTGTCCTCGATCAGCGAGAGGTTGTCGCTGAGCATCCGGCCCCAGTCCGCCTCCCCCGGTCCCGCCCCGAGCCCGAGGAACGAGAGCGCCGAGAGCGCGACCAGGCCGTAGGCGAAGTTGAGAAACGCGGTCGAGACGACCAGCGGCATCACGTTCGGCCAGACGTGGCGGAGCATGATCCGCCACGAGCCGAGCCCGAGCGTGCGGGCGGCGTCGACGTACGGCAGCGTCCGCTGCTCGAGCGTGGCCCCGCGCACCACGCGGATGTCGATCGGGGCACTGAGGAAGACGAGCACCAGGACCGCGGCGTAGTAGCCGCCGCCGATCACGCCGAGCAGCACGATCGCGACCAGCAGCGCGGGCAGCGCGTAGACGAGGTCGACGCCACGCATGATCGCGGTCTCGGTCCAGCCGCCGCGGAAGCCCGCCAGCAGGCCGAGCAGGGTGCCGATGGTGGCCGCGCCGAGCGCGATCAGCAGCGGCCCGATCATGGCGGCGCGGGCGCCGGCGATCACCCGCGAGAGGATGTCCCGGCCCGAGTCGTCGGTGCCGAGCAGGTGGCCGCTGATCGGTCCCTGGACGCCGAGGCTCAGGTCCTGGGCGGCCGGCGGGTACGGGGCGAGCGCGGTGCCGGTGATCGCGCAGACGACGATCGCGCCGATCACGACGAAGCAGAGCGCGATCAGCGGCGGGACCCGCCAGCCGCGGCGTGCGCGGAGGCCCGCGGAAGGCGCGGCCGCGGTCGGGACGACGGCGCTCATCGGGCCGCCTTCCCGAACTGGATCCGGGGATCGACCAGGGCGTACAGCACGTCCACCACCAGGTTCACGAGGATGATCAGGGTCGCGATCACGAGCACCAGCCCCTGCAGCACGGGGATGTCCTTCGTCTGCACCGCTTCGACCAGGGCCGACCCGAGCCCGGGCAGGGCGAAGGTCGCCTCGACGAGCACGGCGCCGGTCAGCACGACCGACAGCACCAGCCCGGCCGCGGTCAGGACCGGGATCGCCGCGTTGCGCAGCGCGTGGCGGAAGACCAGCCGCCGCCACGGCACGCCGCGGGCCCGGGCGAAGGCGACGTAGTCCTCGTCGAGCACGCGGATCATCGCCGCGCGGGTCAGCTTGACCAGCAGCGCCATCGCGCTGAGCGCGAGCGCCGCCGCCGGCAGGGTCAGGTGCCAGAGCCGGTCGAAGAAGCCCTCGCCCGCGCCGTAGGACGGGAACCAGCCGAGCCGGACCGCGAAGACGTAGAGCAGGATCACGCCGGTCACGAAGACCGGGGCGCTGACCCCGATCACCGTCAGCCCGACCACCCCGCGGTCGACCAGGCTGCGCTTGCGCAGCGCGGCCACGATCCCCAGCGGCAGGCCGGCGAGCAGCGCCAGCGCGAACGCGTAGAGGCCGAGGAAGATCGTCACCCCGAACGCCGGCCGGAGGGTCTCCAGGACCGACTGCCCGGTGCGGATCGAGTCACCGAAGTCGAGCTGGACGGCCCCACCGAGCCACCGCAGGTACTGGCTCAGGAAGCCGTCGTCGAGGTGGTACTTGGCGCGCAGCGCGCTGATCACGTCGGGCGTCGCCGACTGCGCCCCGAGCAGGATCTGCTCGGGGCTGCCGGGGGCCACGAACAGCAGCCCGAAGACGAGGAACGACACGACCACCAGCGAGGCGAGCAGCGCCCCGAGCCGGCGGGTGACGAACAGCAGGAGACCGGAGGACGTCATCTCAGGCGCGCAGACGCAGCTTGCCGAGCCAGTTCTGCATGTAGTAGAGGCTGTTGAAGCCCTCGTACGTGTAGCGGTCGGCGACCGCCATCGACGAGCCCTGCCACCACAGCGGCAGGTACGGCAGCTCGTCGCCGATGATCGTCAGGATCTCGGCGATCGCCGCCGCCCGCTGCTTCGGGTCCGTGACCTTGCCCTGCTCGCGCAGCAGCCGGTCGACCCGCTCGTTCTTGAAGTTGGCGATGTTGAGCCCGTTCGGCGCCGCCTTCTCGCTCGGCAGCGTCGCGACCAGGTAGTTGACGGGATCGACGTAGGCCGGGCTCAGCGGCAGCACCTGCAGGCCGAGGTCCTTGTGCGCGTAGATCGTGCCGATCCACTTCGCGGAGGTCGTCTCACGGACCCGCAGACGGATCCCGAGCGGCCGCAGCGACTCCGAGAGGCTGACCAGCGCGCGGCCGATCGCCGGCTCGTTGTCGGGGAAGGCGATCTCGGCCGAGAAGCCCTTCGGGTGCGCGGACTGGGCCAGCTCGCGCTTGGCCGCCTCGACGTCGAACGGGTACTTGCGCAGGCCGGAGTAGATCCGGTCGACCTCGGGCTGCTGCGCCACGTTCGCCCACATCTCCGGCGGCACGATCGAGGTCGCGGAGCGACCCATGCCGCCGAGGAACGCGTTCACGAAGCCCTCGCGATCGCTGGCGAGGGCGACGGCCCGGCGCACGTGGAGGTCGTTCCACGGCTCCTGGCTGAGGTCGAACGAGACGAAGATCGAGCGCATCCCGGGGGCCTGCTCGACCGCCGTGTCGCGCAGCCGCCGCCAGTCCTTGGCCTGCTCCGGCGCCAACTCGAAGGTGCCGTCGATCTCACCGGCGCGGCGCGCCAGCAGCAACGTGCGGGCGTTGCTGATCACCTTGACGGTGGCGGCGCGGACCCGCGGCTTCTCGCCCCAGTAGCCGTCGTAGCGCTCGAGCGAGAGGCCGGTGTCGGGGCCGAACTTGGTGATCCGGAAGGCGCCGGTCCCCATCGTGTTGATCTTCGCCCCGGCCACGCCCAGCCGCTTGCCGAGCTTCTGGTTCAGCGCCTTCGGCGTGATGTAGCTGATCACCGGGATGTACTGGAAGAGCGGATCGGGCCGCTTCATCCGGACGGTGATCTCGGCGGCGCCGGTCTTCTTGATCGACGCGACGTTGGTGTAGTACGTGCCGAGCTGCGAGGTCACGGCGGGGTCGATGTGCCGCCGCAGCGAGGAGACGACGTCGTCCGCGGTCAGCGGCGTGCCGTCCCAGAAGGTCACGCCCGAGCGCAGCTGGTAGACGTAGCGAAGCGGATCGGGGTTCGACCACTGCTCGGCCAGCTGCGGCGTCAGCTTGAGGTCGTCGTCGACGCCGACGAGGCCCTCGAGCCCCAGCGACAGCGCCGCGATCGTCGGCGCCCCGAAGCTGGTCGCCACGTCGAGCGCCGGAACGGCGTGGGTCAGCGCCCAGGTCACGTGGTCGATCTCGGCCTCGGTGCCGCGGCCGCCGGCGTCGCCGCTACTGCTCGCGGTGCCCTTCGGCTTCGGCGAGCCGCCACAGGCGGCCAGCAGCGTCGGTAGCGCGACTGCCGCACCGCCGATGCCCAGGCGCCGCAGCACCTCTCGGCGCGAGATCTCTCGTTCTTCCCACATCAGGCTGTCCCCATCCCCGTCGGTGCCGGAGGTCGCGAGTCCCGTCGTCCCGCCCGTGAGCGAGCGGTCCGGAGCCCACTGACCTCGACCAATGGGGGCACTCTGCCAGCGGCCCGAGCGGCGCACTACCGACAATTGACCAGTTCGCCGCGACCGCTTCCGTCGGCGAACCAGACAATGGTTGAACGCCCGCTGTGGTCACCGTACGCATCGTCCGGCGTGGCGCCCGCGGTCGGCTCGAGCCCCAGGCAGGCCGAGGCCCCGCCGCGGCTCCCGTGGGCCCGGTCGTTGCCGCGCCGGCTCGAGCCCCAGGCAGACCAGGCCCCACCGTGGCTCCCGCGGGCCCGGTCGTTGCCGCGGTCGTGCCGCGCCGGCGTAGGCTGGTCGAGACCGCGCCGCCACCGCGCTCGGCGGCGATCGCCCCGCGCCCGAGGGAGCTCCCGCATGCCCAACGCCCCGCTCATCGCCGTCACCGGTGCCACCGGGACGGTCGGATCCCACGTCGTCGAACGGCTGGTCGGCTCGGGGATCCAACCGCGCCTGGTCGTCCGGGATCCGTCCCGGCTCCCGGCGGACGCGCCGGACGACGTGCGTCAGGCCTCGCGCTACGGCGCCTACGACGAGATGGCCGCCGCGCTCGAGGGAGTCGACGTCCTGCTCCTGATCCCGGCGGCGGAATCGGCCGACCGCGTCGCCCAGCACCGGACCGCGGTCGACGCCGCGGCCGCCGCCGGGGTCGAGCGGATCGTCTACATCTCGTTCCTCGGCGCCGCGCCCGAGGCGACGTTCACGCTCGCCCGGGACCACTGGGCGACCGAGGCCCACATCCGGTCCTGCGGCGTGTCCTTCAGCTTCCTGCGGATGAGCCTCTACCTCGACTTCGTCCCGGCGATGGTCGGGGCCGACGGGGTGATCCGTGGCCCCGCCGGCAACGGTCGGGTCGCCCCGATCCTGCGCGACGACGTCGCCGCCGCCGCGGTCGTCGTGCTGCGGTCCGAGGGCCACGACGGCCGCAGCTACGAGCTGACCGGCGGCGAGGCGTTCAGCCTCGCCGAGGCCGCCGCGCGGATGGCCGCCCGCAGCGGCAAGCCGATCCGCTTCCACGACGAGAGCGACGAGGAGGCGCTCGCCTCGCGCGCGTCCTACGGGGCGCCCGAGTGGGAGGTCCGCGGCTGGATCAGCTCCTACGAGGCGATCCGCGACGGCAGCCTCTCCGCGGTCAGCAACGACTTCCGGCGGCTGGTCGGCCGTGATCCGGTCGGCCTCGACGCCTATCTCGCCGCGCACCCGGAGGCGCTCGCCCACGTCACGGCAGGGTCCTCGTCGTAGGTGCCCGCCCCGCAGGTGGTTCCGATCGGGTAGCGGGCGCCGGGGCCGGCCGGGGCGGGTCGGGGCGGGGCGGGGGCCGGGTCGGGCGGGGTGGCCGGGTCGGGCCGGGGCGGGGCGGCCGGGCGGGGCGGCCGAGTCTGGGGCGCGGCGAGCGACCAACCGTAGGCCGTACCGCTCTGGAGTCAGCTTGCGTCGCTCCTGCTGCTCTGGGGTCATCTCGCGTCGGATAGCGACGCGAGATGACCCCGGTTCGTCGGGCCCGACGCGTCGTGACTCCGGAAGCGGCCGGGCACTCGGCCTCTGGAGTCCAGACGCGTCGCCAGACCGCGGTCTGGCGACGCCTCGGGGCCCGGATCTGGCCCGGCAGACCGAGCGACGTCCTCGGCACGCACCTCTAGCCGGCCAGCCGCCGCCTGAAGAACGAGAGGATCTCGTCGCGGGCGGCGACCGTCGGCTGGCCCGCCTCGTCGATCAGGTGCGCGGTGACCACGCTGTGCGGGCTCCCGACCACGTCCCGGAAGAACGGCGCGGTCTCCGGATTGGCGGCGCTGTCGGGCAGCTCGCGGGGCTCGAAGCGGTCGCCGAGCGCCTCGGCGTAGGCGGCGAACCGCTGGGCGCGGCAGAAGCGGTCGCCCCGGAAGCGGTACGCCAGCACCGTCAGGTCCTCCCGATCGAGGCGTTCGCGGACGGCCTGCAGCTCGTCGGGGGCGATCTCGAGCGCGGCGGGATCGTCGAGCGGCAACGACGGCTGCGAGAGGACCGGCGCGAGCATCGCCGGCTCGAGCATCATCGTCAGCGCGAAGTTGCCGGTGAAGCACATGCCGATCGCCCCGACGCCCGGGCCACCGGACTGCGCGTGGGCGAGCCGCGCCAGCGAGCGCAGCCAGACGGTGACCGGGCTCGAGCCCTGGCCGGCGAAGGCCCGGAACTCGGCGCTCATGCAGGCCCGCTGGAGGACCTCGGCGCCCTCCTCGGCCTCGGCGACCGCGCCGTCACGGCCGAACAGCGAGGGCAGGTAGACGGTGAAGCCGGCGTCCCGGACCCAGCGGCTGAAGCGCGCCACGTGCGGGCTGATGCCGGGCATCTCCGTCATCACGATCACGCCCGGTCCCTCGCCGGAGACGTGCACGACCTTGGTCACGCCCTCGAGCGTGATCTCGCGCGGGTCGAAGTCGTCGAGCGGATCGTCGACGGTCACGTCGCGGGGTGGCGTACCGCAGCCACGCACCGTCGTCGGGGGCTCGGCGGCGGCGCACGCACCATCCTCGACGGCGGGGGCAGCGGCGGCGGGGTTCGCACCGTCCTCGACGGCCGGGGCTGCGGCTGCGGTACGCGGGGTGTCGTCGGTCGTGTCCGGGGTCGGCATCCGGCAGTCGTACCGGCGGCGGCGTCCCCGCGACCGGGCCTTGGCCGGATCCGAGGGATACCTGGCCTTGCGGCCACGCTCGCGCGCGGGGATGATCCGGCCGTGCCCCGCGCCCGACGCCAGGTCGTGTTCCTCGCCTTCGACGGGATGCAGCTGCTGAACGTCGCCGGTCCGGCCGAGATGCTGGACGCGGCGACCCAGGCGCTCGGCGGCCGCGGCGGCTACGAGCTGGTGATCGCGACCCCCGACGGCCGGCCGATCCGCGGGTCGGGCGGTCTCCGGCTGGTCGGCGACGTCGCGCTCGGCCACGTCCGTCCCCGCGGCGTCGACAGCCTGATCGTCGGCGGCGGGATGCGGATCGACGAGGTCGTCGGCGACGAGCGCCTGCCGCCGGCGCTGCAGCGGATCTCCGCCGGCGCCCGCCGCACCTGCTCCGTCTGCACCGGCGCCTTCCTGCTCGCCGGGGCCGGCCTGCTCGACGGGCGGACCGCGACGACCCACTGGGCGTTCGGCGCCGAGCTCGCGCGCCGGCACCCGCGCGTGACCGTCGCCCCCGACCGGATCTTCGTCCGCGACGGCGCGATCGTGACCTCGGCCGGCTCCAGCGCGGGGATGGACCTGGCGCTGGCGCTGATCGAGGAGGACCACGGGCCCGAGCTCGCGCGGACCGTCGCCCGCTGGACGGTGATGTTCCTCCGGCGGCCGGGCGGGCAGTCCCAGTTCTCGGAGCGACTGGCGCTGCCGGGCGGGATCGCCTCGCCGGTCCGCCGGCTGCTCGACGCGATCGTCGCCGACCCCGCCGACGACCACCGCCTCCCCCGACTCGCCCAGCGGGTGGCGGTCTCCGAACGCCACCTGCGTCGGATCTTCGCCGAGCAGACGAGCACCACCCCGGCCCGCTTCGTCGAGCGCGTCCGCGTCGAGGCCGCCCGCGAGCGACTCGAGGGCAGCGCCGCGCCGATCGAGGCGGTCGCTGCCGCCTGCGGCTTCGGCAGCCCGGAGACGATGCGCCGGGCGTTCCTCCGCGTGCTCGGCGTCGGCCCATCCGACTACCGCGCGCGGTTCCGGACCGCGGAGGACGCGAGCCCCCGTTTGCCTACCCTCGTTGCGCCGTCGGCAGCGGAACACGATTCGGGCTAGGGTACGCGCCTGTCCGCAGAGCCCGGCTGGGGGGTCGGCTCCGGGGACGTTGCGTGTGTCGTGAACGTGTAGCGGAGGGTGTGGCGGGAATGACCAGCGGTCGGGTCGTGATCATCGGGTCCGGTCTAGCCGGGCTCACCGTAGCGACGGTGCTTGCCCACCGGGGCGTCGAGACCATCGTGATCGAGAAACGCGCGGTGGCCGGCGGCTACAACTCGCCGCACGCCGACGCCGGCTATCGGTTCGACATCGGCGCCACGATGCTCCAGACCCCCAAGGTCCTCCGCGAGACCTTCGCCGCCTTCGGCGAGGACCTCGACCAGCACCTCGAGCTGACCGCGTTGGACCCGCTGTACCGGACCTGGTTCAGCGACGGAGAGCACCTCGACCTGAAGCCGTCGGTCGAGCAGACCGCCGACGAGATCGCCCGCTTCTCCACCGCGGACGCCCGCGGATTCCACCGCTACGTCGCCGACATGGAGCGCCACAAGCGCAC
Source organism: Patulibacter ginsengiterrae (assembly GCF_056269115.1). Classification (NCBI taxonomy): domain Bacteria; kingdom Bacillati; phylum Actinomycetota; class Thermoleophilia; order Solirubrobacterales; family Patulibacteraceae; genus Patulibacter; species Patulibacter ginsengiterrae. The sequence continues at coordinate 662,828 of NZ_JBWDOG010000001.1, forward strand.
CCTCAAGCAGCTCTTCATCGAGGGCGCCGCCGGCCCCCGGGCGATGCTCGGGCCGGGCGTTCCCGGCCTCCTGCGGAGCTTCAACCCGGCCCGCTCGGTCCAGGACCTCGCCGAGCGCTACTTCGAGACCCCGCACGTGCGGACCGCCCTGACCTTCCAGAGCCTCTACTGGGGCACCGACCCGTCGCGCACCCCGGCGCCCTACGGGATGGTCCCCTACTTCGAGACCACGCAGGGGGTCTGGCACGTCCGCGGTGGGATCAACGCGATCAGCCAGGCGATGACCAAGGTCTACCTGGCGCTGGGCGGAACGATCCGCTACGGCGACCCGGTCGAGGAGATCGTCGTTCAGGGCGGGCGGGCCCGCGGCGTTCGGCTGGCCGGCGGCGAGACGCTCACCGCCGATCGCGTGGTCTCCAACGCCGACGCGCTCTACACGTACCGCCAGCTGGTCGATCCCGTCCTGTTGCCGTCGTGGTTCCACGCCCGGCTGCGGCGCATGGCCCCGTCCTCTGCCGCCCAGGTCGCGCTGATCGGCCTGCGGTCTCCCGATGCCCTACCCGGCCTGCCGCACCACACGTTCATGATGCCGGTCGAGCTCGACGAGCTCTCCCGCCGAGCCTTCGGGAACCACGTCGTCCCTCCTCCGAGCTGCGCCTACATCTGCGTGCCGACCAAGACCGACCCCAGCGTCGCCCCGCCCGACCGCACCGCGGTCTACGCCCTGGCCCTGATTCCCCGGGCCCCGCGAACGGAGTCCTGGGAGGACGCTCGCGAACGGGCCGTCGAGCGGGTCCTCGGCGAGCTGGAACAGCGGGGCGCCCTCGACGAGACCGTCGAGATCGACTACCAGCACGTCTACCAGCCCCCGGACTTCGCCCACGACTTCAACCAGCCCCACGGCATGGGCTTCGGCATCCAGCCGACGCTGCGCCAGGCGGGGCCGTTCCGCTTCGGCAACCGCTCGCGGATGATCGACGGCCTCTATCTGGCCGGGGCCAGCGCCAACCCCGGCGGCGGGATCCCGCTCGTGCTCGCCTCCGGCCAGGCCGCTGCCCGCGCGATCCTCAAGGACGCCCGCCGCGGCCGCTGAAGGCGGCGCCGGTGACCGACGACGACATGCCGAGCCGGCCGCGGCGGCCGCTGCTCCGGGAGCGGACTGCGTTTCCGGCTCGTCCTGCGGTTCATGGACGGCACACAGTGGATCCCAGATCCGCGGTCGCCGGCCCCGGCCCAGATCACGGCAGTCCGTATCCGGCTGGTGGCCGACGCTCCGGAGCACTCGCTGTGCGAAACGAGAACGCGCCGTGTGTAACCGCGATCACATATGCTCTCGCTCCGCATCACGGTGCCTCGCAGATGACCTCGACGACCAACAATCCCGTGCTCACCGTGGCCGCACGGCGTCTCGTCTCCGGCGCCACCGCAGCTCGGCGGCGACGCCGGTCGGTCGGCGTGCCCGACTCGGCACCGAGATCGCCGGCCTGCCGTCCGCTCCCGTGGCAGGCTCCGCGGTGACGCCGCCGATCCTGACGCTCGAGTCCGTCAGCAAGCGCTACTGGCGGGGACAGCGCCCCGTCGACGTGCTCAAGGACGTGTCGCTGGAGCTGGAGGGCGGAGAGGTCTCGGCGGTCTGGGGGCCGCGTGGCTCCGGGAAGTCCACGCTGCTGGAGATCGCGGCCGGGATGCAGGAGCCCGACGCCGGTCGCATCTCGTTCGACGGGCGCGACATCGCCGCCGCCCGCTACCTGGCCGAGATCGGTGTCGCGACTCGCGAGGGGCCGTCGAGCTGGGACCTGCCCGTCAACGATTGGGTGGCCCTGGCCCTGATCGACCGGGTCGGCGCCGGGTCCGCCGGCCGCCGGTCCAACGAGACGCTCCAGAAGCTCGGCATCGGCGGGGTCGGCGGCGCATCGTGGCACCACCTCTCGGACGGCGAGCGACGGCTGGCCTCGATCGCCCACGCGATCGTGCGGGAGCCCCGGGTGCTGCTCGTCGACGACCTCACCGCCGGACTCGACCTCCTGGAACGACTCGACCTGATGAAGCTCTTGCACCTGCTCGCGAGCGATCTCGGCATGTCGGTCCTGGTGACGGCATCCGACATCGCCGACGTCCAGGGGTGTCGCGCGATCTGGGCGCTGGGCGGCGGCCGGCTCGTCGGCGGCCCCCCGCCGACCGGGACCGTCCTCAACTTCCCCTCCGGCAGGAGCTGATCGCCGTGTCGAGCGATGTTCGCCACGACGCGCCGGAGCGTCCAGTCCGACTCGAGTTCCGCGACGTCGTCAAGCACTACTCCAGCGGCAACGACCTCGTCCGCGCCGTCGACGGCGTCTCGCTGAAGGTGGCGGCCGGGGAGCTGGTGGCGCTGTTCGGCCCGAGCGGGTCCGGAAAGTCGACCTTGCTGGAGATCGCCGCCTCGGTGCTGCGGCCCGACAGGGGCGCGGTCTACGTCGACGGCCGCGACGTGACTGCCCTCTCCGAGAACGACGCCGCCGACTACCGGATGCACCAGCTGGGCTTCGTGTTGCAGTCGATCGAGCTGATGGGCGGCGGGTCCGCCCTCGACAACGCGTCCCTCAAGCTGCTGGGCGCCGGAATGACGGCCCGCCAGGCCCACCGGCAGGCCGCCGAGCTGCTCGAGGAGCTCGGTCTCGGCAAGCGGTTGAAGCACCGTCCCGACCAGCTGTCGATAGGCGAGCGGCAGCGGGTGATGATCGCGAGAGCGCTCTCGGTCGATCCGCGGGTGGTCCTCGCCGACGAGCCGACGGGCAGCCTCGACACGAAGCGCACCCACGAGGTTTTGGAGCTCCTGCGGTCGATGACCCAGGACCGGCAGATGGCCACGCTGCTGGTGACCCACGACGCGCACGCGATCGAGTACGCCGACCGGGTCTTCACGCTCGAGGACGGCCTCCTCACGGAGACCGGTCCAGCGGTCGCAGCGAGATCGTGAGCGTCCTCAGCACGCAGGGGCCGCTGCCACCGCGGGGCCGCCTCAGGTACTCCGGCGTCTGGCGTCTCTACTGGATCCGACTTCGCCGCCGTTGGCCGCAGGAGCTGTTGGCCGCGGTCGGGATCGCGGTAGGCGTCGCGTTGCTCTTCGCCTCCCAGATCGCGAGCACCAGCTTGTCGGCGTCGGTCGAGCAGCTCGCGGACGGGATTGCCGGGAACTCCCAGCTCCAGGTCCTCGCACACGGATCGGAGGGGTTCCCGGAACGTACCGCCGAGCAGGTTCGCCGGCTCCCGGGGGTCCGGACGAGCGCCCCGATGGTCCAGGTCCAGGTCAATCTCCTCGGTCCGCGGGGGAAGCGCGGGGTGACGCTGTTCGGCGCCGACCCGCGGGTCCTGGAGCTTCGGGGCTCCCTGCTACAGGGGATGGCGGGGAGCGCGGCGGCCACCCAGCGGACGTTGGTCCTGCCCGAGCCGGTTGCTGCCTCGGTCGGCGTGCGCTTCGGAGACGTCGCGCGCCTGCAGATCGCAGGCCGCACGGCAGCAGCGCCAGTCGGAATCTTCGGTCGAGATCGAATCGGCACCCTGGCCGACGCCACGATAGCCCTGGCTCCCCTGCGCTTCGCCCAGGAGCTGGCCGGGATGGAGGGGCGCTACACGCGGATCCTCGTCGAGGCGTCTCCCGGGAGGCTCGAGGAGGTGCGGTCCGGTCTCGAGCGGATCTCGGGCGGCCGGCTCAACGTCGTCCCGACCGACTACGAAGCGCGCCTCTTCGCCTCGGCGGCTGCGCCGACCGACCAGGCGACGACGCTCTTCAGCGTTCTGAGCGCTCTGGTCGGGTTCCTGTTCGCGCTCTGCGCGATGCTCGTCACCGCCGCAAGCAGGATCGCGTTGGCCGACGATCTGCGGCGCTCCGGCTTCAGACGCGCTCAGGTGATCCAGATCGTCCTCTTGGATGCGCTGATGCTGGGGGCCGTCGCCGGCGCCGTTGGGCTGGGACTCGGCGACCTGCTGTCGCGACAGGGCTTCCGCTCGGACGTGAGCTTCCTCAGCGGTGCGTTCCCGATCGGGGACCAGCGCATCGTCACCTGGTCGAGCGTCGCGATCGCCCTCGGCGGCGGGTTGGTGGCGGCTGCGCTCGGGGTGCTGACGCCGCTGCGACAGCTGCTCGTGCCCCGAACCGCTGGTCGTCGGCGCGAAGCGCGAACCGGGGCCTCACCCCGCGCGTCGCTCGGCCGGATCGCCGGAGTCGGATGCCTCGTCGGCTCGCTCCTGCTCTCCGCGTTCGCCCCCGACGCCGCCGTCATCGGCCTGGTCGTGCTGGCGCTCGCCCTCGTGCTGCTCCTGCCGACGATCTTCGATCTTGCTCTCGGGCTCTTGGCGCGGATCAATCGCTGCGGCCGCGGGGGATGGATCCCGGTGGTCCAGCTCGCTCTCCCGCAGCTGCGTGCCCGCGACTGGCGCGTACGATCGCTGGCGATCGCGACCACCGGGGCGATCGCCGTCTTCGGAGCGGTCTCGCTGGAAGGCGCGCGCCAGAACCTGCAATCCGGGCTCGACCGTCTGAGCGCGCAGCTCAGCGCGTCGGCGGATCTCTGGGTCTCGCCGTACGGCGCGGGTGACGAGTTCGCCTCCAGCACGTTCCGCCCGAGCGACATCAGGGGCCTCGAAGCCACGCCAGGAATTCGCGCGGTCTCGGTCTACCGGTCGGGCTTCCTCGACATCGCCGGGCAACGTGCCTGGGTGATGGCTCCGCCCGACGGGCGTACCCCACCGGTACCCGCCGAGCAGATCCTCGACGGTGACGTCGACCAGGCCAGCTCGCGCCTGCGGGAGGGAGGATGGGTAGCGATCTCCCGCGGCCTCGCCGAGGCGCAGGGCCTGCGCCCGGGGGATCGCGTCAGGCTCCCGGCCCCGAATCCGATCGTGCTGCGCGTGGCGGCGCTCACCACCAACCTCGGGTGGCCAGGCGGTGCGATCGCCCTGAGCTCGCGGGACTACGCGCGAGGCTGGGGAAGCACCACGGCCAGTGCGATCCATCTGCAACTCGCCCCTGGTGTCTCGCCGAAGCAGGGCCGTGATGCGGTCGCGGCCAGGCTCGGGCCGCAGACGGCGTTGCGGGTGGAGACCTCCGCAGCGCGAAGCCAGCGCCAGCAGGCCTCGGCGCAGAACGGACTCACGCGCCTCAGCCAGGTCACGACGCTCACCCTGGTGGCGGCGATCCTGGCGATGGCGGCCACGATCGCCGGGCTGCTCTGGCAGCAACGTCGGATCGTCGCGCGCGAGAAGCTCGACGGGCACAGGACGCGTCGCATGTGGGGGGCGCTGTTCGTGGAAGGCGGCACGTTGATCGTCACCGGGTGCCTGGCCGGCGCGGCCTTTGCGATACCCGGCCAGATCCTCTCCACCCGCGGGGTGCAGGCCGTGACGGGCTTCCCGGTCGTTCAGGGAATCCAACTGGGCACCCTTGGCTGGAGCCTGGCCTTCGTCGTCGGCGCGTCGTTGCTCGTGATCGCGGTTCCCGGCTACCTGGTCGCTCGGGTCCGACCGTCGCTCCGAGGCTGACGATCGTGGTCCGCCCGCATCCGAACGCGAGCGAACCTGCGTCGCTCTCGTGCGCGCAGCTCCGCGCGCTCGCTGCCGCAACCGGCCGGGAGCTCGGTTGGGGGTTGCGGGCGGTCGACGCTGAAGTCGCCCGATGGAGACGGCGCGCGGAGCAGATCCAGGACCCTTCGCGCAGGCAGGAAGCGCTGGACTCGTTGGTGACGAAGCGCGCGATCGTCGAGGGCGCGGCGCGCTTCTGGAGCGTTCCCGGCCGCCGTGATCCCAACCTGCTGCGGTTGCTCGTCGCCTTCCAGGTGCTGGCGAACCTGCTCGACGTTCGGAGCGAGGACGAGGCCGGGTCGACGTCTCCGACCGGTGGTGATGTGATGCAGGCGCTCGTCGAGGCGGTGGATCTCGATCGCCCGCTCTCTCCCGGGACCGCCGACGATGGCGGATATCTCGCGGCGTTGGCGTCGACCTGTCGCAGCGCTTGCGCGAGGCTCGCGCACTACGCGGAGGCCCGACCGTTGCTCGTCCGACGGGCCGAGCTCGCCTGCTCGCTCGACACCCACCACGTTCCCGACCAACGGCTCCGGGACCACGCTCTCGAGCAGTTCGCGCGCCAGGATCTCGTCGATGCGGAGGGGGCGACGTGGTTCGAGCGCGCGGCGGGTCCCGGCTCGGCCCTGACGGTCATCGCCCTGCTCACGCTGGCCGCGGATCCCCGGACCACGGCGAACGACCTCCACGCGGCGGCGGCCGCGTACACGTGGGTCGAGATGCTGTGCACGATGCTCGACAGCTACGCCGACCAGTTCGATGACGCCGTGACCGGGCACGTCAGCTTCATCGGGTTCTATCCGGACCGGAAGACCGCGGTCGAGCGGATCGGCCACCTGATCGATCGCTCGCTGCGGGGCACGCTCGCCCTGCGCGAGGGTGAGCGTCACGTCGTGCTGGTCTCGATGATGATCGCGATGTTCCTGTCGCGAGACGACGCTCGCAGCGAACCGCTGTCCGCCAGCACACGTGAGCTGATTCACGCCGGTGGCCCCTTGACCCGGCGGCTGACCCCGATCCTCCGGTTCTGGCGGGTCAGCTATCGCCAGCAAGCCCACTAGCGCGGTCCCACCCACTCCCGCGACCCTCGACCATCCGTGGACCTACGACCCCCATCCCCGCCCATCGCCTACCGTAACGGCGTGCTGCTCGTTCGGACGCTCGTGCTCCTGGTGTCGCTGCTCGGTGCGGGCGCGCTCGTCGCCGCGCCCGCGACGGCCTCCGCCCCGACCGCGCCGCTGACGGTCGAGGCCCACCCCGACGGCTCCCGCAGCCTGAGCTGGTCGCTGCGCGGCAGCAGCGACTCGGTCAACGTCCTCCCCCACCTCCGCTGCGCCGCCGACCCCGCCGCCAGCGGCCCGTTCGCCGGCAGCAAGGTCCCGTGCCTGTGGCTGGTCGACCACAAGGCGCCGCCGCTCGCCGGCCCCGAGGGCTGCCCCGGCACCGGCGAGCCGTTCGCCTCCTGGCGCTGCGACATGCGGGCCTTCCGCGACGTGGTGATCGACGCCGCGTTCCCGGGCGAGCAGTCGCTGGTGAACTTCAACGCGAAGGCCAAGGGCGGCAGCGGGATCTGCGCCTGGATCCCGGTCGCCGTTCGCATCAACGGCGGCGAGGGCACGGTCCTGGCCGCGGACGGGTGCGCCCAGCGGATCTCGTGCGCCGTCGGGTCGACGGGGACGATCACCGTCGACCTGTTCGACAGCGTCAGCGGCTGCCCCAAGGTCTCCCGGCCGGGTGCGTCCTCCCCCTCCTCCAGCGGCAACGGCACGAGCCGCGCGAACGTCGATCTGGGCTCCTGCGTCGGCGCGGGAAGCAAGCCGTACCGGATCAGCCCGCTCTACGACATCCGCACCACCAAGCGCGGGCGCCGCGGGATCAACGTCCGGGTGACCCTCCGCCGCGCCGTGCCGTACGTCGTCCAGATCCGGCGGCGGGCCAGCTTCGGCTCGCTGCTGGTGCGCGAGATCGCCCGCTGCGGGAAGGCCGGCACCAACCGCTTCAGCGTCGGTGACGCGACCGCCGGCCGCAACGAGTCGGCCCGCTACCGCGTGATCGTGCGCTCGCCGCGCAGCAGCTACCCGCTGCGCTCGAGCGACGAGCGGCTGCCGCGCTAGCAGTCCGCCTCCCCGCGGGCGCTCAGCTTGCCCCCAGCCGGAACGTCGTCTGGGCGTGCGGGGCCTTGGCGAAGGCGAGCAGCTTGTCGGCCTCGATCCGGAAGACGCCGGCCGGTCCTCCGCCGCCGTCGAAGTTGCCGTCGCGGACCTCGAACCGCCAGTCGTCGCCGTACTTCTCGTGCCAGCGGTCGGCGAGCCGTCGCAGGAGGCCGTCGTCGCTGATCCGGCGGGCGCGCCCCTCGACGACGACGTCGAGGCCCGCCGCCCAGGTGTTGGTGCCCGTGGTCAACGCGACGTGGGGTGCGTGCTCGAGGTTGCGGGCCTTCTGCTCCTTCAACCCGGTGCAGAAGTGGATCGCGCCGTCGTGCCAGACGCCGATCAGCGGCGTCACGTGCGGCCGGCCGTCGGGACGCACCGTCGTCAGCCAGTAGAGCTCGGCCTGCTCCAGCGCGCCGATCGCCGCAGGCCACGGCGTCGGAGCCGCGGCGGGGTCGCTGAATCGCTCGTCGACCTCGCCGACGGGGTGCTCGTTGGTGGTGCTCATCACAGGACTCCTCAGATCGACCGGGCGGTTACCGGCAACGACGCGACGAACGCGCGGAACTCATCGACGCCCGGCCCCGCTGACCGGTTTGCCGGACTGCGCGACGGATCGTCGCCGCTGCGGTGGACAACCCATCGCGAAGCGACCCGCGTCGCGACCACTCGCCGCGACCGCGGCCACCGGTTGCGCCGGCAACCACAGCCGTCCACCCGACCCGCACGACCACCCTCAACGGATATCTGATTAGGTCTTCCTAATGTACGAGGCAAAGTAGGGTAACCTAACTTCCGCGTGGCCAGCCGGTCCCGCAGAACCCCGTACCAACAAGGACGTCCCACATGTCTCGCTTCACCCGCCGCATCGCCGCCACGACGGTCGCGACCGTCGCGACCCTGGCCCTCGGCGCCTCGGCCGCCCAGGCCACGATCGTGCTCGACTCCTCCACCCCGGTCGACGACCAGCTCGTGATGGCCACGGTCTCGTCGGCCCCGGCCGGGACGACGCACTTCACGCTCGCGGAGTGCAACGTCTCCAGCTCGCCGGCGAACTGGGGCCGGGACTGCAACGGCGCCAGTGGCCGCAGCCTCGGCTTCACGCCGATCAGCCCGGGTATTGGGTCGATCACCGTCGACAACGCCTTCACCGACTTCTCGTTCGGGGGCGGCTCGCCGCTGTTCGCCACCACCAGCTGCGACGCCGACCTCGGCACCGACCCGTGCGCGATCGTCGCGTCGTACTACCAGCTGGCCCCGGGCCTCCCGCCCGTGCACATCGGTTCCGAGAAGGCCGACCTCACGTTCTAGTCCCCCACCCCGCGCGGCCCTGATCTCCGGGCCCCGCACCGCCGCCCGCCCCAACCCGGCGGGCGGCGGGGTCGTTCACCGTTGCCCTCCCACGGACGAGTCAGCATGCCCCTCCGCCCAGCACCCTCCCCCGCTCACCAACCGACCCCCGTGGAGCATCCTCGCGCCGCCCACCACCGGGCCCGCACCTGGCGGACGATGCTCGCGGTCCTGCTCGTCGCCGTCGGCCTCGGCGCCGTGGCCGGCCCCGCATCGGCCGATCCGGTCGCGATCACCGAGGCCCCGCCGCTGAAGTGGGGCTTCAAGCAGTCGTGGCGGGTCTACACCGGCCAGCCGGTGGTCAGCGACGGCGCCACGATCGTGCCGGACTCGAGCACCGCGGGCTACGACGTCGGCTGGCGGTTCGCCTCCGGCAGCTACGACGAGGCGACCCGGACGACGATCCTGCGGTACGAGGGCAGCGTGCGCTGGAAGAAGTACTTCTCGCCCGACAACCCCCAGCTCGGCAGCCCGCCGGCCGGGTACGACGGGCCGCTCGACATCTACCTGCTCGACGCGACCGTGACCGACCCGGTCGTGACGATCAGCCGCGACACGGCGACGATCTCCGCCGAGGCCGACAGCCGGCAGCTCGAGACCTGGCGGATGAAGGACTTCGGACGCGTCGAGATCGTGAACCTGGCGCTCGACGGCGCCACGCCGACCGTCGCCGCAGGCACCACGACCTGGTCCGGGATCCGCGCCACCACCAACGCCGCGTCGACCGAGGTCTTCGGCGGCAACTACCAGCCGGGCGCCGTGCTCGACCCGGTCGGCTTCTCCTACACCGGCCCCGGCGGCGCGCCCGACCTCTCGGAGAGCTTCGACGCCCCGGGCACGATCAAGCTCACGCTCGACCAGAACGCCCTGGCCGTCCCGCCCGTGCTCCCCAGCAACTACCAGACCTGGGCCGTCGATCCGGTCCACCGGCTCGCGCACTACCGGGTCCTGGGGACCGTCGAGGGGCAGAGCCAGTGGACGTACCAGGCGTTCGACCTCGACACGATGCAGCCGCTCGGCGCGCCGCTGGTGCTGCCCCAGGCCCAGAGCCTCGGGCAGCTGATCGTGAACGACACCAGCAGCGGCCGGCTCTACACCCGCAACCCGTCGCAGCCCGACGTCCGGGCCTGGATCCGCTACGACCGGGGCCTCGGCGCCTACGTCCGCGGCAGCCTCGACGCCCCGATCCCGACGGCCAACCTCAACACCGAGCTGCGCTGGGACCCGGTCGGCCAGCGCGCGTTCGAGGTCGAGCGGACCGTCCCCAACGGGATCGCGGCCAACGACTACGACCAGCACCTCTGGCAGCTGAAGACCTACCTCCCGGCCCCCGACGGCAACAGCTGGACGCAGAGGACCTACGCCCTGCCGAGCTTCCCGACCAACCTCAACCGCCGGGGCTACGGCACCACCGGCGTCGCCGCCAGCGACGGATCGCTGGTGATCCTCGGGACGATCCAGACCAAGTTCCCGGCCAACTCGACCGTCACCGTGCCGACGACGGTCCCGGGCGCCTACCGGATCGTCACCGAGCCGGGAGGGACCGCGACCGTCCAGCCGGTCGCCGGGACCGAGCTCCCCAACGTCAGCAGCGAGATGTTCGACGTCCCGGCCGTCGCGGGCTCCAACGGCGAGGTGGTGCTCGGCCGTCAGGCGATCGGCACCGTCGTGGCGGCGCGCGTGCAGCAGATCGACGTGACGCCGGCGAGCGGACCGATCGTGGCCCGCCCGCTGCTCGACCTGGGGATCTTCGACGGCCTGCCGTACGGGGCCGCCGATCCCGAGGACGGCAGCTTCTGGTTCGGGGGCCAGAAGTCGCAGCGGATCGTCGGGGTCCGCGACGGCCGGCTCATCGCCGACCAGTTCTTCCGCGAGCGCCACGAGCGCGGCGGACCGCTCGTCGGTGGCGCCGGCCACCTGCTCTACGCCCAGTCCGGCGACGGGACCCCGGGCGACCTCGTCAACTACGCCTACGGCTTCGCCCGCTTCACCCGGGCCGGGATCTCCCCGACCGTGACGGGCGATCCGCAGGACCGGCAGGTCACGCTGACCGCCGACGAGCCGGCCGAGACCGTGACCTTCACGTCGACCGCGACCGCCGACCCGGCGCCGAGCCGCCAGTGGCAGGTCAAGCTCCCCGGCAGCTCACGGTTCGTCGACGTCGCGGGCGAGACCGGCGAGACCCTGACCGTCGCGGCCGATCGCACCGCCGGCGGCCGCGAGTACCGGGCCGTCTACGCCAACGCCGGCGGTCGCAACGCCTCGGCGGCCGCGACCCTCGGCGTCGACTACGCGCCGCGGGTCACGTTCGACCCGCTCGACGCGTCGGTCGTCGAGGGGCGCCCGGCAACCTTCGAGGTGCTCGCCAACGGCCACCCGGAGCCCGCGGTGGCGTGGCAGCGGCGGGTCGGCGGCTTCTGGCAGACGATCGACGGCGGCGACGAGAACTTCCGGGTCGACGGCAACCGCCTCGTCGTGCCGGACACCAACCTCGACCAGTCCGGCAGCCACTTCCGGGCCCGGCTCCAGAACGACGTCGCGACGATCTACTCCCGGATCGCGACGCTGACCGTCACCCCCGAGCGGAACGAGGCGCGGGCGCTGGTCGGGGTCGAGCTCGACTGGACCGGCTCCGACGAGCTCCAGCGGATGGCCCCGAACCGGACGCCGAGCTACTTCTCCGCCGGCCCGTCCGACGGCAGCGAGACGGCCTACCGGGCCAGCGCGGCCGGGGTCCGGATCGCCCAGGTGAGCGGCGACGGCGCGGAGCGGGCGGCCACCTGGGCGACCCGCGGCGCGCACACCAGCGGTGGCGGGCGCCAGCTGGTGCGGCTGACCGGCGGCCGCGGCACGATCGCCCCCGACGGCACGACCACGATCAGCTGGACCGGCGCGTTCAGCGTCAACCTCTACGGCGGGCTCGTGCCCTTCACGGTGACCGCACCGCGACTGACGATCGACCCGTCCGGCCGCGGCAGCCTGACCGGGGACCTCTCCGGCTACGGGGCGTCGCAGTCGAATCCGGCCGACCGCCACCCGGTGACGCCCGCGCCCGGGGTCGTGATCGCCAGCTTCTCCGGCGCGAAGGTCGAGCCGGGTGGGACCGTGACGATCGCTCCCGACTACGAGGGCGTCGCGGTCGAGGTCCCCGCGGGCGGGACGGCGCAGGACCGCGGAACCCCCGGCTGGGGCGCGTGGCCGCAGGCGTTCGTGGCCTTCCACCACGAGACCGGGCTCGCGTCGTACTGGTACTCCTCCGGCGGCGCGGCGGACCCCCACAAGCGGCCGCAGTCGTTCGTGGTCCGGGTCACGGGGCGCACCGACCCCGATCCCGAGCTGCCGGCACCGACCCCGCTCGATCCGCCGGTGGCGCTTCCCGTCCCGCCCGTGACGCCGGCGCCGACCACGGCGCCGAAGCCGGCGCCCGCGGCGAAGGCCGTGCCGCGGATCGCCAAGCCGCGCGGCCTCCGCCGGGTCGAGCGCCGGACCGGACGGCTGACGGTCGCCACCGTCAGCTGCCGGACGGGTCCCTGCCGCCTGACCGGTTCGCGGATCGCGGTCGTCCGGATCGGCTCCCGCGCGTTCGTGGCCCGGATCACCGGTCCGGCGAGGATCGCGACCGGGCGCCGGGCGACGTTGCGCGCGAAGCTCCCGGGCGCGGCCCTGCGGGCGCTCCGGGGCCACCGCGGGACGCTGACCGCCTCGGTCACGGTCCGCTCGCCCGGCCGGGTCGTCGCCGAGAGCGTGCGGCTGCGGATCCGCTGAGGTCTCGGCGGGCGGGCAGCCGGCGGCTAGGCTCGGACCCGTTCCCACCGTCCCGCCCGAACCGAGGTCCTCGTGAACGTCGACATCCGCCACAGCCCCGCCTTCGCCGTCGCCCGGATCGCCCTCGCCGCCGGCGAGGGCGTCCGCGCCGAGTCCGGGGCGATGATGGCCACCTCGGCCGGGGTCGCCGTCGAGGCCAAGGCCGAGGGTGGCCTGATGAAGGGCTTCAAGCGCAGCCTGCTCGGCGGCGAGTCGCTGTTCATCACCCGCCTGACCGCCGGCCCCCAGGGTGGCTGGGTCGACTGCGCCGCGCGGCTGCCCGGCGACGCCTGCGTGATCGAGGTCGACGGGGGCGTCAACCTCGCCCGCAGCGGCTGGCTCTGCTCGTCGGACGGGGTCGAGATCGACACCAAGTGGGGTGGCTTCAAGAACCTCGTCGGCGGCGAGGGCGGCTTCCTCGTCCGCGCCGAGGGCACGGGCCAGGTCGTCGCCGCCTGCTACGGCGCGCTCGACGTCGTCACCCTCGCCGCGGGCGAGTCGATGGTGGTCGACGCCGGCCACATGGTCGCCTTCGACGACGGCGTCACCTACACCACCCGCAAGGTCACCGGCGGGCTGATGCAGACGCTGAAGTCCGGCGAGGGCCTGATCTTCGAGTTCACCGGACCGGGTCGGCTCTGGACCCAGACCCGCAACCCCGGCGAGCTGATCGCCTGGCTGACCGCGGAGCTGCCGTTCAGCCGCAGCTAGCGGCACCGGCGGGCGGGGCCGGCGGCGTCGGCGTCGCCCACGGCGGGGCCGAGGCGGCGCGGGACGAGGGCTTCACGACGATCAGCATCAAGGACGACTGGCGGACCGTCTTCGGACCGGCCTGACCCCGCTTCATCCTCCGGAGGTGATGCCCGCTCATCCGGTCCCGCGGTCGGCTGTCCGCAACGATGACCAGCCACACGCCTCCGGCCCCCGCTCCCCGCGTGCCGATCCGCAGCCGGCTGCTGATCGGCGTCGTCGCGCTGCTGACGGTGCTGGCGCTGCTCGGCACGTGGGTCGACCGCCAGCTGCTGAACACCGACGACTGGACGAAGACCAGCGCCGCGCTGCTGCGCGACGACGCGATCCGGGTCCCGCTCGCCGACGCGATCGCGGGACAGGTCGCCGACGGCTCGCGGGCGAGCGGGGCGGTCAAGGACCTCGGCGCCTCGCTGCCGCCCGCCCTGCAACCGCTGACCGACGCCGCTTCCGGGGTCGCGGCGACGGCCACCCGCGACGCCGTCCAGCGGGCGACCGAGCGCGTCCTCGCCAACGCGAAGGTGCAGGACGCCTGGGTCGCGGCGACCCGGCTGGCCCAGGAGCAGCTGGTCCGGTTGATCGAGGGCGAGAACCTCGAGCAGAGCGGCGACACGATCTACCTCGACCTGCGGCCGGTCGCCACCAACGTCGCCCAGGAGCTCGGCTTCAGCGGCGACCGGATCGCCGGGCTGCCCGCCGACCGGACCCGCGTGGCGCTGATGCCGGCCGACAAGCTGCAGACGCTGCAGACGGTAGCCGGGATCCTGAACGCGCTCGCGTGGGTCCCGGCGATCCTCGCGCTGCTGCTGGCGGCGCTGGCGATCCGGCTCGCGCACGGCGCCCGCCGAACGGCGCTGCTGGCCGTCGGCGTGACGCTCGTCGGAAGCGCGGTGCTGACCCTCGCGCTCCAACGGCTGGCCGGCCACGAGCTCGTCGCCGTGCTGACCGACGGCGGCCCGCGGCAGCCGACGGTCGAGGCCATCTGGCAGATCGCCAGCTCGCTGCTGGTCTCGCTCTGCGTGATCGTGATCGTGATCGGCCTGGTCGTGATGCTGGGGGCCTGGCTGGTCGGGCCGGGCCGGTGGGCGACCCGGGTGCGCACGTTCCTGCGGCCGTGGGTCACCGAGCACCCGGGGATCGCCTACGGCCTCGTCGGCGTGGTCTACCTCGCCGCCGCCGCGTGGGGTCCGCTGACCGCCTTCGCCAAGTTCTGGCCGGTGGTCCTGCTGGCGGTGCTGCTGGCGATCGGGCTCTGGGTCCTCCACCGCCAGCTGGTGGCCGAGGCGGACGGGCCGAGCGAACCGCCCGACCAACCGCCGCCCTCCGCGCCCGCGGCCACCGAGCCGCCGGCCGCCACGTAGGCCGGCTCACCCCTCGTCGGGCAGCCGCTTGACCTCGATCAGCTCCAGCCCGAACTGCTGCAGACGGTCGAGGACTCCGTGCAGCTCGGCCTGGTCACGGACGTCGCCGCGGATCACGGTCTCCGCCGGCCGCACCGCGGCGGTGAACTCGGCGAAGTCCTCCTCCATGCTGCGGCTGAAGGCCCCCGCGACTCGAATCTCGTATCGATCGCCCACCAAGATCAGGCTCGCGTCCGGACGGGTGACCCGAGGTCATCCGTCCGGGGTGAACCCCCCGGAGTCCGGGACCGGCACGACCCCGGTGACCCGCGTGCCCCGTGGCTCGCGGGACTCGACCCGCAGGACCCCGCCGAGCGTCCGCAGCCGCTCGCTCATGTTCGCCATCCCGTTCCCGGGCGCGCTCCCGTCGCCGAAGCCGGGGCCGTCGTCGTCGACGGTGAACGAGAGGCCCCGCCGCCCCTCGTCGAGCCGGACCCGGATCGCGATCCCCGGCCCCGCGTGCCGGATCGCGTTCTGGATCGCCTCGAGGCAGCAGTAGTAGACGGCTTGCTCGATCTCGATCGGGTGGCGGGAGAGGCCGTCGGCCGCGATCTCGAGGTCGACCGTCGGCCCCGGCTGGGCGGTCCCCGACCGCAGCGCGGCCGCGAGGCCGTGGGTGATCAGCGCCTCCGGCGCGCGTCCGGCGACGATCGCCCGGATCTCCTCCAGCGAGCGATCGACCTCGTCCGCCAGCTGGACCATCGTCGCCTGGCGGGTCGCGGCGTCGACGCCCTGGCCGTGGGCGAGCCGCAGCCGGATCGCGGTCAGCCGTTGCTGGACGCCGTCGTGGAGGTCGCGCTCGACCCGTCGCCGCTCGACGATCCCCGCCTCTCGCGCTCGCACGCCGAGTGCGGTCAGCTCCCGTCGCCGGCGGTCGTGGTCGAGCGCGAGCAGCGTGCCGCCGATCGCCGCCTGGCGGTGCTCGGCCGAGACCGAGGCGTCGACCACCAGCGCCGCGACGAGCTGCCCGTCGCGTTCGATCGGGACCCAGACCCGGTCGTCGTCCGGCTCCGGCCGGGCGACCTCCTGGCCGTGGGCGTCGACGAAGCGTCCGGACGCCGGATCGCGGTACCCGATCCGCAACCCCGGATCCCCGACCTCCGCGGCGAGCGTGACGCTCCACTCCGCCAGGCTCGGCTGGTCGACCAGCGCCTCGATCAGCTTGCGCGGTGCACGCTCGGCGTCGACCGCCGTGTGGACGACCATCGCGAAGACCCCGAAGGGCACGAGCATCCAGCAGCCGATCGCCATCCAGCACAGCACCTCGACGGTCCGACCGCTGGTCCCGAGCCGGCCGCGCAGGGCCCCGACCGCCAGCAGCAGCGCCAGCAGCAGCAGGGCGGTGCAGGCGACGGTCAGCGCCGACCGTCGCCGCTCGCTGCGCCAGAGGAGCACGGTCCCCCCGCCCACGGTCCCGACCGCGATCACCGCGACGCCGATCCGGTCGCCGGTCCCGACGACGTCCCACAGGCGGTGGCCGGTGACGGTCACCGCGAGCGCCGCGACGCCGACAGGAGCGACCCACCGACTGACCGTCGTCAGACGTGCGGTTGTGTCTCCTCCCCAGGGAGGAGAGAATGGGACACCACCACGGAGGTCCACGGCTCGACCCTACCGTGCACCTACGCACCAACTCCCGAGCACACGACGAGGATCTCACGGTGCCATGACCGGCGATCGGCCACCAACCAACCCGGACCACGACCGGCCGCCAGCCGCGGGCGCCACCGCCCCGTCCCCCGGTCCGTCCGGTCAGCGCCCGGTCCGGGTCGCGTTCGCGGACGACTCCTACCTGATCCGCGAGGCGGTCGAGCCGCTGCTGCGAGCGATGCCCCGGATCGACGTGCGCGCCGTCTGCAGCAACGGTGCCGCCCTGCTCGAGGTCGCGCTGGGCGAGCCGCTCGACATCGTCCTGACCGACCTCCGGATGCCCCCGTCGGGCGACGACGAGGGGGCACGGGTCTCCCGCACCCTCGCTCGTGAGCGGCCCGCGGTCGGCGTCATCGTCCTCAGCCAGGTCGGATCGCGGTCGGCAGCCCGCAGCGTCTTCGAGGACCACTGCCGCGGCGGGCGCGGCTACCTGCTCAAGGACCACCTCCACGACGCCGAGCAGCTGGAGGCCTCGATCCTCACCGTCGCCAACGGCGAGTCGGTCTTCGACCCGAGCGTCGTCCGGCACCTGCTCGCCGACGGCCGCTCGCGCCACGACTCGCCGCTCCACGAGCTGACCCCGCGCGAGGCCCAGGTGCTGGAGGCGATGTCCCAGGGACTCAACAACAGCGCGATCGCCGGACGGCTCGTGCTCACGGTCCGCGCGGTCGAGAAGCACGTCCGCTCGATCTTCTCCAAGCTCGGGCTCTCCGAGGATCCGCAGACCAGCCGTCGCGTCGCCGCCGTCCTGCTCTACCTCGAGCGCGACCTGCCCGCGAGCTTCCAGGGTCCGGTGGGGTAGCGCCGCGGCCGCGGCGCTCGTCGCGCTGCCGACCCCTGTTGGTGGTGCCAGCACCACCATCGATCGGCGTGCCCACACCCTTGCCCGGAGGCTCGGCGCCTGCGAGCCTCGACGGACCAGGACTACCGGAAGCGGGACGCGACCACGATGGACGCGACGATTCAGCCACGCCAGACGCGCCCCGGACCGCCGATCGTGGCGGCCCGGCTGACGCCCGTGGTCGACGGCCGCAACGTCTCGCGTCCGCGCCTGCTCGAGGCGCTCGACGAGGGCGTCCGCCGACCCCTGACGCTCGTCGCCGCTCCGGCCGGGGCCGGCAAGACGGTGCTGCTCAGCGAGTGGGCCCAGCGCCAGCCGCCGCAGACGGTGGCCTGGCTGACCCTCGACGCGCGCGACAACGACCGGCGCTGCTTCTGGTTCGACCTGACCGCCGCGGTCGCCCACGCCACGGGCCGCGGCCCGGGGGCGCTGGGAGCGCTCGAGCCACCCCCGCGGGGTGAGATCGACGGCTTCCTCGCCACCTTCGCCAACGCCGCCGCCGTCCACCGGGAGCCGCTGGTGCTCGTCCTCGACGACGCCCAGGAGGTCCATTCGGTCGACGTCCTGCACGACGTCGACGCGCTGCTGACGCAGTCCGGCTCCAGCCTCCACATCGTCTGGGCGACGCGGGTCGATCCGACCCTCCGGCTCCAGCGGCTGCGGGTCGCCGGCGACCTCCGCGAGATCCGCCTGGCCGACCTCGCCTTCACCCTGCCCGAGGCCCGCCAGCTGCTCGGCGACGTCCCCGACGCGCTCACGCCGGCCGACGTCGAGCAACTGTGGACGAAGACCGGTGGCTGGGCCGCCGGGCTGCGGATCGCGGCGCTGGGCCTCGGCGGCCACGACGACCCGCACGCCTTCGCCACGACCTTCTCCGGCGACCAGTGCCAGATCCTCGACTACCTGCTCGACGAGGTCGTCGCCGGGCTGCCCGAGGCGACAACTGAGTTCCTGCTGCGGACCGTCGGCATCCGCGACCTCTGCGCGCCGCTCGCCGACGCCCTCACCGACAGCGACGACAGCGCCCTCGTGCTGGACGACCTGTTCCGGCGCAACCTGCTGATCGCGCCCGTCGACAGCCCCCGCGAGTCGTACCGCTACCACCCGCTCTTCGCGGAGGGCCTGCGGTTCCTCCAGCGCCAGCGGATCGAGGCCGAGATCCCCGAGCTGCACCGGCGCGCCGCGCACTGGTACGCCGACGACGGCCAGCCGGCGGAGGCGATCCGACACGCCTGCGAAGCGTCGGACTGGACGTTCGCCGGGGCGCTCGCCGCCGAGCACTGGATGTCGCTCGGGCTGGCCGGGCACGGACCGGCGCTGCGGGCGCTGACCGCCCGGCTTCCGCCCTCGGTCGTCCACGACGACGCCGAGGTCGCGCTCGCGGTCGGCGGGCTCGCGCTCGAGGACGGCGACGAGGAGGAGGCCGACTACTTCCTCGACCTCGCCGCCACCCTCGCCCCCGCGCTGCCCGTCGAGCGCCGACGCCGCTACGAGGTCCACGCCGCGGTCACCCGGCTCTACCGCGGCAGCGCCCACGTCGACCCGCGAACCGCGATCGACGCTGGCCGTGAGGTCTTCGCCAACCGCTGGGACCGCGACATGGAGACGTCGCTGCGGGCCCTGGCGCGGCTGAGCCTCGGGGTCGCCGAGCTGTGGCTGGGCGACCTGCGCGCAGCCGCCGCGGACCTCGAGGAGGCCGGTGCGCTGGCGGGCGAGGCCGACAACGCCTATCTGACCGTCCAGACCCTCGGCTGGTCGGCGATCGTCGACGTGATCGAGGGACGGCTGGTCGAGGCCCGCCGCGGTGCCGAGGCGGCGGTCGCGCTCGCGGCGCTGCGCGGCGCCGATCGGGATCCGCAGGCCGCCCCGGCCTTTGCGGCGCTCGCGGTCGTCCACTGGCAGTGGAACGAGATCAAGGCCGCCGAGGACGTGCTCGGCCGCGCCCGGACGGCGATCGGGTCGTCCGGCAACCGCCCGCTCAACGCCTGGGTCGCGATCGTCGGCGCCCACGTGCACGCGGTCCGCGGCGAGCCCGAGACCGGCTTGCGCCTGCTCCGCAGCGCGACGGCCCCGCACGCCGGCCACGAGCTGCCGGAGATGCTGGTCGACGCCACCGACGGCGTGGCGGCTCGGCTCCGGCTCGAGCTCGGCGAGCACGACCGCGCCGCCGACCTCTGCCGGTCGCTGGAGGCATCGGGCGGGGCCCTCGCGCTGGCGTCCGCCGCGACGGTCCGGCTGGGTCTGCGAGAGCCGGCCGAGGCCCTGCGGATCACCGACCTCCTGCTCGCCGAGCCGGAGGTCCGGCCGTTCGTGGAGATCGTCGGCTGGGTCGACCGGGCGCTCGCCTGCGACATGCTCGGGGACGCCGACGCGGCCGAGCGGGCGCTCGAGCGCGCGCTCGACCTGGCCGAGCCGCGCGGCTACCGGCGGCCGCTGCTCGACGCCGGGTCGCGGGTCGGGATGCTGCTCCGGCGGCTGGTCCGCCGCGGCACCGCCCACCGCTCGCTGGTCGGGGAGCTGCTCGGCGAGCTCGATCGCCCCGGTCCCGGCCCGCGCTCGTCGGCGGCCGTCGTCGCGTCGCTGGCCGAGCCGCTGAGCGAGCGGGAGCTGGCCGTGCTCCGCTACATGCCGACGACCCTCCCCTACCCCGAGGTCGCGTCCGAGCTGTTCGTCTCCGTCAACACGATCAAGACCCACGTGCGCCACGTGTACCGCAAGCTCGACGTCGACAACCGCCGCGACGCGGTCGCCCGGGGCCGCGCACTGCGGCTGCTGGGGCCGTCGGCCAACGGCCGCTAGGCGCGGTGGACCACGGTCAGGCCGACGAGCCGGCGCGGGCGAGCGCCGCGGCGATCGACTGCTCGGTGTGCGAATCGAGCGACGAGCGGATGATCTTGCCCGGGATCTTGACCTCCTCGAGCACCTTCTCCAGGTTGACGTCGCGGATCAGCGCGACCACGGCCACGCCGCCGTCGGCGAGCTCCGCGCCGAGCTCCTTGAGGAACGTGTCGTCGACGCCGACGTCGGTCATCGCTCCCGCCGCGGCGCCGGTCGCCGCGCCCAGCGCCATCCCGAGGAACGGGACCAGGAAGATCAGGCCGATCAGGCCGCCCCAGGCGGCCCCGCCGACCGCCCCGGCGCCGGCCAGCGACGGCTGGTGGAGCTTGATCTTGCCGTCGTCGCGGCGCTCGACGATGACGAGGTCGTCGAGCTCGACCAGGTGCCCCTTCTGCGCTTCGTGGATGTTCGCCGCCACCCGCTCGGCGGTCTGGACGTCGGGGTAGGCGATCGCGATCAGGTTGCTCATGGTGGTGCTCCAGGTCGTCAGAGGTCGTCGACGGGATGCTGCGTGCAGCCCGGGTGATGTGCCCTCACCCGCCGCAGGTGAGCTCCCGCCCCCTTCCGCGCGCCCCCGTCGGGCCGCGGATCGCCCGCGCCCGCGCCCGCGCCCGGCGTTGGCCGCCAGCGTCACCCGACCGGGGTGACGCAGCGTCACCCGCGCTCCGCGCACGGTGCAGGAAGGACGGACCCGTCCGCTGCCCAACCACAGGAAGGACATCGCCGATGTCGACCGCTCCCGGTTCTGCCAACCCCGCCGTTCCGCCGCCCGAGCCTCCGGGCGTGCGCGGCGCCGGACTCAACGGCTGGATCGCGTTCGCCGCGATCATCCTCTTCCTCAACGGCTGCTTCGGCGTCCTCTACGGCCTCGGCGCGATCCTCAACGACGACGTGGTGACCGTCGGCGGCGGCGGAGGCGTCATCGTCTGGGACTTCACCGCCTGGGGCTGGATCACGCTGGTCATCGCGGTGCTGATGATCATCACGTCGATCGGCCTGTTCGCCGGCAACGGCGCGGCCCGCTGGCTCGGCGTGCTCTTCGCGCTGCTCAACGCGCTGGCCCAGTTCGCCTTCATCAGCGCGTTCCCGCTCTGGGCGATCCTGGTGATCGTCCTCGACATCGTCGTCATCTACCAGCTGATCGTCCACTGGGAGGTCGATCTGTGAGGAACGGCGGCAGCCTCTTCCTGATCGCCCTCGGGCAGTCGTGAGGTTCGCCGTAACCGGCCAGGTAGCCCGTCCTGACCGGGCCCCGCAGCGTCGACGCGCTGGCTGTGTCCTTCGCTGCGGGGCTCCGGTGACGTCTTCGCGCAGCTCGTCGCCGCCCCGCGACCAGCCCTCACCCCGCCCGGGTGATGCCCCCTCATCCGGTTGAGGCCGAACCTCCGGCAGATGCAGACCAGCGTCGCGTCGCGCAAGGGCATGGTCTCGCTCCCGGGCGGCACGTTCGCGATGGGCAGCGAGGAGCTCTACCCCGAGGAGGGCCCGGTCCACCCGCAGACCGTCGCGCCGTTCGCGATCGACCGGCACCCGGTCACCGTCGCGGAGTACCGGCGCTTCGTCAGCGAGACCGGCCACGTGACCGTCGCCGAGCGCGCACCCGACCCCGCCGACTACCCGGGCGCCGATCCGGCCCTGCTGGTGCCGGGCTCGCTCGTCTTCCGCCGGACCCCCGGCCCAGTCGACCTGCGCGACGTGCGTGCCTGGTGGGCCTACGTCCCCGGTGCCTGCTGGCATGCGCCCGAGGGCCCGGGCTCGAGCGTCCGCGGCCGCCACCGCCACCCGGTCACGCAGGTCGCCTACGACGACGCCGTCGCCTACGCGGCCTGGGCGGGCAAGGCGCTGCCGACCGAGGCCGAGTGGGAGTACGCCGCCCGCGGTGGGCTCGACGGTGCCCGCTTCGCCTGGGGCGACGAGTTCGCCCCCGACGGCCGGATGCTGGCGAACACCTGGCAGGGCCGGTTCCCGTGGGAGAACCTGCTCGAGGACGGCTACGCGGGGACCTCCCCGGTCGGCGCGTTCCCGCCCAACGGCTTCGGGCTGTTCGACGTCTGCGGCAACGTCTGGGAGTGGACCAGCGATCGCTTCGCCCGCCACCGGCCGCCGCGCTCCTGCTGCACCCCGCCGCCGCAGCGGCCCACGACCGAGGAGGGCATCCCGACCCGCGTGATCAAGGGCGGATCGCACCTCTGCGCCCCGTCCTACTGCCTCCGCTACCGCCCGGCTGCCCGCCAGTCGGAGGCGGTCGACACCTCGACGACCCACATCGGCTTCCGCTGCGTCGTCCGTGAGCGAGGCGGGCCCCGTGGGTGAAGCGATCGGCCACGTCCTCTCGCTCGCCGTCGGCGTCGCGCTCAGCCCGATCCCGATCATCACGGTGGTCCTGATGCTGGCCACGCCGAAGGGCCGGATCAACGGCCCGGCGTTCCTGGTCGGCTGGATGGTCGGCCTCGGCGTGGCGGGCACGATCGTGCTGCTGCTCTCGAGCGGCGCCGGCGCCAGCGACGAGGGCTCCCCCGCGACCTGGGTCAGCGTGCTGAAGCTCGTGCTCGGTCTGCTGCTGCTCGCGCTCGCCGTCCGGCAGTGGCGCGGGCGGCCCCGAGGCGACGACGCGCCGCAGCTGCCGGCCTGGATGGCGACGATCGACGGCTTCACCCCCGTCAAGTCGGTCGGGATGGCGGTGCTGCTGTCGGCCGTCAACCCGAAGAACCTGGTGCTGGTGGTCGGGGCCGCCGCCGCGATCGCCCAGACCGGGGCCAGCGCCGGTGACCAGGCGGTCGCGCTGATCGTGTTCGTGCTGATCGGCACGCTCGGGCCGGGGATACCGGTGGGGATCTACTTCGCGCTCGGCGAACGGGCCCAGCGGATCCTCGACGGACTGCGGACCTGGATGGCCCGCGAGAACGTCGTGATCATGGCCGTGATCTGCCTGATCATCGGCGCGAAGCTGATCGGCGACGCGATCAGCGGCCTCGCCGGCTGACGGCCTTCGCGCTCGCCGCGTCGATCGTCACCGCCGTCGGCACCTCCTCCGCCTGCCGGCCCGCCGCAGGACCTGCCGCCGATCGAGGGGCTCACCCCGGGCGGGTGACCGCTCAGCCGCGCCTGCGGCTGGAGCTCCGGGACCGGGCGACCAGCAGGCCGACCAGCACGCCGACGACGAAGGCGACGGCGATCACCACGATCAGCGGGGTCTGCGACGTGACCACGATCCAGTTGACCTTGACCTCGTCGAGGTTCAGGAGCGCGAAGATGGTCAGCAGCGCGGCCAGCCCACCGACCCCGAACTGCCGCATCTGGTGGGCGCTGAACCGCCGCCTGCTCGCGGCCTTCGGCGGCGCGCCGCTTCCGGCTCCGGGTCCCGACTGGTCCGCAGGCATGACCGGAGCGTCGCCACGTGCGGGGTGGTCGGGGATCACCCGCGGCGGGTGGTTCCGCCGGGCGCGCCGGCCGTCGGCGATCGGCGCGGTCGCGAACCGGCGCGGTCGCCGACGAGCTACCGTCGCGGATCGAGCCCATGGACGTCATCCCCCGCATCACCTACCCCGCCGGCAGCGTCTCCGAGCAGACGCGCGTGCTCGCCGTCGCCCCACGCGACGGCGGCCTCGATCTGGTCGTCGAGCGCACGCCGTGCCACCCCGAGAGCCCGCGCTGGCCCGACCAGCCGGCCGACGAGGCGACGCTGACCGTGGCCGACCGCACGGTCGCCGTCACCTGCGCCGAGGGCGGTCTGCTTCCCGACGGCACGATCGTGGCCGGCCCCGACCTGCCGGAGGACGCCGTGGCCTGCGTCGTCCACCACCTCGACGAGCTGACGCTCGCGGTCGGCGACGAGGTCGAGCTGCGGGTCGACGAGGACCGCCGCGCGGCGCTCTCCCGCCACCACTCCGTCTGCCACTTCGCCGCGCTCGCGCTCAACCAGGCGCTGGCCGAGGCCGGCGCCTGGCGCAAGGACCCGGGCCGCCACGACGCCCTCGGCGCCCCGGACTTCGACGCGCTGGCGATCACCGCCAGCACGATCCGGACCGACGGCTCCGACGACCGCTACCGCGTGAGCAAGTCGCTGCGCAAGAAGGGCGTCGTCGTCGACGCGCTCGCCGAGCTGGAGCCGCTGGAGCGCGCCGTCGGCGCGAAGCTGGCCGGTTGGCTGGCCGAGCGTCCCGCCGTGACGGTCGCCCCCGGCGAGTGCCCACTCGCCGAGCGCCGGACCTGGTCCTCGACCGCGGACGGCGTCCCGGTCACGTTCGCCTGCGGCGGCACCCACGCCCCCGCCGTCGGCCCGGAGGATCTGCCGACGGTGGCGCTCGAGCGGGACGAGGAGTCGGGCTCGATCACGATGCGACTGCGGCGCGGCAACTGACGCCGCGTCGGTGGTTGCGATAGACAGCAGCCATGCGATCCCCCATCGTGCTCCTGTCCACTTCGATCGCCCTGGCCGGCGGGTTGGTCGGCGCCGCATCCGCGAGCGCCGACGTCGTGCGCTTCGACCCCGGCGAGGGGACCTACCTCAGGGACGGTCGCGTCGGCTGCGTCGTCGGCGTCTCCGAGCACGGCGCCGGCAGCGTCACCTGCAGCGGTCCCGACGTCTACTCCGCGCTCTGGTCCGGCAGCTCCTGCGAGGAGCGGACCTCGATGGGCTGCGTCGGCCCGCGCGGCCTCCGGTCGATCGGGCTCGGCGAGCGGGGCCGGGTCTACCGCGACACGATCGACGGCGTCGGCGGGGCGAAGGACGCCAACCGCGGCGACACGATCGTGCTCGGCGGCATCCGCGGCAAGCAGCTGACCACCGGCGGCTACTCGTTCACCAACCGCAGCGGCCACGGGTTCACCCTGACCGGCCAGCGTCTGCGGCGGTTCTAGCCCGCTGGACGCCCTGCCTCCCGCGGGTCGGCTACGGCCCTGTGGTCGGGGTGCCGCGCTGCACCGTTCCTTCGCTGACCTCGCCGCCCTGGACATACAGGACGCCGGCAAGGAAGAGCAGGGCGACGAGAACGAGCGCCACGACGACGAACCACGCCACCCGGGGAACCCGGTTGAGGAGGTTCATCGCTTCGCTGGCCATAGGGCTCATTCAAGCACCGCAGCAGCCACGGGTTCACCCGAACGAACCAGCGCCCGCAGCGGCTCGAGTGGCGCCGCCCCTACCGATGCGGAGCCGCGTCTCGACGAGACCGCTCCGCGTGGGCGCCGCTCGGGACCTCCGTCGGGCAGCTCCGCTCAGCGGACGGGAGGCGGGGTGCCGTCGGCGCTCGCCGACAGCGCTTCGTCCCAGCCGCAGACCATGCACGAGTGCTGGAACGCCGAGCGGGCGAACGCCAGCGCGGCCGCCCGCGGGTCGTCGGTGGCGCGCGCGTCCTTCCAGTCGAGGACGAACTCCCCCAGTCCGGCCTCCCAGCGCGCGGTCTCAGGCTCCAGGCTGGCGCTCTCGAAGCCGGGCGGAGCCGGGTGGGCGTAGGCGTAGAAGGCCGCCTCGCCGTAGCGCTCGTCGCCCGGCCACCAGCCGACGGCGACCTCCTGCGCGTCCATCGCGTTGCGCATGATGAAGTCGCCGGAGGGCGGCTCGGCCGGCTCGCCGGAGAACAGGTTGACCGCGAGGTCGAACGAGCCCCACCAGGCGTTGACCGGCGTGCAGCGCCCGCGGTAGGGGGCGCGGAACGTGGCCAGCACGATCGCGGCCTGGGTCGCCGCCGCGAAGTAGCCGTCGACCTGCTCGGGGTCGTAGTGGGTGTGCTCCTCGTCCTGGTCGAGCGGCACGGTCCACGAGACCTCCTGCGGCGCCATGTCGACCTCGAACGGCCCACCGAGGCTGCGGACCGCCTCCAGCAGCTTGCGGGCGACCAGGCCGACGGCCCGGTGGGGACCGAGCGCGATCGCCAGGCCACCGCCGTCGCTGTGCTCGACCAGCACGTCGTGGCGGTGCAGGTCGAGCGCGACCACGATCGAGCCCGAGCCGTCCGGGGCCGGCAGCGGGGCGGTCTCCCAGCCGCGGGCGGTCAGACGGAGGGCGGCGTGTTGGAGCTGCGGCTCCGGCGGGGCGAGCGCGGCAGCCAGCTTGCCGAGCACCTGCGTGTGCGCATGCAGCGTGTCGCAGGTCGCGCTCCACTCCTCGTACCGCAGGGCGGGCCAGGCGGACATGCTCTCGATCCTACGCCCGGAGTCGGTCCCCACTCGCACCTTGCCCCACCGTAGCACCGGTGCTACGCTCGTTCGATGGAGCGGCGCATCACCCAACGCGAGCTGCGCAACGAGAGCGGCGAGGTGATGCGCGCACTGGACCGGGGCGAGAGCTTCGTCGTCACCCGCAACGGCGTCACCGTGGGCCAGCTCACGCCCGCCCGCCCGCGCCGCTTCGTCGATGCCCGGACCGCGCTCGCCGCCTTCGCCAGCGCACCGCCGGTCGACCCGCAGCGGTTCCGCGACGATGTCGACGCGGCGATCGACCAGGACCCTGCCCCGCGTGCCTGACCGGCCGCCGGTCCGCGGGCTGCTCGACACCTCGGTCGTGATCGACCTCGAGCGGATCGCCCCCGGCCACCTTCCCGACGAGCTGGCGATCGCGTCGCTGACGATGGCCGAGCTCGCGGCCGGCCCCCACGCGACGAACGACCCCATCGAACGCGCCCGCCGACAGGACCGCCTGCAACGGGCCGAGGCCACCTTCGACCCGCTCCCCTTCGACGCCGACGCCGCCCGCGCCTACGGACGGATCTACGCCTCGGTGCTCGCCGCCGGGCGCAAGGCCCGCGGCCGCCGGGCCGTCGACCTGCTGATCGCGGCCACCGCGCTCGCCTCCGGACTGCCGATCTACACCCGCAACCCCGAGGACTTCGACCGGCTCGACGGCCTCGTCGTCGTCGCCGTCCCCGCGCCGGCCTGATCCCTTCCTCTGCTGGGAACCGCTGTAGCCTGTGGCCTATGGCGTATCCACCAGGGGTCTCCGCACCGCCCACCCCCGCGCCACGGACCGCCGGTCTCCCCCGCCGCGACGTCCACCTCCCCCTCGATCCTGCCACCGGCCGCTAGCGACGACGCCCGTGCTGCAACCACAAGACCTCGCGCTCACGATCCTCGGGGCCTACGTCCGCCGGCCCCAGCAGCGGACCTGGTCGGGTGCGATGGTCGAGGTCCTCCGCGAGTTCGGGTTCTCGATCGAGGCCTCGCGGGCGGCCCTCGCCCGGCTCGCCACGCGCGGGCTGCTGGAGCGCCACCGCGACGGCCGCTTCGTCTCCTACTCGCTCAGCCCCTCGGCGCAGGAGCTGCTCGCCGACGGCGATCGGCGGATCTTCAGCTTCGGGCGGACCGTCGCCCGCGGCGACGTCTGGACCTTCCTCTGGCACGGTCTGCCGGAGGACCGCCGGCTCGAGCGCACGCGGCTGGCCGCGCAGCTGCGGTTCCTCGGCTTCGGCTCGCTCCAGGACGGGGTCTGGGTCGCCGCCAGCGACCGCGAGCCCGAGGTCCTGCGGCTGCTCGACCGGCTCGAGATCGGCGCCTTCGCGTCGGTCTTCAGCGGCCGCCTCTCGCGGGACCTCGAACCGGCCGCGCTGATCGCCACCGCCTGGAACCTGGAGCGGGTCGGCGAGGCCTACGCCGGCTTCGTCGAGCGCTACGCCGGCCTCGACGACCCGGCGGCCCGCGAGCAGCTCGACGACCGTGCCGCGTTCGTGACCCGGACGCGGATGATCGACGAGTTCCGCGCCTTCCCCTCGCTCGATCCGGAGCTGCCCGCCAGCCTCGCGCCGGAGACCTTCGCCCAGCGGACCCGGGCCGTCGAGGTCTTCGACGGCGTCTACACCGGGCTCGAGCCGAGCGCCGCGCGGCACTTCGCGGCGCTCGTCGAGCGGGACTGAGGGCCCGGGCCGGACCGTCGAGCCCGCTGTCACCGATCCCCGGGCCGCGAGGCGACCCGAGGACGGTGATCCCGGCTCAGCGGGCGATCACCGGGCGCCAACCTGCCGCGTCGACCTCGACCTCGTCGAACCGGCGCGGGGCGCCCTTGTCGGCCAGGCTGCCGTCGTTCGGCTTGCGGCG
Source organism: Patulibacter ginsengiterrae (assembly GCF_056269115.1). Lineage (NCBI taxonomy): Bacteria > Bacillati > Actinomycetota > Thermoleophilia > Solirubrobacterales > Patulibacteraceae > Patulibacter > Patulibacter ginsengiterrae. Next base: position 691,195 of record NZ_JBWDOG010000001.1, read on the forward strand.
TCCCGACTGGTACTGGGGGATCCACGGGTCGCCGCGGTAGCCCTGGTTGGCCTGGGCGTGCAGCGTCCAGTACGGGTCGTAGAGGTGCGGACGGCCGATCGCGCAGAGGTCGGCGCGGCCGGCGAGGATCGCGGTGTTGACGTCCTCGGCGCTCGAGATCGCCCCGACCGCGATCGTGGGGATCCCGACCTCGTGGCGGATCCGGTCCGCGAACGGGGTCTGGTAGCTGCGCCCGTACTCCGGCCGCTGCTCGGCCCAGACCTGGCCGGTCGACACGTGCACGATATCGACGTCGTGCTGCTGCAGCAGCTCCGCCAGCGCGACCGCGTCGTCGCCGTCGAAGCCGCCCGGCGCCCAGTCGGTGGCCGAGATCCGGACCGACAGCGGCTTCTCCGCCGGCCAGGCTGCGCGGCAGGCGTCGAGCACCTCCAGCGGGAAGCGGGCTCGCGCAGCGAGGTCGCCGCCGTACTCGTCGGTCCGCCGGTTGGTCAGCGGCGAGAGGAACGACGACAGCAGGTAGCCGTGGGCGAAGTGGACCTCGAGCAGGTCGAAGCCGGCCGCGATCGCACGCCGGGTGGCCGCGACGAACTGCTCGCGGATCTCGTCCATCTCCGCCCGGTCGATCTCGGCCGGGACCTGGTTGCCCTCCGCCCAGGCCAGCGGCGACGGCGCCACGATCCGCCAGTTGTCCTCGTCGAGCGGCGCGTCGGAGCCCTCCCAGGCGAGCTTGGTCGAGCCCTTGCGGCCGCTGTGGCCGAGCTGGACGCCGATCCGCGCGCGGCCGTGGCCGTGCACGAAGTCGACGATCCGCCGCCAGCCGTCGACATGCTCGTCGCGGTAGAGGCCGGCGCAGCCCGGGGTGATCCGCCCCTCGGCGGAGACGCAGACCATCTCGCTCATCACGAGTCCGGCACCGCCGATCCCGCGGCTGCCGAGGTGCACGAGGTGGAAGTCCCCGACCGTCCCGTCGACCGCCGAGTACATGTCCATCGGCGCGACCACGACCCGGTTCTCCAGCTCGAGGTCGCGCAGCTTGTAGGGCAGGAACATCGGCGGCGTCGTGCCGTCCGTGGCCGCCCTCGCGTCGCGCCCGACGAACTCGTCGTCGACCGTCGCCGTGAACGAGGCGTCGCGCAGCTGGAGGTTGTCGTAGGTGATCCGGCGGCTGCGGGTCAGCAGGTTGAAGGCGAACTGGCGCGGCGGCTGGCCGACGTAGCGGCTGATGTCCTCGAACCACTCGAGGCTCGCCTGGGCCGCCCGTTGGGTGCTCTCGACGACCGGGCGCCGCTCGGCCTCGTAGGCGGAGAGGGTCGCCTCGATGTCGTCGGCGCCGTGGTCGTGGATCGCCCACGCCAGCGAGATCGCGTCCTCCATCGCCAGCTTCGTGCCGGAGCCGATCGAGAAGTGCGCGGTGTGCGCGGCGTCGCCGAGCAGGACGACGTTGCCGTCGTTCCAGCGGGCGTTGGAGACCGTCGTGAACTCGAGCCACTTCGAGTTGTTGGCGAACAGCTGGTGGTCGCCGAGGATCGGGGCGAACAGCTCGCGGCAGCGCTGGACGCTGGCCTCGTCGCTCGTCCCCGGCGGCAGCGCGACGTCCGCCGACGCCGCGAAGCCGGCCCGCCGCCAGGTCTCCTCGTCGGTCTCGACGATGAAGGTGCTCTGGCCGCCGTCGAACGGGTAGCCGTGGATCTGGAGAACCCCGAACTCGGTCTCGACGATGTGGAAGGTGAAGGCGTCGAAGACCAGGTCGGTGCCGAGCCACATGTACTTGCAGCGGCGCGGATCGAGGCCGGTCCCGAAGGTCTCGGCGGCGCCGGCGCGGATCTGGCTGTTGACCCCGTCGGCCGCGATCACCAGGTCGTAGGCCTCACGCAGCTCCGCGACCGGCGGGTGCAGGGTCGAGAACTCGACCGTCGCCCCCAGCTCCAGCGCCCGCTCCTGGAGCAGCCGCAGCAGCGTCTTGCGGCTGAGCGCGGAGAAGCCGTGGCCGCCGGAGCGGAGGTGCTCGCCGCGGTAGTGGACGTCGATATCGGACCAGTGGACGAACTGCTCGACGATCCGGTCGAAGCTCGGCCCGTCCGAGACCTGGAACGCGGTCATCGTCTCGTCGCTGAAGACGACGCCGAAGCCGAAGGTGTCGTCGGGCGCGTTGCGCTCCCAGACGTGGACGTCGTGGCCGAGCTTGCGCAGCAGGATCGCCGCGTAGAGCCCGCCCGGTCCGCCACCGCAGATCGCGATCCTCATCGCTGTCCCTCCTCGTCCGGCGCGAACAGTCCGCGCGCGATGATCTCCCGCTGGATCTCCGAGGCGCCCTCGTAGATCCGCGGCGCCCGCACCTCCCGGTACAGGTGCTCGAGCCGGTGGCCGCGCTGGAGCCCGCGGGCCCCGAGCGTCTGGATCGCCGCGTCGACCGCCTCCTGGGCGGTCTCGGTCGCAACCAGCTTCGCCATCGCCGCCGCCTGGGTCACCGGCCGCACGCCCTGGTCGTAGGCCTTCGCCGCGTGGTGGACCAGCAGGCGTGCGCCCTGGACCCGCGCGGCGATGTCGGCGTGGCGGTGCGAGACCGCCTGGAACTCGCGCAGCGGCTTGCCGAAGACCTGCCGCTCGCGGGCGTAGCTCACGGCCTCGTCGAGCGCCGCCCGCGCCATCCCGATCGCGAACGCGCCGACGCTCGGCCGGAACAGGTCGAGCGTCCGCATCGCGACCGCGAAGCCGCGGTCGACCTCGCCGAGCACGTGCTCGCGCGGGACGAAGACGTCCTCGAAGACCAGCCGGCCGACCGGGTGCGGGGCGACCAGCTCGAGCGACTCGCCGCGCAGGCCGGGGCTGTCCCCGGGCACCACGAAGGCCGTCAGGCCGCGGGCTCCGGCGCCCTCGGTGGTGCGGGCGAAGACCGAGTAGACGCCCGCGTCGGGCGCGTTCGAGATCCAGATCTTCTCGCCGCTGAGGCGGAAGCCGTCGCCGTCGGGCTCCGCCTTCAGGCTGAGTGCGGCGACGTCGGTTCCGGCATCGGGCTCGCTGAGCGCGAAGCCGGCCGCGTACTCGCCGGCGGCGAGGCCGGGCACGAACCGCTCGATCGCCTCCGGGGTCCCCGACTGCAGCAGCGGGAACGAGCCGAGGCCCTGGACGGCGAAGGCGGTCTCCGCCTCGCTGCTGCCGCGGGCGAGGCCCTCGCGGATCAGGCAGAGGTCGAGCGCGGAGACCGCGCCGCGCCAGCCGCCGTCGTCGTTCTGCGCGTAGAGCCGGCCGAACAGGCCGCTGGCGGCGATCGCCCGCAGCAGCTCGGGGTTGACGCGGCCCTCGGGGCCGGCATCGGCGACCGGGCCGAGCTGCTCCCGGGCGAGCCGGTGGCAGTCGGCCAGCAGCGCGCGCTGGTCGTCGCTCAGGTGCGCGTCGAGGATCGGCAGGTCGACGCTCATGCCCGCTCCTCCGCCGGCACGACGGCGACCGCCATCAGCTCGATCCGCGCGGCGTCGTCGAACAGCCGGGTCACGCCGAAGAGGCCGGTCGCCGGGTAGTGGCGGCCGAAGTGGCGCTTCCAGGCCTTCCCCAGGGCCGGCAGCTGGGCCCGGTAGTCGGCGACATCGGTGACGAAGATCTGCATCGAGACCAGATCCTCCGGGCGTCCACCGGCGGCGGCCAGCGCGGCGATCACGTTGGCGGCGGCGACGTCGAACTGCTCGACCATCGTCACCCCGACGATCTCGTTCTCGCGGTTCAGCGCGGTCTGGCCGCCGAGGTAGACGGTTCGGCCGGGGCCGGCGACGACGGCGTGGGCGTAGCCGACCGGAGCCGACAGCTCGGGGGCGACGACGATCTCGTTCGGCATCTCAGCGTCCCTTCCATTCGGGCTTGCGCTTCTCGGTCCAGGCGTCGTAGAACTCGTGGTGGTCGTCGGACCGCATCAGCAGCGCCTGGGCCTGGGCCTCGAGCTCGATCGCCCCGGCCAGGTCGGTGTCCTGCTCGCGCACCAGCAGGCTCTTGGTGACGCCGAAGGCGTGGGCCGGGCCGTCGGCCAGCCGGCGGGCGAGCGCGGTCGTCCGCTCCCCCAGCTGGTCGTCCTCGACGACCTCGGTCGCGAGCCCGATCTCGTAGGCCCGCTGGGCGCCGATCCGGTCGCCGAGCGTCAGCAGCTCGGTCGCCCGGCCGAGGCCGATCAGCCGCGGCAGCAGGTAGGCGGCGCCCATGTCGGCGCCGGCCAGGCCGACCCGGGTGAAGAGGAACGCGAAGCTCGCCGAGCTGCCGAGGATCCGGAAGTCGCTGGCCAGCGCGAGCACGGTGCCCGCGCCGGCGGCGACGCCGTGGATCGAGGCGATCACCGGGATCGGCAGCTCGCGGAGGCCGCGGACCGCCGCTCCGGTCATCCGGGTGAAGGCCAGCAGCTCGGTCGAGGAGAACTTCCGCAGCTCGCCGATGATCTCCTCGACGTCGCCCCCGGAGCAGAAGCCGCGGCCCTCTCCCCGCAGCACCAGCACCCGTACGTCACCGCGCCGCGGCAGCTCGGCCGCGAGCTCGCGGAGGTCGGCGTAGGCCTCGAAGGTCAGCGCGTTGAGCTTGTCGGGGCGGTTGAGCGTGACCGTGGCCACGCCGTCCTCGACGGTCAGGTCGAAGTGCTGCCAACGCTCGGTCAGCGGCACCGATCCGCGAAAGGGAATCGTGGTCATGAGGTCGTTGCTCCTCCATCGAGGGTCAGGGTCTGTCCGTTGATCGCGGTCGCCGCGGGCGACGCCAGGTAGGCCACCGCCGCGGCGACCTCGTCGACGTCGAGCAGGCGTCCCAGCGGGCTGCTGTCGCTCAGGGCCCGGCGCGCGGTGTCGGCGTCGCGGCCGGTAACGGCGACGATCCCGGCGACCGAACGGTCGGTCATCGGGGTGTCGACGAAGGTCGGGCAGACCGCGTTGGCGGTCGCGCCGGTGCCGGCCAGCTCGGCCGCCGCCACCCGCATCAGCCCGACGGCGGCGTGCTTCGACGCCGTGTAGGCGGCGGTGTAGGGCGCGCCGACGCGGCCGGCGGTCGAGGCGACCGTCACGATCGCCCCGCTGCCGCGACGGCGGACCCCGTCGATCACGGCCCGGGTGCAGAGGAACGGCCCGGTCGCGTTGACGTCGAGCTGCCGCTGCCAGCCGGCGAGCGTGGTCCGGGCGACCGGGGCGCTCTCGGCGATTCCGGCGTTGTTGACGAGCACGTCGGGGGTCGCGTCGAGCGCAGCGAACGCCTCCCCCACGGCGGCCTCGTCGGTCACGTCGCAGACCCGCGTCGTCAGGCCGGCGGGGCCGTCGAGCGCGTACGCCAGGCCTTCGAGCGGGGCCGCGGTCCGGCCGAGCGCGACGACCCGGTCGCCGGCCGCGAGGAACCGCTCGACGCAGGCCCGGCCGACGCCGCCGGCCGCGCCGGTGACGACCACGAGCCGGGTCATCGGGGGTCTTCCGGAGAGCTCATCGAGAACAATCTACACATCACCTCGCAGCTGTGTCATGTTTTATGCCGATGGCGGATTCCTGGATCATCGATGCCGTTCGCACGCCGATCGGCCGCTACGGCGGTGCGCTCGCGCCCGTCCGCCCCGACGACCTCGCGGCGACCGCGCTGCGGGCCCTCGTCGAGCGCACCGGCGTCGACCCGACGACGATCGACGACGTCCTGCTCGGGTGCACCAACGGCGCCGGCGAGGACAACCGCAACGTCGCCCGGATGGCCGCGCTGCTGGCCGGCCTCCCGCACGAGACCCCCGGCGCCACGATCAACCGCCTCTGCGGCTCGGGGATGGAGGCCGTGATCGGCGCCAGCCGCGCCGCCCGCTGCGGCGACGCCGACGTCCTGATCGCCGGCGGCGTCGAGTCGATGACGCGGGCGCCGCTGGCCGGCCTCAAGCCCGACCGCGCGTTCGCCCGCGGCCCGCTCGAGCTGGTCGACACCGCGATCGGCTGGCGCTTCGTCAACCCGCGGATGGCCTCGGTCGCCTCGCTCGAGTCGATGGGCGAGACCGCCGAGAACGTCGCCGAGCGCCACGCCGTCTCCCGCGAGGACCAGGACCGCTTCGCGCTCCGTTCGCACGAGCAGGCCGTGGCCGCGTGGGACGCGGGCCGCTGGGCCGACGAGGTCGTCCCCGTCACGGTCCCGGGCCGACGTGGCGCGACGACCGTCGTCGACCGCGACGAGGGACCGCGCGCCGACACCGACGGCGAGCGCCTCGCCCGCCTGAAGCCCGCCTTCCGCGAGGGCGGCACGGTGACCGCCGGGAACTCGTCGACGCTCAACGACGGCGCCTCCGCGCTGCTGATCGCCTCGACCCCCGCGGTCGTGCGCTGCGGCTGGTCGCCGCTGGCCCGGATCGCCGGCGTCGGCGTCGCCGGGGTCGACCCCGCCTACATGGGGATCGGACCGGTCCCCGCGACCCGGCGGGCGCTCGAGCGCGCGGGGATCACCATCGACGACCTCGGCCTGGTCGAGCTCAACGAGGCGTTCGCCGCCCAGTCGCTCGCCTGCATCCGCGAGCTGGGGCTCGACGAGGACCGCGTCAACCGCAACGGCGGGGCGATCGCGCTCGGGCACCCGCTCGGCAGCTCCGGCGCGCGGATCGTCGGCTCGCTCGCCCACGCGATGCGGCGGGAGGACGTCCGCTGGGGGCTGGCGACGCTCTGCATCGGCGTCGGTCAGGGGCTGGCCGTGGTGCTCGAGAACACGCAGGCCACGGGGTCGGCAGGAGAACGGAGTCGCCGGCCGGCGACGGAAGGCGATCAGGGACGATGAACGTGTTGGAGACCAGCGGCCATACCGACGACTTCGTCCGCGGAGCGCTGCCGCCGACCTCGGCCTGGCCGACGTTCACCCGCAGCCTCCCCGAGCTCGACTACCCGGCCCGCCTCAACGCGGCGGTGGCGCTGCTCGACGAGACGGCGGCCCGCGGCCCCGAGCGCCCCTGCGTGCACGCCCCCGACGGCGTCTGGAGCTACCGGTACCTGGTCGAGCGCTCGAACCGGATCGCCGCGGTCCTCCGCGACGACCTCGGGCTGATCCCGGGCAACCGGGTGCTGCTGCGCGCGCCCAACAGCGCCGAGCAGATCGCCTGCTGGTTCGCCGTGCTCAAGGCCGGCGGGATCGTCGTCGCGACGATGCCGATGCTGCGGGCCCCCGAGCTGGTCAAGGTGATCGAGAAGGCCCGGATCACGCACGCGCTGACCGACGCCCGGCTCGTGGAGGAGCTCGAGGTCGCCCGCGAGACCCAGCCCGACCTCGCCCACGTGCTCAGCTTCGGTCCCGGCGGCGAGCTGGAGCAGCGGATCGCCGACAAGCCCGTCACGTTCGCCGCCGTCGACACCGCCGCCGACGATCCGGCGTTGATCGCGTTCACCTCCGGGACCACCGGCCAGCCGAAGGGCTGCGTGCACGACCACCGCGACCTGCTCGCCGTCTGCGACAGCTTCGCGCGCCAGATCATCGATCCCCAGCCCGACGACGTCTTCACCGGGACTCCGCCGATCGCGTTCACCTTCGGGCTCGGCGGCCTGGTCCTGTTCCCGCTCCGCTTCGGAGCCTCGACGGTGCCGATCGAGCGGCCCGGTCCGCGGGCGCTGCTCGACGCGATCCGCGAGCACGGGATCACCACCGTCTTCACCGCCCCGACCGCCTACCGCTCGCTGCTGCGGGAGGCCGAGGACGCCGACCTCGCCTCGCTCCGGACCTGCGTCGCTGCCGGCGAGCCGCTTGCGCTCGCGACCTCCGACGCCTGGTTCGAGCGGACCGGGCGCCGGCTGGTCGACGGGATCGGCGCGACCGAGATGCTCCACATCTTCATCTCCTCGCCGCAGGACGAGATCCGCCCCGGGGCGACCGGCCGGCCGGTCCCCGGCTACGAGGCGATGGTCGTCGACGACGCGATGCGGCCGCTGCCGGCGGGCCACGTCGGCCGGCTCGCGGTCCGCGGTCCGACCGGCTGCCGCTACCTCGACGATCCGCGCCAGGCCGAGTACGTGATCGACGGCTGGAACGTGACCGGCGACGCCTACCTGGTCGACGAGGACGGCTACTTCTGGTTCCAGGCCCGCGGCGACGACATGATCGTCTCCTCCGGGTACAACATCTCCGGGCCCGAGGTCGAGACCGCGCTGCTCGCCCACCCCACCGTCGCCGAGTGCGCCGTCGTCGCCTCGCCCGACCCCGAGCGCGGCCACGTGCCCAAGGCGTTCGTCGTGCTCGCCCCCGGGACCGTCGGCGACGACCAGCTCGTACGGACGCTGCAGGACCACGTCAAGGCCGTGATCGCGCCGTACAAGTACCCACGCCGGATCGCCTTCGTCGAGGAGCTGCCGCGGACCGCGACCGGCAAGGTCCAGCGCTTCCGGCTGCGCGAGCAGGAGCGCGACGGGGTCGCCGCCGGATGAGCCCGCGCCCCGGCTTCCCCCTCCACCACCCCCGAACGAGGACCGCATGACCGCTCCGGAGACCACCACGATCGCCGTCTTCGGCGGCGGCACGATGGGCGCCGGGATCGCGCTGCTCGGGGCCCTCCAGGGTCTCGACGTGGTCCTGGTCGAGGCCCAGGAGGAGGCCGCCGAGGCCGCGGGACGCCGCCTCGACGACGAGCTCGCCCGGCGGGTCGCCCGCGGCCGGACCACGACCGACGACGCGATCGCCGTCCGCCGCCGCGTCGCCGTCACCACCGACGTCGCCCGGATCGCTCCCGCGACGGTCGTGATCGAGGCCGTGCCGGAGATCCTCGCCGTCAAGCAGGCGGTGCTCGAGACGGCCGCCGCCGCGGCCCCGCGCGCGGCGCTGGCCTCGAACACCTCGTCGATCCCGATCGCCGAGATCGCCGCCGGGCTCCGCGATCCGGCCCGGGTCGTCGGCCTCCACTTCTTCAACCCGCCGGTCGAGATGCAGCTGGTCGAGCTGATCGTGCCCGACGGCGTCGATCCCGCCGTCGCCACGGCCGTCCGCGGCGTCGCGACCGCGCTCGGCCGGACCGTGATCGACGCCGCCGACGCCCCCGGCTTCGTGGTCAACCGCTGCGCCCGTCCCTTCTACCTCGAGGCGCTGCGGGTGCTCGGCGAGGGCGACGTCGGCGCCGCCCAGATCGACGACGCCTGCGTCGCCGCCGGCTTCCCGCTCGGCCCGCTGGCCCTGATCGACGTGATCGGCCTCGACGTCAGCCTCGCGGTCTCGACATCGATCTGGGAGCGCGGCGACCGCGAGCCCCGCTGGGCCCCGAGCCCGATCCAGCGGCGGCTGGTCGCCGAGGGCCGGCTCGGGCGCAAGACCCGCCACGGCTTCTACGCCTATCCCCGCCCGGACACGGCGCCGCGCCGCAGCGACGATCCGGCCGGCGCCGCCGAGGCCGCGGCGGTCCGGATGGTGACGGCGATCGACGCGCTGCTCGCCGACCCCGGGGCGATCGCCACGCCCGACGCGGCGCTGGCCCGGATCGTCGCCCAGCTCGTCAACGAGGCCGCCTTCGCCGTGGCCGACGGGGTCGCCGACGCGGTCACGATCGACCGCGCGATGACGGTCGGCCTGCGCCATCCGGTCGGTCCTTCGCGGTGGCGGAGCTGGCTCGGCGAGGAGCGGATCGTGGCCCTGCTCGAACGGCTCGGGGAACGCGACGACGACCCCGTCTACCGGACGGCCCCGGGCCTGTCGTACCGTACGCCCGATCGCGCCACGGTCGACGCGTGACCGGCCCCCGGCGGCGGCCGGCTCGGCAGCCGACCGCCACCGCCGAAAATATTCGGCACACCAGCGTGATGCTTTGTAGATTGATGAGGTTCGAATCGTGGTCGGGACAGGAAGCTGCATGAGTGAGGCGAACGCCCCGTCCGGGGCCCACGACGAGGCGCGGAACCCCGACGCCGCGACCGGCGAGCGGTCGGTGGCGACCGTCGTCGGCACGCTGCTCGCCGAGCTCGGGGTCGACACCGTCTTCGGCCTGATGGGCAGCGGCAACATGGTCGTCACCAACGCGCTCTGCGCCGCCGGGGCGACCTTCCACGCTGCCCGCCACGAGGGCGGCGCGCTCAGCATGGCCGACGGCTGGGCCCGCGTCACCGGCCGGGTCGGCGTGGTCAGCGTCCACCAGGGACCGGGGCTGACCAACACCCTGACCGGCCTCGGCGAGGCGGCCAAGAGCCGGACCCCGCTGCTCGTGCTCTCCGGCGAGACCCCCGCCGCCGCCCTGCGCTCGAACTTCCGGATCGACCAGCACAGCCTGGTCGAGTCGGTCGGCGCCTGCGCCGAGCGGATCCACGGCGTCGAGACCGCCGCCGAGGACGCCGCCCGCGCCCTCCGCCGGGCCGAGGTCGAGCGCCGCCCGGTCGTCCTGATGCTCCCGATCGACACCCAGACGGAGCCCGTCCCCGCCCGCTTCGTCCCGCACGCACCGCAGCCGATCCCGCTGCCGGACGCCCCGGCTCCCGCGGCGTCCGCTGTCGCCGCGGCGGCCCGGATCCTCGCCTCCGCCGAGCGGCCCGCGATCATCGCCGGCCGCGGTGCCGTGCTCGCCGACGCCCGCGACGCGCTCGAGGCGCTCGGGGCCCGGACCGGAGCGCTGCTCGCGACCACCGCCGTCGCCCACGGGCTCTTCACCGGCCTACCGTTCTCGGTCGGGATCTCCGGCGGCTTCTCCTCTCCCCTGGCCGCCGAGCTGCTGCCCCAGGCCGACGTCGTCATCGCCTTCGGGGCCGGGCTCAACCACTGGACGACCCGCCACGGCGGCCTGATCGGTCCCGACACCCGGGTGATCCAGGTCGACCTCGAGGCCGACGCGATCGGCGCCCACCGCGCGGTCGCGCTCGGCGTGGTCGGCGACGTCCACGAGGCCGCCCGCGCGATCGCCGCCGAGCTCGACCGGAGCCACGGCGAGCGGGCCGGCGCCGGCTGGCGGACCGACGCGATCGCCGGCCGGATCGCCGCCGAGCACTGGCGCGAGCTGCCCTACGAGGACCAGGCCAGCGAGCGCTGGATCGACCCGCGGACCCTCAGCCTCGCGCTCCACGAGCTGCTCCCCGCCGAGCGGACCGTGGCCGTCGACTCGGGCCACTTCCTCGGCTACCCGTCGATGTACCTCGACGTCCCCGACGCCCGCTCGTGGGTCTTCCCCAACGCCTTCCAGGCCGTCGGGCTCGGCCTCTCGTGCGCGATCGGGGCCGCGGTCGCGCGACCGGACCGGATCACCGTCGCCGCGCTCGGCGACGGCGGCACCTTCCTCGCCCTGCCCGAGCTGGAGACCGCCGCCCGGCTCGGCCTGCGGCTGCTCGTCGTGATCTACGACGACGCCGCCTACGGGGCCGAGGTCCACCACTTCCGGACGCTCGGCGAGGACGTCTCGCTCGCCTGCTTCCCGGACGTCGACCTCGCCGCGATCGCGCGGGCCTCGGGGACGACCGCGCTGACCGTCCGCTCGGTCGCCGACCTCGCCCCGGTGACCGACTGGGTCCGCGACGGCAGCGGCCCGCTGGTGGTCGACGCGAAGGTCGACCCGAACGTCTGCGCCGCCTGGCTCGAAGAGGCGTTCAAGGCCGGCTAGGCGCCCGACGCCCACCCGTTTCCCGGGACGATCGGCCGTCGGGCCCGATCGTCCCGCACCACGCTCCACCCGTCCGATTCCACCAACCGAAGCGAGTACGACGATGTCGACCCCCACGAGCCTGACCCAGCTGATCGCCGACCTCGGCAGCGGCGCGGTCGAGGTCGTCGACCTCACCCAGCCCCTCAGCGAGCGGACCCCCGTCCTGGTCCTGCCCCCGCCGTTCGCCAACACGCCGCACCTCTCGCGCAAGCGGATCAGCCGCTACGACGACGCCGGTCCCGCCTGGGCCTGGGACGTGCTGGAGCTCGGCGAGCACACCGGCACCCACTTCGACGCCCCGATCCACTGGATCAGTGGCAAGGACGGCGAGGACGTCGCCTCCGTGCCCGGCTCGCGGCTGACCGGCCCCGCGATCGTGATCGACAAGTCGGCCGAGGTCGCCGCCGATCCCGGCTACCTGCTGACCGTCGCCGACCTCGAGGCGTTCGAAGCCGAGCACGGCACGATCCCCAACGGGGCCTGGGTCCTGCTGCGGACCGGCTGGGACGCGCGCGCCGACGACGAGGCCGCGTTCCTCAACGCCGGTCCCGAAGGGCCGGTCACCCCCGGTCCGGACGCCGCCGCCGCGCGCTGGCTGGCCGAGCACCCCGGGGTCGTCGGCTTCGGCGTCGAGACCGTCGGCACCGACGCCGGTGCCGCCGGCGGCTTCGATCCGCCGTTCCCGGCCCACGCCTTCCTGCTCGGGGCGGGTCGCTACGGCGTCACCCAGCTGGCCAACCTCGCCGCGCTGCCGCCGACCGGCGCGGTGATCGTCGTCGCCCCGCTGAAGCTCGTCGACGGCACCGGCAGCCCGGCGCGCGTGCTGGCCTTCGTGCCGCGGGGCTGAGGAGGAGCGCGCGGCGGGCGGGGCGGGGAGGGCGGGCGCGGGCCGGGGCGGCGCGGTGCGGCGCGGTGCGGTGCGGTGCGGGCCGAAACGAGCAGGGCGGCGGGAGGCCAGGCGCGGGCCGCGGCAGCGCCTCGCCCCCGGCCGGCGGCGAGGCGGGGTCATTTCGCCCCGGCCCCCGAAGCCCGGGGTCATCTCGCCCCGCCAGGCGACGCATCCTGACCCCGCTCCGAGAGACCGACGCATCCTGACCCAACCCCACCCGCCGTACCCCACGGTGGGGTCATTTCGCCCCGGCCCCCGAAGCCCGGGGTCATTTCGCCCCGCCAGGCGACGCATTCTGACCCCGCTCCGGGAGACCGACGCTTCCTGACCCAACCCCACCCGCCGTATCCCGCGGTGGGGTCACTTCGCCCCGCCCTACGACGGCGTGTCCGCCGCTGCGGCCGCCCCCGCCCCACGACGGCGTGCGCTCGACCCCGGCATTGCGGCCGCGCCCGGGCGTGTCCGCCACTGCGGCCGCCCCGCCCTACGACGGCGTGTGCTCGACCTCGAGCACGACCTGGACCGCCGCCAGCGCCCGCGCGATCACGCAGGTCTTGCGGGTGTGCTGGGCCAGGTCCTCGAGCCGCGCGGTCGTGATCTCCGGCACGCTGGCGGTCGTCTTCAGCTCGATCGACTGGACGGCGATCCCCTGCGAGGAGACGCCGAGCTTGACGTCGGCGCGGGTCTCGATCCGCTGGGGGTCGAAGCCCGCAGCGGTCAGCTGCTGCGCCAGCGACATCGAGAAGCAGCCGGCCAGGGCCATCCCGATCCCCTGCTCGGGGCTGGTCATCCCGGCCGGCGCACCGTCCGCGTCGACGCGGCTCTCACGGTTGAAGCGGGCGACGGCCGAGGCGGTCGTCCACATCCGGCCCTCGCCCTCGCGCTCGGTCCCCTCCCACACGGCCATCGCCTCGTGCGAGGCGACTCGGGCCGGCTCGGGCGCGCCGTCCAGCAACTCCCCCGGGGCGACCCCGTGGGCCTCCGCCAACCGCAGCAGCGCGGCCAGCGACGGCGAGCGCTCGCCCTCCTCGACCCGGTACAGGTACGCCTCGGAGAAGCCCGTCATCGCGGCCACGTCGGAGAGCCGGAGACCCCGCTTCACGCGCAGCTCCTTCAGCCGCTCGCTGAGGCCCCCGAGGGTCTTGTCGATCAGCGAGCTGCTGACGCGTTGCGTGGCCATCGTCCCAGCCTAGATGATCGTTTCCGCGGTCTCGCGAGCCGGCTAGCGGCGGGCCGCGACCAGCCGACCGAGCTCGTCGAGGAAGCCGTCGACCTCGTCACGCGTGTTGTAGTGGGCGAAGCCGAGCCGGACCGCCTCCTCCGGGTAGTCCAGCCGATCGACCAGGCCGAGCGAGTAGTAGTGGTCGTGGTGCCAGACGCCGTAGCCGCGCTCGGCCATCGTCGTGGCGACCTCGCGCGCGGACACGCCCGCGACGTTGAGCAGGAAGGTCGGGACCCGCCCGGCCATCGTCTGCGCGCCGTAGACCGTGACCTGCTCCGGGAGCCCCGCCAGCAGCCGCTCGCCGAGCTCGTGCTCGTGGGCAGCGGCCGCCGTCAGCGCGCCGGTCTCCGCCAGGTAGCGCTCGCTGGCGATCAGGCCGGCCAGCAGCTCGAACGGCGGGGTCCCGGTCTCGAACCGCCGGGCACACGGCTCGGTCGCGCCCGGACGGGTCTTGTACGGGCGCCAGCTCTCGGCGACGGAGCGGCGGACGTAGGCCAGGCCGAGGTGCGGGCCGCAGAACTTGTACGGCGAGCAGACCATCACGTCGGCCCCGATCGCCTCGGCCTGGAGCGGCGCGTGGGCCGCGTAGTGGACCGCGTCGACCCAGGCGATCGCCCCGGCATCGTGGGCCAGGCGACAGACGGCCGCCGCGTCGACGACCGTGCCGACGGCGTTCGACGCCCACGGGAACGCGACGATCCGGGTCCGCTCGCTGAGCTTGCCGCGGAGGTCGTCGAGGTCGAGCGTGAGCGAGCCCGGGTGGACGTCGACGGTCCGGACGACGACGTCGCGGTCGGCCGCCAGCTCGAGCCAGGGGGCGACGTTGGCGTCGTGGTCGAGGCGGGTGACGAGGATCTCGTCGCCGGCGCGGAGGTCGCGACCGGCGGCCCGCGAGAGCGCGAAGTTGAGCGTCGTCATGTTGGTCCCGAACGAGACCTCGCCGGCCGGAGCGCCGAGCAGGCGGCCGGCGGCGGCGCGGGCCTCGTCGAGGATCGCCGCGACCCGGTCGCCGGTGGCGTACGGGGCCCCGAGGTTGCCGCTCGCGTCGCGGAGCGCCGCGGCCATCGCCTCGCCGACCTCGTCGGGGACCTGCGAGCCGCCGGGCGCGTCGAGGAAGCTGAATCCGCGATCGAGCGACGAGAAGCGGCGGCGCACGGCCGTCACGTCGAAGTCGACCGTGCCGACCCCACCGGTCGGGCCGGCGCCGCCGGCGCTCACGCCGTGGCCTCGGCCAGCTCGGCCACGAGCACGATCTCCTCGACGCCGGCGAGCGCGCGGGAGACGGGGCACGTGTCCTTGGCCTCCTGCGCCAGCTTGGCGAAGGTCGCGGCGTCGATGCCGTCGACCTGGCCGACCGTCCGCAGCTCGATCCAGGTGATCGTGAAGCCGGTCTCCTTCTGCTCCATCCGGACCTTGGCCGTCGTGTTCAGCTCGACCGGCGGGTGGCCGGCCTCGCTCAGCAGGTTCGACAGCGACATCGTGAAGCAGCCGGCGTGCGCGGCCCCGATCAGTTCCTCGGGGTTGGACTGCGGCACGTCCTCGACCCGCGAGCGCAGCGAGTATGGCCCCTCGAAGGTGCCGCTGCCGAGGCTCAGACGACCTTCGCCCTCCTCGACCGAGCCCTTCCAGACCGCGCCCGCCTTACGTGTGATCTTGATTCCCATGTGGTCCCCGTGATCCTGGTTTCGTCGCTTGCCGTTCGAGCTTGCCTAAGGCTTGCCTCTAGGTCAAGCGCCACTCGCGGCCTCGCTGCCGGTTCCGTCTCGTCGGTTGGACCGCGGTTCCGAAGACACCGTCGACCGCCGTACGGCAGGGGCCTCGAGGCCCCCGCGCTCAGACCGCCGCGACCAGATCGCGGCGGCGCACGCCCATCGCGTCCGACAGCCGCCGCGCGGCCCCGCAGACCTCGGCCGCCAACGCCAGCCGGGCCTCCTCGTCGTAGCGCTTGGCGGCGAACGTGACCCCGATCGCCGCCGTCGGATGGCCCTCGTGCGAGAGCGCCGCGGCGGCGATGCTGCCGACGCCGGTGGTCGTCAGGCCGACCTCGATCGCGTAGCCGGAGACGCGCACCTCCCCCAGCTCGTCGAGCAGCCGCGAGACCGTCACCGGCCCCAGCTCGGTCCGCCGCACCAGCACCGGCCGGACGTACAGCGCCCGCACCTGCTGGGCCGAGAGCCAGGCCAGCATCGCTCGGCCGACCGCCGTCAGGTGGGCCGGCAGCCGGACCCCGACCGCCGCCACCTGCGGCAGCGACGAGCCCCGATCCTGCTCCTGGTCCAGGTAGAGGACCTCCTCGCCGTGCAGCGCTGCGAGGTGGCTGGTCTCGCCGGTCGCCGCCGTCAGCTCCTGAAGCACCGGGTGGGCGAGCCGCTGGACCGGCTGGCTGCGGAGGTAGGCCGAGCCCATCTCGAAGGCCAGCGCGCCCAGCCCCCAGCCGCGATCGCCCTCGTAGTAGATGACCCAGCCGCGGTCCCGCATCACGTTCAGCAGGTGATGGGTGCTGCTCTTGGGGATCCCGCAGCGGCGGGCGATCGCCATCGTCGGCACGGGGCGCAAGCTCGACGACAGCAGTTGCAGGACGTCGAGCGTCCGCTCAGCCGACTTGATCGAGCTGCTCACGGTGCTTCCTCCGGCAGGGTCCGCGCGACCAGCGCGAACAGGTTCTCGGACGTGATCGCGGCCAGCCGCGATCCCGCGTAGCCGCGATCCTCCAGCGCCGCGACCAGCGCTCCGTAGTCCTGGGGCCCGCGCAGGCCCCGGATCGTGGCCGCGTCCGGGTCGCTCGGCAGGCCCATCCCGGGCGGCGGCCGGTGGCCGGTCGCCAGCATCAGCTGGTGCATGAAGTCGCCCCCGAGGCCGACGTGCTCGATCCCCATCACGGAGACCGCGTGGTCGACGTGGTCGACCAGCCGCTCGATCGTGGGCGCCGCCGGATCGATCGTGAACGGCAGCGCCATCAGGCACAGCATCCCACCGGCGTCGGCCAGTGTCTCCAATTGGACGTCGGACAGGTTCCGCTCGTGGTCGAAGACGCCGCGGCAGGCGGCGTGGCTGACCAGCACCGGCCGGCCCTCGGCCCGCTCCAGCACCTGCGCGAAGGTCCGCGGCGAGGCGTGCGCGAGGTCGAGCGCGATCCGGTGCTCGAACAGCCGCTCGACCAGCTCGACGCCGCGCCGGCTGAGCCCGCCGTCGGAGCGCTCGGCGGCACCGTCGGCGAAGGCGTTGCGGTGGTTCCAGGTCAGGCCGACCATCCGTACGCCCAGCTCCCACAGCGGCCCGACCAGGCCGGCGTCGGCGCCGAACGCCTCGGCGCCCTCGAGCGCCAGCAGCAGGCCGATCCGGCGGCCCTCCCGGACCGCAGCGAGATCGGCCTGCGTCCGCACCCGCACCACGTCGTCGGGCGACTCCCGCGCGGCCCGCCGCAGCTCCTCGATCTGCTCGAGCGTCCGCCGCAGCGCCAGCTCGGGCAGCAGCGCGCGGTCCGACGCGAAGGTCGGGCAGACCTGCAGCGCGACGCCACCGGCCCGCAGCTGCGGCAACCAGTGGCGGGCGAACGGCTGCTCCTCCGCGCTGCGGTGGTGCAGCTCGGAGAGCAGGTCGACGTGGGCGTCGGCGAGCCTCACGACGACTCCGCCGCGGCCGCGGCGCGGGGCCGGCGCCACTGCCAGCGGCGCCGGCGGACCGCCCGCGGCGCCTCGCCGCGGGGATCGATCGCCGTCTGCAGCTCGTCGCCGAGCAGGTTGAAGACGAGCACCACGATCGCGATCGCCAGGCCCGGGAACATCGGGGCCCACCAGGCGGTCAGCATCGTGCCGAGGCCGGCGCTGGTCATCGCGCCCCACTCGGCGGTCGGCGGCTGCGCCCCGAGCCCGAGGAAGCCGAGGCCGGCCGCGGTCAGGATCGCGAAGCCGACGTCCATCGTCGCCATCACGATCACCGGCGAGATCGAGTTGGGCAGGATGTGGCGCCGCAGCAGCCGCCACGGGCTGACGCCGAGCACGCGGGCGCTCTCGACGTAGCCGAGCTGCTTGACCGACAGCACCTGGCCGCGAACCAGCCGCGCGTAGGCCGGCCACCACGTGATCACCAGGGCGATCGCGGTGTTGACCAGGCTCGGCTGGAGGACGACGACCACCATCATCGGCAGCAGCATCGGCGGGAACGCGAAGAAGACGTCGGTGAACCGCATCAGCAGCTCGTCGACCCGGCCTCCGCGGTAGCCGGCGATCGCCCCGAGCAGCCCGCCGATCAGGGTCCCGAGCACGACCACGATCACGCCCATCAGGAGCGAGATCCGGGTGCCGTAGATGACGCGGCTGAGCACGTCGCGGCCGAACTCGTCGGTGCCGAACGGGTGCGACCAGCTCGGCCCCTTCAGACGGTCGGTCAGGCTCTGCGCGAGCGGGTCGTGCGGGGCGAACAGCGACGGGGCGATCGCCAGTAGCACGAGCACCGCGATCACGGCCAGGGAGGCGGCGAACAGCGGCCTCCGGAGCAGCTTCTTGATCACAGTCGGATCCTTGGATCGAGGCGGGCGTAGAGCAGGTCGACCGCGAGGTTCACCAGCACGAAGGCCAGCGTCGCGATCAGGGTGATGCCCTGGATCGAGTTGTAGTCGAGCTGACGGATCGCGTTCAGCGCGTAGCTGCCGAGGCCGGGCCAGTCGAAGATCTGCTCGACCAGCAGCGCGCCGCCGAGCAGGTAGCCGAACGAGATCCCGACGATCGTCGCGACGGGGATCAGCGCGTTCCGCAGCGCGTGGCGCCAGATCACCCGGCGCTCGGGCACGCCCTTGGCGCGGGCGGTCGCGATGTACGGCTCGCGCAGCACCTCGACCATGCTCGTGCGGGTCGTCCGCACCACCCGGGCGACCGTCGCCAGGGCCAGTGCGAACGCCGGCAGCGCGAGATGCCAGAGCGCGTCGAAGAAGACCGGGAGGTTGCCGGCGAGCAGCGCGTCGACGGTGATCAGCCCGGTCACCTGGGGCAACGGGTGGGCGGCGACGACGTCGGTGCTCACCCGGCCCCCGCTCGGGAACAGGCCGAGCTTGTAGTAGAAGATCAGGAGCAGCACGATCCCGATCACGAAGACCGGCAGCGCGACCCCGAGGATCGCGACCAGCCGACTGAGGTGATCGGCACCGCGACCCCGTCGCGCGGCGGCCACGACCCCCAGCGGAACGCCCGCGAGGATCGAGATCGCCAGCGCGACGAGGGCCAACTCCAACGTGGCCGGGAAGGCCTGGTCGAGGTTGTCGGCCACCGGCTCGCCGTTCGACAGCGCGACCCCGAGGTCGCCCTGCGCGAGGTTGCCCATGTAGGACTGGTACTGCTGCACGATCGACTGATCGAGGCCCAGCTCGTGGCGCAGGCGCTCGACCTGCGCCTGCGGCGCGTTGATCCCCGCCACCAGCCGCGCCGGATCACCCGGGACGACGTGGGACAGGAAGAACGTGATCAGCGTCACGACGAACAGGACCGGGATCAGCAGCAGGACCCGGCGGGCGGTGAAGGCGAGCATCGGTGGCGGCGGCTAGGAGGAGAAGTCGTGCCAGAGCTGGGCTTCGCGCGGCTCCCAGAACTCCTCTTCGACCGTCTCGAGGTCGAAGTGCTCCTGGTACGGATCCACGGCCTTGTACGCCTCGTACGGGCCGTCCCAGTCCTTGCGGCGCTCCTTGTACCGGTCACGCGCCTCGGGCGACTCGTACTCGAAGAGCATGATGTAGCGCCCGGTGGGCTCGTTGGTGCTGCGGTCCAGCTCGCGGTAGTAGCGCGTCGAGACCCACTCCGGGAACAGCTCGTCGCGGTTCTCGCTGACGAACGCGAACCAGCGACGGATGATGTCGTCGTGGCTCTCCTGCTCGATGCCCGGCTTGACCCGCCAGGCCTCGAATTCGATCAGGCTGCTCATATCGTGCTCCTCAGCCGCCGACGGTGACGTCGCGGAAGTTCGTGCCGCCGATGACGGCGACTTGGTACCCCTGCACGGCCTCGCGCATGGGGGCGTTCTTGACGGTCTGCGACAGGTAGATCCAGGTCGCGTCGTCGGCGATGATCTGGGCGGCCTGCCGGTAGAGGTCGTCACTCTTGGGCAGCTCGGTCTGCTGGCGCGCGTCGACCAGCAGCTGGTCGACCTTCGGGTTGGCGTAGTGCGAGAGGTTGCCCTCGACCCCGCTGCCGGCCTTGCTGTGGAAGTGGTTCCAGAGGATCGCGTCGGCGCTGGCGAACGGCGGGTTCGACGACCACGAGTAGAACCCGAGGCGGTTGGACTCGACCCCCTCGACGAGCGTCGAGAGCGGCAGCTCACGCAGCTCGACCTGGACGCCGATCTGCTTGAGGTTGTCCTGCATCACCTGGGCGATCGCCTTCAGCGGACCGAAGTCGACGTACCACGAGGTCAGCTTCAGGCCCTTCGCGTGACCGGCCTCGGCCAGCAGCTGCTTGGCCTTGGCGACGTCCTTGTGGTACGGGCCCGCGGGCGCCTTCCCGGGCAGCAGCCCCTGCGGCACCGGGCCGGCGAGGCGGGCGCCCTGGTCCTGGACGACGCTGGCGAGGATGCCGTCGTAGTCCATCGCGTACGAGAACGCCTGACGCACCCGCAGGTCGTCGAACGGCTTCTTGCTCAGGTTCATCACCCAGTAGGTGGCGTCGTAGATCGGCTGACGCGCGACCTTGATCCCCTGGGCCCCCTGGAGCGCCTTCAGCTGATCGCTGGAGAGGATGTTCGGGTCGACCACGTCGACGTCGCCCTGGCGCAGCTTGAGGCTGGTCGTCGAGGCGTCGCCCGGCGACTCGAAGCGCAGCGTCGCGAGCTTCGCCTTCGTCTGCCAGGTCGTCTCCGAGCGCTGCAGCGTCAAATACTGGTTGCGCTGCCAGGTGTCGAACTTGAACGCCCCGGTGCCGCTCATGTTCTTCTTGAAGTAGCGCTCCGCCCAGCGGTCCTTCTTGGTCGCGTGCTCCTTCAGCATCGTCGGGTTGACGATCGAGCCGATGTCGAACAGCGCGATGATCTGGAGGAACGGCGCGTACGGCTCCTTCAGGCCGATCGTGACCGTGCGGGCGTCCGTCGCGCGGATGTCCTTCTGGGTCGTGTGCTGCGCGAAGACCGACGAGTCGCCCTTCGCCACCCCGAGCACCCGCCGCAGCGAGGTCACGACCGCGTTGGCGTCGAGCGGCGTGCCGTCGTCGAACGTGACGCCGTCGCGGATGTGGAAGGTGTAGGTCAGCCCGTCCTCGCTGACCTCCCACTTCTCCGCCAGACCCGGCTTGAGGTCGTGGCCGTTGGGCGCCAGCTCGATCAGCCGGTCGTAGACGTTGCGGAACATGATCGCCGACTGGCTGTCGGTCCCGACCGCCGGATCGAGGCTGATCGGCTCGGCCGACATCGCGTACCGCAGCGTCGCGTTCGAGGTCTCCGCCGACGCGCCCTTGCCGCTGGTCGTCCCGGTCCCGCCGAGCGTGTCGCCGCCGCAACCTGACGCGACGACCACTATTCCGCCGGTCAGGAGCACCCCTGCCAACCGCTTCCTCATCCGTGACATGTCTCTCCTCGTGATTCCCCATGGGCCAACGCCGGGGCTCCGGCGGCGACGATCTCCTCTGCGCGCACGCAGGCACTGAACTGCTCCGGCCCGACCCCCACCAGCGGGGGCTCGCTGCTCGCGCAGCGCTCCTGCGCCCACCCGCAACGGGTCCGGAACCGGCAACCCGAGGGCGGGTCGACCGGACTCGGGACGTCCCCCTCGAGCCGGATCCGCTCGCGTCCGCGCAGGCGCGGATCCGCGTTCGGCACCGCCGACAGCAGCGCCTGCGTGTACGGATGCGACGGCCGGGCGTAGATCTGCTCCGGGTCGCCGCACTCGATCACGCGGCCGAGGTACATCACGGCGACGCGGTCGGCGAGGTGGTGGACGACCGAGAGGTCGTGCGCGATGAAGAGGCAGGTCAGGTCGAGCTCGTCGCGCAGCTGGGCCAGCAGGTTGATCACCTGGGCCTGGACCGAGACGTCCAGCGCGGAGACGGCCTCGTCGCAGACGAGCACCTCCGGCTCGACCGCGAGGGCGCGCGCGATCCCGATCCGCTGGCGCTGTCCCCCCGAGAACTCGTGCGGGTAGCGCCGCGCGCAGGAGGCTTCGAGCCCGACCATCTCGAGCAGCTCGCCGACCCGGGCGGCCTGGCGGGCGGGCTCGACGATCCCCGGATGCGCCTGCCAGCCCTCGGCGACCAGCTCGCCGATCCGCATCTTCGGATCGAGGGTCGCGAACGGGTCCTGGAAGACCATCTGGATATGACGGCGCATCCGCCGCCGGTCGCGGGCGTTGAGGCTCGCGAGGTCGCGTCCGCGGTAGTCGATCCGACCGGCGGTCGGCTGCTCGAGCTGGACGAGCAGCCGGGCGAGCGTCGACTTGCCGCAGCCCGATTCGCCGACCAGACCGAGCGTCTCGCCCTTGTAGAGGGTCAGGTCGATCCCGTCGACCGCCCGCACCGCGCCCTGCTGGCCGCGGCCGAAGAGCCCACCTCCGCGGATCGGGAAGTGCTTGACGAGACCCTCCAGCTGGAGGATCGGTTCAGCGTGCGGCATGCGCGAGCACCTGGTCGACGTGGTGGCAGGCGGCCCAGTGCTCGGACCCGACGTCGTGGCGCGCCGGGGCCTCGGCCGTGCAGCGGTCGTCGGCGAGCGGGCAGCGCGGATGGAAGCTGCAGCCGGCGGGCCGGGCGATCAGGTCGGGCGGCGCGCCCCCGATCGCGTCGAGCTTGCTGCCGCGGTCGCCGAGCCGTGGCTGCGAGGCGATCAGGGCCCGGGTGTACGGGTGCGCCGGACGGTGGTGGAGCTCGTCGGCGGTCCCGGTCTCGACGATCCGGCCGGCGTACATCACCGCGACCCGGTCGGCGACCTCGCCGACGACGCCGAGGTCGTGGGTCACGAGCACCAGGCCCATCCCGGTCTCGCGCTGGAGGTCGGCGAGCACGTCGAGGATCTGGGCCTGGACGGTCACGTCGAGCGCGGTCGTCGGCTCGTCCGCGATCAGCACGTCCGGCTCGAGCGCGATCGCCATCGCGATCACGACCCGCTGACGCATGCCGCCGGAGAACTGGTGCGGGTAGTGGCCGGCACGCTCCTCGGCGAGCGGGATCCCGACCCGCTCCATCAGCTCGATCGCGCGCTTCTTCGCCTGCTTGCGACCGGCGCCGCGGTGGACGCGGAACATCTCGCCGATCTGGGCCCCGACGGTGAAGGTCGGGTTGAGCGCGGCGAGCGGGTCCTGGAAGACCATCGCGATCCGGTCGCCGGCGAGCGACCGCCGCTCCCGCGGGTCGAGCGTCAGCAGCTCGCGGCCGTCGAAGCGGACCGAGCCGCCGACGGTGGCGCCCGTCCCGTCGAGCAGGCCGACGATCGCCTGGGCGCTGACCGTCTTGCCCGAGCCGGACTCGCCGACGATCGCCAGGGTCTCCTCGCGGGCCAGCCGGTAGCTGACCCCGTCGACGACGCGGGCTGGCCCCTGGGCGGTCGGGAACGTGACCTCGAGATCCTCGACCTCGAGCATCAGGACTTGCCTGCTTGGCAAGTGAGGTGCTGCAGCGCGCACCGGCAGCGCGCGGCGGCCGCCACGACGGTCGCCGCCGGGCGGGCAGACATCCCTCTGAGCATCGGGGTTTCCTCCATGCCGCCATTCTGTGCCATCCGACACTCAGGCGCCAACCCGACCGGGGTCGTTTGTGTCTCGGGTGCTGGACGACCACCCCATCGGCCCCGTCCCGAGGAGCTAGGGTCGCTGCCACGGCACCGTTTCGAACGGCGCCGCGGCCCGCCACGAACGACCGCCGCGACTCCGCACGGAGCCGTGGGCGGTCACCCGAGCGACCGCCGCAACCCTGACCACAGCCCCCGAGAGGACCGCCCCCGTGGCCGTTGACTTCGTTCCCCCGCAGCTCCCGTCCCCCTGCCGCGTGATCCTGCTCGGCGCCGCCACGCAGGGCTGGTACTCGGCCACCGACGAGGTCCGGCGCGAGCAGGTCCTGCCGCGCTTCAAGGCCCTGACCGAGGAGTGGCTCGCGCTCGGCGCCGTGCCGATCGGCACCCTCGACGACGACCTCTTCATGGTCGGCGAGCCCGGCACCCCGGACTTCACCTGGTACCTGATGTTCGACGTCCCCTCGCTCGAAGTCGTCGCCGCGATGGTCCAGCGGGTGCGCGAGTCGGTCGACGGCGTGCGGCTCGACCAGTACGTCCGCTTCGAGGCCCACACGGGCCGTCCGTTCTTCCTGCTCGAAGGCTGAGAGCCGGCTCCGGGGCCAACGCTCCGGAAGCGGTTCCCCCGAGCAGTGCGAGCCCGCCGCGACGGAGGGGTGCCCGCGGGGAGGCGGGCACCCCTTGGCGGGCCTCTCCTTCCTCCGCCGGCTCCCGGCGACCCAGGCCCCCGCCAGCGATCCCGCGGCGAGGCCGGCCTTCCTTCCGCTTGCCCCGGAGGCGGGTTGCCGCCCGATCGCCGGCGGCGCCCTGCCTCAGGCGCTGGTCGTCACGCCCCCGCGGAGGGGTGCGGCGGAAGTCCGTCACCGACGGCGAGGTAGGCGGCCGAGGGGCTGCCGGCCGGGGTGAAGACGCCGAGCACGAGCATGTCGCCGTCGGAGCCGTTCTCGTTGATGTGGATGTCGCGCGGACGGATCCGGACCGCCGAGCCCGCGCGCAGGGCCTGGGCCGAGCCGTCGGTCTGGTGGTAGCGGCCGTGCCCGCTGAGGATCAGGACGATCTCGTCGTACTGGTGGAAGTGCCACGGCGCGGCCCCGGGCGGGACGACGCCGACGAAGAGGGTCGCGCGGCAGCAGCCGTTCTCCGGCCCCAGCAGGATCTGGAACGAGCGGCTGCCGGTCGCGGCGTCCGGGTCCGCGAGGTCGAGCTGGCTGAGCCGGACGCGATCGCCGAGCGGCGCGTGGTCGTCGGCGGCGTGCTCGACGGAGAAGCGCGCGACCACGAGCCCGGCGGAGCCCGCCTCGAGCGCGACCTGCTCGCCGGCCGCCAGCAGCAGCGTCGCTCCGTGGACGAGCACCTCGGAGCCCTCGGCGAGGCGCGCCGTGCCGTCGCCCTCGAAGACGAACAGCAGCAGATCCTCGTCGTCGCCGGCGGCGACCCCAGCCGTCGCGCCCGCGTCCAGCCGGACCAGCGTCAGCGCCAACGGCGAGCCGTCGAGCGGCGCGATCAGGGCCTCGCTCGTCGCCCCGGCGCCGATCTCGACCCGCGGACCGTCACCCGCGTGCGCGACCTCGCTCGTCCCCGTTCCCCCCATGCCGAACTCCTGATCGTCGATCGCGGTGATACCCATCCATCCAGTCAAGCGAGTCGCGACCGGAGCGTGGCCGACGCCGGCCAGGTTGTGTCCGGCGGGCTGGACCGGGCGTCGCAGAGGCGCTGTCGGCTCCGTGTGCGGCAGATCACCGCCCGCCGCGACTCGCCCGGGAGGCAAGCGCCGGGCGCGGCCGCAACGGCCCGGACCGGCCGGGCACCCCACGACCCGGCGACTCGCCGGGCCGCGAGACCGCGAGCGGGTGGCCCGACGGGACGACGGCGCGACAGCCCGGCGAGCAGCGACCGCCCGGCTACGCCCCCCGCGGGGTCGTCGCCTGGAGCACCGCCGCGTCGAGCGCGACCGTCCGCAGTCCCGTGATCTGCTGGTACTCGGGGTCCGCGACCATCGCGGTGAACGCCGCTCGGCTCGGGTAGCGGACCAGCAGCACGGCGTCCCACTCCCAGTCGCCGGGAGCGACCAGCGCCGTGCCGGCCTCGCCGAAGTAGACCACCCCGGCCCCAACCCGGGCGAGGAACGGCCCGATCCGGGCCGCGTACTCCGCGTACGACGACGCGCCGCCGTCCGCGTACCGCAGGAGGTTCAGCATCACCACCTCGCCGCCCGGGTCCTCGGCGAGATAGCGCTTGAGGTCCTGGCCGGTCGGATCGACGCTCATCGCGCCCAGCCTATGCGTCGGGCGGTGCCCTGCGGGAGCGATCCTCCTCGGCGCGCAGGCCGTCGGCCGAGCGACGGAGCGCGTCGAGCAGCCGGGCCCCGAGCTGCGGGGCGAGCGTGTCGATCATCGCGACCCCGACCTCGCGCACGATCCGGGCGTCGGCCAGCGGCCGGGCGACGACGTCGGACCGCAGCGGGACGAGCGCGAGCCGGGGCAGCAGCGAGACGCCGAGCCCGGCCGCCACGAGTCCCTGGGTCATCGGGAAGCTGTCGACGCGGTAGGCGAACTCCGGCTCGAAGCCCTCGCGACGGGCCGCGGCCAGCAACGCGACGTAGGAGGGGTCGTCGTCGGCCGGTCCCGCGATCCAGCGCTCGCCGCGCAACTCCTGGAGTCCGACCTGCAGGCCCGACGCCGCGGGATGGAGGCGCGGCAGCAGGACCAGGTGCTCGTCCTCCAGCAGCGCGTGGTGACTGACGTCCTCGAGGTGCGGCAGCGGCTCGCCCGCCGGCCGGAAGAGGACCGCAGCGTGGAGCGCACGCGATCGCAGCGCCTCGATCAACTCGGGCACCTCGGCCTCACTGAGCGCGACGTGCAGCCCGGTCGCCCGCAGCGCCGCGGTCGCCCGCGCCACCAGATCGGTCCCGGCGCTCGGGAACGTCCCGACCCGCAGCGTCGAGACGCCGTGCTCGACGTGGCGGGCGACGTCGGCCTCGGCCCGCTCGACCCGGGTCAGGATGTCGCGGCCGTGCGTCTCCAGCAGCGTGCCCAGCTCGGTCAACCGTGCTCCGCGGGGACCGCGGTCGACGAGCCGCGCCCCGAGCCGGCGCTCGAGCGACGCGAGGTGCTCCGACGCGGTCGGTTGGCTGACGTGGACGCGCCGCGCCGCAGCGGCCAGCGATCCCTCGGCGCCGATCGCCTCTATCAGCCGCAGATCGCGAGCGTCGAGCGAGCGAGCCATCGGCCTAACCTATATCAGCAGGGCAGTAAAGCGATTATTCCTTAGGCATTTCCGATGCTTAGAGTCGCCATCATGCAGCCCCCCGCCGCTTTCGGGACCCTCGACCTCGACCTCGAGCCGGTGAGCGAGGCCGTCTCCCAGTACGACGCACCGTACTTCGAGGCCCTGGTGGCCCACGGGGCACGGCTCCCCCACCGGATGCACGTGCCCGGGCACGGCGGCGGCCGCGGCGCCGACCCCGCCTTCGTGCGCACGATCGGCCTGGCCGCCTTGGCCCTCGACCTCCCGCGGGACATCCACGGCGTCGACCTCGGCGCATCGCCGACGCCGTACGAGCAGGCCGAGACCCTCGCGGCCACCGCCTACGCGGCCGGCCGGACCTGGTTCCTGACCAACGGCGCCTCGCAGGCCAACCACGCGATCACGCTGGCGCTGGCGCCCGAGGGCCAGCAGGTCGTCGTCCAGCGCAACTGCCACGGCAGCGTCATCGACGGCCTCGTCCTCAGCGGCGGCGCGCCGGCCTACGTGATGCCGCACTACGACCCCGGAACCGGGATCGCCGGCGTCGTGACCCCGAAGGCCCTGCGCGAGGCATTGCGTGCCCACCCCGGAGCCCGCACCGCGATCATCGTCTCGCCGACGTACTTCGGGGCCGTCGCCGACATCGCCGGCTGCGCCGCCGTCGCCCACGAGGCCGACGTCACGCTCGTCGTCGACGGCGCTTGGGGGCCGCACTTCGGCTTCCACCCGGTGCTGCCGTCGAACGCGCTCGAGGCCGGCGCGGACGTGCTGGTGACCTCGACCCACAAGCACGCCGGGAGCCTGACCCAGAGCGCGATGCTGCACGTGGCGCGCGACCGCCCCGAGCTCGAGCGCCAACTCGAGCGGAGCGTGCGGATCCTGCGCTCGACGAGCCCGAGCTCGCTCCTGCTCGCCTCGCTCGACGTCGCGCGCCGGCAGCTCAGCTTCCGCGGCCAGGAGATGCTCGGCAACACGATGGCGATCGCCCGGCGGCTCCGCGAGGGCTTCGAGCGGATCGTCGGCTGCCGCGTGATCGGCAGGGCGACCGACGACCCCGGGGCACGCGCGTGGGATCCGCTGCGGATCGCCGTCGACCTGCGCCGGAGCGGGGCCCGCGCGGAAGACGTCGCCCGCCGCCTGCGCGAAGTCCACGACGTGCACCCGGAGGTCGTCCTCGCCAGCTGCATCGTCTTCGTCGTCCCGCTGGGGATGCCCGCCGACGAGGCCGACGCGGTCGTCGATGCCTTCTCCGAGGTGATCGCGACGGCCGACACCGACGAAGCCGGATCCGCAAGGGCTGTGACCGTGCCGCGGCCGGGCACGCCGCGGGTCTCCCCGCGGGCCGCCTTCATCGGCGCGACCGAGAGCCTCCCGCTCGACCGCGCGGTCGGGCGGACCAGCGCCGAGACCGTCAGCGCCTACCCACCCGGGATCCCGTTCCTGATGCCCGGCGAGGAGATCACCGACGACGCGGTCCGTGCGCTGCTGGAGGCGGTCGACGCCGGCGCCCGGATCCACGGCGCCTCCGATCCCTCGCTGCAGCAGCTGGTCGTCACCGGCTGACCGACGGTCGCCGCCGGTTCGACGAGCCGGAGGCGGACGTCTCCGTCTACCGCGCGGCGGGCGCGGACCGCGGGGTCCTGCGACCGGCCCGCACCGCCACGCGGCGCGGACCGGGAGACGCGTCCCTACGCCGTCGGCGCGGGAACGATCCGGATGTACGGCTTGGGCTCCTTCCAGCCGTCCGGGTACTTCTCCTTCGCCTGCTCGTTGTTCACGGAGCCGGCGATGATGACGTCCTCGCCCGGCTGCCACTGGGCGGGCGTGGCGACGGCGTGGTTCGCGGTCAGCTGCAGCGAGTCGATCACGCGCAGGACCTCGTCGAAGTTGCGGCCGGTCGTCATCGGGTAGATGAGGACGAGCTTGATCTTCTTGTCCGGGCCGATCACGAACACGTTGCGGAGCGTCGCGTTCTGGGCCGGGGTCCGCTCGGTCGGGTCGCCGGCGGCATCGGACGGGAGCATCCCGTACGCCTTGGCGACCGCGAAGTCGGTGTCGGCGATCAGCGGGAACGTCGGGGCGGCACCCTGGGTCTCCTCGATGTCGGCGAACCACTTCTGGTGGTTGTCGACCGGGTCGACCGAGATCGCGATCGTCTTCACGCCGCGCTTCTCGAAGTCACCGTTGATCAGGGCCATGTAGCCCAGCTCGGTCGTGCAGACCGGGGTGAAGTCGCGCGGGTGCGAGAACAGGACGGCCCAGCTGTCTCCGATCCAGTCGTGGAAGTTGATCTTCCCTGCGGTGGTCTCAGCTTCGAAGTCCGGCGCGGTGTCGCCGATGGTCAGTGCCATGTTCGTCCTCGTCGTGTGAAGGTCGCAATCACGTATTGCGGATCGGCTTTCAGCATAACCGGACGGGCTCGGTTGGTGTCAGGAGACTGGACATCGGTACGTCTCCCGCTCGCTGTCGACCGTGCAGGCCAGGCCCCGGACCCACGCTCGACGGCCCCCGGAGGAGGTTCCCCGACGGAGGTCCGTCCGCCGGGACGCTGCCGCCGCGTCGCGCGGGCGTCACCGAACGTCCGGAGGTATGCCTGCGCCCTGACACGATCCGCCGGACGGGCGCCGTTCCTCGTTCCCCCAGGCCGCCCGCCGCCGTGCCAACCGCGAGATCGGAGTCCGTCCGTGCACAAGACCATCGTCAAACGGCGCGCGCGTGCCGAGCACCGCCTGCCGAACGTCGTCGTCGTGGACCGCGAACTGGTCGCGGAGGCGCTCCGGCAGCACGGCGCGACCGGCATCGCCGAGGCAACGGCCCCCTGCGCTCCCGTGACGCTCTCCAGGCTCCCCGATCGCACGTCGCGGTCCGCACCGTCTCCCCACGCCCCCGCCCGAGGTCTAGGGTCTCGGGCGTGACCGGCGCGGCCCCCGAGAACCGGCCTTCCCTCGTGGAACGGGCCTTCGCGGCCGTCTACGGCTCGCCGGCCGCCCGCCACCGCTCGTCGGCGAAGCCCACCACCACCGGCCGGTCTCCCCGGGCGGCGAGCGCACCGGCCCCGGACCCCGCCGCGCTCGTCGGCGTCGACGGCTACCGCGCCGACGACCGCTGGCACCTGGTCACCGTCGGCCTCGCCGCCGTACGGTCGGGCGAGACGGCCGCCCCGCTCGGCCACGAGCTGAGCCTGCTGACCCCGGCCGCCGAGCGGCCCCCGGCCTGGGCCTTCGCGGTCCTGCTCGGCACGGCCCGGACCAGCATCGCCGTCGGCCGCCCGTTCCACGCCGGCGCTCGCCTGGCCCCCGGCCCCCCGCTCGACGGCGGCGAATCAGGCCTGGTCGCGCTCGGCCTCCGCGACGATCCCCACGTGGCCGCGCCCGCCGGGCTCCAGCTGCTCCAGGCGGTCGGGATCACGACCGGCGAGTACCTGCTGATGCAGCGGGTCGGGACCCTGACGGTGCTCGACCGCCTGGCGCAGCGCGACCCGCTGCTGCGCACCGATCCCGCGCGGGCCTGACGCGAACGGCTCGTCAGCCGCTGGCCGCCCGGCCGCCCTCGCGTCCGCTCGGGGCCTCGAAGCGGGCGACCGCGTGGGTGCCGTCGCAGAACGGCCGGATCCGCGAACGCCCGCAGCGGCACAGGGCGACCGGACTCCGCCCGGTCTCGATCACCCGCCCGTCCTGGTCCTGCAGGACGACGGGACCCCGCACGATCAGCGGCCCGTTGCGGTACGGGACGATCGTGACCTCCTGCTCGTGGCTGCCCATGCCGATCGTCACCTCCTGCTCGTCGGTGCTCGTGCCGGAAGGCCGGTCGCGTCGCCGGTGGCCGGAGCCTGGGCGCGGATCACGACCAGCTCCTCCCGTTGCTGCCCGTCCTCGATCAGGCGCGCTTCCCGCAGCAGCCGTGCGCGTCGGCGCATGACCGGCCCAAAGGCGATCTCCCGCCGGATCAGGACGCGCGCGTCGAGCCCCGCCGCCCGCAGCGCGAGCAGGCTCTGCTCCGCGTCGGTCACCCCGCTGTGGACCATCAGCAGGCGACCGCCGGGCCGCAGCCTGGCCGGCGCGTCGGCGCAGATCCGGTCGACGATCGCCCGCCCGTCGCGGCCGCCGTCCCACGCCCGCGCCGGCCCGTGGGTCGGCAGACGATCGTCCGCCGCCGGGACGTAGGGCGGGTTCGAGACGATCACGTCGTAGCCGCCGGACGGGGCGGCGCCGAAGAGATCGCCGCGGCGCACGCAGGCGCGCGCGCCGTGACGCCAGAGGTTCAGCCGCGCGTTCAGGGCCGCGCGTCGCGACAGGTCGATCGCGACGACCTCGGCCGCCCCGGCCCGCGCCGCCGTCACGGCCAACAGGCCGGTGCCGGTACAGAGATCGAGCACGCGGGCTCCGCGCAGCGCCTCCGCCCCAAGCGCGACCGCGAGCAGGTGCGAGTCCTCGGCGGGCGGGTAGACCCCCGGCAGCGCCCGCAGGCGGATCGGGGACCGAGCGGCGTCGAGCGCAGCGGAGGGAAGGACGGCGAGCAGGGTGTCGTCGGGCACGCGAGGCTCCGGTCGGAGAGGGACCAGCAGCGTGTACCCCGAAGAACCGCGTCCGTACCCCAGGGGCGCGGCCGGCGCGAAGCGGGCCCCGCGGCCGGGTGGCGAGGCGTGCCGGGTGGCGAAGCGGGCGGATGGGTAGACAGACGGCATGACCACGATCGGCCTTCCCGCGCCTCGCGGGCTCCTGAGCGAGCGGGTGTTGCACGCCCTCGGCCGCCCTCCCGGATCCCCCGGCGAGCTGGCCGCCGACCTCGACGTCCCGACCGCCGCGCTCGCCGACGAGGACCTCCAGCTGGCCCTCTACCTCTGCTACGAGCTGCACTACCGGGGGCTTCCCGGCGTCGACGACGACTGGGAGTGGGATCCGGCGCTGCTGGCGCTGCGGCGGCGCCTCGAGCGGGCGTTCGAGGCGGAGGTCCGGCAGCTGGCGGAGGTTCCCGAGGACGTCGCGCCGAGCGAGATCGACCTCGCCCTGTCCGCGATCGCGCGCGCCGACGAGGGCCCGTCGCTGTCGGCGTTCGTCCAGCGCGAGGCCACGCTCGACCAGCTCCGCGAGCTGCTCGTGCACCGGTCCGCCTACCAGCTGAAGGAGGCCGACCCCCACTCGTTCGCGCTGCCGCGGCTGACGGGCCGACCGAAGGCGGCGATGGTCGAGATCCAGGTCGACGAGTACGGCGGCGGCAAGCCCGACCGGATCCACGCCGACCTCTACGCGCGGATGATGCGCGAGCTGGAGCTCGACGAGCGCTACGGGGCCTACCTCGACGTGCTGCCGGCGA
This sequence comes from Patulibacter ginsengiterrae, assembly GCF_056269115.1. NCBI lineage: Bacteria > Bacillati > Actinomycetota > Thermoleophilia > Solirubrobacterales > Patulibacteraceae > Patulibacter > Patulibacter ginsengiterrae. The sequence continues at coordinate 723,115 of NZ_JBWDOG010000001.1, forward strand.
CGACGCTGGCGACGGTCAACCTCGCCTCGATGTTCGGCCTCCACCGGCGTCTGCGGGCGGCCTGCGCCGGCCACCTCGCACTCACCGAGATGACCTCGTCGGTTCCGAGCCGCCGCTACGCGACCGGCCTCCGGCGGCTCGGCTACGCGAGCGTCGCGGCAACCGACTTCTACGACGAGCACGTCGAGGCCGACGCCGTCCACGAGAGCATCGCCGCCGTCGACCTGGCGGGCGGACTCGCCCACCAGGACCGCGCCCTCGGCCGCGACGCGCTGTTCGGCGCTGCCGCGCTCGCCGCCCTGGAGACGCGGTTCGCGGTCGCCGTGGCGGGAGCGTGGGACGCGGGTCGCAGCTCGTTGCGGGCACCGTTGCCCGTCGCCGCGGCGGCCCAGCGGTAGTCAGCCGCCCCGCGACGGCTCGTCCCCCGATGATCTCCGGGATCGCCCGGGCCACGATCGTGCAACATCCGGGCGGGGGTCGTGGCTCTTCCTTGCATGAGCGACTCGAACCAGCGCGTCCCGTCCCGTCCCGGATCTTGACCCAGACCACCGTCATCGGCCCCACCGCGTCCTCTGCCCCGACCGCCGACGACCGCCAGGCCCTCGCGGCCCGGGCGCTCCGGGTCGCCCGCCGCACCGCGCTGGGGGTGCTCGGGGACCATGCCGCCGCCGACGATGTCGCGCAGGAGGTGGCGATCACCGCGCTGCGGCGGATCGACAGCCTCCGCGACCCCCAGGCGCTCGACGCCTGGCTGCACCGGATCGCCGTCCGTTGCGCGCTCAAGGAGGCCCGCCGCGGCAGCGTTCGGCGCGCCGCGGAGATCGCCAGCCACGAGCGCCACGAACGCGCCGCACCACCGCCAGGCACCGAGCGCACGGCCGGGGACGAGCTCGAAGCGGCGATCGAGCTGCTGGCCGGGTTGCCGACCCGGCAGCGGGCCGCGCTGACCCTCCGCTACGTCCACGACCTCGGCGACGACGCGATCGCCGCCGCGCTCGGCTGCCGCGTCGGCACCGTCCGCTCGCTCCTCTCCCGCGGCCGCAGCGCCCTCCGCGACGCCGCACCGCCGACCCCTTCCCCGGCCACCAATGACCGAGCCCGCCGATGCTGAAGACCGAGAACGACCTCCGCGACGCGCTTCACGGCCTCCGCACCACCGAGCCCAGCGAGGCGCAGATCGCCCGGGCGCTCGCCGCCGACGACGCCCGTCCGCAGCCGCTCTGGCGCACCCGCCGCCGGCTCGTGCTCGCGGCCGGAGGGGTCGGCATGACCGCCCTCGCGGTCACGATCGTCGGCTTCGCCCTGCCCGCCGGCAGCCCCCCGGACGGTCCCGCCCCCGGCCACCAGGCGTCTGCCTTCAACATCCTCACCGCTGCCGCGGCCAGCGCGGCCACACGTCCCGTGACGCAGGGGGCCTTCAGCTACCGCAAGGCCCTGATCCGCTCGACGATCGGCCACACCACGCCGTTCGGCGACGCGACCTACGTGACGGAGGAGCCGGTCGAGACCTGGGTCGGTCGCGACGGCAACGGCGTCCACCGGCCCGGCAGCGTGCGCCTGGTCGAGACGACCGGCTCGCCCGCGGCCCAGCGGTGGCGGGGCAAGGGCAGCTTCGGCGGCGGCTCGGTCGACGGCGCCAAGCGACTGAAGACCAAGCCGAGCCGGAGTCCGGACGGCAGTCGCACCCCGGAGGTCCTCCCCTACCGCCCCGCGGCCGGCGGGCCGCCCGGTTCCGCCGCCAGCCTCGATCCCGGAACCCTCCCGACCGATCCCGACGTGCTCGAGCGGCGGCTCGGCCGCACCCGCGAGGCCAAGCCCGGGACGGTCGAGAACGCCACCGACGCCCGCGCCAACCTGCTCTCGGCCGAGATCGCGCTGCTGACCGACGGACGGACCCCGCCGGCGGTCCGCTCCGCGCTCTTCACCGTGATGGCGCGGACGCCGGGGGCCACGGCCGACGGCCGCGGGCCCGACGCCACCGGCCGGATCGGCGAGCGGATCTCGGTCGCGCTCCCCGCCGACCGCCACCTCGGCCCGGAGACCTACCGGCTGATCGTCGATCCGGAGACCTCCCAGCTGCTCGAGTGGTCGAAGGAGCGGCCGATCTTCGACGCGGTCGGCGCGTCCGCGAAGCAGGCCGACTTCGACCTCTTCGAGGCCCACGCCACGCGCACGGTGCTGGTCGACCAGCGTCAGGTCGAGACGGCCCCGAGCCTGCCCCCGCAGCCCGCCCACTGCACCGACGGCGTCACGCCGGGGCTGCCGTTCGACGTCAACAAGCCCAACGCGAAGCTGATCACGGTCACCCCGCGTGGGTTCTTCACCACCCCCACCGGACGCCGCCACCTCGCGGCGATGCGGAAGGCGGGGAACAAGATCGTCCGGATCACCCGCGCCCAGCACAAGCTGCTCGTGGCCGACCACCGCGGTTGCCGGCCGGGTGGCTGAGCGGACGGCGCGGTCAGCCGGTGCGGGCACCGCCGTGGCCGACGCCGTCCTCGTGCGGGCCGGCCGGCGCGCCCGCCGGAGCCCCTGGACCCCGGGGCGGATCGTCGAAGCTGACATCGACGGTCTGCTCCTCGCTCCGCTCCTCGGTCTTGGCCAGCGCCTCCAGCACCTCGCGGTCGGCCGCGGTCGGCGGCTCGACGATGCTGCGCGGCCAGAGGCCCCGGGTGAGGACGGTGTTCAGCTCGGCGGAGTAGACCACCACCCGCGCACCGAGGTAGAGCCAGACCAGCAGGCCGATCACGGTCGCGAAGGTGCCGTAGGTCTCGCCGGCGTTCTTGACCACGTGGCCGATGTAGACCCCGCCGACCGACTGCAGGATCGTCCATAGGATCGCGGCGGAGACGATCCCCGGACGCAGCTCGCGGGTGCCGACCGAACTGTCGGTCAGCAGCCGGAAGACCGCGAAGAAGAGCACGAGGTTGAGCAGCAGCGAGAGGACGATGCCCGCGATCGTCAGCCCGACGCCACCGAGCCCGCCGGTGACCAGGCCGGTCGCCACGGTCGAGACCAGCTGCAGGCCCCCGAAGACGACCAGCATCCCGACGCCGCGGACCCGCGACATCAGGAAGTTGGGCCGGTCCTTGCGGGGGACGGCGTAGACGGTGTTGAAGGCGTTCTGGGTCGCCATCGTGATCCCGAGGCCGGAGAGCAGGGCACCGACGAGGCCGATGACCAGGCCGAGCCCGTTGCCCTCCAGCGAGTGGGTCTGGAGCGAGCTGCCGACGACCGGGAACTCCTTCAGGGCCGAGTTCAGGACGGCCTCCTGGGCGCTGGGGTTGCCCTCGAGCACGTAGCCCAGGATCGTCACGAACAGCAGCAGCAGCGGGAAGATCGAGAAGAAGCCGTAGTAGGCGATCAGCGCGGACCGGTTGCCCGCCTCGTCGTCGGAGAACTTCTTGACGACCGCGTACGGGATCCCCAGCAGCTTGTGCCGTTGCTGAAAGCGGTCGATGGCCCGGACCGGGGCGAGGGCGTCCATCAGGCGAGCTTCCCGGCGCGCTGCGCAGGACGGGGAGCGGGCCGCTGGTCTCGGGCCTCCGGTCGGTCGTCTCGGCGGGGAGCGGTCCTGGCGATCACGCAGGCCCGATACCCAGCGGAGCCGGGGGCAAACGGCGTTCGCTCGCGATCCCCGACGACGGCCGGCGTCCCGCCCCGACCGGGCGCGCGCCGGCCACCAGGTCGGGCGCGGACCGGCCACCGGGTCGGGCGCGCGCCGACCACCAGGTCGGGCGCGGACCGGCCACCGGGTCGGGCGCGCGCGACTGGGCGACCGCCGCTCCCGCCGCTAGGCTCGGCGCGTGTCCGCCCCGCTGCTCCTGTTCGACCTGCCGTGGCTCCTCTACCGCGCCCACTTCGCGCTGCCGTCGAGCATCCGCGGCGCCGACGGTGAGCCGATCGGCGCCCTGCTGGGGGCGACCCGCGCGATCCTCGCCGAGATCGACGAGCACCAGCCGGCGGCGGTCTGCTGCGCGATCGGGGCCGAGGACGCGACCCACCGGACCGCCCTGCTGCCCGCCTACCACGCGCACCGCGACCCGATGCCCGACGCGCTCCGGCGCCGCTGGGACCAGGCGCCCGCGCTCTGCGAGGCGTTCGGTTGGGCGGTCCGCGACGGGGGTGCGCTCGAGGCCGACGACGTGCTCGCCACGCTCGCGCGGCGACGGGCCGAGCGCGAGCTGCCGTCGGTGATCGTGACCGGCGACCGCGATCTGCTCGCCTGCGTCGGCGAGCACGTCGTCGTCCGCCGGCCTGCCGGCCGCGGCCCCGGCCTCGTGACCGTCGACGAGCCGGGCGTGCTCGAGTCGCTCGGCGTCCGGCCCGATCAGGTCACCGACCTGATCGCCCTGCGCGGGGACCAGTCCGACGGCATCCCCGGCGCGCCGGGGATCGGCGCGAAGACGGCGGCCCGGCTGCTCGCCGCCCACGGCGACCTCGAGGGCGTGCTGCGTGCCGCCGGCGCCGAGGGGCCGTTCGGCGAGCCGGCCAGCGAGCCCCAGCTCGGCGACGGCCTGACCCAGCGGCTGGCGGCGGTCCTGCGCGAGCACTCCGCCGAGGTCCGCCGGGACCACGCCGTCGCGCTGCTGCACGAGGTCGAGGTCGAGGACGTGCCCGACGCGCCGACCGACCGCGCGGGTGGCGCCGACGCCGCCGAGGCCCTCGGGATGGGACGGCTGGCGGCGGACCTGCGCGCGGGTTGACCGCCGGTTGACGGGCTCGCGGGGTGACGGGCCCCGTCGGGGCAGGTCGGGCAGGTCGACGGGCCGGTCGGACCGGGCGACGGGCCGGGGTCCGGGCGACGGGCCGGGGTCCGGGCGACGGGCCGGGGTCCGGGCGACGGGCCGGGCAGGTCGGGCAGACCACCGGGCTCCGGGCGAGGCGAGGGCGCGAAGTGCAAGCGAGTGGGGCCGGCCCCGGGGTCATTTTGCCCCGCCCCGAATCGCCGGGGTCATCTTGCGTCGCCTGGCGACGCAAGATGACCCCGCTCCGCGGCGCCGACGCTTTCTGACCCCGGTCTGCCCGCCGCGCTCAGGCTCCGCCCCGCCCGCACCCCGACACCAGGCCACGCCCCGCCGCCAGTCCACACCCCCCGCCGCGCCCCGCCGCCAGGCCCCGTCCCCTACCCAGACCGCCCCGCCCGAACCGCCATGTCGGAAACCTGCCAGACAGGATCGCCCGGATCCTCGATGCTGACCTCCATGCACACCGATCGCGAACACTGCCTACGGGCGGTGCAGTCGAAGGACGCCCGCTTCGACGGGTGGTTCTTCACCGCGGTCACCTCGACCGGGATCTACTGCCGGCCGAGCTGCCCGGTGCGGCCGCCGAAGCCGGCCAACATGCGCTTCTACCCGTCCGCCGCGGCCGCCCAGCAGGCCGGGTTCCGGGCCTGCAAGCGCTGCCGCCCCGACGCCAGCCCGGGCTCGCCGGAGTGGAACGCACGCGCCGACGTCGTCGCCCGGGCGATGCGGCTGATCGGCGACGGCGTGGTCGAGCGCGAGGGGGTCGGCGGGCTCGCGGCCCAGCTCGGCTACAGCGCCCGTCAGGTCGAGCGGCACCTCCAGGCCGAGCTCGGCGCCGGGCCGCTGGCGCTCGCTCGCGCCCAGCGCGCCCAGACCGCCCGTGCCCTGATCGAGCGCAGCACGCTGACGATGGCCGAGGCGGCCCTGGCCGCCGGCTTCGGCAGCGTCCGCTCGTTCAACGACACCGTCCGCGAGGTCTTCGCCACCTCCCCCACCGAGCTTCGGCGCCAGGCCGCGAACGGCCAGCGAGCGACTGCCCCGGGCACGCTTGAGCTGCGGCTGCCGTTCCGCCGGCCGCTGTTCCCGGACAACCTCTTCGGGCACCTCGCGGCGACGGCCGTGCCCGGGGTCGAGGAGTGGCGCGACGGCTGGTACCGGCGGACCCTGCGGCTCCCCCACGGCAGCGCGATCGTCGCGCTCCGGCCGGGGCCCGGACACGTCGACTGCCGCCTGACCCTCGGCGACCTCCGCGATCTGGCCGTGGCGATCAGCCGCTGCCGCCGGATGCTCGACCTCGACGCCGATCCGGAGGCGATCGACGCCCAGCTCGGCAGCGACCCGCACCTGCGTCCGCTGGTCGCCGCCGCCCCCGGCCGACGGATCCCGGGCTCCCCCGATCCGGCCGAGTTCGCGGTCCGGGCGGTGCTCGGCCAGCAGGTCTCGACCGCCGCCGCCCGGACCCACGCCGCGCGCCTGGTCGTCGCCCACGGCGAGCCGGTCGACGACCCCGCCGGCGGCCTCACCCACCTCTTCCCGGACCCGGTGGCACTCGCCGAGCTCGACCCCGAGCGCCTGGCGCTCCCCCGCGCTCGCCGCCGGACCCTGACCACGCTGGTCGGGGCGCTCGCCTCCGGTGACCTCGACCTCGGTCCGGCGGCCGACTGGACCGAGGCCCGCCGCCGGCTGCTCGCCCTGCCCGGCTTCGGCCCGTGGACGGTCGAGGTGATCGCGATGCGCGCGCTCGGCGACCCGGACGCCTTCCCCGGCAGCGACCTCGGCGTGCTCAAGGCCGCCCGTGCCCTCGAGCTGCCCACCACCCCGGCCGCCCTCGCCGCCGCCTCCGGGGCCTGGCGTCCCTGGCGTGCCTACGCCGTCCAACACCTCTGGGCGACCGGCGACCACGCGGTCAACGTCCTGCCGGACTGAGGGCGGGCGGCGGCCGGAGCAGTCGACGGGAGCCCGGTCGCCCGGCCGTCGAGCCGCCCGATCTTGGTGATGCTGGTCATCGTCCGTGCCCTCAGCCGCTCCTGACGTCGGGGCACCCGGCCGAGAGCTCGGCATCCGTTCGCGAGCCAGGACCGAGCGCGGGCGCGGAACTCATCGCCGGGCGGCCGACGGCACCGATGAGTTTGCCGCCAGCCTGGCGTCTCACGGGCAGAGAGCACCCTTCCCGAGAGGAGCACCCGCGATGCCCAAGATCACCCCGAACCTCTGGTTCGACAGCGAGGCCGAGCCGGCCGCCGAGTTCTACGTCTCGGTCTTCCCCAACTCGCGGATCGTCGAGGTCGTCCACTACGGCCCCGACATGCCGCGCCCGGAGGGCATGGTCCTGACCGTCGCCTTCGAGCTCGACGGCACCCGCTTCGTGGCCATCAACGGTGGCCCTGAGTTCCACTTCGACGAGGCGGTCTCGTTCGAGATCACCTGCGGCTCCCAGGAGGAGGTCGACTTCTACTGGAACGCGCTCAGCGAGGGCGGCTCCGAGGGGCCGTGCGGCTGGCTCAAGGACCGCTACGGCCTCTCGTGGCAGGTCGTCCCGACGCGGCTGATCGAGCTCCTGGGCGATCCCGATCCCGGGCGGTCGCAGCGCGCGACGGCGGCGATGATGCAGATGAAGAAGATCGACATCGCTGCGGCGGAGCGCGCCGCCGCCGGCTGAGGCGGGGCGGGTCGTCGAGGCGCGGCGGGTCAAGGCGCGGCGGGACGAGACGTGACGCGGCGGGTCTAGGCGAAGCGAGACGCGGCGGGTCCAGGCGCGGCGCTGCGGACGCGGCCGCCGCTGATGCGGGTTGGCGTTGCCGGCGAACGGCAATCCGCATCGGCCCGTCGCCGCGCTCTCGCCTGATGCGGGTCAGCGTTGCCGGCGAGCGGCAATCCGCGTCAGCCCCACCACATCAGCCCTCGCCGCATCAGCCCCACCGCCTCAGTCCCTGCCGGGCTGGCCGGGCCGGTCAGACCGCCTCGTCGGCGGTGACCCGCGCCCCACGGGGCCTGCGGTTGAGGGTCACGATCGCCAGTCCACCGCCGACGGCGGCCACGGCCGCGGCACCGAGGAACGCCGCCGAGTAGCCGTTGGTCAGCGCGGTCGGATCACCGAGCTGACCGGCACCGTGGGACGCGGCCAGAGCCGTCGCCGCCGCCAGTCCGAGCGCCGAGCCCACCTGGTAGGTCGTATTCACGATCCCCGCGGCGAGTCCGCCCTCCTCCGGCCGCGCGCTCGAGATCGCCGTCCCCAGCGACGGGATGAACGCCAGCGCCTGCCCGAGCGCCGCCACCAGCGAGGCCGGCAGGACGTCGACGACGAAGTTGCCGGTCGGTCGCACGAACGACAGCCAGAGCAGCCCGGCGGCCAACGCCCAGAGACCGGCGACGATCATCGTCTTCGACCCGAAGCGGGCGATCAGCTTCGGCGCCACGCCGACCATCAGCAGCATGATCAGGATCGTCATCGGCAGCAGCGCCGCACCGCTGGCGAGCGCACCGTAGCCGAGCACCTGCTGCAGGTAGAGGTTGAGGAAGTACCACATCGGCACCCACGAGGCCCCGAGCAGCAGCTGCGCGAGGTTGGCTCCGCCGAGGTTCGGCGTCCGGAAGATCGCCAACCGGACCAGCGGGTCCTTGCGGTACTGCTGGATCGCGACGAAGCCCGCGAGCAGTGCGACGGCGGCGACGAGACCGAGCACGGTCGCGCTCGAGCCCCAGCCCTGCTCCGGGGCACGGACGACCGTGAAGACCATCAGCGCGAGGCCGGCGGTGACGACGCCGGCACCGGCGAGATCGACCGACCCGCGGGTCGTCCGGCCGGCCGGCATCAGCCGCTGGGTCGCGACCAGGGCGAGGAGCGAGATCGGGACGTAGAGCCAGAAGAGCCACGGCCAGCTGAGGTACTGGGTGATCACGCCGCCGAGGAAGACGCCGGCGGTTCCCCCGGCCGGGGCCGCGGCGCCGTAGAACGCGAGCGCCTTGCCCAGCTCCTTCGGCTGACCGCCGAACAACGTCATCAGCAGGGTCAGGGCGGAGGGTGCGATCAGCGCGGCGCCGGCCCCTTGGACCGCACGTCCGGTCAGCTCGACGCCGACGTTCTGGGCCAGCGCGGCGACGACCGAGCCGACGAGCATGACGACCCAGCCGGTGGAGAACATCCGGCGGGCGCCGAAGAGGTCGGCCAGACGGCCGCCGAGCAGCAGCAGACCGCCGAGGGCGATCACGTAGGCATTGAAGACCCACTGCAGGTCATCGGGCGAGAAGCCCAGATCGGCCTGCATCTTGGGGAGGGCCACGCCGATGATCGACGTATCCATGATGACCATGAACTGGGCGAGCGCGATGACGGCGAGCGCCCACCAGCGCTTGGGATTCGGTGGCATGAGGGTGCGTCCAATCTGGCCGCGTGAGCGGTCCATACGGTACGGGGGTTGGGTATAGAGGACGCGCGAGACACCCCCCCCCGGACCAGCCGGCCCTCGGGCGGGTGCCACGCGTGCCCGACCGACGGCGACGCCGGCCTGCATCGATCCCCGGGACCGCTCGCAGCGCGAGACGCGCGCTCCGCATACGCCCTGGGGGTATCGGCGGAACGCAAGCTAGCATACCCTCCAGGGGTATCTTGATCCGGCAGCGCCGGCGCGCCCGAAGCGGACCGCACCCGGCATCACGGTCGACCGCATATACCGCCTGGGGGTATGATCCGGCCCGTGCTGCGGCGTCCCGCCCAGCCCGGTCCGGGCTCACTCGCGCGCCACCGCCCGTCGGCGGCGCACCGACCGCTGCCCACCGCGGGCCCACCGGGGCCCGCCCCGCACCCGGCCCGGTCGGGCGTCCACGCGTGGCTCGGCCGTTCCCGCCACCCCCTGAGCGTCCTGCTCGTCGTGCTCGGGCTGGCCGCGGCCGTCGCTGCGCACCACGCCATCCCCGCAGCCGCGCTCGGCGGCCTGCACGGAGGCCAGCACGGCGGCGACCACGCGATGACCGCCGCGACCGCCTGCCTCGGGGTCGTCTCGGCCGGCGTGGTGATCGCCGCCCCGCTGGTCGTCCGCCTCCGCCGACCGCGCCCCCGACTCCGCCCGGCCGTCCGACTCCGCGCGGTCTCCCGCCTCCTGCCCACCGGCCCGCTGCCGCGCGCCCGGTCCAGCCCCCTCTACCTGCGGCACGCCGTCCTTCGTCGTTGATCACCCGCGCCGGGAGCCCACGCCCCCGGAGCACCCGCCGCGTGCCCTCGACCGGGCCCGCACCGACCAACGACAGCAGTACGAAGGAGCACCATGTCCAGGTTCCCCGCGCGCACCGTCGCGCTGTTCGGCGTCAGCGCCGTGACCGTCCTCGCCGCCAGCGGCTGCGGGTCGGGCGACGACGCCCACGACGCCCACTCCGCCGGCACCCCGACCACGATCACGACCGGCACCGCCGGCGACGCCGCCGCAGCGCCCTCCGCGGACGCCGCCGCGCCCTCGTCCGAGGCGGCCGCCGTCGACCGCGCGTTCGTCGCCCAGATGATCCCCCACCACGAGATGGCGGTCGCGATGGCGGCCGACACCCGCGAGCGCGGCGAGCACGCGGAGATCCGCGCGCTCGGCACCGGCATCACCAAGGCCCAGGAACGCGAGATCGCGGAGCTGCGCACGATCGCCAAGCGGCTCGGCGTCGCTCCCGCCTCGATGGCCGACGACGCCGCCCCGTCGGGCCACGAGGGCACGGACCACGGCGGAGGCGGCACGGCGACCAGCGACGGCGGCACCGATCACTCCGCGATGGGCCACGGCAGCGACGACGCGCCCGACGCGACCACCGACGACACCAAGACGACGCCCCCGGCCGAGGACAGCGGCAGCACGACCGGTGGCAGCATGGCCGCCGACGCCAAGTCGCTCGGACTCTCGATGGACGAGATGGGCATGTCGATGGACATGTCCGCCCTGAAGACGGCGAAGCCCTTCGACCGCGCCTTCATCGACCAGATGATCCCCCACCACCAGGGCGCGATCCGGATGGCACGGGCGCAGCTCGCGCACGGCCGCGATCCCGAGCTCCGCCGGATCTCGAAGGCGATCGTCGCCGCCCAGAAGCGGGAGATCGCCGAGATGAACGACTGGCGCGAGCGCTGGTACGGGGCCGCCTCGCCCGCCGGCGGCGTCCCGGCCGCCTGAGTCGGCCACCGGGGTCCGCGGTGGCCGAGGTCCACGGTGGCCGAGGTCCGCGGTGGCCGAGGTCCGCGGTGGCCTGACTCCGGTGGCCACCGGCGTCCCCGCCGCCTGAGCCACCGCCGCGAGCCTTCGGATCCGGAGGCTCGCGGGGCCGGGCGGGTACCGAGCCGATGCAGGTTGGCGTTCCCCCGCAACGCCAACCTGCATCAGCACCGCCGCGCCCCTCGTCGCGAGCCCGGCCCAAATCCGCTACGCCCACCCGGTCCCGATCCGCCACCGGCCACCGCCACCGGCCACCGCCACCGGAAGCCCCGCCTCGCCCAGCGCGCCGGACGAAGCAGGATCACCGGACCCGCTACGGCACCGGGCAGCCGGCCGCCGTCAGATAGGTCGAGGCGTTGTCGAACTGGGTCGCACTGACGCCCAGCGTCGCACGTACGTCGTTGCGGCCCTGAAGGTAGGCATTGACCGCAGACGGGTCGTTCGCTCCGCCGCCGTACCCGGGGAGCTTTGCCGTGTTGCCGACCCCGCCCGACATCCGGAAGCGGATGTCCGGCTGGCCCACGACCCCGGTGTTGACGAGATGGTTCTTCTGCCCCACAACGCTCGGGTGACCGATATCGAGGCAGGAGGTGCCGTTGTCCTGCGCATCACTGCCGACGACCAATCGCATGCCCGCCCCCGCCGCAGCGTTGGGTTCGGCGATCGTGTTGCCGCGAACGGTGGCGTTGATCGTCCCGTCGCCGTCGTTCTGCACGATGTCGATACCCGACGCGTTGTTGTAGGAGCGGAAGTCGTTGTTCTCGATCAGCGTGGTGATGGTGCTAGCGCCGTGGCCGTTGACGTAGATCCCGTCGCCGGTCGCCGATCCCGAGTCCACCTCGCCGGCGGTGCCGACGTGGTTGTTGATGACCGTCGCCTTCAGCGTCGCGGTGCTGCCGAGCGGGCTGTTGAGCACGATCGCCGAGTCGCGCGGCCGCTCGATGTCGTTGTTGTCGAGCGTCACCGTCGTCTGAGCGTTGCCGGCCGGGTTGACCGTGATCCCGCCGCCGAGGGTGGTCGGGCTCCCCTGGTTGCCGTCGCCCCGCATCGTGTTGTCCTCGATGGTCAGGTTCTGCGTGGCCGAGTTCGAGGCGTCGGTCGTGACCTGGACGTGGTCGCCCCGGTTCATGCTGAACGTGGCGTTCCTGATCGCGCCGGTCAGCGAGCCGGTGCCGTTGTTCTCCAGCCGGATCCCGTCGTTGCCGATCGTCGTGCTCGTGGTGCCGTAGGTCCCGCCGTCGACCGTGAAGTTCGACAGGTTGGCCGCGTCGTTGACCACCGCGAGGTTGTCCTCGGCGTTGCCGGTGACCGTCGCGTTGGTGATCGTCGCGACGCCCGACAACTCGGTGAAGTCGAGCCCGCGCTCACCGACGGCGTCGCCGTTGCCGGTGATCGAGGAGCTCAACCCGGCGCCGCCCGCGATCGAGAAGCCGCTGACGCCTGCGCCGCGGATCCCGTCGTCCTGGCCGTTGGTCACATTGACCCCGGAGAGCGACACGTTCGACGTGTTGGCCAGGTTGACGCCCGGACCGGTCGACGCGGTGATCACGCCGCCGCTGGCCGACGTCCCGGTTCCGCTCACGCTGAGGCCGCCCGCGCTCCCGGTGTTGTTGAGGTTGATGCCGTTGACCGCACCGTTCGAGGCGATCGACCGGAAGGTCGCGCCACCCGAGGTGAAGTCCGGCCCGTCGACGTTGAGCGCGGTGCCCGTCGTGGTGTTGATCGTGTTGCCCGCGCCCTGGATGGTGACCAGGCCGGTCGCGTTGGCGGTGGTGGCGGTGAAGCCGCGGCCGCTGGTGGCGTCGATGTCGAGCCCGCCACCGATGAAGCTGACCGTGTGGCTGCCGGTGAAGGCCAGGTCGACCGCGTTGGACGTTCCGGTGTTGAGCGTCTTGGTCGAGCCGGAGAAGGTGGTCGACCCGGCGCTGTTGCCGGACATCGCGATCCCGCCGCTACCGTCGTTGGTGTCGTTGATGTTGCCCGTCAGGCTGACCGTGCCGCCCGTCCGGCCGTTGACCCGGACGGAGAGCCCGCTGCCGTTGCCGATCGTGCCGGGGTAGCTGATCGCTCCGCTGCTGGCGCCGCCGATGTTGATCTCGGCGTCGCTGTGGCCGCTGAGGGCTCCGCCGTTGGCGCTGAACGTGCCGACGCCGAGGCCGATCAGCCGCAGGCCGTTGAGGCCGCCGGTCGAGCTGACCTGGTCGAGGCCGACGATCGGCGGCGTCGCCGGCGCGCCGGCGTCGGTGTTGATATCGGCCGCCGCGCCGCTGGCGGAGATGTCGCCGTCGGCCCCGCCCTGCGTCCGGACGGTGATCCCGTTGGCGTTGTTCAGCACGAGGCCGTTGCCGGTCGTGGTCAGGTTGAGGTCGTCGAGGATCAGCGAGCCGGTGGTGCTGGTCAGCGAGACACCGGTCGACGGCGACGCGTCGACCGTGGTCGAGTCGACGACGCCGGAGAGCGCCGTCCCGGAGGCGGTCAGGCCGGCCCCGTTGACGGTGCGGATCGCGTTCGTCCCGGCGCTGGTGAAGTTGACCGTGCCGGCGTTGGTCAGGCTGACGCCCGCCGAGCCGGTGCCCATCGAGACGTTGGTGTTGGAGATGTCCCAGCTGCCGGTGGTGCCGTTGAGCGCGATGCCCGCGCCGCCGCCGGTGCCGCCGATGGTCAGGTCGTCGAGCGTGCCGGCGGCGTCGCCGCTGGCCCCCTCGATCGCGTTGCCGCCGGCGCCGGTGATCTGGAGGCCGGTGACGGTGTTGCCGCTTCCGACCGCGACCGTGCCGGTGACCGACGGACGGTCGGCCGGAACGCTGTCGAAGAGCAGGTCCGACCCGACCTGGAGGTCCTGGGCCTGGCCGATCAGCCGCTGGCCGGTGAGCAGCGAGAAGCCGCCCGTCAGGCCGGTCGTGGTGCCGTCGCCCTCGAAGACGTAGATCCGGTCGTTGGCCGCGTTGGCCGCCGTGTCCGCCGCCGCCAGCGTCTTGAACGGCTGGCTGGAGCGGCCGTCACCACTGACGCCGACGTCGTTCTTGACGTACCAGACCCGTCCGCTGACGACGACGGACACGGTGCCGGTGCCGGTGGCCGGGGTCGGCGCCCCGTCAGCGACCTTGTAGGTCAGCGTGTCGGTGCCGGTGAAGCCGACGGGCGGGTCGTAGCTGAAGGTGCCGTCGGCGTGCCAGGCGACGCTGCCGCCGTTGGCGCTCGACGCCGACGAGGCCGCCTCGTCGAGGACCAGCGAGCCCGGGCCGTCGACGTCCGTGTCGTTGGTCAGCACGCTGACCGACGAGCTCGGGTTCGTACGCCCGGCCTGGCCGGCGGGCACCGTGGTGCCGTAGGCGAGGCGGGTGTTGCCGGGTGTCGTGTCGGCGTCAGCGACCCCGACCGGCGCGTCGTTGACGGCGGTCACGGCGATCGTCGCGGTGGTCGTCCCGGAGAGCGCCCCCGGGTCGGTCGCGGTGTAGGTGACCGTCCGCTGGGCGGTCGACGGATCCTCGGAGGTGTTGTCGTACTTGACCGCCCGCAGCGCCGCCTGGTAATTGGCGACGGTGTCGCTGCCGCTCAGGGTCAACGTGCCGGTGCCCGTGCTGTAGGAGCCGGTGATGTTGGCCGTGTTGACGAACGAGAGTCGGTCCTGCGCGGTGCTGAAGCCGGCGGTGATCTGCACGCTCGCCCCGGAAAGGTTGGCGTTGTCGGCGTCGGTCGCCGTCAGCGCGGGCGAGATCGCCGTCGCGGCGGCGTTCTCGGTGTAGCCGAGAGCGCCCCCACCGGCGAGCGCCGGCGGGTCGTTGACCGGCAGGATCGCGACCGCGTGGGTGACGGTGTTGCTGGCGACCGCGGCCTCGTCCCGGACCTGGAAGCTGACGGTCCGCGACGTGGTCGGGTTCTCGCTGGTGTTCGAGTAGACCACCGAGCGCAGCGCGTCCTGGTACTCGGCCTTGGTCGCCGCGCCGGACATCGTCAGGACGCCGGTCAGCGGGTTGTAGGAGCCGGTGACCGCCAGCGTCGGGGTGAACGCGAGGGTGTCGCCCTGGGCCGTGGAGAAGCCGGTCGTGATCGTCACGGTCGCGCCCGACATGCTGGTGCTGTCGACGTCCGCGACGGCCGCCAGGTCGTCGACGGCAACCGCCGAGCCGTTCTCGTTGAACGTCTTGACGTTGCCCGTGCCGGCCGTCAACGCCGGCGCGTCCGGGTTCTGGGCGACCGTGATCGTCGTCGTGATCGGGTCGCTGTCCTCCTCACCGTCGTTGGCGGTGAAGCTGACCGTGCGCGGCAGCGAGGACGGCGCGTCGTGGTTGCCGTTGACGTACCTGATGGTCCGCAGCGCGGCCTGGTACTGGGCGATGGTCGCCGTCCCGGTCAGGGTCAGGACCCCGGTGGCCGAGTTGTAGACCCCCGTGATGCCGCCCGCGTTGACGAAGCTCAGCGCGTCCTCGCTCGACGCGAGGTTGGCACTGATCGCGACCTTGGCCGAGTCGACGTTGGTGTCGTCGCCGTCGGCGACGGTGATCGCGTTGTTGACCAGCGTGGCGGCGTCGTCCTCGGTGTAGGCGACGGTGTTCCCGCCCCCGCCGAGCACCGGCGGGTCGTTGAGGCTGATCACGCCGACCGTCTTGGTCGCCGGCGCGCTGTCGTGGCTGCCGTCGTTGACCGTGAACCGGATCCCGCGGTCGGCGGGGCTCGGCGTCGTCAGGTTGGTGTTGCGGTACCGAACGGTCCGCAGCGCGGCCTGGAAGTCGGCCTTGGTCCCGAAGCCGCCCGCGAGCGGGCCGGTCAGGGTGATGGTGCCCGTCGCCGGGTCGTAGGCGGTGGCGGTGATCCCGTTGGTCGGGGTGTAGACCAGCTCGTCCTCGGCGTTGACCCGCCCGCTGCAGATGCAGACCGTCGCCGAGGCGAGGTTCGCGCTGTCGACGTCGGAGACGGTCAGGCCGGCGTCGACGGTGACCGGGCTACCGGCCTCGGTGAACGAGGGCGTGCTGCCGCTGAGGGTCACCACCGCCGGGTCGTCGGCCGGAGCCACCGTCACGGTGCGGTTCGCCGCGGCGCTGGTGAGCGCCGCGTCGCTGACGCGGAACGAGACGATCCGGTCGGTGGTCGACGGGGTGTCGCTGGAGTTGGCGTAGGCCACCGTCCGCAGCGCGGCCTGGTACTCGGCCTTGGTCGCGGTGCCGGTCAGGGTCAGGACGCCGGTCGCGCTGGCGTAGCTGCCGGCGATCTCCGGGGTGTCCGTGAACTCCAGACCGTCCTCGGCGGAGTCGAAGCCGAGGCCGATCGAGACCGTCGCGCCCGTGACGTTCGTGTCGTCGATGTCGCTGACGAGGACGCCGGGGTCGACCGCGACCGGACCGGAGCCCGCAGCAGCCGAGCTGGGCTCGACGAAGGCGGCGCTGCCGCCGGACGTCGTCACGACGGGCGCGTCGTTGACCGCCACGACCGAGACCGTCGCGGTCGCGTCGTTGCTGTTCGCGGTCCCGTCGTTGACCCGGAAGTCGATCCCGCGGACCACCGTCGAGGGATTGCCGTGGTTGGTGTTCTCGTAGGTCGCCGAGCGCAGCGCGGCCTGGTATTCGGCCTTGGTCGCCGGACCGCTGAGGGTCAGGACGCCAGCCCCGGCGTTGTAGCTCCCGGTGATGCCGTTCTGGTTCGTGAACCCGAGCACATCCTCGCCGGAGGCAAAGTTGCCGGAGATCGTGACCGTCGCGCTCTCGAGGTTCGCGTCGTCGACGTCGGCGACGCCGACCGTGCCGTCGATCACGACCGGCGACGCCTGGCCCTCGGTGAAGCTGGCGCTGGACGAGCCGGCGGTGATCGTCGGGGCGTCGTTGACCGCCACCACCGAGACGCTGCTGGCGAAGGTGTTGCTGGTCCCGTTGGCGCTGCTGCCGTCGGTGACCGTGAAGCTGACCGTGCGGCCGGCGGTCGACGGGTCGGCGGTGTTGAGGTTGCGGTAGCGAATCGACCGCAGCGCGTCCTGGTACTGGGCCTTGGTCGCCGAGCCGCTCAGGGTCAGGACGCCGGTCGGGGCGTCGTAGCTGCCGACGATCCCGTTCTGGGTGACGAAGACCAGGCGGTCCTCGAGGGCGCTGAGCCCGGCGGTGATCGCGACGGTCGCCCCGGCCATGTTGGCGTTGTCGACGTCGGCGATGACGACTCCGGTGTGGATCAGGACGCCGGTCGTGTCGTCCTCGGTGAAGCTGACGGAGCCGGGCGCGGCGATCAGGACCGGCGCGTCGTTGACCGGCTGGATGGCGACGGTCGTCGTCGCCGAGTTGCTGGCGAGCGTCCCGTCGGTGACCTGGAAGCCGACCACGCGCGAGGTCGTGGACGGATCGTCGGTGTTGACGTTCGAGTACTTGATCGAGCGCAGCGCCGCCTGGTAGTTCGCCAGCGTGTCGCTGCCGGAGAGGACCAGCACGCCGGTCGCGGCGTCGTAGCTGCCGGTGATGTTCGCCGTGTCGGTGAAGACCAGACGGTCCTCGGTGTCCACGAAGCCGGTCCCGATCGAGACCGTCGCGCCGGCGAGGGTCGCGTCGTCGGCGTCACCCGCGGTCAGCCCCGGAGCGATCGTCACGTCGGCACCGCCCTCGGTGAAGACCGGCTCGTCGTCGACGTCGGAGGTCAGCGTCGGCGCGTCGTCGTGCGGGTTGATGTCGACCCCGTTGATCTCGGTGCCGCTGAGGTTGCTCGAGGCCGCGCCGTCGTCGACCCGGAACCCGACCGCGCGCTGGATCGTCGACGGGTTGCCGGTGTTGAGGTTGCGGTAGCGGACCGAGCGCAGCGCGGCCTGGTACTGGGCCTTCGTCGCCGAGCCGGTCAGGCTCAGGACCCCGGTCGCGGTCGAGTAGCTGCCGGTGATCCCGTTCTGGGCGACGAAGAGCAGCTCGTCCTCGCTGGCGTCGAAGCCGACGCCGATCGAGACGCGCGCGCCCGCCAGGTTCGCGTTGTCGACGTCGACGACGGTCAACCCGGAGTTGACGATCACGCCGGTGGTGTCGTCCTCCTCGAAGGTGACGGTGTTGCCCCCGCCGCCGAGGACCGGGGCGTCGTTGACCGGCGCGACCGTGACCGCGGTCCTGGCGGTGTTGCTGGCGCCGTCGCCGTCGGAGACCGCGAAGCCGATCGCGCGGGTGGCGTTCGACGGGTCGTCGTCGTTGGTGTCCTCGTAGGTCACGCTGCGCAGCGCCGCCTGGTAGTTGGCGACGGTGTCGCTCCCGGTCAGGGTCAGGACGCCGGTCGCGCTGTCGTAGCTGCCGGTGATCGTCGGCGTGTCCGTGAAGGCGAGCTCGTCCTCGCTGCTGACGAAGCCGGTCCCGATCGAGACCGTCGCCGACCCGAGGTTGGCGTCGTCGACGTCACCGACGACCAGCGCCGGGTCGACCGCTACCGGCGCGTCCGCCTCGGTGAAGGTGACGGCGGCGCCGCCGTCGGTCAGGGTCGGCAGGTCGTTGACGGCGTTGACCAGCACGCTGCTGGTGACCAGGTTGCTGGTCGCGGCGAGCACGGA
Organism: Patulibacter ginsengiterrae; assembly: GCF_056269115.1. Classification (NCBI taxonomy): domain Bacteria; kingdom Bacillati; phylum Actinomycetota; class Thermoleophilia; order Solirubrobacterales; family Patulibacteraceae; genus Patulibacter; species Patulibacter ginsengiterrae. The sequence goes on from NZ_JBWDOG010000001.1 coordinate 741,543, forward strand.
GCCGTCGTTGACCTGCAACGAGACCGTCCGCGCCGCGGTCGACGGGTTGCCGGTGTTGGCGTTGCGGTACCGGATCGAACGCAGGGCGGTCTCGTACGCGGCCTGCGAGGCCGAGCCGGTGAGGGTCAAGGTGCCGGTCGCTTGGTCGTAGCTGCCGGTGATCCCGGCCTGGTCGACGAAGGCCAAGCGGTCCTCGCCGCTGGCGAGGTTGCCTGTGATCTGGGCGGTCGCCGCCGCCAGGTTGGGGCTGTCGACGTCGCTGACCAGGACGGAGGGTGCGACGAGCACGCCGGTGGCGTCGTCCTCGGTGTAGGCGGCGATGTTGCCGGCGCCGGCCAGGACCGGCGCGTCGTTGACCGTCTCCAGGCCGACCGGACGGGTCACCGGGGCGCTCTCGGCGCGCCCGTCGTCGACCCGGAGGACGACGCCGCGCGGGGCGTTCGACGGGTTGCTGCTGGTGTTGCGGAAGCGCACCGAGCGGAGTGCCGCCTGGTAGTCGGCCTTGCTCGCCGAGCCGGTCAGGCTGAGCACGCCGGTCGCGGCGGAGAAGCTGCCGGTGATCGCGGGCGTGTCGGTGAAGAGCAGCTCGTCCTCGCCGCTGGCGAAGCCGTCGCCGATCGCGACCGTGGCGCCGGTGACGTCGGCGTCATCGACGTCGACGAGCGTCAGGCCCGGGTCGACGGCGACCGGGGCGCCGGCCTCGACGAAGCTGGTGGTGCCCGGCCCGAGGGTGAGGATCGGGGCGTCGTTGACCGCCGTGACGGTGATCGAGACGGTCGCGGGGGCCGAGCTCGTCTGCCCGTCGGAGACGCTGAAGGTCAGCGAGTCGCTGCCGTTCACGTTCGCGTTCGGGGTGTAGATGCGGTTCGCGCCGGTACCGCTCAGCGTGCCCTTGGTCGGGCCGCTGACGATCTCGTAGCTGAGCGGGTCGCCGTCGGGGTCGGTCCCGGCGAGCGTGATCGCGACGGGCGCGTCCTCGGCGGTGGTGACGCTGCCGGCGTTGGCGACCGGCGGGTGGTTGACCTTCGGCGTGCCTCCACCCGCCGGGAACCCACCCGGGAAGTGCAGGATCGGCTGCGGCGCTCCGGCGACCTGCTCGGCGAGGCTGCCGCCGGAGCAGAGCGTGAAGGAGCGGGCGATCATCCAGGCCAGGAAGGACGTGCTGCGCCCGTCGGCCTTCGCCGCGGCCGCGGCGCCGACCTCCTCGGGGCTGGAGAGGAAGCAGCTGAGGCCCTGGAGCTCACGGTTGGTGAACTCGAGGTGACCACGACGGTTGTAGGTGTTGGCGACCGGCCGGCCCTGGGGATCCTGGACGTCGGCGAGCGCGGTGAAGCTGCCGTCCGCGGCGCCCGAGGACGCGGCGAACAGGACCAGGTTCGGCGCCGTGCGCAGGACCGGCAGGAAGCGGCCCGAGTAGGGCGCGTCGACCATCAGCTTGAAGGTGACGCCGGGGTGCTCGGCCAGGATCTTGCCGACCGCGGTGGCGGTCACGGCCTGCTGGTCGATCTTGCCGTCGCTGCGGCCGTTGGTTCCGACGTTGACCGCGGCCTCTCCGCTCCGGTAGCCACCGCCACCGAGGTACACCAGGACGTCCTTGCAGCCGTGCTGCGTGATCGCCTGGTTGACGAAGCCACCGGGGGTCAGGCCCTCGCGGTAGCGGTAGCGCGCGGTGAAGAAGCCCGGGTTGAGGCGCGCGAGCTGGTTGAAGACGACGCCGAGCTCGGCGCGGGTGCGGTCGACCGGCCCCGCGTCGTAGAAGCTGCCGAGCGTGTCGCTGATCCGGATCGCGCACGAGCCCTCGGCGGCGAGCTGGTCCGCCGCCTGCTTGCGGGCGGCACCCGACGGGGCCTGGGCCGGGACGAGGTCGTTGACCTGCGGCAGCGTCGCGCCGATCGACACGCCGAGGTTCGTGGCGCTGATGGCACGGGTCGTCGAGCCCTTCCCGGTCCGCCACGAGCGCGTGAACGCGCGGTGCTTGGGGGAGCGGTAGGCGTCGTAGCCGGCCAGGAACTCGGGCAGCTTGCCGTCGATCAGCGGCGGCCAGAGCAGGGTCTTGGAGACGCTGACCCGGCCGCTGGTGGTCCCGACCAGGATGACCCGGCCTGGGTGCTGGTACGCCTGGTACGGCGCCTGGTCCTCGTAGAAGAGCCAGGCGGACTCACGACCGGTGCGCGCGACGACCGGGGCATCGACGGTCGTGACGCCGGCCTTCGCTCGCTCGCGGCCACGGCTGCTGGCGGCGCCCTTGGGGGTCGCCGAGCCGACGCCGGCCTGCTGGATCCGCGTGTTGCGCGGGACCCGCTTCGATTGCCGGAAGACGATCACCGGCGCCGATCCGCTCCGCACCTTCAGCGCCGACAGGGCCTTGCGCTGGGCCTGCGACTGGGAGGTGGCCGCAGCGGCAGGGGCTGGGTTCGCGGCGGCCAGACCGGCCAGCACGACCAGCGTAGGAAGGGACGAACGGATCAGTCGGGACATAGAGGTCTGCACTGCGCGCGGATCTCCTTCGTCACGGGCGTGACGCACGACGAGATCACCGGCTTCGCGGGCGCAGTGAAATGTACACCGCCTGCGCGCCCCCTCAAGTCGACACCGTCAATCAACCGTCCACCGTGCGGTGATTGTTGGTCGATGACCCGCTCCGCGTGTAGGCTCTCGCGGCGATGTCCGACACCCCCTTCCTCGGCGAGCTGCGGCTCATGAGCTTCAACTTCGCCCCCAGCGGCTGGGCGGAGTGCAACGGCCAGCTCCTGCCGATCAACCAGAACCAACCACTGTTCTCGTTGTTCGGCACGATGTACGGCGGCGACGGGCGCGTGAACTTCGCGTTGCCCGATATGCGCGGCCGCGCGCCGATCCACCGCGGCGGCGGTGCCGGACGCGTCGTCGGCCAGCCGGACGGCAAGGAGTTCCACACCCTGAGCCAGGCGGAGCTGCCCGCGCACTCCCACCAGGTGATGGCGTCGTCCTCCAACGCCAACCAGCCGATGCCCGGGATGCTCGCCGCCGCCAACAACCTCTACCGACCGCTCAGCGATCTGACCACCGTGAACCCACAGACCATCTCCAACTACGGCAACAGCCAGCCGCACGAGAACCGCCAGCCGGCACTGACACTCTGTTGGTGTGTCGCGCTCCTCGGCATCTTCCCGTCGAGGAACTAACCCATGCCCTATGTCGGTGAGATCCGCATGTTCGGCGGCAACTTCGGCCCCAATGGCTGGATGCTCTGCCAGGGGCAGACGCTGCCGATCTCGGAGTACGAGGTCCTCTTCCAACTGCTCGGCACCACCTACGGCGGTAACGGCGAGGAGACGTTCCGGCTGCCGGACCTCCAGGGCCGGCTGCCGGTGCACATGGGCAAGGGTCCCGTGCTCAGCCAGACCTACCAGATCGGCGAGCCGTTCGGGGTCGAGGACGTGACGATCACCGCGCAGCAGACACCGCAGCACACCCACGGCTTCCTCGCCTCGACCGCCGGAGGGACGACGACCAACCCCCAGGACATGGTCGTCGGCAGCCCGCCGAGCATCACGATGTTCCTGCGGGATTCCCCGGGCATCGCGTTGCCCGCCCCTATGGTGCAGCCGACCGGCGGCTCGCAGCCACACGAGAACCGCATGCCGATCCTCGCCGTCAACTACATCATCTCCCTCTTTGGGGTGTTCCCGCACCAATGACCGATCCTTTCGTCGCCGAGATCCGCGTCTTCGGCTTTGACTTCCCACCCAAGGGCTGGGCGTACTGCGACGGGCAGCTGATGCCGATCTCGCAGAACACCGCGCTCTTCTCGCTGCTCGGCACCATGTACGGCGGTGACGGCAAGTCGACGTTCGGCCTGCCCGATCTCGAGGGCTCGGGCGCGATCCAGCAAGGCCAGAGCACCACCGGGACCGAGTACTTCCAGGGCGAGGTGGTCGGCACCGACACCGTCCAGTTGCTCCAAACCGAGATGCCGAAGCACACCCACACGGCGATGGCCTCGCCGGACACCGCCGAACAGTCATCGCCGGCCCCGGACCGGGCGCTCGCCCGCGCCACCCCCGGCCAGCCCTACCAGTCCAACGCGACCGATAACTTGGTCCCGATGAACCCGCAGGTGCTGTCGGTCGTCGGCTCGGACGCCCCGCACCCCAACGTCCCGCCGGTCCTGACGGTGAACTTCTGCATCGCGCTTCAGGGCGTCTTCCCGCAGCGCCCGTGAGCGCGGCGCCGACGGTCGGCCTGCGGTCGGCAACCCCGGACGACCGGGCCTTCCTCGCCCGCGTCTACGCGAGCACCCGCGAGCAGGAGCTGGCGCGGGTGCCGTTCAGCGCGGCCGAGAAGGCGGCGTTCCTCGAGCACCAGTTCGAGGCCCAGTCCCGGCACTACGCCCAGCACTACCACGACACCTCGTTCGACGTGGTGGAGGTCGACGGGACGCCGGCCGGGCGCCTGATCGTCGGTCGTTGGGCGCGCGAGGTCCGGGTCGTCGACATCGCGCTGCTGCCCGAGCACCGCGGTCGCGGCGTCGGCACCCGGGTGCTGGCGCCGGTGCTCGCCGAGGCCGACGCCCGCAACGTACCGACGACGATCCACGTCGAGACCTTCAATCCCGCCCAGCGGCTCTACCGGCGGCTCGGCTTCGTCCCCGTGGACGAGCCGCGCGAGGGCACGGTCTACCTGCTCTGGGAGCGTCCGCCGGGCGGTCCCGTGGACGCCCTGTCCTGACCCGCCGGGCTCCCGAGCCGCGTCGCGGCCGAGCACCGGCGGTCGGGACGTCTACGCGAAGACGGCCTCGTAGCGCATCGCCTCGGCGTCGCGGGCGATCGGGACGAGGAAGATCGCCAGCACGCCCAGCTCGTCGTGCTGGAGCGCGTAGGTGCCCTGCCCGAGCTGGGTCTCGAGCGGGCCCCGGAAGACCAGCGAGAACGGCTGCCGCGGCGCCGCCGCAGCCGGGCCGTCGGCCTGGTCCGGTACGGAACCGCCGAGCGCGCTGGTGGCGATCAGCGTCAGCGTCAGCGAGCCCGCATCGCCCAGGTCGAGCGTGAACGAGCTCTCCAGGACCGCCGCGAAGTCATCGACGGTCGGGGTTTCGAGCGTGCTCACGAGAATCGGACCTTCCTGCGAATGCGGGTGATGCGGCCGTTGCGGGCGACGACGGTCAGGTGCAGCTCGTAGCGACCCGGGGCGAGGCTCCGGCGCCCGAGGAACCGCATCCGGATCCGCTGCGGCGTGCGGACGTCGACCGCGGTCCGAGCGACCAGCTTGCCGTGGGCGAACAGCAGCGCGTGGACCGACGCCACCGTGCTCGCGTCGGCGAGGGCCAGCTCGGCCACGATCGTCCGGCGGGTGCTGCCGCGGCTGAGCGCGACCCGCCGCAGCCGCGGACTGACGGCCTTCCTGCTCGCCCCGGCCTTCGCCGCCGGCGGCGTCGAGCCCTGGGAGCCGTTCGCGACCCCGGTCTCGGCCACCGCGGTCGCCGGCTGCTCACCACGAGCCTCGGGCACGGTGACGGGCGTGGGAACGCCCTCCTCGTTGATGCCGGCGACGCGCACCGTCCGGTCGACGATCGCCTCGTAGACCTGGGTCCCGGCCTCGCGCTCGACCGGAACGAGGAACAGCTCGAACCTGCCCAGGTCCGCGTGCTGCAGCTGGACCTGCCCCTGGGCCACGCCGGCCGGGCCGCTGAAGCGGAGCGAGAACGCACCGTCGTGATCGCGCAGGTCCGGCAGGACGGCGGCGATCGACAGGTCGGAGACCTCGAGCAGCCGGAACGCCGATGTTCGCCCGCCGGCGGTCGCCGAGAAGGCCTTGTCCGTGACCTGGAGCCAGGTCGAGCGGCGTAGTTGCGGCTGGAGCGGCGCCGCTTCGGCGATCCCGTCCAGCAGCTGGAGACCTGGGCCGAGCCAGAGCGCGGCCACGCCGGCCCCGCCGGTGGCCAGCAGATGACGTCGGCTGAGCCGCCCCGTCGAGAGGTCGTTACGTGGTCGAGCGGACATGAGGCCGGACGATCATACGGCCCCGGGGGTGCCCATTCCACGCGCGCACGGGAAAACGGACGTTGGTTCGTCCGGCCGTGCGAGCCCCCGGGGCCGTGCCCCGTCCGGCCGCGGACGAACCGGAGCCGCCTGCCGACGGCCGAAGCAGCCGATCCGAGCCGCCGGGCACCGTCCCGGGTGCGGGGTTTCCGCGGTGGCCGAGAGCCGGCCCGACAGCTACTGTCGTAGGGGTGCTGGTCTCGCGTCTCCCCCGCCCCACGTCCGGCAGGGCCGGCCGTTGAGCACGGTGCCCTCAGCCGTGAAGGGCGCGGGCGGATTCGCGCTGCGGCCGCTCTCCGGCGCGGTCCGGCTGGGGCGCGGGGTCGAGCGACGCGCCCGGCGGGCGGCCGCCGACGCGCTGATCGCGACCGCCGACGCCTGGCTCTCCTCACCGGAGCCGGCCCGGATCGTCGACGCGATCGCCAACCACGAGGGCACCACCAGGCTCGTCGCCCGGATCGTGGACAGCCGGGCCGCCGACCAGCTCGTCCGCCACGCGGTCGACAGCGGCCTGCTCGACACCGCGCTGAAGCGCCTGCTCCTGCGCGAGCAGCTGTGGGTCCTGATCGACGAGGTCGCCCGCAGCCCGGCGGTGACGGAGGCGATCGCCCACCAGAGCCGCAGCGCCGCCGGAGAGGTCGCCGAGGGCGTCCGCGACGGATCGCGGCGGGCCGACGCCTGGGTCGAGCGGCTCGCGCGACGGCGGAGCGATCGGCCCGGCAACGGCGACCTGCCGGGCTCGCCGTGAGCGACGAGGATCCGATCGCGGCGGCCCAGGCGCGGGCGCGCCGCGCGCCCCGCCCCCGGCGGCGCGAACCAGCTGCCGCCCCCAGTGACGGACCCGTCTACGCCGGACTCGTCACCCGGGCGGTCGCGTTCGCGATCGACGGGGCGATCATCAACCTGACCTCGGTGGTGGCCTCGGCGATCGTCGCGCTCGCGCTCTCGGTGATCTACGACCCGGTCGCGTTGCACGACGCGCTGCTCGTGGTTGGCGCCATCGTCTACGCCTTCTGGGTCGTCGGCTACTTCGTCGTCTCGTGGTCGACGGGTGGTCAGACGCTCGGCAACCGCGTCATGCAGATCCGCGTCGTCGCCGCGGACGGCGGCCCGATCCGGCTGCGGCGGGCGCTGCTGCGGTTCGTCAGCCTGACGCTCGCGGTGATCCCGTTGCTCGCCGGGTTCGTGATCCTGCTGTGGGACGAGCGGCGGCGGGCGCTCCAGGACCGGCTCGCGCGGACGCTCGTGATCGAGTCCCGGCCGGAGTAGGTCCGGCCTCGGCCGGAGGAGGCGTCCGCCCTCGGCGCCCTCCGCCGCCGCGGGACGCGCGGTCCCGCGGGCGGAGGTCGCTCGCCGACGCTACTGGGCCCGCGGGAACCCACTCGCGGGCCCGTGGGAGACGTGCGCCCCGCTCGCGAGGGGGCGCGCCGCGTCCGGGCCGCGACCGTCGTCGGGCCGCTCGTGGCGCCCCGGCCCGCCCCGCTCAGGCCTCGAGCACGACGGCCAGGCCCTGGCCGACGCCGATGCAGATCGCGGCCAGGCCGTAGCCCCCGCCGGACGCCTTCAGGGCGTGCGCGAGGCGGCCGATGATCCGGCCACCGGAGGCGCCGAGCGGGTGCCCGATCGCGAGCGCGCCGCCGTTGACGTTGACGATGGACGGATCCAGCTCGGGCCAGCCCTTGAGGCAGGCCAGCGACTGGGCCGCGAAGGCCTCGTTCAGCTCGACGGCCTTGAGGTCGCCCCAGCCGATCCCGGCCCGGCGCAGCGCCTCGTTGGCGGCCTCGACCGGCGCGTAGCCGAAGACGTCAGGGTCGTTGCCGTGGGCCGCGCGGGAGACGATCCGGGCGAGCGGATCGCGGCCGAGCGTAGCGGCAGCGGCCTCGTTGCCGAGCAGCACCATCGACGCGCCGTCGTTGAGCGGCGAGGCGTTGCCGGGGGTGACGGTGCCGTCGGCGCGGAAGGCGGGCTTCAGCGTCGCCAGCTTCTCGAGCGTCGTCGTCTCGCGGATCGACTCGTCGCGGGCCAGCTCGACCCCGGGGACGGGCACGATCTCGTTCGCGAGCGTGCCGTCCGCCCAGGCGCGGGCCGCGCGCTGGTGGCTCTCGTGGGCGAAGGCGTCCTGCTGCTCGCGGTCGATCCCGTGGATCGTCGCCAGCTTCTCGGTGCTCTCACCGAGCGAGATCGTCCACTTCTCCGGCATCGCCGGGTTGACCATCCGCCAGCCGAGGGTCGTCGAGTGGAGGGTCTCGTGGCCGGCCGGGTAGGGCCGCGAAGGCTTGAGCAGGACCCACGGGGCGCGACTCATCGACTCGACGCCACCGGCGACCATCAGCGCCGCGTCGCCGGTCTCGATCGCGCGCGAGCCCTGGATCGTGGCCTCGAGGCTGGAGCCGCAGAGCCGGTTGACGGTCACGCCGGAGACGCTGGTCGGCAGCCCGGCCAGCAGCGCGGCCATCCGTGCGACGTTGCGGTTGTCCTCCCCCGCGCCGTTCGCGTCGCCGAGGATCACGTCGTCGATCGCGGCCGGATCGAGCCCGGGCGTCCGCTCGATCAGCGCCTTCAGGGTGCTGGCGGCGAGGTCGTCGGGGCGGACGCCGGCGAGCGCGCCGCCGAACTTCCCGAACGGGGTCCGGACGGCGTCGAGGACGTAGGCGGCAGAACGGTCGGTCATCGGGCGATCAGCTCCCGGAGCGCGGTGAGCTCCTGGTCGGTGGGGATGGCGGTGGTGGCGACCGACGCGGCGACCTTCAGGTCCCAGCCGGTGTTCTCGCGGGCCTGCTCGACGGTCGCGCCGGGGTGGAGCTGCACGAGGGTCAGCTCCTTCGTCTCCGGGTCGGGCTCGAGCACGCCCAGGTCGGTGATCACGGCCGACGGGCCGCGGCCGCGGAAGCCGAGCGCCTCGCGGTCGAAGCCGGGCCGGTCCAACCCGGTCGGGTCGCCGTGGCCGACGGTGGTCACGAAGTCGATCCGCTCGACCAGCGTCCGCTTCGTGTGCGGGGCGACGACCACGACCTCGCCGCAACCACCGGCGATCTCGGGTGCGCCGCCGGCGCCGGGCAGGCGCGTCCTCGGCGCGTCGTAGTCGCCGATCACCGTCGAGTTGAGGTTCGCGAAGCGGTCGACCTGGGCGGCGCCGAGGAAGGCGACGTCGATCCGGCCGGGCTGGACCCAGTAGTTGAACATCTCGGGCACGGCGACCACCGCGTCGGCGGTCTCGGCCAGCTCGCCGTCGCCGATCGAGAGCGGGACCCGACGCGGCTTGGCGCCGATCGTGCCCGACTCGTAGACCAGGACGAGGTCGGTGTTGTGGATCTCGCGGGCGAGGATCGCGGCCGTCGACGGCTTGCCGACGCCGATGAAGACGACCTTCGCGGAGGTCAGCCGGCGGGCGGCGACGATCGTCTGGATCTCCCCGGTGGTCGCCGGAGCGGCGTGGTCGATGGTGCTCATGCGCTCGCCTCCGTGGCGTTCAGGACGTGCTCGTCGATCCAGGCGGTGAACAGCTCCCGGTCGCGGCTGACGACGTCCCACGCGCGGTAGGCGTCGTTGTCGCGCTCGGTGATCCCGTGGGCGTACGACGGCTGCGAGCCGCGCGGGGCCTCGGCGACCGCGTCGATCGTCCAGCCGGGCAGGACGATCCCGCCGGGGCGGGGCTCGAGCTCGTCGACGATCCGCTCCACGGTCACCAGCGAACGGGTGGCGGCGAGGACCGCCTCCTTCTGCACGCCGGGGATCCCCCAGAGCTGGACGTTGCCCTGGCGGTCGGCCTCCTGGGCGTGGACGATCGCGACGTCCGGGCGCAGCGCGGCGACCGCCGCCAGCCGCTCGCCGGTGAACGGGCAGGTGACCCGCTCGACGTTGGTGTGCTGCTCGAGGTCGGTCCCGGCGTAGGCCCGGAGGACCGCGAACGGCAGGTCCGAGGCGCCGGCGACGTAGCGGTTGGCCATCGCCGCGTGGCTGTGCTCCTCGATCTCGATCGGGTGCGGCCAACCGTTCTCGATCGCGTCGCGGAAGCGGTGCAGCGAGCCGACGCCGGGGTTGCCGCCGTAGGAGAAGACCAGCTTGCGGGCCGCGCCGGCGCCGATCATCTGGTCGTAGAGGACGTCCGGCGTCATCCGGATCAGCTCGAGGTCGCGGCGTCCCTGCCGCAGCACCTCGTGCCCGGCCGCGAACGGGATCAGGTGGGTGAAGCCCTCCATCGCCAGGCTGTCGCCGTCGTGGACGAGCTCGGCGACGGCGGAGGACAGGTCGGTCAGCTCGGCCACGGGGTGCCCCTCATCAGGTCATGTTCGCAATACGAACTTCTGTGCACATATCGAACACTAGCGGCTAGACTGCCCCGACGCCACCCCTCGACGACCGCGCTCGCCGCCCCGGAGCCCTCCGCTACGGTTCGCGGCGCGACACGGGCGCCCCGGCTGCCCTCGCCCGAACCGATGAGCGATCCCGCGCCCCGCAACCCCGACCACGTCCAGTCGCTGACCCGCGGCCTCGCCGTGATCCGCGCCTTCGACGGCGAGCACCCCGTGCTCTCGCTGAGCGAGGTCGCCGAGCGCTGCGGCCTGACCCGGGCCGCCGCGCGACGGTTCCTGCTGACGCTCGTCGACGCCGGCTACGTCCACCAGCAGGGCCGCTCGTTCTCGCTCCGCCCGCGGGTCCTCGAGCTCGGCTTCGCCTACCTCTCCGGCCTCGACTTCCTCGACGTCGCCCGCCCCCAGCTCGAGGCGCTCTCCCACGACCTCGACGAGTCCGCGTCGATCTCGGTCCTCGACGGCCGCGAGATCGTCTACGTCGCCCGGGTCCCGACCCGGCGGATCATGAGCGTCACGATCGCGGTCGGCACCCGCTTCCCCGCCCACGCGACCTCGATGGGGCGGGTCCTGCTCGCCGCGCTGCCCGTCGACGAGCTCGAGCAGCAGCTGGCCCACGCCGAGACGCAGCCGCTGACCGAGCGCACGCTGGTCGATCTGCCGGCGGTGCGAGCGGCGATCGAGAACGCCCGCCACGACGGCTACGTGATCGTCGACCAGGAGCTGGAGGACGGCCTGCGCTCCGTCGCCGTGCCGGTGCGCGACGGCAGCGGCCTGGTCGTCGCGGCGATGAACGTCGCCACCCACGCCGCGCGGACGACGCTCGAGCAGCTCCGGACCGTGACCCTCCCGCGGCTGCGGGAGGCCGCCGACGCCGTCGGCCGCGACCTCGTCCAGGCGCACCCCGGCGGACCCGCCCGCCGCTGAAGAAGCGCGGGCATCGGGCCCGTCGGTCGCGACCGACCAACTCAGGCTCGGCCTACGGGCCCGACCCGCCGGCCTCAGTTGCCGACCGGCACTCCGAGGCTGATGAGGACGTCCCGGGCCGCCGCGGGGCGCGGCATGCCGTCGCTGGCCGCGCGCACGTCGGAGCCGTCGCGCCGGGCCCGTACGGCGCCGAGCGCGGTATCGACGAACGCGGTCGCCAGGGCGTCGTCCTGCCCCCGGCGGGGCTCGTACCAGTAAGCGACCCCGGTGCACATCGAGATCAGCCCGAGGCGGGTCATGCGCGCGTCCTCCATCGTGAAGGTCCCCTCGGCGGCACCGTCCTCGATCGCCGAGCGCCACAGCGCCTCGTACCGGTCGCGCATCGCGATCACCTCGGCGCGGGCCTCCGGGCTCAGCGCCTTCAGCTCGGTGTCGTGCAGGATCGCCTGCTCGCGCTCGTGCGCGTGGCCCAGCACGTGCAGTTGGACGAGCGACGCGAGCCGGTGCTCGGGCAGGTCGGACTCCCGGACGAGGAGCTGCGCACAGCCCAGGAGCCGGCGGTTCCCGTCGAGCATCAAGGAGCGCAAGAGCTCCTCCTTGGTGCCCATGTAGTGGTAGAGCGACGCGGTCTGGACGCCCGCGGCCTCGGCGAGCTCGCGGATCCCCGTGGCGGCGTAGCCGCGAGCGGCGAAGAGCGAGACCGCAGTCCGCCGAATGCGCTCTTCCGTTGACATCGCGGAAACCATCACTGTAGTGTAGCGCCACCGCTCCCGATCGATCGATCGGGAGGGACAAGGGAGAGGGAGAAGCGTGTCGGGAACGACGATCGCCGCCCACGGCGTGGGTGGTCTGCTGCGCCGGAAAGCGGCAGAGCAACGGGAATCACCACTGTTTCGCTTCGACGGGACGACCCGCTCGTACGGTGAGGTCGACGAGGCGACCGAGCGGCTCGCACACGTCTTTGCCGACCGATCGATCGTCAAAGGCGACCGCGTCGCGCTGATGCTCCCCAACGGATTCGGCTACCCCACGGCCTGGCTGGCGCTCGCCAAGCTGGGTGCCATCGCCGTGCCGGTGAACGTCGGCTACCGCAGCTCCGACCTGCTCCACGTCCTCAGCGACTCGGGCGCCCGGCTCGCGCTCACGACGCCCGAGCTCGCCGACCGCGTCGCCGAGGTGCTCCCCGACCTGGCGGTGGAGACCGAGGCCAGCCTCGCCGCCGACCTCGCCACCGCTCCGACCACCCCCGTGGCCGCCGCCGCGGGCGGAGACGACCTGCTCAACCTCCAGTACACATCGGGCACGACCGGCTTCCCGAAGGCGTGCATGCTCAGCCACGCCTACTGGCTGCAGCTGGCCGAGCGCGCCCGGGAGCTGAGCGACCTCGGCGCGGGCGACGTCTGCCTGACGGCCCAGCCCTTCACCTACATGGACCCGCAGTGGATCACCGTGGCGACGATCGCCGCCGGCGGCGCGCTCGAGATCCTGCCCCGCTTCTCCGCGTCCAGCTTCTGGACCTCCGTGCGGGAGAGCGGCGCGACCTTCACCTACGTGATCGGCACGATGCCGCTGCTCCTGCTGCGCCAGCCCGAGGACCCGATCGACCGCGACCACCGCCTCAAGCTCGTGTCGTGCTCGGGGATCGTGCCGGAGCTGCACGCCGAGTTCGAGCGGCGCTGGGGCGTGCCGTGGCGCGAGGCGTACGGGATGACCGAGACCGGCGTCGACCTCGTGGTGCCCCTCGACGAGACCGGCAGCGTCGGCTCCGGCTCGATCGGCCGTCCCGTGCCGGGCAAGGAGGCCCGCGTCGTGGGCGAGGACGGCCGGCCGCTGCCCGACGGCGAGCAGGGGGAGCTGGTGGTCCGCGGCGGTGTGACGATGCAGGGCTACTGGAACCGGCCGGAGGAGACGGCCCGCACCCTGCGGGACGGCTGGCTGCACACCGGGGACCTCGCTGTCCGCGACGAGACCGGCGCCTTCCGCCTCGTCGGCCGCCTCAAGGACATGGTGCGCCGGGGCGGCGAGAACGTCGCGGCCCAGGAGGTCGAAGCCGTGCTCGCCACCCACCCCGACGTTGCCACCGTCGCCGTCATCGGCGTGCCGGACGACCTGCGCGGCGAGGAGGTCAAGGCCGTGGTCCAGCCCCGCGAGAGCCTCGGCGTCGACGACCTCGACCTCGCGGCGCTCCACGCGTTCGCCGCCGAGCGGCTGGCGGGCTTCAAGGTCCCCCGCTTCTGGGTCGCCGCCGCGGACCTGCCCCGGACGCCCTCCGAGCGCGTCGCCAAGCACCGACTCAGCGCGGACCGCGACGGCTGCTGGGACGCGGCCGCGGAGGCGAACCGATGATCGTCGACGCACGAGTGCGGCTCCCGCAGGCCCTGCGGCCCCCGCTCGACGCCGACGCCCGCGCGCTGCTCGCCGACTACGGCGCCGTCTTCGACACGGACATCCAGCGCGACGCGGCCGCGCTCCTGGCCGACATGGACGGCGCCGGGATCGACCACGCGATCGTTCACGCCGAGTACGAGACCGGCGACCACGCGGACGCGCTCAACGAGGCGGTGGCTGCGCTGGTGGCGGCCCACCCCACGCGCTTCTCCGGCTTCGGCACGGTGACGCTCGCGCCGCTTCGCCCGTCCCGGACGCTCGCGCAGCTGCGCCGAATCCAGGCGCTGGGCCTGCGTGGGGTCAGCGTCCAGCCCGCGTTCTTCGACCTGGCGATCGACGACCGCCGGCTCTACCCGGTCTATGCCGCGGCCGAGGAGGCGGGGCTGATCGTCGGCCTCCATACCGGCGTCAACTACTCGCGCCGCCACCCCATCCGCGGTGAGCGCCCAGAGCTGCTGGACCAGGTGGCGTGCGACTTCCCCGACCTGACGCTCGTCGCCTGCCACGCCGGCTGGCCGTGGGCGACGGAGATGGCGGCGGTCGCCCGACGCCACCCCACCGTGCTGCTGGACTTCGGCGGCCTGGCCCCGAAGTACCTCGCCCAGCCGGGCACCGGCTGGGAGGTGCTCCTGCACCACGTGACCAAGCTGCTCGCCGGGCAGGCCCTCTTCGCGACCGACTGGCCGGTCTTCCCGATGGCCCGCGCGCTCGAGGAGTGGCGGGGCATGGACCTGCCCGACCCGGTCGCCGCCGCGCTCCTCGGCGGCAACGCCGCCCGGCTGCTCGGCCTGTCGATTCCCCCCACCACGCCGATCGAGGCCGCCCGATGAGCAGCGTCCGGTACGTCCTCCACCCCGACGGCGTCGGGGAGATCACGCTCGACCGCCCCGGGCGCCACAACGCCGTCAACGCCGCGCTGGTCGCGGAGCTGCACGCCGCGCTCGTGGCCGCCGGCCGCGACGGCGCGACCGCCCTGCTGCTCGCGGGCGCGGGCGCGTCGTTCTGCTCCGGCCACGACCTGCAGGAGCCGCCGCCCGCGACGAGCGAGGACCTGCGCAGCGGGGTCGAGCGGCTGCAGGACGTCAGCCGGATGCTGCGGTCGACCGTCCCCAGCGTCGCCGCCGTCCACGGCTTCGCGATCGGCGCGGGCTGCGAGCTCGCGCTCTCCTGCGACTTCGTCCTGGCCGCCGACGACGCCAGCTTCCGGCTGCCGGAGGTGCCGCTCGGCCTGGCCATCGGCGGCGGCTCGTCCGCCGCGCTGGTGCACACGGTCGGCCCGCTGCGGGCGCGGGAGCTGGTGCTGCTCGGCGAGCGCTTCGACGCCGCGCGGGCCCACGAGCTGGGGCTCGTCAACCGGCTCGCGCCCCCGGACGCGCTGCACGCCACGGCCCGCGCGCTGGCGGCCGAGCTGGCCGGCCAGCCGCCCCGGGCGCTCGCCGCGGCCAAGGCCGTGCTCCAGGCCGTCGTCGACGAGGCGATGGAAGCCGCGTACGCGTCGGAGACCGACGCGATGGTCGCCGCCGTCGGCTCGGCCGAGGCGGCCCGCGCCGCCGCCGCGTTCCGGGAGCAGCGATGAGCGCCATCGAGCTGCGGGGCCTGACCAAGCGCTACGGCGACCAGACCGCCCTCGACGGCGTCGACCTGGAGGTCGCGGACGGCGAGCTGGTGGCCATCCTCGGCCCGAGCGGCGCCGGCAAGACGACCGCCCTGACGCTGGTCGCCGGCTTCGAGGAGGCCACCTCGGGAGCGGTGGTGATCGGCGGCGAGGACGTCACTCGGCTGCCCGCGCACAAGCGCGACATCGGCATCGTCTTCCAGAGCTACGCGCTGTTCCCCCACCTCTCGGTGGGCGACAACGTCGCCTTTCCGCTGCGAACCCGCGGCGTTCCCCGGGCCGAGCGGCGCGTGCGCGTCGCCCGGGCGCTGGAGACGGTCGGGTTGCCCGGCATCGAGGCGCGCGCCCCCGGCACGCTGTCCGGCGGCCAGCAGCAGCGCGTGGCCCTCGCCCGCGCGCTCGTCTTCGAGCCCCGCATCCTGCTGCTCGACGAGCCGCTCGCGGCCCTCGACCGGCGACTGCGCGACCAGATGCAGGTCGAGCTGCGCGCCCTCCACCGCGAGCTCGGGGTGACGATGCTGCTCGTCACCCACGACCAGGAGGAGGCGCTCACGCTCTCCGACCGCCTGGTCGTGCTCCGCGACGGCGCGATCGCCCAGGACGGGCCGCCGGCCGAGGTCTACCGCCGTCCGGCCAGCCGCTTCGTCGCCGAGTTCCTCGGGGCGAGCAACGTGCTGCGGCGCGACGGCGGCCTGCTGCTGGTGCGGCCGGAGGACGTCCGCCTGGACGCCGCGGGGCCTGCGAGCGGCAGCGGCGTCTCCGCCCGGCTGGAGGACGTCGTCTTCCTCGGCTCGCGGGTGGTCTGCCACCTGCGGCTGGACGACGGCGCCGTCCTGCTGGCCGAACGGCCGGCCGCCGAGCCGCCGCCGGCGGTCGGCGACCACGTGATCGCGAGCTGGGACCCGGCCCGCGCGACTTTCCTGCAGGACAACGACAAGGGAACGAGATGATGCTGAGACGATGGGGTGCGGCCGCGGCCGCGACGACGGTGCTCGTCGGGACGCTAGGCGCCTGCGGCAGCGACGACAAGAAACGCGACGGGGGGACGACCGGCGCGAGGTCCGGCGTCGAGTTGCGCGTGCTCGAAGCAGGCGGCGCGTCCGGCGTCGCCATGCAGAAGGCCTACATCGCGCCGTTCGAGCGCAAGACCGGCAACGCCGTGACGCGCGAGAGCCCATCGGAGATGGGCAAGCTGCAGGCGCAGGTCAAGACGGGGAACGTCACCGACTCGATCGTCGAGCTCGACTCGATCCAGGCGGTCGCCGCCGGGGCGCTGGGCCTGACCGAGCCGATCGACTACGCCGCCGTCAAGCCGGCGCGGATCGATCCGGGCGCCAAGCAGGAGAACGCCCTCTGCTACCAGTACTACTCGACGATCCCAGCCTGGAAGCAGGGCACGACCCCGCTCTCCGGCGTCAAGGACTTCTTCGACACCGAGCGCTTTCCGGGCAAGCGGGCGATGCCCGACTACCCGACCTTCGCGCTGCCGCTCGCCGCCGTCGCCGACGGCGTCCCGCTCGACCGGGTGTTCCCGCTCGACGTCGACCGCGCGTTCAAGGCGCTCGACCGCATCAAGGGCAACGTCAACGTCTGGTGGACGTCCGGCGCGCAGCCGGCGCAGCTGCTGCGCGACGGCGAGGTCCAGTACGCCCTGGGCTGGTCGGGGCGGCTGGCCGACCAGGAGGGCGTAGCGCACGTCTACGACGGCGGGCTGCTCGACCTCGGCTGCCTCGTCGTCCCCAAGGGCGCGCCCCACGTCGCGCAGGCCAACGCGCTGCTGCACCAGTACTCGCTGCCCGCCAACCAGGCCGCGCTGGCCGAGCTGATCCCCTACTCGGGCCCGGCCGTCGGCATGGAGAAGCTCGTCCCCGCCGACCGCGCGAAGCTGCTGCCGACCGGTGCGGGAAACCGCGACGTCCAGTTCCTCCAGGACCCGCAGTGGTGGGCGGCCAACTACGAGAAGGTCCTCAAGCGCTGGGAAGCATGGAAGCTCAGCCGCTAGCCGGTCGCCGCGCCGTCCCCCGCCCGCGCATCGCGCGGGGGGCGGCGTTCCTGGCGCCGCTGACCCTTCTGATCGTCGTCGCGTTCGACCTGCCGCTGCTGCTCCTGCTCGGGCAGAGCGTCTTCGACCCGTCGGCCACGACGACCAACTTCCGCGAGGTCGTCGAGACCGAGGCGTACGTGCGGATCCTCGGATCCACGCTGCGCGTGGCCGCGATCACGACGGTGGCGTGCCTCGCCCTCGGCTACCCGCTCGCCCTCTGGCTCGCGCGGATGCGGCCGAGCCGCCGCCGGTTCGCCATCGCCCTGCTGATCCTGCCCTTCTGGGTCAGCGTCCTGGTCCGCGCCTACGCCTGGCTGGTGCTGCTCGGCAACAACGGGGCGATCAACCGCGGGCTGATCGAGCTGGGACTCGTCGGCAGCCCGGTGCAGTTCCTCTACGACAGCGCCGGCGTCACGCTCGGCACCGTCTCGATCCTGCTGCCGTTCCTCGTCCTCCCGCTGTACGCGAGCATCACCCGCGTCGACACGCGGCTGCTCGGCGCCGCGGCCTCGCTCGGCGCCGGCCCGACGACCGTCCTGCGCCGGGTGCTCGTGCCCCTCACCTGGCCGGCCGCGCTCGCCGGGTCGGTGCTCGTCTTCGTGCTGACCCTCGGCTTCTTCGTCACCCCGGCGGTGCTCGGCGGCGGCAAGGTCCCGCTGCTCGCGACGCTGCTCGACACCCTCGTCAACGACATCGGCAACTGGGGGCTCGCCGCCGCCCTGTCGGTGCTGCTCCTCGCCGCGACCGCTCTGGCCTTCGCCGTCGTCACCCGCGTCGCCGGGCGCGGCGCCCTCCTCGGGGCGATGGGCGGCGGCGCCAGCCCCGACGCCTCCGCGTTGCACCGCGCGCCGGTCACGCCGGTCACGCGGACCGGACGCTCGGTTCTGGCGACCGTCGCGTGCGTGACCCTCGCCCTGCTCGTCGCGCCCGTGCTGGTCGTCGTGCCGATGTCCTTCTCGAGCGCGTCGACGCTCGCGTTCCCTCCGCCCGGGCTCTCGCTGCGGTGGTACGACGCGCTCTTCTCCGACGCGGTCTGGTTGGCGGCCGCGCGTTCCTCCGCCCTGCTCGCCCTGGCGGCCAGCGCGATCGCGCTGGTGCTCGGGGCGGCGGCCGCCTACGGGCTGGCGCGCAAGCAACCCGCCCGCGGCGGCGGGCTGCTGCTCGCCCACTTCGTCGCCCCGGTCGCGACGCCGACGATCATCACGGCCGTCGCCCTCTACGTGACCGGCGCGAGGACCGGTCTGCTCGGCACCTGGCCGGGCCTGCTGCTCGCCCACACGGTGCTCGTCGCCCCGTTCGTCGTGGTCGTGCTGGCGCCGGCCTTCCGGTCCGTCGACCCGCAGCTCGAACGCGCGGCGTGGAGCCTCGGGGCCCGCCCGATGCTGGCGCTGTGGCGCGTCGTGCTGCCGCCGCTCGTGCCGAGCCTGCTGTCGGCCTGGCTGTTCGCCTTCCTCGTCAGCTTCGACGAGCTCGTCGTCACGTACTTCATCGCCGGGACCCACGAGACGCTGCCCAAGCGGATGTTCAACGAGCTGGCCGTGGAGATCACGCCGATGGTGACGGCGGTCTCGACGCTGCTCGTCGGGCTCACCGTCGCCGCCCTCGCCCTCACCCTGATCGTCGGCCGTCGTGCCGGCGCCGTCTCACCCACCACCGACTAGGAGAAGCTCCCATGCGCATCATCCGAATCGTCGCCGGCCTGTTGGCCTGCGCGATCGTCTCCGGCCTCGCGGCCCAGGCCGCGACGGCCGACCCCGTCACCGTCGCGCAGTACGTGACGATGCGCGACGGCGTCCGCATCGCCATCGACCTCTCGCTCCCCGCCGGCCTGCCCGCCGACAAGCGGATCGGCGCCGTCGTCACGGCCACCCGCTACCAGCGGGCGAAGGTCGACGCCAAGCCGTCCAGCGCCGCGCGCTACTGGACCGACGCCGGGTACGCCTTCGTCAACGTCGACGCCCGCGGTACCGGCGCGTCCTTCGGCTCCCGGACCGGTGAGTGGTCGTCGGCGGAGATCCGCGACTACGACCAGCTGCTCGACTGGATCGCCACGCAGCCGTGGTCCAACGGCCGGGCCGGCGCCTACGGGACCTCCTACGGCGGCAACACCGCCGAGCTGATGGCCTCGACCGGCAACCCCCACATCCGCGCCGTCGCGCCGCTCTTCCCCGACTACGACGTGTACGAGGATCTGGCGTTCCCCGGCGGCCTCCCCAACCGCTTCATGCTCACGAACTGGCTCGCGCTGACCCGGGCTCTCGACGGCATCGACGGCGCGGTCTGCGAGGCGGCCAAGGTCATGGGCGAGGACTGCACCGCGTTCGCCCAGCAGGTCGCCCGCCCGAAGCCGGTCGACGGCCCCGACGGCCCGGCGCTGCTCGCCGCCGCCGTCCGGGAGCACCAGCGCAGCGTCGACCTGCGGTCCACGGTCGCGAAGATGGGCTTCAAGGACCGCAGGACGAGTTGGTCCTGGGCCACGGGCTCGCCGTACGCGCACCGCAAGGCCACCGAGCGGGCCGGAGTCCCGATGCTCACCGCCGCCAGCTGGCTGGACGCGGGCACCGCCAACGGCTCGCTGTCCCGCCTGCTCACGCTGAAGGTGCCGCAGGAGGCCTACATCGGTGCCTGGAGCCACGGCGCCGGGTTCACGGCCGACCCGTTCCGTCCGGCCGACGAGGCCGGCACGCTCGAGGTCGACGGCCTGATGCTGCGAATGCGCGACTTCTTCGATCGTCACGTCCAGCGCGGCGAGCGGGCGGTGCCCGGCCGCGTCCTGCGCTACGCGACGCTCGGCGAGAAGGCGTTCCGCACCACGCGCACGTGGCCGCTGCGCGGCACCGAGACGGCGCGCTGGTACCTGGACGCCGGCAACGGGCTCGCCCGGCACCGGCCGACGGACCGTCGCGCGACCGACCGCTACCGGCTCGACCCGAGCACCCGGAGCGGCACCACCGGCCGCTGGGAGACCCAGCTCGGGGGCGACGACGTCGTCTACGCCGACCGCCGCGGTGAGGACCGCAAGCTGCTCACCTACACCAGCCCGCCGATGGTCCGGGACACGCGCGTCGCGGGGCTCGCGAAGCTGACGCTCCGCCTGGCGAGCACCCGGAAGGACGGTGGGCTGTTCGCGTACCTCGAGGACGTCGGGCCGGACGGGCGGGTCACCTACCTGACCGAGGGCCAGCTGCGGCTGGCCGACCGCCGGGTGGCCCGTCGCGACGCCCCGCACCGCGTCTTGCGCACGCCGCGCACCTACGCCCGGCGAGACGCGAGGGCGATGGTGCCCGGCCGCGTCGAGACGATCCGCATGGACCTCCTGCCGACGGCGGCCCGGATCCGGGCTGGCCACCGGATCCGGATCGCGATCGCCGGCGCCGACGCCGACCACTTCGCGACGCTGCCGGCCGACGGCAAGGCGACGTACACCGTTCACCGCAACGCCGAGCGGCCGTCGTACGTCGAGCTGCCGGTCGCCCCGACGCGGTAGGCCGACCGGGAGCGCGCCGCCCGCGGGGATCGGGTCGGTCCCGGCCCCCGGGGCGGCCGGTCGCGGGCGAGGCGCGCCGACCGCCGCGGCGCCCGGGCGGCTCAGGACCCGGTCAGCAGGACCGAGGCGAGCAGTTGCCCGTCGGGCCCGTCAGCCAGCGACGGGCGCCGTCGCGGAGCCTCCAAGCCCGGAGCGCCGCAAGCGGCCCGGCCCCTCACCGAGCGGGGCCGCCGACGGCCCAGGCCGCCTCGATCATCCGGAAGACCTCGTCGACCGCGGCCTCCGGATCGGCGTCTTCCCGTGCCAGCTGGAAGGCGTCGATCGTGAACCGCGCGACCGCCCGGCAGGCCGTCGACGGCTCCGCCAGGCCGAGATCGCTGGCGATCGCCGTGGCCAGCGACTCGGCGTGCCGCAGCCGCATCGACTTCTCGTACTCCCGCAGCCCGGGCGAGTCGTCGATCATGCGCCAGAGCGGGCGGGCGCTGCCCGCCATGCACTGCCGCAGCTGAGCCTGGATCTCGCGGCGCAGCGCGTCGACAAGCGGCTCCTGCGGCGAGCGGCCGGTGACCGCCTCGGAGAGCTGACGCTCGAAGTCCTGGTCGTGACCGAAGACCAGCGCCTCCTTCGAGGCGAAGTGGGCGAAGAGCGTGGTCACGGCCACGTCGGCCTCGGCGGCCACCTCACGGATCCCGACCGCGTCGTACCCGCGCTCGAGAAAGAGCCGCCGGGCGGTGTCGGCGATCTTCTGGCGGGTCGCGGCCTTCTTGCGCTCGCGGCGCCCGATCGGCTCGATCACCACCAGGACACTAGCAAGTACGAAAGCGTATTCGTTCCGTAATCATAACCGTTAGTGCTACGGTGGGACCATGAGAACCGTGAGCTTTGCCGAATTCGGCGGTCCGGAGGTGCTGGAGCTCGTCGACATCGCCGAGCCGCACGCGGGCCCCGGTCAGGTCCGGATCGCCGTGCGGGCGGCGGGCGTGAACCCCGTCGACTGGAGGATCCGCGAGGGCCAGTTCCAGGAGGTCCGCCCGATCGCGCTGCCCGCCGGAGTTGGGCTCGACGCCGCCGGGGTGGTCGACGAGGTCGGCGAGGGCGTCGCAGGCGTCGAGGTCGGCGATCACGTGTTCGGCGAGGGCTCGAGCACCTACGCCGAGCTCGCCGTGCTGTCGGCCTGGGCACGCATGCCCGAGGGCCTGACGTTCGAAGAGGCGGCCGGGTACCCCTCCGTGGTGGAGACCGCGCTTCGCATCATCCACCAGGTCGGCGTACAGCCCGGACAGACGCTGCTGGTCAGCGGCGCGTCCGGGGGAGTCGGATCGGCGGTGCTGCAGATCGCCCGCGACCGCGGCATCGCGGCGATCGGCACTGCCGGGGCCGCGAACCAGGAATACCTGCGGAGCCTGGGTGCCCTCGCCACGACCTACGGCGACGGCTGGGTCGAGCGAGTGCGGCAGCTCGGCCGGGTTGACGCCGCGCTCGATCTGGCCGGCTCGGGCGTGATCCGCGAGCTCGTCGCGCTGACCGGCGATCCGCGGAAGGTGATCTCGATCGCCGATCTCACCGCGCCGGAGCTCGGCGTCCGCTTCTCCGGCGTCGCCGGGAGCGTGCCGCACGCGCTCGCCGAAGCCACCGACCTCATCTCGCGGGGAGCGCTCCGGATCCCGATTGAGCGGTCGTACGCGCTCGCCGAGGCCGGAGCGGCGCACGCAGACAGCCACGCCGGCCACACACGCGGGCGGCGGGTCCTGGTCGTCTGAGCTCCCGAGCCCGCCTTCGCCGTCTCAGCGTTGGGCGCCCCGGGGACCGGCCCGCGCGACGGCGCTATCGCGGACGGGTCCGCTCGAGCTTCGTCCAACCGCGCCAGCCGCGCTCCTCGAGCAGCTCCAGGAGGGGGGCCGCGATCGGAGAGGAGTCGAGAAAGACCCAGTCGAGCAACGCGACGAGCTCCTCGCTCATCGGACCCTCGGCGTAGGCCTCCCACTCCGCCTCACCGAACGCCTCGATGGAGGCCACCAGACGGTCGGCCAGCGCCGGCAGCCGCGGATCGTCGCACTCCCACTCGTACGCCGCCGTGCCGATGTCGCGATAGAGCTCGCGGAGCGTCGGATCATCGAGCTGCTCCCGCTTGGAGGCCATGTACAGCGGCATGCTCGTGGGCAACTGAGCCGCGACCAGGATCCAGGCGTCGCGCTCGCCGGCGACCATCCCCTCCGGAAAGCCGAGCTCGCGCATCCGGTCGAGGTAGGCAACCGCCTCGGGGGGCAGCGCGAGGCTGTCGCCGGCCACCAACTGCGCGATCCGCTTGCGATGCTCCCGCCGCTCCCGGATCTCGGCCTGCAGGCGATGGTCGATCTGCTCGACGGCCGCGGCGAACTCGTCCGGATTGGCCGCGAGCAGCTCACGCACGCGCGACAGCGGCACGCCGGCCTCGGCGAGCGTACGGATCCGGATCAGCTCGACGACCGCCGCGGCGTCGTATCGCCGGTAGCCGGAGCCGTCGCGCTCCGGCTCGGGCAACAGGCCCTTCTGGTGGTAGAACCGAACCGCGCGGACCGTGGCGCCGGCGTACGACGCCAGCTGACCGATCAAGAGCACCCGGCCAGTCTCCTACTTCGCCGGCACCCGGAGGAACAGCCGCCGGGACCAGAGGTACCCCAGCAGCGAGATCAGCACGCACCAGCCGATCGCGAGCCAGAGGTCGGAGTCTGTCGGCGCTCCGGTGACCAAGGCCCGTACGGTGTTGATGATCGGCGTGAACGGCTGGTAGTCGGCGAACTGCCGCACGCCCCACGGCATCGCGTCCGTCGGCACGAAGCCGCTGCTGATGAACGGCAGGAGCACCAGGAACATCGGGGTATTGCTGGCGGTCTCCACGCTGTCGGCCGCCAGGCCCATGCCGACGGTGAGCCAGGTGAGAGCGAACGCCAACAGCACCAGCAGCGCGACCGCGCCGAGCCACTCCAGTAGGCCGGCGTCGGAGCGGAACCCGAGCAGGAACGCGAACGCCGTCACGACGACCAAGGAGCAGCCGGTCTTGATCACGGCGCCCAGCACGTGGCCGGTGAGCACCGACACCCGCGCGATGTTCATCGTGCGAAACCGGGCGATGATCCCGGTGGTCATGTCGGTCGCGGTCGCGATCGCGGTGCCCAGCGCCACGCTGGCGACGGTCATGATCAGGATGCCCGGCGTGATGAACACCAGATAGTCGCTGCGGTCGCCGACGCCCGCCTGACCCGGCAGACCGGCGCCCATCGTTCCGCCGAAGACGTAGACGAAGAGCAGCAGGAACAGGATCGGCTGGGCGACCAGCATGATCGACAGCGAGGGGTAGCGGCGGATGTGCAGCAGGTTGCGGCGCAGCATCGTCGCCGAGTCCCGAACGGTGTAGGTGCTCATCCGGGAACCTCCTCGGTTGCGGGCGCCGCGGTCGCATGGCCGGTGAGCGCGAGGAACACGTCGTCCAGATCGGCGCTCTCGACGGTCACCCCGACGACGCCATCGTCGAGCGTGTCGAGCACCCGACGCAGCCCGGCGACGCTGCCGTCGTTGGGTACCTGCAGCGTGAGCGCCTCGGTATCCGCGGACGCGTCCGTATACGACGCAGCAGCCGCGGTCAGCCTCGCGGCGTCGGTGAACTGCACCGACACGTGCCCGCCGGGCACCCGCCGCTTCAGCTCTGCCGCGGTGCCCTCGGCGACCAGCCGACCGCCGTCCAGGACACCGATCCGATCGGCCAGGTGATCGGCCTCGTCGAGGTACTGCGTGGTCAGCAGGACCGTCACGCCGTCAGCGACCTGTTCCCGCACGATCGCCCACAGCTCGCGGCGGCTGCGCGGGTCCAGGCCGGTGGTCGGCTCGTCGAGGAAGATCAGCCGTGGTCTCGTGATCAACGTCATCGCCAGATCCAGCCTGCGCTTCATCCCGCCCGAGTAGATCTGCGCCGGACGGTCCGCGGCGTCGACGAGGTCGAAGCGCTCCAGCATCCCGGCCACGATGCCGGCGACGGCCGCCCGGTCGAGGTGGGCAAGGTCGGCCATCAGCCGCAGGTTCTCGCGGCCCGTGAGCCGCTCGTCGATCGCCGAGAACTGCCCGGTGACACCGATCGACGCGCGCACCCGGTCCGGCGCGCGGCGCACGTCGTGGCCGGCGACGCGGATCTCACCGTCGTCGGCCATCAACAGGGTCGCGAGGATGTTGACGATCGTCGTCTTGCCAGCGCCGTTGGGGCCCAGGAGGGCGTAGACCGTGCCCTCCGCGACGGTGAGATCCACGCCCGAGATCACCTCGTGATCACCGTAGGACTTCCGTAGCCCGGTCACCTCGATCGCGTCATTTCTGTGATTCATGCCGCGACGATAGGACCCTGACGCAACGTCAAGGTCAAGGCGGATTCTCCGCGTAGGTACGAGGGACGTTGCCCCAACCAACGGGGCCTGATCCCGAGGGAATCCGGCATATCGGTGGACGTTCGCCGAGAGAGCCGCGGGCTCAGCATGGACGCGCGGATGAACGACATCCTGAGGAACGGCACCTAGACTGGCGGTAGACCGCCGAAGCGCCCGGCAGCCCGGGTCGGGAACACGAACTCGCCGCTGCGATGAATCAGGCCCGCGCACCGCAGATCTCGCAAAGCCCGGTCGACGCCCTCGGCACTGTCGAGCCGGGGATCGTCGCTTCGCAGCTCGGCCTGGACCTCCGCGACCCTCAAGAGGGCCGGGTAGAGGTCCAGCAGGTGGTTCAGGGCGACGGCCTGCAACTGGTCGTCAGACTCGGCCGGGGACAGTGCCAGGCCACGGGTAGGCTGGTCATGCATGGGAGTTCACGCTCCTGTGCCGGCCCCGGGGGCGCGCCAACGTCGCCCCGGGGCACTTCGATTGTCAGAACGACAACGAAACAGCTGGCCCGAACCCAAAGCCAGGGCTTTTGCGGGCCGATCGCGCGGCGAAATCGGACCTCGACGAGCGAATCCGGACAGACGGATCGGCGTTGATTAGGCCACGATCAGGCCACCAACCGCGCTACTGGCACATAGACGCTTCCAACTTGATGGGCCCGTAGCCAACGAAAAAATGGCCCCGCAATGCAGGGCCTTCTCGGAAGTGGCGAGACCGGGACTCGAACCCGGGACACCACGACCCTCAGTCGGCGCCATTTCGGCCACCGCAGGTCGGGATTTGCAGGGATTTCCTGTACGCCGGTAGCCCCGAGTTGCCCATAGTCTACCGGGGTTTCACGCGGGTTCAGGCCACGAGCGTGGGGCTCGTGGCCTGATCGACCTCGCCCCGGCGCCGCACCGATAGCAAGAGGCGAGTCAGTGCGCTAGCGAGTCTGCCGAGCCCTGTCGATCGCCCAAGCGAGAACCGATTCTCGAACGAGGTGCGCGAACGTGTGGAGGCAGATCGGAAGGACCGCCGCGCCCCAGATGCCGCCAGCTCCGCGAACCGCGACCATCGGGAAGCGCTCATAGCTGCCGTCCTCGCCCGATATTGGCGGTTCGCACAGCGGCTGGGGAAATGCGATCCCGTCGTGCAGGTCGCGCGCGAACGATGCTCGTAGATCGTGCGCAATACCGGGTCAAGGTTCGAGAAGTCCACCCGCGCGCCAGCCGGTCGAGACTCCGGCGGCGGCGGATATCTCGCAACGAAGGCAAGGAGCTTGTGTTCGACCCGGAGCGTTCCGGCCAGATCCTTGGCGACCACGTCCACAGCCCGCGGGTCGATCTTCTTGAGGTCACCGCATGGCCGCCCGCGGTGCCGTTTGAGCAACTCCACGGGGTCGTCTTCCGCGGTCGCGAAGTCCGGCGTCAACTACGACCTCAAGCAGCTGCTGACCGCCGGGATCGTCGAGCGCGAGAAGCGCGGATCGCTCGCCTACTCCTAGGGGAGCACAGAAGCTCTATCTTGTTTAGAGCAAGAACTGCGCGGTCTCGGCGGCCGTATAGGAACGGGACCGAACCAGTGATATGCCGCACGACGAACTTCAAACCGACGCCGAAGTGACCCCGCCGAGCGGCCGGCCGCCGTCACGGCCGGTCGGTGGCGGAGCCGACGATCACGACAGAGC
This sequence comes from Patulibacter ginsengiterrae, assembly GCF_056269115.1. Classification (NCBI taxonomy): domain Bacteria; kingdom Bacillati; phylum Actinomycetota; class Thermoleophilia; order Solirubrobacterales; family Patulibacteraceae; genus Patulibacter; species Patulibacter ginsengiterrae. The sequence continues at coordinate 768,403 of NZ_JBWDOG010000001.1, forward strand.
GGTCGCAGTCGTTCTTGACGGCCGAGCAATCGGGGATGTAGGTCATCCCGCCGTAGACGCCGCTCTGATCCTCGCCATTCTCGCCAAGGGCGGCCGATTTGGTTTGTGGCTTCGCGAATACGGGGTCGACGAAGCGTCCGTGACCGACAGGCTGAATACCAAATAGCTCTGGGGCCGTCGCCAGATGCACCAACGGCCCCATCAAGCCATCAACTATCGGGGTGGGCCCGGTCTAGGTGGGGCAGGTGTGATTCTCGGCCGGCCCGACAACCGAGTCGGAGACCAGCAAGCCGTTGATCTGGGTCAGGAAGCCCACGGTTCGCACCTTGTAGGTGTGTACCTGCGAGTGGTGGCAGTTGTAGGTGCCACGGGCCGTCGCGCTCGGGATGCCCACCGAATCGGCGTTCGCAAATGCGATCTGGCCACCGTCGCGGAGCAATTGAGCCTGCGCCGTCGCGGCGATGTAGTAACCCGGGGGGCACACGACCGATCCCGAGAACCCCACATAGTGCCCGACCGACGGGTTGGTGCTCAGGAGTAGGCTTACCGGGTATGCCGCGATCTGGCAGCTGACCGCGGCAGACGCAGCGCCCTGGGTGGCAGACGTGCTCGCGGATGCGTCTGGAGCCCCGACGAATGGCACCGTTGCGGTTGTGGCCGGCAGGTCGGCTCCTCCTACACCAACCAAGGGCGCGTCAGGTTCAAATCCCGGCTGGTCATTCTGGGCCTTGAGCGTTGCCGCGTCCGGGTAGATCGCCTTTCGCACGGGGCCGCCTGTCTCGTCGCGGCAGTCGGGCTTGAACGGGTCGGCAATGCACGATCCCGCCGGCGCGATCGCCTTCCACTCGCTAGGGATCTCCGACGAATTCGTCGCGACGACCGTACCGGCCAGAGCACTAGAAGCTCCTCCCAACGGTACGGCCAGAAGGACCGCCCCAAAGGTCACGGTTTTGAGGGCCTGCCTGCTCAGTCCCATTCTCATCTCCTGGGTTAGTACACAGCTTGTCCAGCATAAGGCACCAGTTGCATGTGTCAAGGGTGATGAGACCCTCCGCCCGCACGGCGGCCCGTCAGGGCGCCGGAGCGGCGCCGCACGTTTCGTCAGCCGGGTCGCGCCCCCGGCAGCGCCAGGCAGCCCGGCGCCGTGCCGCTGAGAGGACATCCATAGTCGATCCGTTCTAGACCAATCGCCTATGGCGATTTGGCATGCATTGCGAAACGGACGCCGAGAATGTCGGCACGGACACCATCGAGCCAGCCGGCTTGGCGGCTGAGAGCAGCAAGCCGGTAGAGCGCCGGTCGACGCCCAGCCGCAGGGCTTACAGCATCTTGGTCGCGGCCTTCGGCAGAGCAAAAGTGCCTTGAATGCCCCTGCCGAACATGTTCGCAGTACTACGCGTGATGCATTGCATCCGGTTCGGGTCGAGAGTCGATCCTACGGTGCTTGTAGTGCCAAACTCTCGCCGAACCATCGCAACCGAGGACGACATCCGAACGGAGCAGCAGGGCAAGCGAAGTAGTGCTCGTTCTCGCCCCGGGCTGCACCCGGCGCTCGGAGTGTTCAGCCTGGTCGTCATCGTCTTCATCGGGGCGGTGCTGTGTTGCGTCACCAGCCCCGGCGGGGTCACAGCCGTAGCGGCGCTCGTCGTGGCCTGCGGTCGGTATCTGGCGTCGTGTTGACGGTGCCGGATGGCCCTGCAACTGCCCGCGGCTTGAGGACCGGCTCGCTACGCTGCCGCCGTGCTTCGCCTCATGTGCCTCCCCACCGCCCTCGGACTGTTGTGCATCCTCTCGCTGGCGAAGCGAGCGAGCGGGGCCGGCGCACGCCTGCGCAGAGCTAGCCGCGAGGGCACGCGCCTCCGGTCGACCTAGAGCGCGAGGCAAGTACCAATACCCGCGCCCAGGCCGAAACTCAGTTGACGCGGATACTGCGAAACGTGCTGCCGCACGGCTCGGGAAGATGAACTCGCCGTGACGATGCAGCAGCCCCGCATGCTGCAGGTCGCGCACCGCACGCACGATCACGTCGCGGCCGCCGAAGCGCGGATCATCGCCAAGGAGCTCCGTCACCACCTCCTCGGTAGTGAACGGCGCCGGGTAGTCGTCCAACAGATGCATCAAGACGACGCCCTGCATCTCGCTGTCAGCTTCGGCCGGGGAGAGGCCCCGGCCGTGGGTAGGCCGGTCTTGCATGGGAGTTGCTGCTCCTGTGCCAGCCCCGGGGACGTTCGCGCGTCGCCCGGGGCACTCTTGATTGTCAGAACCCGACCGACGCTATGGACCGAGATCCAAAGCCAAGGCTTTGGGCCCGCCAAACGGGCGCCTAGCAACCCGCCGGACGCAATTCGACTGCGGCGGCAGCCAACGAGACCCGCTGGTCGTTGCCCTCTCGCTCCACGAGATCGGCCGCCGCCCGTGCGCTCCGTCCAGGTAGGCGGGGAAGATCCGGGGTGCCCGACGCGCTCTTCGCCCCCTACGTGCCGCTAGGACAAGAGGCAACCGTCGGGCCGTGGCGACTCGTGCCGTTCAAGGACATCGACACGTGCGCCGCCGTACCGGTGCACCTACGCCCACACGTGACGCGACTGGTCGAGGCATACCGGCCCGGCGGTGGGCCGTCGCTCGGCGCAGTCGCATTGCCGTCCGGAGACCAGGTCGAGGCCCCGTTCTCTCACCCAGAAATGCGGAGACTCGGGCACGCACTGCTCGCCGGAGCGATGTCCTGCAACCCCGCCATGGTGGGGGGCCGGGGGACGTAAGCCCGAACGCGGGCCATGCGATGACGACGGCGGAGAACGCCTTGGTCTATGGCCACCCGCTTGGAGGACGGGACAACTCGTACGCGACGGTGACCGGAATGCTCGTCCGAATCTCCGCGATTCACCGCGCACCCGACGGGAAGCCACTGCCTCCGATCGCACCGCCAGTCGAGCTTCCCAAACCCCGTCTCGCGTCGTTCGACGACGAACTCGCTGACGCGACCTACTCGGCGCTCGACGAGGACGAAGCGGCCGGCCGCCGCTTGGGCCGCGCGCTGGACTGGTACCGGATCGCACTGAGCAATGCAGAGGCCGTCACGCTCGAAGTGCGAGTCGGCGCGACCCGCAGCGCCCTGGAGGTACTCACCGACTCCGGGGACCAGACGCAGGCCCTCGTACGCGCCTTCGGTCACCTCACGCGAGGACCCGACACCCCGGAGAAGACCTACGGCCGCGACGAGGTGTTTTGGGCGAATGGCCCGGCACCCCTTACCCCAAACGAGCGGTGGCTGACGCGTCTCTGCCAGCTGCGAAACGCGATCGTCCACGGCAAGGATGTGCCCGACGAACTCTGGCTCCTCGACCATCGGCACCAGCTCGATCACATCCACGACCAGCTGATCGACGCCCTGAGGATCACAGTCGCCAACGCGGCAGACGACCAGCTGTTGCGACGGCCGCCCACCGAACGGCGCTTCCACCGCCACATCGCAGCGCAGGCCCAGCGACTCCGCGACGGTTCCGCTGAGGCTTCGGGCGAGGCGCGAGGGCACCGCCCGAAGTAGGAGTCGCGCCAAACGGGGCCCCTGCAACTCGTCAGTTGCAATTCGAACTGAAGCACCGAACGACGGATTCACAGCTGATTAGGCCATGATCAGGCCACGAACCCCAAAACGTGGCGCGTAGGCGCTCACAACGGGCCCTCCCCGGGGAACGAAAAAAGCCCCGATTTACGGGGCTTTCTTGCGTATGGCGAGACCGGGACTCGAACCCGGGACACCACGATCTTCAGGCCAGGTGCCCGCCGATCCGGCGCTTGCCGCTGAGCAGGTTGCGGGCGATCGCCCGACGCTGGATCTCGTCGGTGCCCTCGAAGATCCGCCACAGCCGCGCCTCGCGGTACCAGCGCTCGATCGGCAGCTCGCGGGTGTAGCCCATCCCGCCGTGGATCTGGAGCACCCGGTCGACGACCCGGTTGGCCATCGTCGCCCCGCTGAGCTTGGCCATCGACGACTCGTGGCGCGGATCGCGGCCCTGCTCGACCGTCCACGCCGCCACCAGCACCAACCAGCGGGCGCTCTCCAGCTCGACCTCGCTGTCGGCGATCATCGCCTGGATCATCTGGTGGTCGCCGATCGGCACCCCGAACGTCTCGCGCTGGTTGGCGTACGCGACGGCCATCCCGAGCAGCCGCTCGGCCGCCCCGATCGCCTGCGACGGGATCACGTAGCGGCCGCGGCCGATCCACTCCATCGCCAGCCGGAAGCCGTCGCCGACCTCCCCCAGCACGTTCGCGTGCGGGACCCGGACGTCGTCGAACGCCATCGCGATCGGCTCGGCCGGCCCCATCGTCTCGATCGGCGACGAGGTCCAGCCCATCGACCGGTCGACGATGAAGGCGGTGAAGCCGCCGCGGTAGCCCAGCTCGGCGTCGGTGACCGCGATCACGATCGAGAAGTCGGCCTCCTTGCCGCGGGTGATGAAGGTCTTCTCGCCGTTCAGGATCCAGTCGTCGCCGTCGCGCCGCGCGCTCATCCGGATCGCGGTCAGGTCGGAGCCCGCCCCCGGCTCGGTGACCGCGAAGCAGGACGCGCGCGTGCCCTCGATCGCGGGCAGCAGGTACTCCTCGCGCTGCGCCGCGTTGGCCTTGTAGAGGATCACGTCGGTCTCGCCGCCGAAGACGAACGGCACGAAGGTCCGGCCGATCTCCGTCCAGACCAGGCTCTGGGTCACCGCCGGCAGCTCCGCGCCGCCGTAGGCCGCGGGCGTGCCGAGGCCCCAGAAGCCGAACTCGCGCGCCCGTGCCTGCAGCGCCCGCAGCTGCTCGTGGGGCAGCGCCGGCTCGCCGCGCCGCTCGCGCTGGAGCACCTCCGGCTCGAGCGGCATCACCTCCTTCTCGATGAAGGCCCGCGCGGTGTCGCGGATCGAGCGCTGCCCGTCGCTGAGGGAGAAGTCCATCGTCGCCGCTCCGCGCGGCGCTAGCGCGCGCCGCCGTTGATGTTGATCGTCTGGCCGGTCACGTAGGCCGCATCGGACGAGGCGAGGAACGCGACCACCGAGGCGACGTCGTCGGGCTGCCCGACCCGCCGCAGCGGCGTCGCCGCGGCCACCCGCTCCTGGTACTCGGCGGGCTCGAGCCCGAGCCGGCGGGCGGTCAGGTCGGTCATCGCGGTCGCGATGTAGCCGGGAGCGACCGCGTTGGCACGGATCCCGAAGGGCCCCAGCTCGGAGGCGATCGTCGCCGTCAGGCCCTGGATCCCGGCCTTCGCCGCGCTGTAGTTCGCCTGGCCGCGGTTGCCGTAGGCCGAGCGGCTGGAGAGGCTGACGATCGCGCCCGACTTCGCCGGCACCATCACCCGCTGGACCGCCCGCGCGCAGAGGAAGACGCTCTTGAGGTTGACGTCGACGACCGTGTCCCAGTCCTCGTCGGTCAGCCGGAAGAGCAGGTTGTCGCGGGTGATCCCGGCGCTGTTGACGAGCACGTCGATCCGGCCGTGGCGCTCGGCGACCCAGGCGACCATCCGCTCGACCGCGTCGCCGTCGGTGACGTCGACCGCGACCGCACTCGCTCGGTGGCCGGCCGCTTCCAGCTCGGCGGCGACGACGCTGGCCGCCGGCTCGTCACGGTCGGCGAGGATCACGTTCGCGCCCTCCTCCGCCAGCCGCCACGCGACCGCGGCACCGATGCCACCGCCCGCGCCGGTGACGATCGCGACCTGCTCGGGGAAACGCCGGGACGTCGTGCTCACTGCTGCTCCTCGTTCGCCGGGCCGGCGAGCCGCGCCCGGGACTGCGGTGGTTGGCCGCAGACGACACTAGATGATCGATTCCCCGACGTCGCGGCGTGACCCACGTCCTGAAGGCACCCCACATCCACGATTCCGCGGACCAACCGGCGCTGCGACCGACCCGGAGCTAGCGGTTGCGGCGACTGTGGACCCAGAGCCGGTCGGCGCCCGCCCAGGCCGCGAAGCAGAGTCCGCCGATGGTGCCCGTGACGGTCAGCAGGACCCCCGCCGCGGCCGCCGCCGCGACGCCCTGGCTGCCGAGGATCAGGACCGCCGCCGCGGCCCCGACCCCCGGACCGATCGGCAGCTGGCCCAGGGTGACGACGGCGATCAGGACGGCGACCGCGTCGAACAGCGAGGCGTCGACGCCGACCGACTGCAGCAGCAGCCAGTTGCGGAGGATCTGGGCGGCGACCGCCACCAGCACGAAGCCGACGACCCGGCCTCCGTGACTGAAGCTGCGGATCGCCGCCAGCCCCCGCCAGAGCTCGCGGCCCGTGCGCATCGCCAGGTGGCGCAGCCCCGCGCTGATGGTGACGATCAGCGCCACCACGACGAGCGGCAGCCACCACGGCAGCCCGAGCGGCGCGACCAGCGTGAACGAGCTGAGCGCGGCGAGGACCGCCTCGACGGCGAGGATCGGGAACTCGGCCGCGATCAGCGTCGGCACCTGCGGGCTGACCGTCGGGGACGAGCGCCGCAGCGCCGTGATCCGCGCGGCGACCCCCAGATGCCCGTTGAGCACGCCACCCAGGACCTGCATGCTCGACGCGCGGTAGAGGACCCGCCGCGCCACCGTGCCGCCAGCCGCCTCGATCGAGAGGTGCCACGCCTCGCTCCGGGAGACCAGCGCCGCGATCTGCAGCAGCACGGTCACGATCAGCACCCAGGTGGCGGTCCCCGACAGGGCCGTCGCGAACTCCTCCCGGCGTCCGGCCAGGACCAGCGCGAGCACCGTCAGCGTGCCGAGCGAGCCGATGATCGTCAACGGCGTGCGGTGCCGGGCCCCGAACGCGCGCAGCCGGACGAACCAGGCGATCACCCGCCCGTCCTCGTCCCGCGGAGGACCGACCGGCACGCTACCCACGGCCGGCACCGCCCTTCCCGCAGACCGACAGAGCCCTCACGTACCGACGCTACCGCGCCGAGCGCGTCCCAACCCGCGGCCCTCGGGCTCCGCCCGGAGCGGGCGGTGCAGCCTCCTACACGGAACTACGGACGAGCACCACGGGGTTTGCGCGGATGGCAGCGCGCCACGAACGAGACAGAGTGCGCCTGTCGGAACCCACCGCTCCCCGTAGGACGCCGCCATGACCGCCGCCTCGCACCGCTCCTCCCGCCCGCCCCGGAACGAGCGGGTCGTCGTGCTCACCACGGGCCCCGAGCGCGACCGACTCGAGCGCCGCGCCGGCCAGATCACCGCCGCCCGGGAGGCGCTCCGCCAGCACGTGCGGCACGACGCCGAGGTCGGGCGACGGCGGACTGCGCTCGCGCGGGTCTTCGACGAGTTCACCGTCGAGCTGCACCAGGTCCAGGCCCGGATCGCCGCGCTCGACCACCGGAACCGGCGGCGCTGAGCCGCCCGCCCCTCCCTCTCTCGCTTCACCCGTATACCGAACTGCCGAGGGCCCTCCCTCCGCGCTCGACAGCATCGAGCATCGCCCCTCTGCGGACGCAGTAAAACGATTCACGCCCCGCGTCGAAGTCGACGGCCGCGACCCCGGACGGCGCGCGGGCAACACCGCCGAGGACGGCAAAGGCCCTGCTATTGGCAGGATTCTCCGGTCCACCCGGAGCCCGGCAGCGCCCGCGCGCCGGACCGAACCGGGCGACCGCTCGCTCCGCGGGCCATCTGGCCAAGCCGCTTGCGATCGCCCAACTTCTGTGACACCTTCCACCCACCAGTAATCCTTGACGGGTCCTGCCTCCCGCCGTCCCGCCGCACCATTTCCGTGAGGATCCGATGACCCTTTCCCTGACCGCCCAGCAGCAGGCCGATGCCGCCTACGTGGAGAGCCTCGCGCCCCCACGGACCCGCCACCGGCTCGACCTCTCCGACGAACGTCAGTACCGCCACGCGGTCACGATGCACACCCTCGGCGGCCAGACCCCGGACGAGTTCCCCGGCCTCCACGCCGCGCTCGCCCAGGCCCGCGAAGCGCACATCGCCGCCGGCGGTCCACCGCCGATCGACGTCGCCGACGACGCCGGCTTCGAGACCGGCGGCGTGATCAGCGACGTCAGCACCCAGACCGGCACGCGGAACACCGGGTCGAACGGCTTCTCGTCGGTGCTCGGCGGCGCGCCGATGCTCTCCAACGTGCTGGTCATCAAGGACCAGAACGCGGTCCTGCTGGCCAACGGCTCGTCGGTCGTCTACGGCGACGGCACCTACCTCCCCGTTGCCACCAACCCAGCGACCGCGCGCCCGATCGCCGCGCACATGACCGGCACGCTCCAGTACAGCTACCAGCCGGGGATCGGCAAGCCGATCGTCGTCGAGAACGTCTACGTCCACCGTGACCAGGGACCGCTGGCGGACCCGGTCGTCCAGCAGCCGGTCAAGCGCGCCGGCACGCCCGGGCCCCAGCTGCGGATCGGCCTCGGTCGCGGGACCGGCTACACCGGCGACGTCGACTACTGGTTCTGGCAGGGGCAGGCGAGCACCACCTACGCGGTGCCGCTGGTCGGCTACGCCGACTTCGACGGGACGATCGCCACGCCGCTCTCGACGAACCTCACCGTCGCCGGCTACCTCGCCCGCGCCAAGAGCACCCCCGCTCCCGATCCGGGACCCAAGGGCGGGATCCTCGAGATCTCCCCCGCCCAGATCGCCAACGTCATCAACTCCTGCCAGCCCTCGGGCGGCCAGCTGACCTACACGCTCCCGGCCGCCGTCAGCGCCTCCAATCCGGGCAACCCGATCGTCTGGATCCCGGCTCCCTGGGACACCAGCGAGCTGACCTTCTTCCTGATCCAGTTCACCGTCAACCTCGTCGGCCAGCAGCAGCCGGCGGTCGCGTCGATCATGAGCGCGACGACGCCAGACCTCGACACGCTCGACGGGGTGACCACGATCCCGCCGATCCAGTTCGTCTTCCACTGCCTCGCCGCAGGGACGCAGATCGCGCTCGCGGACGGCACCACCAAGGCGATCGAGGACCTGACCAGCGACGACAGCGTGCTGGGCGGCGACGGCAGCGCGGTCCCGGTCGTCTCGACGATGCTCGGGAACCACCAGGGCGAGGTCCTGCGGTTGGCCGTCGACGGCGACCGCGAGCTGGTCCTCTCGCACAACCACCTCGTGCTGACCCCCGACGGTCCGGTGCCCGCCGGCGAGCTCGAGGTCGGCGACCAGGTGCTGGTCGAGGACGGGCAGGCCACGCTGCGCTCCGTCACCAGCGAGGAGTACGACGGGCTGCTGGCCAACGCGAGCCTGGTGGTGTCCGGCGAGCCGGTCGATCCCGGCTGCGAGAGCCTGCTCGCCAACGGCGTCCGGGTCGGCGACTACGAGCTCCAGGTCCAGGTCGCCGAGGCCCGCCGCAACGACCCCGAGCGGATCCTCGCCACGCTCGACCCGTTGTTCCACGAGGACTACCGCCGGCACCTGGCGAAGACCACCGCGGTCTGAGCGGACGGCGTCCGGGGATGGCCACCACCCCAACGCTGCTGGCGACCTCCTACGACGGCAAGCTCGCCGTCGGCGCGCAGTGGCAGGTGATCCCGGGGATCAACCAGTTCCTGATCACGGTCTACGCGGGCGGGAGCGTGGTCGCTTCGGGACCGGGCTTCGGCACGATCGGCACGGTCACCCTCCCGCAGCCGCTGACCGACCGCACCTGCCAGGTCGCGGTGGCCACCAACGACAGCAGCGGACGGGGGCCCGACAGCAACCGGCTGCTGATCGTGATCGACCTGGTCACCGGGCTCGCCGTCCGTTACGACGGCAGCCAGGTGGCCGCCGCCTGGACGTTGCCCGCGCGACCCGTCAACGCCGCCCAGCTGACCGTCGAGACCGCCACGGGCGGCGTCCTCACCCAGCAGACGATCGTCGCCTCCAGCGGAGCGGTGACGCCGTCGGCACCGCTCGCCGCCGGCGCGTCGCTGGTGGTGCGGGCGGCGATCGGCACCTCGACCGGGCCGCCGCTGAAGGTCCCGCTCGTCGTCGCCCGGGCCGCGACCCGCGCCGTCTCCTACGACCCTGCCCAGGGGCTCCACGTCCAGGCCCTGCTCGCCGCGCCCGCCCCGACCGGTGCCACGCCGGGCGCGACGTTGTTCGCCGACGGCGTGCCGTTCGTCTCCGCGACCGGGGCCGGGACGGTCGTCCCGCTGCCGCTGACCGCCCCGCTCGATCCCGCCGTCGCCTGGTCGCTGCAGCCGGTCTGGTCGGCCGGCGTCGCCAGCGGTCCGCCGGGTCCGGCGGTCGACGTCCTGTCCACCGCGCCCGTGCTCGGCGAGGTCCGGCTCGACGGCACCGCCGCCGCGCTCTCCTGGCGCAGCCTGCCCGGGCCGCCGTACCCGTCCGCGGGCCAGGTGCTGTTCACCGCCAGCGGTCAGACGACCAGCGCGGCGGTGATCAGCGGCGCCGACAGCGGCACCTGCGCGCCCGTGCCACCGCTCGCTTCGGGGGTCGTCTACGCCACCACCGTCGCCGCGCTGCGCGGTCCCGCCGAGGGGCCGGCGAGCGTCCCCGTGCTCGTCGCCAACGTCCGCACCGCCGTCACCGCGACCGACTACGACGGCCGTCGGCTGACCGTGAGCTGGGTGGATGCCGACCACCTTGGGACCACCGGCTGCCGGGTCGAGGTGCTCGAGGGACCGACGGTGATCGCCACCCGCGCCGCGACCGGCGGCACCGCCACGCTCGACGTCGCGCTCGAGCCGGCTGCCGCCCACGGCGTCCGGCTGCGCTGGACGACCCCCGGAGGGCTCGGACCCGCCGGGCCGACCGCGACGGTGCTCGCCGCCACCGCCACCGCCAGCGCGATCATGGTCAGCCCGACCGCCGTCGCGGTCACGATCGCCCCGCCGCCGGCCGCTCCGTCGGTCGGTCGCTACGTCGCCCACCTGTTCCAGGGCGACCGCCGGCTCGCCTCCTCCCCACCCGTCGATGCCGGCCCGGCCCCCGTCGCCACGATCGCCTGCGCGACGGCGGGGCTGACCGGCCTGAGCGTCCGCGTCCAGGCGCTCGCCACCGCCCCCGCGACCGGCTCCGGTCCGCTCGGCGCCCCCAGCCCGGTCCTCGCCACCGGCCCCACGATCAAGCGCGCGGTCGTCTCCGGCACCACGCTCGAACTGCGTTGGGCCCCGGCGCCGGCCCCCGACGGCGCGGCCAGCTCGACGACGGTCGTCGTCGCCCCGACCAGCGGGCCGGCGACGCCGAAGACCTTCGCCGGCCTGCCCGGCCACGCGGCCGCGCTGACCCTCGACGCCGGCTACCTCGATCCGAACGTCGGCTGGACGGTCACCGCCAGCTCCGTCGGTCCGACCGGCTCGTCGCCGGCCGGCCCCGCCGCGGCGCTGCTCGCCGGCGCCCCGGTCGTCGGCTCGGCGAACTGGAACGGCGACCGGCTGCGGGCGAGCTGGGCCTGGCCCCCCGGCGCCAGCGGCGCCGCGACCGCGACCGCCTACCGGCTCGAGCTGTTCAGCGGGACCGCGGCGCGCGGGCACGTGGTCGTCGACGGGCTGGCGGGAACGCTGGTCCCGGACGGCCCGATCGATCCCGGCGTACCGGTCCGGCTCGCGGTCAGCCCGCTCGCGCCGCCCGCGGCCTTCGTCGCCGCCCCCGCGCTCTCGATCCCGTGGACGGCCCCGCAGCTGACGAGCGCGGTCGCCAGCCTCGACGGTCACCTGGCGCTCGGCTTCACCCCCGCGTCCGCCGCCGCCGGCGCCGTGACCGGCTACGCCGCGGTGCTCTCGTCGCCCGGCCGCCCCGACGCGATCGTCGCCCTCGCCGGCACCAGCTCGCCGCAGACGATCGCGCTGCCGCCCGACCTCGACGGCCCGTTCGTCGCGCAGCGGGTCGCGCTGCGGGCGACCGGCCCCCAGGTGATCGGCCCGGCCAGCGATCCGCTGCCGGTCCTCCGCGATGCGCCGGCCGTCCGCGACGCCGCCTTCGCGAACGGCGAGCTGACCCTGGAGTGGGCACCGGTCGCCGAGCCGGTCGACGGCTACGAGGTCCGCGTGACCGGCGGCGCGAGCCCGGTCGAGGTCAGCGTGCCCGGGACCTCCGCTCGCCTGCCGCTGACACCCGGCGCCAGCGCGCGGGTGACGGTGATCGCCCGGGCGAGCCGAGCCAGCGGACCGGGGGCCCTCGGTCCCGACGGCGCCCCCGGGGTCCCGCTGCTGCTGGCCCCGCCGACCGTCGGCCCGGTCGCCTACGACGGCACCAACCTGGCGGTGACGATCACCGCACCCGCTGCCCCGGCCCCGACCGCCACCGGCTACCGGCTCGAGCTGCTGCGCGACGGCGCCGTCGTCCGGACCGCCGAGCTTCCCGCCCCGGCCACCGGCCAGCCGCTGGCCCTCGCCGTCGATCCGTCGAACGACCCGAGCGTGCGGCACGCCGTTCGCGTCCGGGCCCGCGCCGGGACCGCGCTCGGTCCGCCCGCCGCCGACGCGCCGGCGTTGCTCGCCGCCCCGTCGATCGTGCGCGCGAGCAACGGGGCGTCCGTGTCCCTCACCGCCCGCCCCGGGGCCCTGCCGCCGGTCCGGCGGACGCTGGAAGCCGTCCTGACCGTCGACGGCGTCGCCGGCAGCCCGGTCGACGTCGATCCCGAAGGCCAGGCCAGCTTCCCCGCGCTGGCCCCAGCCGTGACCTCCGCCAGCGTCGCCGTGCGTGCCACCTATCCCGGCGTCGTCGGCCCATGGTCGGCCCCCGTCCCGCTGCCGCTCGCCGCGCCCGTCGTCCGCTCGGCGGCCTACGACGGCGAGACGCTGCTGCTCGCCTGGGACGGCGCCGCCGCCACCGAGTACCGGGTCGCGGTCCTCTCCGGGACGACCGAGCTCGCCGTCGCGACGGTCCGCGGCGCCACCACCGCACTACCGCTCGCCGCCCCGGCGCCACCGACGACGGTCGCGGTCCGGGTCGCGTCCGGGGTCGCGCTCGGGCCGGCCGCTCCCGTCGCCCTCGTCACCACCGGCCCCGCCGTGACCGCGGTGACCGTCGATCCCACCAACGGCACGGCCACCGTCAGCTGGCCCGCCGCCACGGCCCCGGCGGCCAGCGGCTACGTCGTCCAGGCGTACCGCGACGGCGTTCCCAGCGGCCCGCCGCTGACCCCGGCCACGACCAGCGTCGTGCTCGCGACGGCCCCCGCACGCAACCAGGCGCTGACCGTCGCCGTCGCCACCCGCGCGGTCGTCTCGTCGACCGCGCTCGCGGGACCGTTCGGTCCTCCGCTGCCGGTCGTGACCGACGCGCCGGAGGTCATCGACGTCGCCTTCGACGGGACCGCCGTCGCGGTCCGCTGGGCGGCCGTGACCGACGCGACCGGCTACGTCGTCTCGGTCGTCGCCCCCGCCGCGGCCGTGCCGACCGCGACCGCCGACGCCGCGGCCGGCGCGACCCGCCTGCGACTGCCGGTCACGCTGCCGGATCCGAGCCAGGCCTACGAGGTCGTCGTCCAGGCCCAGGCCGGCCCGAGCACCGGCGTCCGTTCGCGCGCGCCGCTGTTCGCCCCCGGGATCGTCGTCCAGGCCACCGACGGCCCGCCGCGGACGGTTCGCGCCGCGACCGCTGCCGTCGTCGCCGCCCCGGTCGTCGCCTACCTGCCGCCGATCGGCACGATCACCGGCCTGCCGATCGCGCCCGCCCAGGCCGGCGCGCAGGACGTGCCGTTCACGCTCGCGGCCAACCCCGACCCGGCGACGGTGGCGCGCTTCCCCTACACGCTCACGATCGCCCACGGCGCGCTCCGCTTCGACGCCGCCCGCTCGGCGCTGGCCACCACCTACGGCAGCCTGCTGACGGCCGCCGAGACCGCCGGGGCGACGCCGCAGGGGATCTTCGCGATCCAGCAGGCGATCTCGCGGCTGATGCCGCAGAGCTTCGACGAGAGCCTCTACTACGCCTACGGGCTCTCGGCGACCAACGGCTGCATCGACCTCCGCCCGGGGACGATCCTGCGGGTCGCGTCGGGCTCGTTCGACCTGACCGCCGTCAGCGCCGCCCCGGCCTGGTCCTCCGGCTACGCCCCCGGCCCGGTCGTCGACTTCGCGATCGACGACTACTACGACGGCGCCGGCGGACCCTGGCGGGTCGGGTTCGACGCCTTCGTCGCCTGGCTGACCGCCAACGGCGTGCTGACCGTCCCCGCCCCCCAGACCACCACCAGCGGCCTCCCGCCGTCGGCCGGCGACGTGCTCGAGACCGGTGGCGCCGGGGCCGCCGACCTCTTCTTCTCCGGCTTCCGTCAGCCCTACCACCGGCTGCTCGTCCCCGACAACCTCCAGCCGGCGACGCCGCCGTCGGTCTCCCGCACCGGCCAGCAGTTCGCGATCGCCGCGGCCGGCAGCTGGGCCGCGATCGACGCCGCCACCCCGATCCCCGGCGGCGGCGTCAGCATCGCCTACCTGCGCGGGCGCACCGTCGTGACGCTCTGCATCCGGGTCGAGGTCGACGGCCGCGAGCAGGTCGTCCCGGTCGGCACCACGATCGGCAACCTGCTCGACCGACTCGCCCGCCGCCCGCCGGCGACCGCCGCCCCGCTCGCCGGCCTGCGGCTCGAGCGGGCGCTCGGCCCGGTCGTGCTCGACCCGGCCGCCGCCTACGACGCCGCCGCCGGCGAGCGGGTCCACCTCGACTGGAAGGGCCTGGTCAGCTGGGCCGGCGGACGCGACGCGCTCTCGCTGCCGCTGCTGCACGGCGACCGACTGCGGACCGGGACCGCCGGATGACCGCTCCGGCTCCGACCTTCACCCAGGTCGGCGGGTCGCGGCTCTACGCCCTCAGCAGCACGCCCGACGCCGGCGTCGACGGGTTCTGGGCCGGATACCTCGCCGGCCCAGAGGCGGCGTTCGCCGCGACCGCGACGCTGACCCAGGCGTGGCAGGACGCGGGCGGCAGCTACGTCTTCCTCGCCCGCACGCCGGCCGACCTGCCCGCGCTCGCCAGCCAGCTGCTCGCGGCCCTGGCGGGGCTCGGGCCGGCCGGGTCGATCCGGGCGGTCTGGATCGCCGACCCGACGATCGCGCCCGGCAACTGGCAGCTGACCGCACTCGGCGCGCGGGCGACCGGCAGCGGCGACGCGATCGCCTGGACGGTCACCCGCCCGGCGACCTTCGTCGTCGGCGAGTACGCGGTCGAGCTGCCCCGCGGCGCGGCCCTGACCCCAGCCGACCCGACGGCGCTCGGCTGGGGAATCGCGGTCGCCGGCCTCACGTTCGCCGGCCCGGCGACGAGCTGCGCGGCCGACCCCGCGAGCTGCTGGCTGCCGCTGGCGGGTCCCGGCCTCGGCAGCTGGCGCGCCCGGCTGCGACTGCCGCCGACGCCCGGCCGCGACGGACTCGCCGACCTGCGGGTCCAGATCCGCTACGCCGCGCCGCACGGCGACGGCCAGCCCGGTGACCCGGTCGACGTGCTCGAGGCGGCCGTGGTCGCCCAGGGCGCGGCGGCGCTGGCCCTCTACCTGCGGTTCGACTGGCTGCATCCGCAGCTCCCGACCCGGACCCGGCTCGGGTTCTTCGCCGACGACGGCAGCGGCCCGCCGGTCGCCCCGCTCGCCGCGACCCTCCGCACCAGCCGCGGCTACGCGACCACGCTCGCCCCGCGCACCGCCGCCGCCCCGCTCTGGCCCGCCGGCCTCGTCCTCTGCGCGACCCCGTCGACCGTCGCCGCCCCGCCCGAGACCGCGAGCCCGACCTACCACCTCGCCCCCGACGGAGCCTTCGACCTGGCGGTGATCGCCCCCGCCGACCCCGGTCAGGACGACCGCCACCGGCTGATGCTCGGCCTCTCGGGCCAGGAGTACGCGGCGCTGACCGCCGGGGCCGGAGCGGTCGCGCTGTTCCGTGCCGGGCTGCCGGCCTTCGCGCCCGGCGCCGCCCCCGACGCGCCGCCGTCCCCGCCGACCACCGCCAGCCCGCTGACGGGCGCCGCGACCACCGCGCAGCTCGCGATCCTGCCGCCGACGCCCGGCCCCGGCCTCGCCTACTACGCGCAGCCCCGCCAGGCCCCGCTCTACGCCGCCGGCGGTGGACTCGGGCCCGGGGTGCTCGGCTACCTCGAGCTGATCGCCGCCCGGCTCCCCGCCTGGTCGAGCGACCCGACCGCCGTGCCCGCGGTCGTCCCGGCCGCGCCGCTGGCCGGGGTCGCGCCGTCCGCCGGCCCGCTCGCCCGCCGGATCGAGCAGGCCGCGCTCGCCCCCGCCCGTCGTCAGGCGATCGGCCTCGCCGCCGACGGGCTCGGGGCGGCCGCCGACGCCGGCACGCTGGCGGTGACCCCGCAGGGCCTGCTGGTCGAGGCGGGCACCGACGAGATCGAGCGGATCATCGTCGCCGCCCTGCCGGAGACGGAGCAGGACCGGCTCGACCTGACCAGCGTCGGCCCTCACCTGCGCGGCGCGCTCCAGACCAACGAGCTGTTCTTCGCCGTCGGCGATCCCGCGGCCTACCTCGACGACTCGTCCGTCCGCTACCGGCTCGACGCGACCGGCCTGCTGATCGCCGCCGCCCGCGGCGTGCCGGCCACGGTGATCGCCGCGCTGCGCCCGATCGTGCTGCCCGGCGGCGTCCCGCGGGTCTTCGCCGACGAGCAGGCGTTCGACGCCGCCGTCGGGACGGTCGCCGGCGCCCAGCTCCCGCTGCTGCGCGAGCTGGCCGGCTTCCTGCGGGCCGTGCTCGACGAGTGGACGTTCCAGCTCTCGCCCCGCAACTGGCGGACGGGCAGCAGCGACCCGACGGTGATGCTGTTCAAGTTCTGCCACCGCTCGCTGCTCGCGCTGGCCGAGGATGGCGCCGCCTGGGGCTGGCGGGGCGCGGCCGGCGGCGCCCAGCAGGTGCTGCAGCAGACGATCGAGCGGACCCGGGCGCGGTTCGACGACCGGACGATCGCCCGTGACGACCCCTACGTCGCCTTCTACCGCGACGTGCTCGCCGATCCGGCCTGGAACGGGGTCCTGTTCCTCAACGCCCCGGTCGCGATCGACGCGCTCCCGCCCGAGCTCCAGTTCCTCGCCGCCGGGATCGAGCCGAGCCGCTTCTACGCCCACCACCTCGGCTTCTCCGCGACCCCGGTCGAGGCCGGCACGAACGGCATCGAGATCCACCGGACGGCGGCCTTCGGCCTGATCGACTACCAGGACCCGGCCGATCTGATCCTCGACCCGACGTCGCCGAATCCGGACTTCGGCTTCAAGACGCTCTCGCTGACCGCCCGCTTCGCCAACGCCGCCCTGACCGGCTTCGACGCGCGGGTCGAGCTGATGGTCAACCGGCTGCTCGCCGCGCCGCTGCTCAAGCTCGATCCGACCCACGGCAATAACGTCCTGCTGACGGGCACCAGCCAGCGCCAGGGCGGCACGCTCGCCTACGCGTTCGCGCTCGAGGGCCAGCACCGCTACAGCGCCGACCGGACCGCGATCGACTCGATCGTGATCGACGCCGTCCAGGCGCTCACGACCGCCGGCGTCCGCGGCACCGGCGAGGTCCGGGCGACCTTCGCGCTCGGCGGCTTCCTGCGGTTCGTCGACCATCCGACGTTCGACGGCTTCGGCTACGGGCCGGCCGCCGCCGTCCCCGATCCGGAGCTCGACGGGCGGCTGCGGTTCGACGGCCTCGAGATCGGGATGCGGTTCCCGCTCGGCGCGCCGGGACAGCTCGCGTTCGACGTCGCCCTCGACGGCCTCCGGCTCGACAGCTCCCGCAGCGCCGCCCGCCGCCGCTCGCTGATCCGCAACTTCCCGGTCGGCCTCGACGCGCTCGTCGGCTCCACGACCCTCTCCCCGCAGGACACCGGCTTCACGTCGATCGCGGTGCCGCTCGACCAGAGCCCGCTGGAGCCGCCGTGGTACGGGCTCCGCTACACGCTCGACCTCGGCACGCTCGGGGCCCTGGCGGGCGCGACCGGCCTCTCGCTGACGATGCTGGTCGCCTGGGGCGCCGGGGCCGAGGAGGGCTCGCGGCCGACCTACGTCGGCCTCCAACTGCCCGGCGGGATGCAGTGGTCGCTCCAGAGCGTGATGAAGCTCGGCTTCCGCAGCTTCCAGTTCGAGACCAACCCGCAGCCCAACGGCGGCCTCGCCTACCTGCTGCGGCTGCGGCGCTTCGCGCTCTCGATCCTGAGCATCTCGCTGCCCCCGGGCAACCTCGACCTGACCCTCTTCGGCGACCCCGACCGTCCCGACAGCCGGACCGTCGGCTGGTACGCCGCCTACGACGGCGAGCCGGACGGCCCGGCCCGGCTGGCGGAACGGAGCTAGACGGTGCCCAACAAGCTGCGCTACACCGTGCTGCCGGTCGGCCAGGGCAGCGGCACGCTGATCCAGGTGCTCGACGGAGGCGGCGTCCCGATCGAGACCTCGCTGATCGACCTCGGCTCGCTCGGCTGGTCGAAGCAGGCCGGCAAGCCGAGCGCCGACTTCGTGATCGCGGAGCTGCAGAAGATGGCGGTGCCGCAGCTCAAGGCGCTGTTCCTCTCCCATTCCGACGGCGACCACACCAACCTGCTCGGCCGCGTCCTGGACGAGTTCTCCCCGCCCAGCAAGGGCGATCCCGTCGACGAGACCCTGATCATCAAGGAGGTCTGGTACGGCGGCGAGCACGGGCACTACAAGAAGCGCAGCAAGAACATCCTCGACCGGGTCAAGACCTACCGGCCGACCGGTACGGCGACGAACATCAACGAGCTCGGCCTCCGCAGATCGAGCTGGAGGGGCGACGACCCCAAACCGCTCTTCAAGACCAGCAACGGCGTCAATTTCTGGCTGCTGTACGGCAACGCTCCGGTCGTCGGTGAGCTCTACGAGGAGGCCGAGCCGAGCCGCAAGGGCTCGCGGGCGTACCTGCGCAACGTCTCCTCGCTGGTGATGGTCGTCCGCTACGGGAGCACCACGAGCCGCAAGCTCGTCGCGCTCGGCGACGCGACCGGACTCACGCTCGCCGGCTGCAACGCGAAGATCGACGATCAGGAGATCAAGCTCGGGCCCGTCTCCACGCTGTCGTTGCCGCACCACGGCAGCAAGGTCACCACCTACGACATGCTCGGCCTCAAGACCGACGACCTCGACCAGGACGAGGTCGCGGACGCGATCATCAAGGCCTTCGTCGACCACCTCAAGCCGTTCTCGATCACCGCCAGCGCCGGCGAGGACCATCACCACAAGCACCCGGCCAGCCGCGTGATCGAGGACTTCGGCAGCCACCTCGGCGAGAAGCTCTACGCCGACGCCGGGATCCCCTTCCGCGAGCAGCACTTCTTCACCTCGCACTACGCCGCCAACGGCCTCGGCCTGCTGGGCAGCGGCGCCACGGTCACCTGGCCGCCGAACACCGGCTGGTACACCGGCCGCACGGTCAAGAACGTCTTCACGATCGACTACTTCCGGGGCAACCCCGCGACGCTCAACGTCCCGACCGTGTTCCCGCCGGAGGCGGTGGTCGACGCGCCGAACGCCCCCTACGCCCCCGTCCCGCCGCGGGCCGCCGGCTGGGCGTGGGAGGTCAAGGCCGACGGCTCCGACTACGACCTGCTCCGGGTCGTCGATCGCAACTTCGCCGCAGCCGCCACGATGGCGCGGCTGGAGGACGTCCACGGCGGCCTCTCGCCCGAGCGGTTCGTGCTGGTGCCGTCGGCGCCGACCGTCGAGCAGGACCCGCCCCCGTCGCCCCGCGCGCCGGCCGTCGTCGAGCTGCCCTCGGCCGCTGCGTCCCCACCCCCGTCGGCCGGCTTCCGCCGGATTCGGCAGATCCCGTGAGAGGCCGCTGACCGGTGCCGACGCTCGACCAGGCGTTCACCGCGCTCCAGGCCGCCCTCCAGGGCGAGCCGCCGAACCAGACGATCGACCTCGTCGCCGCCAGCGGCCGGGTCCCGCTCGGCCCGCTCGCCGAGCCGCTCGCGCTGCTGCGGATCGCGACCGCCTTCCCGGTCGACGCGGCGACCCTGACCCGCCCCCGCGACCAGCTGCTGGTCAGCGGCAGCGGCCGCTTCGCGCTCCCCGGCGGCGGCAGCGGGCTCCCGGTGGCGGTCCGGATGACGGTCACCGAGCCCGTCGCCGGGACGCTCGCGTTCGCCGTCGCCCTGACCGTCACCCAGGCCGGCTGGACGTTCTCCAGCACGTTCCCGACCCTGCCGCACACGCTCCGGGCCGACCCGTCCGACCCCGGCGTCGCCTTCGGCGCGTCGACCGTCGCCGACCTGCGGGTCGACGCCCCCACGTTCACCGCCCGCAGCGGCAGCGGCCAGCGGGTCCAGCTGACCGGCAGCCTCCAACCGAGCGGCGACCTCGCGGCCTACCGCGGCTGGTTCGACGGCTGGCCGCTGACGCTCGACGGCACCGTGAGCCTGCCGGCGACGACCGCCGCCACGCCCGACCTCGACCTCCGCGCGGTCGCCCCGGAGGCCCGGATCAGCGTTCCGCCGCTGAGCTTCCAGCGGCCGGGCTTCGCGATCGTGGCCGGCCCGGAGCCGGCCCCGGACGACCCCGATCTGCCGGTTCCGCCGCCCTACAGCGAGCTGCAGCTGATCGGCCAGGTCACGATCGACGGCGCCCCGCCGATCGTCGCGCGGCTCTCCGGGTCGCTGCTGGTCGGCCAGGACGGCTGGCGGCTGCTGGCCGAGTTCGACGGCAGCGGTCCCTCGATCGTCGGTGGCCTCGCCCAGCTCGCCTCGCTGTTCGGGATCGAGGCCGGCGATCTGCGGACGCCGCCCGGGCTCGGCGGGTTCGAGAGCTTCACGCTCGACGAGGTCGAGGCGTGGGTCGACGGCAGCCCCGCGGCCGGCCTGACCGGGCTCTCGGCGATCGCCGCCACGATCCGCTCGACGACCAGCGGCGAGCCCAAGGTCTGGAAGCCGCCGATCCCGTTCCTCAGCGTGACCGACGTCGGCACCCGCTGGGTGCTCTCGTGGGTCCCGGTCGCGGGACGCCAGCAGCGGGTCGTCGCCGGCAGCGTCTTCGGCAGCTTCGTCTTCACCAACGCCCCGGGGCAGGAGGACGGGATCGTCGACGTGGTCGGCCAGCTGCCGTCGTTCGTGATCGAGGGCGAGCAGCGCGACGGCACCGTGATCAACGTCGGCGCGGCGTTCCGCCAGCTGATGGGGCGCTCGCTGCCGGCCGTTCCCGGCGACCCGACGATCACCGAGCTGACGCTCTACGCCGACCCGTTCGGCCAGATCTTCTCGGCCGGCGCCGCCCTGACCGTCGACTGGCCGGTCCCGTTCTTCTCGGGGCTCAGCATCACCGAGCTCGAGTTCGACGTCAGCGCCACCGCGTCGTCGCTCTCGGGCGCGATCGGCGGGCGGCTCCAGCTCGGCGTCGGGCCGACCGCGGCCGCGCTCCGGCTGCGGGCGGAGTCGCCGCCGGCCGAGGGCGAGGGATCGTCCGGCTGGATCTTCTCCGGCGGGCTCGAACCGGAGCACCCGCTGACCGTCGGAGCCTTGCTGCGGCTGATCTCGCTGCCGGCGCCGAGCGATCTCGACGCGCTGCGGATCGACCGGCTCGACGGCAGCATCGACACCGGCGACGACAGCTGGACGCTCTCCGGCGCCTTCTCGGCCCGCTGGAGCCCGCGGCTGCTGGGCACGACGATCGACGTCGCCGCCGGGGTCGAGGTCGACCTCCGCCGCCCCGACCAGACCAAGCCCGCGAGCGGGTGGGTCGCCGGCTCGTTCTCGGTCAACCGCTTCCGCCTGCGCCTCCAGCGCGACGTCGGCGTGCTCGAGCCGACCTACGCGCTGCGGGTCGAGCTCGGGGCCCTGTGGCTGAACGCCGCGACCGCCTGGGTCGACGACCGCGTGCCGCCGCAGCTGGCCGACGGGGTCCCGCGGCTGCCCTCGCCGAACGACTCCCCGGGGTTGCCCGCCCGGATCACGACCGACGATCCGCCCCGGGGACGCCACCAGGTGGTCGCGATCCAGCTCGGCGGCGCGACCCTCGGCGAGCTGTTGGAGGAGATCGTCCGGCGGGCCGCGCCGACGCTCGGCTTCTCGCTCGACCCGCCGTGGGACGTGCTCGGCCGGATCGAGCTCTCGCGCTTCACGCTGACGATCGACCCGACCGACCGGGTGGTCGCCCTGACCTACGCGGTCGACGCCGACCTGCTCGTGATGCAGATCGACACGATCGGCGTCCGCTACGCGATGGGCGCGTCCAGCAAGGTCGACCTGATCCTGACCGGCAGCTTCCTCGGCAAGCCGTTCCGGGACCAACCGGGCTCGAAGCCGCTCGCCTGGGACGTCGTCAACGACCCGCCGCCGGCCGTCCCCGGCAAGGGCCCGAAGCTGCTGGAGCTGCGGTACCTCGGGCTCGGCCAGCGGATCCGCCTGAAGGACCCCCAGCCCGACACCGTCGCCGACGCGATCGCCCGGCTCCGCAAGGAGATGCCCGAGCGCGACCCGAACGTCAACCCGCTGGTCGGCAGCGAGATGGTCTTCGACGCGGCCAGCCAGTGGCTGGTCGCGCTCGACCTGCGGGTGCTGGAGACCGTCCAGGTCGGGCTGGTCTTCAGCGACCCGCGGCTCTACGGGCTGTTCATCGCGCTCGACGGCGAGCGCGCGGGGCCGCTGGCCGGACTCCGCTTCGAGGTCCTCTACAAGCAGCTCGCGCCCGGCCTGGGGATGTTCCGGATCGAGCTGCGGGTCCCGGAGGCGTTCCGCCACATCGAGCTCGGCGAGGTCTCGATCACGCTCGGCACGATCGTCGTCGAGATCTACACCAACGGGAACTTCCTGATCGACCTCGGGTTCCCGCACGGCCGCGACTACACCCGCGCCTTCACGGTCCAGGTCTTCCCCTTCATCGGTCGCGGCGGGATCTACTTCGGGGTCCTGAACGGGGCGACCTCGCGGCGGGTCCCGCAGATCACCAACGGGACCTTCTCGCCGGTGCTCGAGCTCGGCATCGGGCTTGCGGTCGGGGTCGGCAAGGAGATCTCGATCGGGCCGCTCTCGGGCGGTGCCTACGTCGAGCTGGAGGTGATCTTCCAGGGCGTCCTGGCGTGGTTCCACCCGACCGGCTCCGACGTCGCGACCGACCGCTACCACTGGGCCCAGGGGATCGTGGCGATCCACGGCAAGGTCTACGGCGAGGTCGACTTCGCCGTCGTCAAGGCGTCGGTCACGCTCGAGGCCTACGCCCAGGCGACGGTCGTCTTCGAGTCCTACCGCGCGACCCGCTTCGCGCTCGAGGTCCGCGTCCGCGCCGAGGCCGAGATCGAGATCCTCTTCATCACCGTCTCGTTCTCGTTCGACGTCGAGCTGGATCTCAGCTTCACCGTCGGCCGCGACGAGCAGGCGCCGTGGACGCTGGCCGCCGTCCAGCCACCGCGGGTCTCGAGTGCCCGTGCCCCGCACCGGCTCGCCGAGCACCAGCGGGCGCCGGTCCTGCTCGCCGCCGCCCGGGCCGACGGCGAGCCGTGGTCGTGGCCGACGAGCTTCTCGGCCTTCGGCGCGCCGCGCACGCTCGCGCTCTCGGTCCTGCCCGCGTTCGCGATCGCCGACGCGCCGGTCTCCTCGACGAGCACCGCGCCACCGTCTCCGGCCGTGCCCGACTGGCGGATGGCGTTCCCGCTGTTCGCGCCCAACGGCATCGCCCCGACCGCCCGGACCGCCGCCCAGGCGAGCGCGCCGGCGGTCGACGACGGCGATCCGGTCGCGGCCGCCAGCATCGTCGAGGCGTTCCTGCGCTGGGCGCTGAACGCGCTGCCGACCGGCGTCAGCCAGCAGGGCCAGGTCACGGCGGGCGAGCTGGCCCTGCTGGCCGAGCAGCTGACCGAGCCGTACATCGCCGAGCAGGTCTTCACCCGTGACCGGCTCGCCGCGTTCTTCGCCAGCAACCTCCACCTGCGGATCAGCGGGGACGACGGGACGACGGCTCCGGTCGGCGCGATGGCCTTCCCGCCCCCGCCGTGGCTGGCGATCACCGCCACCGGCAGCGCCGGCAGCAGCTACCCGGGCGGGCGCAGCGACCTCTTCGCCGCCTCCCCCGTCGGCCCGCGCTACGCCGAGGGCGTCGCCGCCTACATGGCGGGCTTCGCCCCGGTCGCCCCGCTGCCGGGCGAGCAGCCGCCGGACGACCCCAACGCGTACCAGTCGTTCGCCGCCCAGGTCTTCCGCGACTGGTGCCTGCTGCTGACGCGCGAGGCGGTCCGTCAGGCCGGGCTGGCGCTGGCCGGCACGACCGTCGCGATGGCCGCCGACCTGGCCACGACCGCGGCCACGCTTCCGCGCGACGTCGTCGCCTACCCGGTCCGCCCCGGCGACACCGTCGCGAGCATGGCGGCCTGGCTCGGCGCCGGTCGAGCCGAGCTGGAGGCGCTCAACCCCGGGCTCGCCGAACGGCTGGCCGCCGCCCTCCCGGGCACCCGGCTCGACGTCACCGTCGGCGTCGCCGCCTGCACGCTGGCCGTCGACAACGCGACCCGCCCGCTCGCCCCCGACGTCACCGTGCCGGTCACCGACGTCGCGCTCCCGATCCGCTCGCAGGACAGCCTCGACGGGCTGTCGCAGCGGGCCTACGGGGCGGCCGCGGCGGCGCGCCTGGTGACCGAGGCCTCGTTGGCCACCCAGCGCCGGTTGCTGCGGTCCGGGGCCGCGGTCGCGGTGCCCCTGCGGACCGGGATGGGCGCCGACCTCGCGCTGCTCGCCGCGAGTGCCTACGTCCGCTACTTCGCCGACCTCCAGGCGCCGCACGCCGACTGGTACGCGCAGGCCGTCGCCGAGCTCAACCAGGACGCGCTGCGTCCGCTCCTCCCCGGCGAGGCGATCCCCGCCGGTCTGGCCTTCACCGTCCCGACCGCGTTCGGCGCGACGACCACGACGAGCTACACCACCCGGATCGGCGATTCGCTGCTGACGATCGGCGCGACCCTCTCGCTCGCCCAGGCCCCGGCCGCCTACGACCGCAACCCGACCTGGAAGGCGTTCCGGGCGCAGGTCCTGGCCGACCAGGGCGGGACCGTGCCCGCGACCCCGGTCGCGATCCTGCCGGGAGAGACGCTCGCCCTGCTCGCCGACCGCCTGCTCGTGGCCGGCGGCGTGCCCGCGCTGCTACCGTGGCTGGAGGCCGCGCCGGTGCTCGATCCGCTGGCGGTGGTCCGGCTGCCGCTGCTGCCGCTCGCGACCGCGACCCACCCCACGCTCGCCGCGATCGCCGCGACGGCCGGGCTGACCGTCGAGGCGCTCTCCCGGCGGCCGGAGATCGCCACCACCGCCGGGCTGTTCCCCGCCAGGACCCAGCTCGACGTCCGCCACCTGCCCGCCCAGGCGGTCGACGCGGTCGTCGCCGCGGTCTGCGGTGGCGACGCGCTGGCGGCGATCTCGACCCAGGTCTCGCGGACCCTGCTCGGTGGCCTGCGGCTGCCGGCACCGGTGACCGACCCGGTCAGCCGGACCGTGACCGCGACCGGCCCGATGACCGCGTTCGCCGCGTTGGCGGGTTGGCAGCTGCCGGCCCCGCCGCTCGACGGCACCACGGGCCTGACCGTCACGATCGGCGCCAGCGGCCCGGCCCAGGGCTGGATCGCGCTGGTCGGCGGTCCCCAGCCCGGGACCGCGGGCTGCGCCTACGACAACGCCGGCCTCGCCAGCCGCTACCCCGCCGACGCGCTCGCGCGGCCTCCCGCCCGTGGACCGGCCGCGATCGCCGTCGTCGGCAGCGTCCCCCGGACCTACGGGCTCGAGCACCGGATCGACCTCCAGGCCGCCGTCGTGCCCGCGATCCCGGGGACCGACACCGGCCGCCCCGCGGGCGCCCCCGCGCTCTGGCGCTTCCCGTCGTCGCTGCTGGCGCGGGCCCGGGCCGCGACCACGATCGCCTTCGACGTCCTGCGCCCGACCACCGCCGGCAGCGTCGCCGGGGACACGACGGTCGCCGCCTCGACCTTCGGCACCCTGGTCCCGCTGACGATCCGCCGGGTCGAAGGCCGGAAGCACGTCTACGAGCTGCTCGGCGCCGACACCGTCGACCGCGAGCTGCTGCGCGAGCTGGCGCTCTACGCCCGGGCCGACACCCCGACCGCCCGCAGCCGGCTCTACCTGGCGATCGCACCCGTCCCCGGAGCGACCGACCCCCGCGGCCTGGCGCTGCTCGACGCCAGCCCGACGGCGACCTTCGCCGTCCGCGCCAACATGGCCAGCGACATCCCGCTGGCCGCGCCGCCGACCGTCCTCACGGCCGGGCTCGGCGACGTCGCGCGCTTCCTCCAGCTCGCGTGGGAGGCGAGCGTCGCGGCCGGCGGCTACCACCTGGCCTTCGCGACCGCCGACGGCCGGGACCTGCCCGCAGGCGCCTTCGACCAGGACGGCAGCGCGACGCTCTGGCTGGTCGCGATCGCCCGCGACCAGCTCGCACCGAAGCCGAACGGCCGCACGCTGCTCCCGACCGACAACTGCGTGCTGGTCGCCGACGGACTCGACGCCTCCGCCCCCGCGCTCTACGTCGAGGCCCACGACGCCCGCCACCAGCCGGCCGAGCTGGAGCCCCAGGCGCTGGTCCCGGCCGGCTCGACCGGGATCACGCTGACGATCGCGCGTCCGCTCCCGCCGCTCCCGACCGCTCCCGTTCCCACGCAGCGGGCCGCCCGGCTCGCCCAGCTGCTCTCGCTGCTGGTGGTCGAGATCGACGGCACGACCTACGCCGCACCGCGGGCCGCCCCGCCGGCGCCGCCCCAGCGCGAGGACGGACTGGCGTTGCCGGCGTGGCAGCGCCAGCGCCTCGAACGCGCGCTCCTGGCCCGCGGCGAGCAGCTTCCGGATGATCCCCCGGCGGCGGAATACTGGCGGTACGATCAGGTCGTCCCGATCTCGACCTTCGGCCCGCCGTCGCCCGCCCCCACCGTCACGGGGCTCCCTGCTCCCGCGGCGGATCCCTACCGCGGATTCGGCACGGCGCTCGCGAAGGCGACCGCGACCTTCCGCTTCCGCTACACGGACGTGCTCGGCAACATGACCCAAGAACCATCCGGCGCCGCTCTCGACATCGACGTCGGCTACACCGACCCGCTGCTCGGACCGAGCGCCTGGCCCGGCTGCACCAGCGGCTACCGCCTGGACCGGGCGCAGGACGTCGTGACCCTGACCGTCGCGGTGACCTCCCAGCCCGCGACGGCCGTGCCCGCCCCGGGCGACGCTCGTGCCCCTGCCGCCGACGCGGCCGGGCGCCAGGCCGCCCGCTACGCGGAGGCCTACTTCCAGCTCGCCCAGAGCGTCACCGGCTCGATCGTCACCAGCCTCCACCAGGATCCGTCGGGCGCGCCGCTGCCGGTCGAGCTGGTCGAAGGCCTCGCCCCGCTGTGGCGCTTCACCGCCGCGGCGTACCGCTACACCAGCGCCGCCGCCGCGCTGGTCGACGTGCCGCTCGCCGGGCTCGCCACCCTCGGCGACCTGACCGCTCGCTACGGCGTGGCCCCGTCGCTGCTCGGCCCGGCCAACGCCGACCGCGGCTTCGGCCTGCTCGTCGCCGCCGGTCAGCCGCTGACCGTCGCCGCCGGCCTGGCCGTCACCGAGGGCGACTCGGCCGCGACCCTGCTGACCCGGGTCCCCGACGGCTGGCCCGTCCCCGCGAGCGCGAGCGCGCTGCTCCAGAACGATCCGAACCCGGCCCTGCCGCTGCGCCCCGAGACGGTGCTCGCGATCACCCCGATCACCGTCGTGCTCCCCGCCGACCCGAGCGCCCTCAGCCTCGACAGCGTCGCCCACGATCACCACACCAGCGTCGCGCAGCTGGCGATCGACAACGCCGCCCGGCCGATCCTGCGGACCGGCTTCGCGTTCGCCGCCGGCGGCGAGACCGTCACCGTCGACGGCACGACGATCACCAGCTTCGAGCAGGTCCAGACCGCGTTCGCGACCCGCTCCGTCGACGTCGCCGTCAGCGAGCTGGCCGACGCCGCCGCCAAGGCCACCGCGATCTTCGCCGACGCCGCGTCGCTCAGCATCGCCCACCTCGTCGCCCGCCCCGGCGACAGCCTGGCCAGCCTCGGTGCGCCCGGCGTCCCCGACCTCGCCGACCACAACGGCGACCGTGCCGACCTCTTCCCCGCCGGCACCGTGCTCTCGCTCGGCACGACCTGGCCGACGGCCCCGACCGTCCCCGCCGATCCACTCGAGACGCTCGGCCAGTTCGCCGCCGTCCACGGCACGACCCCGGCGCTGGTGCTGGCCGCCAACCCCGGCCTGCGGCTCGCCGACACGCCCGAGATCATGCTGCCCGGGGTCGCCTCGCTGCCCGCCGCGGCCCCGCTCGTCCCCTACGCGCTCCAGGCCGGCGACCGCCTGACGCTGCTCCAGCCGCTGTTCGGCGCCACCCCGCTGGCGCTCGCCGAGGCCAACGACCGGCTGCCCGGGCTGCTGGTCGTGGGGCGGACGATCACCGTCACCGTCGACGGCACCGGGTACGCGACGACCACCGTCGCCGGCGACACGCTCGCCGCCGTCACCGAGCGGCTCCAGGCGCAGCGGCCGGCGATCGACCTGGCGGCCGTCGTCGCCGCGATCCAGGACGACGCCACGCTGCTCGCCCCCGGCGGGCTGCTGCTGACCCCCGCGCCGCCGCTCGCCGCCCGCGGCACGCCCGGTGCCGCCCCGCTGACCGCCGCCCAGGTCGCCGCCGCCTACGGGATCGACGCGCTCGCATTCGCCCAGGCCAACGCCGCGCTCGCCGGCCTGCTCGTCCCCGGGATCGACCTCCAGGCCCCGCGTCCCGACCCGCAGGCCCCGCCGATCGCGCCCGAGCGGACGACCACCGCCGACAGCCTCAACGCGGTCCTCGGCCGGTTCGCCGCCCGTGGGGTCGCGATCGACCTGCGCGGCCTGCTGGCCGCCAACGCGCCGACGCCGCTGTTCGTCGCCGGGGTCCGCGTGCTGCTGCCGCCGACCACCGTCACCGTCTCGGCCCCGATCGGCGACGGCAGCGGTCCGTTCCGCGACCCGGTCCTGCCGCTGACGGTCGACCTGCGACTGCAGCGGCCGCGCGACCTGGTGCTCGCCCCGACCCCGAACGACGACGGCCCGGTCGAGCGAGCCGAGACGCGGGTGCCGGCGCCGACCGCCCCGAGCGACCGCGACGGGCACGTCTCCGAGACCTTCGACGCCTTCGTCACCGCCTTCGAGCGGGCGCTGCCGAACCTGCGCCTCGGGACGGCCCGGGTCGAGGGCACGACGGCCGATCTCTGGGCCGTCGACTTCGGCGCCCAGGGGATCGCCTCGGTCGCCGTCACCCCGCCGCTGAGCTACCCGGACGGCAGCACCGGTCACCCGCGGTTCCTGGCGCTGCGGCCGCTCTACCCGGCGCTCCAGAGCCGTCCGGCGGTGCCGGTCCCGGTGCTCGACGACAACGGCGCGATCGTGCCCGGACGGACCACGCCGACCGCCTTCCAGGGCGTCGACGTCGAGGGCTGGGCGACCAGCTTCCTCGCCGACCTCGACCGCTTCAGCACCGCCGCGTACACGACCGCGATCCGTGCCAACGCCGCCTCGAGCACCGCGCTCGACACGCTGCTCGCCGCCCGCTGGAAGCTGACCGGCGGGATCGCCGCCGGTCTCGCGCCCGTGCTGGCGATCGCCGATCCCGACGCCGCCGCCGGCCGTGCCGCCGCCGTCGCCGAGCTCGCGCGGGCGTACGGTTCGGGGCTCTCGAGCGCCTACGCGATCGCGACCGTGCTCCAGTTCGACGCGGCCGTCAGCTCCGCCTACGCCGTCCCCGCCCGCGGCCTGGCCCCGGCGCGGCTGATCGGCGGCGCCCACCCGCCGAACCGTGCTGCCGGCCCCGACGACCGCGACTTCTCGCTGGCGACCGCGACGACCGCGCTCGACGCCGCCCGCTCGTACGTCGGCTTCGCGATGTCGGTGCCCGACCCCAGCCACCACGCGACGATCGCCACCGGTCCGCTCGAGTACGTCTACGACAGCGTCCAGTTCGCGATCGATCCCGTCGCCGGCGTCGACGGCTACGTCGACTCCGACTGGGTGACGCTGGTGCGCCCGCTGACCGGCAGCGACCGTCCGGCCCACGTCACCGGCGACCTCGGCTCACCGGTCGTGCCGGTGCCGTTGCGCGCGCATCCGCCGGTCCCGTTGGTGCTCGGGCAGACGGCGGAGGCCAGCTACGTCGGCGAGCAGCCCCCGACCCTCGCCCAGGCGTCGCAGTGGACGTTCGGCCTGAGCTACTCGCACGAGCACGCCGAGCAGGACGAGGTCCTGCTCGCGGTCACCTTCAACGTCGCCGGCGGCCCGCAGCAGCGGCTCGTCGAGGGCTCGGACCTCGCCGCCGCGCTCGGCCGCTACGCCGTGCTCGGGCCGCAGCTGCGGAACCTGATGGCCTGGTACGTCGACCCGCCGAACCCCGCCCCGACGAACCTCCAAGCCGTCCGCGACGCCGTCGCCACGACCGTCGCGACGCTCGCGACCGGGATCGCCGACGCCTGGGCCAGCCACTGGCCCAACGCCGCCCCGGTCCTCGCCGCGGGTCGCCAGGACGAGCTGCCGGCGGGCGACAGCTACCACTTCCGGGTCGCCGTCGACTACGACGACGGCCCGGGCCAGGGCGACCGCCTGACGGCGCTGCGGCTGAGCCTCGACGGCGGCGCCAGCCCCGGCCCGGGCGACCGCTGGCCGACGGTCGGCATCCGCGACGCCGACGGGACCTTCGTGCCCCTGACCGGGACGGTGACCGGCACGACCTGTCGCTACGTGCCCGCGCAGCCGTTGGTCGTCAGCGGGTGGCCCGCGGTCCGGCTGGAGTGGCCGGAGCTGCCGGTCGCGACGGTCGGCAACGGTCACGCGTCGCTCTCGGCCCGGCGCAACGAGCACCTGCTGCCGGGGATCCCGACGACGGCTGCGTTCGTCCTCAGCAGCGCGTCGGTGACCGCCCCCGACGTCGCCACCCCGCTGCTGGAGTGGCACCTCGACCTGCCGATCGCCGGCGCCTCGCTCGCCGCGGCGCTGACCACCGCCTTCGGTCAGCTCTTCGGCAGCACGACCGGTCCGCCGCTGACGGTCTCGATCGACTACGGCCACGAGCTGGTCGCGCCCGATCCCGACGTTCCCGGCTCGGGCATCATCAGCGTCCTGCCGGTCGCGCTCTACCCGCACCAGCCGCTCTCGGCGACCCTCCCGGCGGAGATCGGCGCCGCCGCGTCGACCTGGATCGAGCAGCACCGGCCGGCGACCGCCGGGGGCTCGTGGCTGGTCTCGCTGACCCTCTCCAGCTGGCTCGACGAGCAGACCTCGCGGCCGCTGCTGGTGCTCGACCGGTTGGTCCACCGGATCGCCGACTGAGGGCAGCGGGCGGCGAGGCGCGGCGGCGAGCGAACTGATGCGGATTTCGGGCCTATACGACACACAATCCGCATCAGTCGCCCCGCGGGCCGGGTCTCGCCCCGGGCGACGGTGATCGCGTCCCGCCGCCGCGCGGGCTTCTCGTCGCCCCTCAGCCGTCGGCGAGCACGAAGCCGACCGGCCCGTAGCGGCGGCCGTTGATCTGCAACTCGATCGCGTGCTCGCCCGGGTGGTGGCGGCGGGTCGTGATCGGGCGGAACGGCTGCCGGCGGGTGACGGTCACGGTCTCCCCCGCGGCCAGCGTCCTCGTCGTCAGCTTGAAGACCTTCGGCGCCGTGCGGCCGTTGGCCTTGCGGTAGTGGACGACGTAGTCGACGGCGAGCCGGACCGGCTGGGCGTCGCGGTTCTCGAGCGTGAAGGCGAACGACAGCTCCTCGCCGATCCGGACGACCTCGGCCCCGAGCGTCGGGCCGCTGACGACCAGGTCGGCCGGCGCGGCGAACCCGTGCAGGGCGAGCGCGGCCGGGTCGCCCTGCTTGATCAGCGTCCGCATCGCGTGGCGGACGGTCCGGACGGTGTTCGCGTCCGGCTCGGCGAGCCAGCGGGTGGCGACCGCGACGGCCAGCTCCGGCTCGGCCCGGCTGACGTCGTTGAGGTGATTGGCGACCGACCGCCGCACGTACTCCTCGGGGTCGCGGTAGAGCGCATCGAGCACCGGGATCGTCGCCTGCGGGTCGGCGAGCACCGCGCGGGCGCGCTTCGCCCACGGCAGCCGCGGCCGGGTGCCCTCGCTGGCCAGCCGCCGGACGTGCTCGTCGGGGTCGGTCGTCCAGCGCAGGACGGTCGCCAGCGCGCGTTCGAGGTCGGCGTCGAGGAACGGCCGCAGCGCCGCCTCGGCGGTCAACCGCGGGGTCAGCGCCGCCAGCAGCGCGAGGCCGTCGTCGAACGCGGTCGGGGTCGCCGCCGCCAGCGCCCGCACCGCGACCGCCTCGCCGACGGGCCAGATCATCCAGCCCGTGAAGTCGGGATCGTCCAACGCCGACCGCAGGATCCGCGCGAAGCCGTCGTAGTCGTCGGGCAGGTCGGCCAGCAGCGCGTCGCGGACCAGCGCGACCCGCTCCCCGAAGCCGAGGCCGTCGAGCGCGTCGGCCGCCCCGTGCAGGCCCGGCAGCGACTGCTCGGGCGCGGCGCGTTCGAGGCAGGCGGGCAACGCGGCGACCGCGGCGGGTCCGAGCAGGGAGTCGGCGGTCGGCACGGGCGTCGACGCTAGCCGATCGGGCGGCGCGGTCGTACGGATCACCCATCGCCGAGGGGACCCGCAACCCGCCCCCGCCGTCCAGGGGCCCGACCACCCACCCGTAGACTCGTTCGGTGCAACAACTCACCATCGGTGTCGTGGCGACCTCCCGCAAGGAGGACGAGCACCGGTTGGCGATCCACCCTGCGCATCTGGAGCGGATCGCCCCGGAGCTGCGGCGCCGGATCTTCCTCGAGCACGGCTACGGCCAGCGCTTCGGGATCGGCGACGCGCACCTCGCCTCGCTGGTCGGCGGCCTCCGGTCCCGAGAACAGCTGCTGGCCGAGACCGACGTGGTCGTACTGCCCAAGCCGCTTGCGTCGGACCTCGAGACGCTCCGTCCCGGACAGGTCGTGTGGGGTTGGCCGCACTGCGTGCAGGACGAGCGGATGACCCAGCTCGCGATCGACCGCGGGCTGACCCTGATCGCCTGGGAGGCGATGAACCACTGGACCGCGGACGGCCACTTCAGCGTCCACGTCTTCCACAAGAACAACGAGCTGGCCGGCTACTGCTCGGTCCTCCACGCGCTCCAGCTGATCGGCTCGACCGGCGACTACGGTCGTCGCCTGCGGGCCGCCGTGATCAGCTTCGGCGCGACCGCTCGTGGCGCCGTCCGCGGTCTCTCGGCGCTCGGGATCAGCGACGTCACCGTCCTCACCCAGCGCAAC
Organism: Patulibacter ginsengiterrae; assembly: GCF_056269115.1. Lineage (NCBI taxonomy): Bacteria > Bacillati > Actinomycetota > Thermoleophilia > Solirubrobacterales > Patulibacteraceae > Patulibacter > Patulibacter ginsengiterrae. Next base: position 801,567 of record NZ_JBWDOG010000001.1, read on the forward strand.
GTGTCGGCGGTCGCCTCGCCGTTCGCGTCGGTCCGGATGCAGCACTTCGCGCGTGATCCGGCCAACCCGAGCCGGACCCTGGCGCTGAAGGATCCCGAGCCCGGCCCGCTCGCCGAGGTCCTGGCCCAGTACGACGTGATCGTCAACTGCATCCTCCAGGACACCGACGAGCCGCTGATGTTCGTGATGAACGAGGACCTCCCCCGCTTCGCCCCGGGCACCCTCTTCGTCGACGTCTCCTGCGACGAGGGCATGGGCTTCGAGTGGGCACGGCCGACCTCGTTCGCCGCCCCGATCTTCGACGTCGGCGACGGCCTCCACAACTACGCCGTCGACCACAGCCCGTCGTTCCTCTGGAACTCGGCGACCTGGGAGAACAGCGAGGCGCTGCTCGCCTACCTGCCGGTCGTGATGGCGGGACCCGAGGCGTGGGAGCAGGACGACACGATCCGCCGGGCGATCGAGATCCGCGACGGCCGGATCCAGAACCCCCGGATCCTCTCGTTCCAGGGCCGCGCGCCCGACTACCCGTACGCGATCGGCTGAGCCAGCCGCCGTGCGGGGCGCTCGCTCGCCCCGCTCGCCGATCGGCTGAGGTCGAGGGCGTTCAACGCACGCGACCTCAACCGCTTGCCGCGGGAGCGATCGTCGGGTCGCCCAGCAGCCCGGCGACCGCCCGGCGGAGCGCGGTCGCGATCCCCGCCGGATCACGACCCGCCTCGACCGCCTCGCCCGCGGCCCGCACCAGGCCCCCGACCAGATGCAGCGCGGTCCGCGCCTCGTCCTCCCCGACCAGCTCCGCCAGCAGCGGGGTCACGCGGGAGTAGAGGTCGCGGTGGCCCTCCAGCATGCTCGCGCGGGCCTGGCCCTGGAGGCCGCCGCTCTCGCGCACCAGCCGCACCGCCAGCCGGTGCGACTCCTCCGCCGTCAACGCGACCTGGAGGTCGAGCCAGGCCCCGATCCGCTCGCCGGTGCTGCCCGGCCCCTCCAGCACCGCGACCCCGCGGGCGGTCGCGACCGGCAGCTCGCGCGCGAACCAGGCGGCCACGATCGCCTCCTTGTTGGGGAAGTAGCGGTACAGCGACGTGCGCTTGAGACCGACCTCCGCCGCGATCTCCGCCAGCTCGACGTTTCGCAACCCACGCTCGGCCACCAGCCGCGCGCCGGCATCGAGGATCGCGTCCGTCTGACGTTGGACGTGCTCCCGCACGGTCGGGGCGTCGATCCGAGGCACCCCCCGACGCTATCGCGCACGCACCGTCTCGGCCCGCGCCGGGTCGAGACGGCCGTCCTCCATCGCCACCACGCGGTCGGCGACCCGCACCGGCGCGTCGTCGTGGGTGACGACGACGGTGGCGATCCCGCGGTCGTGGGTCAGGCGCTTCAGCAGCTCCGAGAGCTCGACGCTACGGGCGCGGTCGAGCGCCGACGTCGGCTCGTCGGCGAGCAGCACCGCGGGCTCGTTGACCAGGGCGCGCGCGATCCCGACCCGTTGGCGCTCGCCGCCGGAGAGCTCGAACGGCCGCCGGTGGGCCTTCGCCCCGAGGCCGACCAGCTCCAGCAGCTCGAGCGCCCGCGGGCGCTCCTTCGCCGGCCGGCGACCGTCGAGGTGGACCATCGCCAGCAGCTGGTCGACGGCCGACAGCGACGGCACCAGGTTCGAGCCCTGGAAGATGAACCCGAGCTCACGCCGGCGCAGCCGTGCCCGCTCGTCGCGGCTGAGGTCGGCGATCGCCGCGCCCCCGATCTCGACGGTCCCGGCGTCCGCGGTCAGCAGCGCCCCGGCGACCGCGAGCAGGCTCGACTTGCCGGATCCGGACGGGCCGACGACCGCGACCATCTCGCCCCCGGAGACGTTCAGGCTGACGTCGTCGAGCACCCGCACCACGTCGTCGCCGTCACCACGGTCGAGGGTCACGCCCACCAGACGCAGGCTCATCGGGCACCTCCCAGGGCGATCAGCGGATCGACCCGGCCGATCCGGCGGACGGAGACCGCCACGCCGAGCAGCCCCATGATCCCGAGCAGGGCGACCGCACCGGCGACCGGGACCGGTTGCAGGTCGAACGGCACCGCCGTTCCCTCGATCAGGACGCCGGTGCCGATCCCGAGCAGCAGCCCGACCGCGGTCGCCCCGAGCAGCAGCAGGCCGGCCTGGGCGAGCGCATCCTTGAGCACGTAGCGGTTGCTCGCCCCGAGCGCCTTCAGCAGCCCGATCTCCGCCGTTCGCTGGATCGTCCAGACGAGGAAGAACGCCCCGACCAGGACCGCGGCGATCACGTAGAGGAAGCCGCGGATCATCGACATCGTCGAGGTCTCCGCGCTGTAGCCCGGCGACGACGCGTAGGCGGTCTCGACCGTCACCGCCTCGGCGTTCGCGGCCTTCCCGGCGGCGGTCGCCGCGGCGTCGTCCGCCGCCTGCAGCGCGATCGCCGAGGCCCCGTCGCGTTCCCCGGCGGGAGCGGCCGCGTAGACCGCGCGCTGCCAGAGCGGGAGCGGCGCGTAGACGACGCCGGCGTGCCCGAACGAGCGGTCGTCGAGGACCCCGGCGACCCGCATCTCGACGCTGCTGTTGAGCAGGCGGAAGCGCTCGCCGGGGCGGACGCCCGCGTCGAGCACCTTCTGGGAGACGAAGACCCCGTCGGGGTCGGCCCCGAGCCGTGCGTCGCCGCCGAGCGTCGGGTCGAGGAACGAGCCCGGGCGGACGCCGAAGAGCGCGAGGTCGAATCCGGCCCCGTCGTCGGTGCGGGCATTGAGGAAGGCGTTGCCCAGCGGCTCGGCGGCGGTCACGCCCGGGGCGGCCGCAGCGGCGCGCCAGTCGGCGGGCCGGACGGTGCTCTTGCTGAACGACTGGTCGGCCCCGGCGGCGAACGCGAGGTGGCTCGCCGGCAGCTCGCGGAGCCCCGAGACGCCGTCCTCGACGAGTCCCGAGGTCAGTCCCGAGAGCAGCGTCATCAGCCAGGCGAGCAGCGCGATCGCCGACCCCATCGCCAGGAAGCGGGCGCGGGCGAAGCGGATCTCCCGCAGCGCGAGGAACATCAGACCGGTCTTCTTGTCGACATCTTGTCGCTAAGTTAGCGGAGCGGCCCCCGACCCGCCCCTCACGCCCGGCCGCGCCCGACCGCTCGACCCGAACGAGCACGCCGGTATCGACGATCAGTCGCCCATCGGTCGACCTGCTCCTCGGAGCTCACGCAGCTCGTCGACCCAGGTGGGATCGTCGGGCGCCTCGGCCAGCAGCGCCCGCAGCATCGCGCCGTTGCCAGACCGGGCAGGGCCGATCTCGACGCTCGGCCAGAGCGGACGACGACCACCGGTTCGCCCTGTCGCCTCGATCTCGTCCAGCACCTGGGAGAAGCCGCGCGCCACGTCGGTCGCCGTCTTCCGCATAAGAACCAGATTTCTCTGATTCCTCCACAGGGACTGCCGATGGACCTACCCAGCTACGACGGGCTGGGGCACCGCCTCGTTGGCGTCGTCGTCCTCATCGATCCCGGTACCGGTGGAACGCGGCGCACGAGGCTGCCACCCCCTCAGGTTCTGGACGAGATCACGGTAGAAGTCGAACCCGTGCGCACGCGTGTCCCGAACGAATGATCCCGGATCCTTGCCGCGCTTCTGCCCCATCGGTCGCAGCATCGTGAGCGTGAAGGCGCGCGGCTCGCGCTTGGGGTCCGCCTCGTAGAGCAGCCGCTCGGGAGCGTCCCTCACATCGCCCAACAGCGCCACGGTCGTCTGCCGAACGTTGGGGTAGTGCACCTCGAACCGCAGGTCGTCCGGAGCGTCGCGAAGCTGCCGGAGCGCCCAGTTGATCCTTGCCTTGGCCCGCATCTCGCGTGGCGCATCGAGCGTCACGCTCGTGACTGACTGACGCGTTCTCAGATCGGCCCGAAGCGTGATGTCTCCCACAGCGTTCGGCACGCGAATCGGCGCGTCGAGGGTTCCGTGTTCGACCAACCGTTCCACCACCTCGTCCAGACGCTGAGATGTCACCTGCTTCCGCGGGCGGGGCGAGCTGACCTTCTGCCCGAGATCCTGAGAGAGGCCCATGCAGACATATTGGGTGAACTCTTCCCAGCGTTCGGCAATCACGCGAGCGTCCTCCGACGCCCGAAGCGTGCCGTCGTGGGCGGCCTTCCGAACGGGAACCCATCTGTCCCCCATGTCGCCGAAGCCCCCTGCACCCGACGCATCGTGATCCAGGTAGGCGATGAGCTCGTCAAGAATCCACGCCTGGTCCGGGTCCGAGACTCCACGATGGCGACTCTGCACGATCGCCTCCGTGATGACCCGCCACCACGACATGTGCCACAGATCGACCTTGCGAAGCTTTCGCTTGTCAACGACGACCGGCGTCTCCGCGGAGCTTGCCGTGATCTGGTTCGAGATCGTCAGCACCGCATCGAACCCCTGGTCACGCGCGATGTCGAGATAGCTCGCGACCTGTTCGTCCCGAAGCGGCGCCTTCCCGGTCTTCACTTCGACCAAGCATGTCCATGATCGCTTGCCGTACTCACAAACGATGGCCCCGTCCGGAATCTGGGTCTTTCCGGCCGCGTCGACGAAACGCACCTCAGCGTAGGTGTCGATCACCTTCGACCTCGGCGCTCCCAGCTCCTTGAGCAGCGCGTGCCCGAACTCGGGAACAGCACGCAACACCGCCAGCAGCGCCGAGGTCGCTCGCCGCTCCTGTTCCTCCTGCCCTTTTATCCCGGCCGTTGGAAGGAGTCGTGCTGGATGCCACGCTTCGCGGTCGCTGGTGGGCAGTACTGGGGACGCCATCCGGCGACCCTACCCGTACGCGACTGTATTTCCAATACTCGCAACACCGAGCCCCTCGGCAACCGTCGCACAACCGTATACGCCACGAAACCGCGGCCGCCAACAAGGTGGGCAAGCACTCGGCGGAGTTGCCGCTCCCGCTCAGCGCTCCTGCAGCACCGACAGGATGTTCCCCGCCGGATCCTTGAACCAGGCGATGAACGGGCCGCCGCCACGGAAGACGCCGCGCTCGTCGGCCTCCATCCCGTCGTAGCGCTCGAACGTGACGCCGCGGGCAGCCAGCTCGTCGGCCGCGCTGTCGATGTCGTCGACCGGGAAGTTGAGGACGGTGAAGGCCGCCGGCACGTGGTCCGGCTTGGGGTAGATGAGCGTGTCGCGGTCACCGGCGATGTGCAGGAACAGCAGGCCGTGCTGCTCGCTCACCCGCAGGCCGAGCGTCTCGCCGTAGAACCGCTTGGCCGCGTCCAGGTCGTCGACCGAGAAGCCACTGAACGCCTTGGTGTGCTCGAACATGTCGGTCCGTCTCCTTCGTGAGGGGTTCCCAGCGAGGACCGTCCGGCGTCCCCGAACTCATCGCTCCGCCGGTCGGGTGCCCAGCTCGATCCGGTACCGCTCCAACCGCTCGGCCAGCTCGCGCGGACGACTGAGCGCGACGCCGTGACTGCCGTCGATCTCGTCCGCGGCGATGCCCAGCCGCTCGCGGGCGACCCGGCGCAGGAACGCGGCCGGGAAGAACCGGTCGTCGCGGCCGAGCAGGAACCGCGTCGGCACGTCGGGCCACGCGGTCAACGGATGCGGCTCGCCCATCGGCGTGCCCGACTGTCCGCGGCCGCGGCGGAGCGCTTCCTCCGCCAGCGGCCGGGGGACGTCGTGGAGGAAGGTCGCGATCGCTTCCTCGCGAGGGTCGTCGCCGTCGTCCGGGCGCCCCTCGGAGCCGGCACCGCCCTCGGCCCCCGCGCCGCCGTCGGCGGCCGGCGAGAGGTCCGTGTAGCCCGTCGCCCGCCACCAGTCGTCCGGCCGCTCGCCCGGCAGCGGGATCATCGCCGCCAGCAGGACGAGCAGGTCGACCGGCAACCGCTCGCAGACCAGCGGCGCCGTCAGCCCGCCGAGCGAGTGCGCGACGACGACCAGGTCGCCGGCCCCCGGATCTCCGACCGCCGCGACGACCGCGTCGGCGTACTCCCGCAGTCCGGCGGCGTCGTCCTCGCTGGGCAGGTCGACGGCGACGGTCCGGTGGCCGCGTGCCCGCAGCTCGGCCTCGACCAGGTGCCAGGTCCAGCCGACGTCTCCGGCGCCGTGGATGAAGACGTAGGTGGCCGGGCCCTGGGTCTCGTCATCGGTGCTCGTCATCGCCGCCGCTTCCGCTCGTGGTCGTTCCGCGAGCAAGGACGCCGCGAGGCCACGGAACTCATCGGGTCAGCCCCGGCTGGCGTCGAGCACCACCGAGATGCTCGACGGCGGCTGGTCGCGTGGGCGAGCCGGCGCCCCGCACTGCTCACTGGTCCTGGCCGCTCCAGATCCGCTCGCAGATCTCGCCGATCCGGCCCTCCGCCTCGACCCGCTCGACGAACGCGTGGTACGGCTGGCCGACCGGCGCGACCCCGGGCACCAGCAGGTCGAACTCGAGCTCCCGCAGCAGCTGGAGGCTCGACAGGTAGTCGGTCCGGTCGCTGACCCCGTCGAGCAGCGCGGCGACCCACTCGCCGCCCCGCAGGAAGATCGTGTCGCCGGTGAACAGGACCCGGTACTGGCCGGTGTCCCACAGGTAGCTCGTCGCCCCCGCCGTGTGCCCCGGCGTCGGGATCACCTCGAAGTCGTCGTCGACGAGGTGACGGGCGGAGAAGGTCTCGCCGGGCCGGACGACCCGGGCGACCTCGGCCGCGTCGCCCTCGTGGACGGTGAGCGGGGCCCCGAAGGTGGTCGCGATCCGGCCGTTGGCGGAGGTGACCTCGTGCGCGTGGTTGAGGTACTGCCGCGAGATCCCGCCGAAGGCCCGGATCGCCCGCTCCTCCTCCGCTCCGATCGGCTCGGCCCCGTAGAGCAGCAGGTTGCCCCGGGGCCGGCGCAGCAGGAAGGCGCGGGCCTGGAGCGGCACGCGCCCGAACCCGAGGTCGAGCGGCGGCGAGGCGTAGAGATTCGGAACGACGGGGTCCATGGGTGCGGCTCCTCTTCGGAAGGGGAGGTCGACCCTAGGTCTTCAAGCACGCTTGAAGTCAAGGGCGGGCCCAAGCGGCCGAGCGGGCCCGGCGCCGCGGAGGAGGCCGCCCCGGGAGGAAGCCGCCCCAGGAGAAGGCCGCCCCGGAGGAGGCCACCGCGGGGGAAGCCGCCCCAGGAGAAGGCCGCCCCGGAGGAGGCCACCGCGGGGGAAGCCGCCGCAGAGGAGGCCGCGGCGTTCTCTTTGAGGTTCGCCACCGTATGGGTGGCAAACCTCAAGGAGAACGAGCCAGGCCCAGCGGCAGCCGCTCCGCCACGCCCAGCCGCAGCCCCACGCCCAGCCCCAGCGCCGAGCCGCTCCGCCAGCCCCAGCCCCAGCGCCGAGCCGCTCCGCCAGCCCCTGCCGCAGCGCCAGGCCCAGCCGCCGCGCATCCCGCCTAGGTGTAGGTCGGGATCTCCTGGACCGCCCAGCTGTTGCCGTCCGGGTCGTCGAAGTAGACGAACCGGCCCCAGGGGTGCGTGTCGATCTCGCTGACGTCGACGCCACGGCCGGCCAGCTCGGCGCGGGCCTGCTCGATGTCCGAGACCACCAGCTGCATGCCCTTGACCGAGCCGGGCGGCGTGTCGACGATCCCCTTGCCGAGGGCGATCGAGCAGGCCGACCCGGGCGGGGTCAGCTGCACGAAGCGGATCTCGTCGCTGACGACGTGATCGTGGTCGGCGTTGAACCCGGCCCGGTCGACGTAGAAGGCCTTGGCGCGGTCGACGTCGGAGACGGGGATCCCCACCAGTTCGAGCTTGAAGTCCATGATCGATCCTTGGTTCGCGTGGTCGTGGCGCCGCCGTCGCCGGAGGCGCGCCGTCGGCAACGACGATAGGAGCGATCAAGGACACCTTCTGTCCACTATCGCGACCCGCAGGTCGATCGAGCGCCAGCCCGTTGACCTTGAGTGCGCTCAGCGCACACAACCTCGACCGCCCCCCCCCGGCGGTTCCCGGTCGCGCGCGGCAGTCTCCGGCCGCGCCGACCCGACGACGCCACGGCGCCCCAACGCCACGCCCGCCCGCAGCAGCGCCCGCCCAGCCCGACCAGCCACGGCGCCCCAACGCCGCCGCCCCTCACGCCGCCCGCAGCAGCGCCCCGGTCCGCACGACCCCGTGGATCGTCCGCGCCGCCACCACCAGCCAGGCGGCGAGCAGCAGGACGAACAGCGCGACCGCGATCCAGGCCAGGGCGTCGAGCCCGGTGTCGACCGCCAGCATCGAGGTCCCGGTGACCAACGTGCCGACGGGGAAGGTGAAGCTCCACCAGGTCAGCGCGAACGGCAGATGCCGGCGGGCGGTGCGCACGACCAGCGCCCCGGCGATCACCAGCCAGAGCATCGCGAAGCCCCAGACCGGCACGCCGTAGAGCACCCCCATCGCCCGGAAGGCGTCCCCATACGGGGCCCCGATCGCGCCAGGAGCGGCGTTCCCGAGCAGGTTGGCGGCAGTGATCGACTGGCCGAGCGGACCGAGCACGATGAACGGCGTCGGCACGGTCCCCGCCGGCCCGGCCCGGTGGTAGGCGAGCCGCGCCCAGACGAGCGTGATCGTCACCAGCGAGGCGAGCAGGCTCAGCCCGAACATCGCGTAGCAGGCCAGCAGCATCGCCTCCTGGGCCTGCCCGGCGGGCAGGTGCGCGATCAGCGAGGCACCGGTCGCCGCCGAGACCATCGGCGGCACGATCGGCATCAGCCAGGTGGCGAAGGTCGTCGACAGCCCGACCTCGTGACGGGTGAACAGCCAGTACGGGACCAGCGCGCTCGAGGCCAGCCCCGCGAGCGTGCCGAGCGCCCAGAGCACGAACGCGACGACGATCGCCGCCGGCATCCCGATCAGCTCGTGGCCGACCAGCAGGGCACCGGCCCCGACGGTCATCAGCGCCATCGGCGGCGCCCCATAGAACGGCGCCATCGCCGGGTTCGAGGCGTGCGCCCGGGCGTTGGCGGGGTGCCGCCGCCAGTGGACGACGGTCGCTGCGCTCAGCACCACCAGCCAGACCGCAGCCACCGCCCAGACCGCGACCGCGAACGCGTGCAGACCGGGGACCTGGCGCGGCAGCAGCGCGGCGGCGTTGGCCACGATCCCCGTCCCCATCACCGACGCGAACCAGTTGGGGCCGATCTGGGCGAAGACGTCGGAGCGGTGCTCCAGGTCCCGCAGGAATCGCCGCCGCCGGACCCGGGGCCGGTCGGCCCCCTGCGCGTCGAGGCCCTGGGGACGGCCGAGGTCGAGAGCGGTGGTCATGGATCCAGGCTCCCGTTCGCCGCCCCCGTCCACCAGTCGGATACGGCCGTCGGTGATTCCGAATCAGAATCATTCGCTACCGTGAGGTGATGCCCCCGCCGAGGACCAAAGCGGAACCCGGCCCCTCGCTCGGCGACCCCGTCTCCGGGGCGGAGCTGGCCGCGTTCGTCGAAGCGGTCGAGGCGCGCAGCGTCCACGCCGCCGCCGACGCCCTCGATCTGACCCAGTCCGCGGTCACCAAGCGACTCCAGCGGCTGGAGCGACGACTCGGCGTCCGGCTGCTCGAGCGCTCCCGGACGGGGGTCACCGCGACTGCCGCCGGACGCCTCCTCCACCCCGAGGCGCGGCGTGCGCTCGCCGCGCTCCGGCAGGTCGAGGCGAGCGCGATCGAGCACCGCCGCGGCGCCCGCCTGACGCTGGTGGTCGCCGCCAGCCACACCGTCGGCGAGTTCCTGCTGCCCGACTGGCTGGCCCAGTTCGCCGCCGAGCATCCGGGCATCCACACCCAGGTCCAGATCGTCAACTCGCCCGGGGTCCTCGAGGCCCTGCGGGACGGCCACGCCTCGATCGGCTTCGTCGAGGGCCGCGACCCGCTCGAGGACATGCGCAGCGTCGTCGCGGCGCGCGACGAGATCGTCGTCGTGGTCGGCGAGGAGCACCGCTGGGCCGGCCGCCGGAGCGTCGCCCCGCGGGAGCTGGAGCAGGAGTCCTACGTCTCGCGCGAGGCGGCCTCGGGCACCCGCGCGGTCGCCGAGTCGACGCTCGAGGCGGTCGGGGTCCACCTCCGCCCGACCCTCGAGACGGCCAGCACCCAGGCGATCAAGCGCGCGCTGCTGCGGGGTGGGTTCTCGCTGCTCTCGCGGCTCGCCGTCGAGAGCGAGCTGCGGGCCGGGACGATGAGCGGGCTGGTGGTCCGCGACGTCACCCTCGAGCGGGATCTGCGCGCCTGCCACCTGCGGTCGGCGCCCCCGGAGGGGGCCGCGGCGCTGCTCTGGCGCTGGCTCGAGCGGCACGCGGCCGGCGAGCCGACCACGAGCGACTGACCGGGGCCGAGACCGGCCGTAACCAGCCGAGAACCGCCTCCCTAGAGGTCGACCAGAGATCGAGGGTTCACCCCTTCTGGCCGATCCCGCGGGGCTCCGTGCCCGCCGACGCCTCCGACGCCCCGCCGCGCGAGGGCGCCGCATCCGGCGCCCCGATCAGACGGGCCGGCCGCCCCGGCAAGCGGCCGGGACGCCGGTGCGACGGCCGCTCCGCGGGCGCTACGCGCCTACCGGATCCTCGGTGGCGGCCTCGACCTTCGCCGCCGCGACCATCGCCCGCGAATCCCGCGAGGAGATCAGCACCGCCGCCGCGATCAGGCCGAGGACCGCGAACCCGGCACCGCCGAGGAAGGCGGCCTGGAAGCCGTCGTTGAGGTCGGCGATCTGGCCCGGGCTCAGCCGGCCCTGCGGGTTGACCCCACCGGAGACGGAGGTCGCGATCGCGGCCAGGATCGCGACCCCGAGCGCCCCGCCGACCTGCTGCGAGGTGTTGATCAGCCCCGAGGCGAGACCGGCCTGGTCGGGACGGGTCCCGGAGACGGCGGCGATCGTGACCGGGACGAACGAGAAGCCCAGCCCGACCCCGGCCAGCAGCGACGGCCCGAGCACGTCGGCGAGGTACGAGCCGCCAACCGACACCCGCGAGAACCACAGCAGCCCGACGGTGACGCAGAGCATGCCGAAGATCAGCACCGGCTTGAACCCGAGCTTCGTCACCAGCTGCGAGGCGACGCCGGCCGAGAGGATGATCGCGATCGACAGCGGCAGGTAGGCGAAGCCGGTCTTGAGCGCGTCGTAGCCGAGCACCTGCTGGAGGTAGAGCGAGATGAAGAAGAACATCGAGAGCAGTGCCATCCCGACCAGCAGCCCGACGACGTTGGCCCCACGGAGGGTCCGCAGGCGGAAGGTCGCCAGCGGCATCAGCGGCTTGCGGGACTTCGCCTCGATCGTGAGGAAGACGACGATCAGGGCGACGGCCGCGAGCACGAGCACGATCGTCCGGGTCGAGCCCCAGCCGACGCTGCCGGCGTCGACGATCGCGTAGACCAGCAGCGCCAGGCCGGCCGTGACGGTGACCGCGCCGGGGATGTCGAACGAGCGGGTCTCGTGCTCGTCGCGGCTCTCCGGCAGCAGGCGCGGAGCGAGCAGGGCGGCGGCGATGCCGACCGGCACGTTGACCCACAGGACCCACTCCCAGCCGAGGTACTCGGTCAGGATCCCGCCGAGCAGCACGCCGGCGGCACCGCCGGCGCCGGCGACGGCGCCCCAGATCCCGAGCGCGCGGTTGCGCTCCGCACCCTCGGCGAAGGTCGTGGTCACGATCGAGAGCGCGGCCGGCGACGCCAGGGCCGCGCCGAGGCCCTGGAAGCCACGGGCGAGGATCAGCTGGAGGTCGGACGAGGCCAGGCCGCCGGCCAGCGACGCGATCGAGAAGATCACGAGGCCGACGATGAACATCCGCCGGCGCCCGATCAGGTCGGCGAGCCGCCCACCGAGCAGCAGGAACCCGCCGAAGACCAGGGCGTAGGCGTTGACGACCCACGAGAGACCGTCCTGGGAGAACTCCAGATCGGTGCCGATGCTGGGTAGTGCGACGTTCACGATCGAGGCGTCGACGACGATGATGAACTGGGTCATCGCCAGCAGCAGCAGCGCCAGGTGCTTCTGCCGTGGGGTTTCGAGGATCTTGGACATGCGGTGATCCTCCCGGGAATCGCGGACGACCGCTGTCCGCGTTCCTCACCCACCCCCGCCCGGCCGTGGCGGCCCTGCCCGCAAGGCCGCTCAGGCGGCTCGGGCACGCCCCGCACCAGCCCCGAAGACCCCCCGAGACGCGGGGCGACGAGGGCCCGAATCTGCCCCTTGCCGACCATCCGTCCAGGCCGCCGTCGCGCCGGCCGAAGACGCCCCTCTGCCCCGGAACTCCGCTCGGCCACGGCGAATCCGCCCCGTCCTCGCGCCGGCCAAGCGAACCGTGACGACCCACGACAGCACGCTGCGCGACCGGTAAGCGTCCCAGACGCAACCGTGTACGCCGTTGATCGATACCGGCAGTAGAAACCTACCGTACGTCTGGTCGGGACTTGGTGGCACAGCGTGAGTCCGGATCGTCTAGCGTGGCCCGCGCCGCTGGTATCTGTGTCACCGATCACGAAGGGAAGACCACGTGGGTCTCACCACCAATCGCGGGCGTACCCGCTCAGCCCGCTCTCGCGCGACGGTCGTCGCGCTGGGCCTCGGCCTGACATCCCTGCTGGCTGCCGCTCCGGCGTCCGCCGAGTACGCCCCGGCCGGCGCCGACTCGCCGCTCCTTCCCAAGGCGAAGGCCTTCGGCTTCACCGACTTCGGCGCCAGCGTGGTCACCGACGAGGACGCGGCCCGCGACGACCGCTCCAAGGACTTCACGCAGGCGGGTGGCCACCCGGACTTCGTCACCAACGAGTTCACGCTGACGACCGACGCCCAGTCCGACCCGAACCCGGCTACGCGCCTCATCGCCGACCCGTTCTCGCTCGCCCGGAACCTCCGCGTCGACGCCCCGGCGGGCCTGATCGCCAACCCCGCGGCGTTCCCGACCTGCACCGACGAGCAGCTCCAGAACATGACCGAGCTCGGCATCGACGACGAGACGTACGAGCCGATCCGCCAGGGCCCGCGCGAGAGCTGGTGCCCGCCGGAGTCGCAGATCGGCGTGCAGCGCCTCCGCGTCCGTGCCTCGATGCAGTTCGTTCCGGGCACGATCCCGGGTCGCGACACGATGGACGTGCTGCTGCCCGTCTTCAACATGACCCGCGGCAAGGACCAGGTCGGACGCTTCGCCTTCAACCCGCAGGCTCCCGCGCTCTCCTACTCGATCGTCGGTGACATGAGCCGGGTCGACATGATCGGCGGGCTGCGTCCGGACGGCGGCCTCTACGTCAAGATCGAGAACATGCCGAAGGCCCCGTCGGTGGTCTCCTCGAAGCTGATCCTGTGGGGCGTTCCCGGCGACCCGCGTCACGACGAGCAGCGCGGCCTCGCGGCGGTCGCGATCCTCGGCCTCGCCGGCAAGGCCTGGCTGATCGAGGCCGACCAGCCCGGCGGTGAGCAGGTCGCCGACAAGACGACGGCCTTCCTGACCAACCCGACCGCCTGCGACGGCCCCCAGACCACCCATGCCACGATCGAGTCGTGGGACGGCGAGGTCGCCAAGGCCAGCTACACGACCCCGGTCGGTGCCGACGGCTGCGACGACGTCCCGTTCGCGCCGACCACGACCTTCGGTCCCAGCTCGATGCAGGCCGACGCGCCGGTGCCGCTCTCGGTGGCGCTGAACGTCCCGCAGTCGCAGAACGCGAAGGACCTCGCCACCGCGCACGTCGAGGACGTGAAGCTGACGCTGCCCCCGGGCATGTCGATCAGCCCGTCGGCGGCCAACGGCCTCGACGTCTGCACCGACGCGCAGCTGGCCAAGGGCACCGACGACCCCGTCGCCTGCCCGGCCGCGTCGAAGGTCGGCAAGGTGACCGTCACCTCGCCGGTCCTGGACGACCCGCTCGAGGGCTCCGTCTTCGTCGGCGAGCCGCGGGCCGGCCAGCGCTACCGCCTGTTCGTGACGGTCGAGGGCCGCGGGATCTCGATCCGCCTGAAGGGCAACGTCGACGCCGACCCCACCACCGGCCAGCTGACGACGTCCTTCAGCGACAACCCGCAGCTGCCGTTCTCGCAGATGAAGCTCGACTTCGACGGTGGCGCCAAGTCCGTCATCGCCTCGTCGCCGATCTGCGGCACCTCGAACGGGCAGACGACGTTCACGCCCTTCTCCGGCACCGCGCCGGTGACGGTGAACACCTCGCTGCTGACCGCCGGCTGCGGTGACGGCGGCTTCACCCCCGGCTTCGGCGTCGCTCCGGCGTCGCTCCAGGCGGGTGCGTTCTCGCCGCT